>JACKGP010000001.1 GCA_020631935.1 Candidatus Nomurabacteria bacterium
AATAAAGTGGCCGAACAGCAGACAGATGAGAACGGCGCGTTCCTCTTCGCCAATCTGCTGCCGGGCGACTACTATCTGGAATTTATTGCGCCAGAGGGATACAGCTTCACCGTATCCACAAATACCCAGCGCAATAGTGATGCAGACCCCACGACCGGACGTACGCCGCTCTTCAAGCTGGGGCCAGGCGTCTCTGACCTGACTTGGTGGGCCGGCCTCATTCAGTCACCCACAGCGCTCGATGATGATGCTGGTGAGCCAGCCATGTTGAACAAGCAGTTCTTGCCCATCATTACCAACCGGTAGTTTCGCAGATGAACTGTAGTAAGGTCTAAGCAAAAAGGCGTCCGCAATATGCGGACGCCTTTTCTGCTTTAGGCTTGAAAAATAGCAAACATATTTGTGGATCACCCCCAAAAATAGGCGTAAAGATACGACAAAAGGCGCATAAAATTGTCAGCGAACTGTAATATAATGAGTTGTGTCTAAACCAAATATTGTGTCTATGCCCTTACACCACAGTCAACAAAGAACCCTGGACATTTGTTCATCGGTTCTTTTTTTATTTTGTTACATTCAAATCAGGGCCTGTGTGGATAGGTATAAATACGCCATACCGCTTAGACAATTTATAGTTAAATCGTAGTACGATATTGTAGTAACAATTAGATTGCCCGAGAAACGACCGCGAGAAGAATTAAAGTACTCTACCTAATAAGCTCAAGGTATAGGTGGCCTTTTGACTCCCTGCCGATCTTTCCCTAATGGGAGAGAAATCGACTCTCTGTCGATGAATTGATGGCTCCCTACCCACTAAGGTGGGCTAGGGAGAAGGTCCGGCGCACCAATAGCTTAGCAAATAAGGTAGAGTATAAAAAGGTGGCAGCTTGCTACAACAAGCTGCCACTGTGGAATATATCCTGGGGATTCCAACTTATTCCAGCCTCTATTTTACTTCAGAACTTCATGTTGATCCCTGTTGGCATATTACAATTTCCTTACAGTTTGGCGTATTGGTTCTGGCAAACTATTTACATGGCAGACATTACACTAGGGCCGCGAATATTTAATTTTTAGAAATCATAACCCGCGTAAAAGTTATAGGGGGTTTCTAAAAATTAAGCGGCCAGACAACTAGCCGTTGCAATGAAGTAACATTGCTACCAGAGGTGGAAATGTTACTTCATGCAGCGCATTAGTATACACGTAGTCTGGTATTCATACCCTCCTGCTTTCGCCCAACCAGTCGATCATTCGCCGCCGCATTTTTATATGCGTCAACTTTGCCGCGCGGCGAGATGCCTGTCCCTTACAAAGCGGCTGTCAATCTAATAGCTGCCTAACTCATCCATTAGCCGATGATCGGTCAGACCAAGTTAACAATTGAAGGAGTTATCTCGTATGATTCATGGAACCACTCGACAGCGTAGCAAAATTATTACGCGCTGCTTGATAACTATTATCAACGCTTTGTTGGTAGCCTCGCTCTTATTGGAGCTGACCCCACTACTATGGTCGATGGGCGCCCTTCCTGTGCAAGCCGCGCCTGCATTACAGACCAGTACGATTACGGGTTCGGTCTTTCGCGACGCAAATAGCAATGGTGTAAAAGACGGCAGCGAAGCACTGTTGACAGGTGTTGCTGGTATTGTTGTCACCGCCTACGACGCCAGCGGTGCAGCCGCAGGGACGACCGCGGTCAATGCGGCGACGGGCCAATATGCGCTCAGCGCAACAGGGGCTGGGCCATTCCGCGTAGAGTTTACGGGGATCCCCAGCTGGCTACAGCCCAGCGTGGTCGGCGCCAATTCTGGCACGACCGTGCAGTTCGTCGCCGCGTCGGCCACGGGGGTCGATATTGGCG
>JACKGP010000002.1 GCA_020631935.1 Candidatus Nomurabacteria bacterium
CATCGGATGCCATCTTTCTCTGCGATGATATCAACCCCATAGTCATACCGTTCGGTAAGTGACACATTGCTATATCCTCGGTTCTTGAGTACCTCGGCTATATAGTATTCAAAAGCAATTCCATCCATTGAGTCTACATCCTTCAATCCAAAATATTGAATTATCGAGCGAGAGAACAGATACGCTCTATACACCATCTTAATTCCTATGAATATAACCATGGCCAGTAGTAGGTACTGGACATATTCCCAGTAGACGATAGCTGCTCCCGTCAGCAAGACAAATGGTACGAATGATCCGTTGCGAGAGTAACTCATCTTGAAAGCTCCCCTGGATCTTCATACACTACATCTAATTCAGCCGGATCAAAGTCTAAGTCATCTGTAAAAGTTATATTCCCATCCCTGAGCCCCAGCCAAATTGAGATTTACGCGCCGCGCGAGCGGCGACTGACGGGCGGCACGCAGTGCCGTCCATTGGTTTTTCAGGGGGGAAGAAAGCGATTTGGGGCGTGCGGAGCACGCTTTTTTGTTTTGCAGAAAAAGGTTCGACCCAAAGATTTCTTTGGCAAGAACCTTTTTCTCGTTTTTATCGCTCTCAAGCGATAATTTACAGATAGAATTAGCTTCATCAAGCCATCGGCGCATAGGTTCGACCCACGCAGTCGCGTCAAGCGTTAGCTTGCTGGATTGCTCCTCCAATGACTTCTTTTCTCTCATGAGTTCGGCTTTCTTGTCTAGGTAGGTGTCGCGGTCAATGTCTTGGTCGAGGTAGCTATCAAGAAGTCTTTGGAGTTTGCTTTGCAAACTAGCAATCCTCGTTTGTGCGGTTGCCATAAACGTATGCGTCGAGCTTTGCTCGTTCCGTTCATCTTCCTCCAACCGTGCGAGTAAATCCGCCTTCCACGCGTCAGGTAAAGCATATTCTTGTAATAATTCCGTCAAACTCTCGTCTAATGCTTCTTCTCGCACGGCAGGTTCAAGACATTTCATGTCTTTGCGCTTTTTCGTGCAGTGATAATAAATATACTCGTGTCGATTGCCGTTCTTTTGGTTCTTTACACGTTTCTCGGCAGTAATCATCAGACCGCACGAATAACAGCGCAGCAACCCGCAATATACTTTTGGTTCGCTATGGTTTGCCTTGCGAGGTCGTCCGCGTTCGGCGAGCACCGCCTGGACTTTATCAAAAAGTTTCTTGGAAATAATCGGCTTGTGCGTACCCTCATAGATTTCGCCCTTATATACGAAGTGCCCGTAGTAAAACGGATTGGATAGAATACGGCGTATTCTATCTTTTTTGTATTTTGTGCCTTTACCGCGTGTAACAAGCCTCTGACTTGCTAGAAAATCAGCGATGTCTTCATAGCGGCTTTGGTTTTTGGCATACAGCTCAAAGGCTTGCACGATAATCGGCGCAACTCGTTTGTCTATGACAATACTTTTACTACGCAGATCATTTATATAACCGAGTGGCGCATGACTTGGGTATTCGCCGCGCCGCAACTTCTGACGCAAGCCTCGCTTGGTATTTTCAGATAAGTTGTCTACATAATATTTGGACTGACCAAAAGCGATAGAGAGCATGAACTTGCCCTGAGAGGTGTTTTCAAACCAAAACGTTGGAAACTTGAGCGATGTCAGCCGAGTTTGGTCGAGTAAATAGACGATTTGTCCGCCGTCAATAGAGTTACGGGCGAGGCGGTCGGGATGCCACGCAAGTATGCCGCTGGCTTCGCCAGCCTCAATGCGACCAAGCATTGTGCCAAACTTCGGGCGTCCTGGTGTCTTTGCGGTACGCTTCTCGATAATTGTATCGACAATCTGCAAGTCATTGTCTGCCGCAAACTTTCGCAGCTCCGTTATTTGTGCCTCAATGGATAAAACTTGTTTGTCCTCTACGTCAGTAGATTTTCTGGCGTATAGAAAATATTTCTCGCTCATCACTCCCTCCCAACTTAAATAGCCGCCTCGTTGCACACAATTCAGAAAAATCTAAATTGTACGAGACGGCTATTAAAGCCATAAAAATAGATTCTTCTGATTTGATTGTGTGCATTTCTATTATATACCGCCGAAGGCGACTGCAAAACAAAAAAGCGTGCTCCGCATGCCCTAAATCGCTGTCTTCCCCCCTGAAAAACCAATGGACGGCACTGCGTGCCGCCCGTCAGTCGCCGCTTGCGCGGCGCGTTGTTCCGAATTTGGCTCCTTTGTACGTTGAAATTCGAACCTATTTCGAGCAAAATGGCTGAAGCTCAGCCCTGCCGCCTCTACCACTTATGGTAGTCGCCCCACCAGAAAAACCCTTTGCCTTATTTTTTGATTTCCCCCGCCGAGATTTTTAGATATTGAAAAGGGTTTTTCTGGTGGTTCGACTGCCATTTCATGGCGGGGTGCTGATATTTTGGGAGTTCAGAAAAGTTGCTTAACAGTAAAAATAATCTATAATATGCCAGCATGATTAACCTCAATCGCGTCAACTACACTACTGGTAGCAAGGAAATCCTTCATGATGTGTCGTTCTCTATTAATACTGGCGATAAGATCGGTCTCGTTGGTCCGAATGGCGCAGGTAAGACAACCCTCTTGAAGCTTATTAATGGCGACCTGACTCCGACCTCTGGAGAAATTATTAAAACCAACGAAGAAATCGGGATACTACCACAGGACATGCGTGACTGGCTAGATCATAGTGTGTACGAATTCATCGAGGAAGTGACGGGTGTCAAGGAAGCACGTGAGCAATTTGACGGGCAATGTGCGAATCTTGAGCATGACTCAAGTGAACGAACTCTCCTGCTGTATGCTGATGCACTTGAGAAATATGACAAGTTTGAAGTGGCATCCTTTGATGCGAATCTAGAAAAGGCACTCAAACGCGCCGATATATCCTCCATTGATACGGATAAAGAAATTGGCAATTTTTCAGGTGGTCAGCGAACACGCATTGCACTTGCAGCGGTATTTGCCTCACGCTACGATGTCGTCCTATTAGACGAGCCGACAAACAATTTGGACGATAAAGGTGTCGTTGTGTTGGAAAAATTTATTGAGGGTTCAAATGCGGCTTTCTTGATGGTCTCGCATGACCGTCGTTTCCTAAGAAATGCAACAAGTCGTATTATTGAGCTTATGGGCGGTGACCAAGGTATGCAGCAATATGGACTCGGTTATGATGAATACGTTGAAGCCCGTGAAAAGGCAAAGCAAGCAACGTTTAATCGCTACGAACAGTATGAAAAAGAAAAGAAGCGACTTAATCGTGCTGCGAAAGCAGCACGGATTAAGGCAAACTCCGCTGGGTCAAACCGCTCAAGTTCCGATAACGATAAGCTGACTGCTCATTTTCGCAAAGAAAAGGCGGCGAGCGGACTGGCAAGCGCAGCCAGTGGCATGAATAGTCGGCTCGGACAACTCGAGGAACCGGAGCGACCGGAAGAGGATGTGTCGCTAAAGTTCCTCTTTAAGGAAGAGGCGGACAAAAAACTAAATCTGCTTTCCGTATCTAATCTGGAAATTGATTATGGTAATGGGCACATAATCGGTCCCATGTCGTTCTCGATTCGCACTGGCGATAAAGTTTTATTGAAGGGTAGAAATGGCTCCGGAAAGACCTCTGTGATACGCGGGATCATGGGTGACACTCCTGTTTCATCTGGCGATGTTCGCACCAGCAAACAAGCAAATGTTATCTACGTTGATCAAAATCAAACATTACCGCTACCTGACGACTCAGCGCTCAATAACCTTCGTCGCCTTGCGCCATCACTTGAATTGCATGACGCAATTAATTTACTCATTCGGTTCAATCTAAAAAAAGATATTATTCAAGTAACACCAGGTAGCGAGTTGAGTGGAGGTGAACGCGCCAAGGTGCTCTTGGCAGGGATAGCCGCCAATAATGCGGGCTTGCTGATTCTTGATGAGCCAACCAATAACCTTGATATACTGACAATCGAAGCGCTAGAACACGCGTTAAAAAACTATAATGGAGGCGTCTTGATTGTCTCTCACGACCGGGATTTTGTGCAGAATATCGGTATAACAAATAGCATAAGCATACCCCCTAGGTAGAATATATTTGACAAGTGTGTTTTCTTGTGCTGCGATGCGGCTAGATTTGGGAGACTTTCCCTTATCGTACCTGCTATCCCGCCCAAGGAGGTGATTACCATGGGAGGAATCAACTGCGGAGGCGGTGGAGGAGGTGGCGGCGGCAACGTCAGCCCCGAATTCTCCGCTGAGTACATTGAGCAGCTGGCAAGCTACTGCAAGTCGCTGTTCGATGGGTCTGCCAAGTTCTTCGAGGCGAACGTTGCTATCGAAGATGCGGTCATGACGAGCGGTGACCTTGTTGCTGCCATGCAGCTGCTGAGCAGCAGCGAGGACGCTCTGACGAGCGCCCGAGCAACGCTCGGCACAGTCGCGGCGCTCTGGTCGTCCATTCGCACACCTGAGGTCGATTTCGGTGAACAGCAGAAGCTGATCTCCGATGCGGTCAACAAGGTTGCGGTGGCGCGCCTGGAGCTCCAGACGCTCGCCGTCAGTGGCTCGTTGCAGCAGTCGCTGTGGCAGGATCCGGTTCTGACGAGTAACTTCGTCGCAGCACTGGAGAGCCTGACCCAGACGACCAGCTGGCAGGGTCAGTTCGCACAGGTGTTCGCACCGGCGAACCTCGTGGTCGCATAGCGATCACAAAACTTGGGCTGGGCGGAGGAAACTTCGCCCAGCCCAAGCATAAAACACATGGATATGTATGTTTGAAATTATAGATACACCGTTTTCACCAGTAAAAACGGTACGGCTTGATAACAGGGGCGATTTTCGCCCCTGTTCAACTGGTTTGGATGTTGATAGTCTAAAGATGCGCACAATAATGGAGAGAATAGAGGCTGAGCATACAAAGGATCAAGAAATTGTAGCCTCAGCCGCACATACAGACAAAGAGATTGCTCTTGAAAATGCGTGGCAAGAGGCGATTGAAAGAATTTCACTTGCTGCATGGTGGGCACTCGATAGATCCTTTCAGGCAAAGTTTTCAGATGATGCAGTCGAAAAAATTGTGCGCAATAATAAGATTGAAATACCCGAGAGCTTCTCTGTGTGTATTGGGCTGGTTGAGTCAGTTAGCTCAGATTACAAGGTTGCCTGTAGTATTATATCGAATGAAAGAGATTATCCATTTGCTGTTCTTGGAGGTGGATGCTCGAAAGATTCAATGCAAGCCGCAGAAAAAGCCATTTATGAGTCGATGCAGTCATGGACTGCGACAAACTGGATAGATTCTCGTCAAAATACAGAGAGTAAAGTATATTGGGATACGAGAGAGCTCATGAGTCGTGTTGCAGATTTATCCAGCTTAACCGTAGATGAATCGCATGTTCCGACGCCTCATAAAGCCAACTGCCTTAGTGACCTAGACGCCCGTGTTACTTTTTGTGACGGCGTTTATGTGGCTGAAATCATTGAATCGCATGGAATTTCTCATGTAACGTCTGAACTGGCAAGAATCGCAATGAGAGACGATGAGCATGTCACCGTATTCACACCGCATAATCTGTAAGATAATACCTTCAATTTACTTGCAACTTTTCTGAACTCCCAAAATATCAGCACCCCGCCATGAAGTGGCGCTCGCGCAGGCGGCAGGGCTGAGCTTTAGCCATTTTGCTCGAAATAGGTTCGAATTTCGGCGCACAAGGGAGCCAGATTAGAGTAAAAATCCAAACGGTCGCCCTCACGGGCGACCTCTCGGAGTTTTACTCTAATTTGGCTACAGTCTACGAAAAATCTCGAACCTATTTCCAGCGCAATGCTGGCTGAGCCGTACATGCTCAGCCCCAAAGCCTGCGGGCGCACGCGCCCGCTAGCCCCACCAGAAAACCCTTTGTCTTATTTTTTTGAGATTCCCCCCCCGCCGAATTTCTTTTTTAGTTTAATGAATCTGTAAAGGTTTTTTTGGTGTATGAGCTATCATTTTGATATACTTGACAGCAATGGAATTAGAAATTCAAAAAATAGTACAAGATCTTTTTGGCGTACATACTAAGGTTCTTCTGACTCGCCCAGATCCTATATTTGGAGATTACTCTACCAATGTTGCGTTGCAATTATCAAAAGACCTCCTCGAGAGACCGCAGAATTTAGCTAAAAGAATTGTTGATAGGCTTCGCACACATAAAGACATTAGGGAGGTAGTAGTAGCTGGCCCTGGGTTCATTAACATATTTCTTACCAATGAGGCGTTACTATCTGCTACTTTGCGCAAACCAGCAAAACAACTTATTGGCAAAAATATAGTACTTGAATATAGCTGCCCAAATGCGTTCAAGGAACTTCATACGGGCCACTTATATCAAACCGTCTTTGGTGACATCCTGGCACGGCTGATGACTGTTGGTGGCGCCACGGTTCACCGTACTAGCTTTGGTGGTGATGTAGGACTACATGTCGCCAAATGTCTCTGGGGTATTTGTAGTTGGTTGGGTGGAGTGAATCCTAGTGAACTAGCAAGGATCGACGGAGATGTCTTTAGTCGTGCTAACTGGATTAGTCGGTGCTATGTAAGCGGCGCTAAATCCTACGAAGAAAATGGATCGGTAAAGGATGAAATCGATAAACTTAATAAAATAATATACGAGTTTCACTCAAAAAATAATCATGAATCGCCACTAGCAGTTATATACTGGACTACAAGACAATGGAGTCTCGATTATTTTGATGCGTTCTACGATATGATAAAAGTTGATCGGATGCGATACTACCCCGAAAGCAGTACTGTCGGTGTAGGTATTTCGGTAGTAAATGAGCAGTTGGCTAGAGGTAATCTCAGAGAATCTGACGGCGCCATAGTATTTAGAGGAGACAACAATAGACGTTTGCATACCAGGGTATTTATCACTAGCAGGGGGCTCCCGACATACGAGACAAAAGATATTGGAGTTATTTGGCAAGAAAAAAGCGACTACGACTTTGATCATCGCTATGTGATTACCGGCAATGATCAAAAGGAATATATGCGTGTCGTGTTTGCTGCAGCCGAAGTATTTAGGCCTGAGCTGCTAGGAGCTATGACACACTTAACGAATGGCACTGTACGGTTTGGTGATGGTAGAAAAATGAGTTCGCGTCTAGGTAACGTCAATAGAGCAGTCGATGCAATTAGTATTGTTCGCGACAAAGTGCGCGAACTTGTCGAAGATGAATCACTAATAGAAGAGGTCACCTTGGGTGCAATAAAATATACATTTGCCAAGTATCGTCTGGGTGGCGATATAGCTTTTGACGTGAATGAGACTGTGAGCCTTGCAGGTAATTCTGGTCCATACTTGCAGTATGCTCATGCACGCGCAAGAAGAATACTTGAAAAAGTGGCACTCCACACCATAGCTCCGGACGATGTACAAGAAGAGGATCGTAGCTTGCTACGAAAGCTTGGCGAATACTCAGAGGTTATTGATTTGGCTATTCGGCAGCTAGAGCCACACCACATTTGTACTTACTTATTTGAGCTTGCGCAAGAATTTAATCGCTACTATGAGAAAAACAAGGTGGTTGGTAGCGACCGCGAACAACACCGTGCAAGCATTGTTGCACTGTATGCAGATACACTCAAGACCGGGCTTGGTATACTCGGCATTCACGCACCCTATAGGATGTAAGTCTATACTACAGGTCTTGTACAGAGTTCTTCCAGTCTCGTAAGACTGATTTAAGAGCCTGTGCACTAAGCTCTTCTGGGCATCTAAGATCGAATTGATCCAACTGATACCGAAGGTGCTTCTTGTAGCTTAATGGATATCGATGGGTTTTTAAGCTGGCAGACTGCAAGAGGTACCTCTGTAGCGAGCCCAGAGCCCAGATAAGGGCACCTACGTCTAGTGCATTCTGATCTATTTCCCATAGCAGCTTGTCGCAAGTTTCATCAAAGACTTCTGAGACTACGGCTAACCGATCGTCTATGACATCCTGATTCTCAATAAAAGGGCTAACCTTGGTAAGTGGGTGACAATCGGGGCGCTTGCCTACAAGCTCAATTCCATAATGATATATTTGACCCAGGTATATCTCGAGGTTATCTCGTCTGACCTTTGATTCGAATCGATTGAGCTGTATGGCTCTTGTTGCCCAGCTTATATCAAAAACTTGACTGTCCAAGGATACGACAGCTTCCACCCTTGGTTGCAGATCATCAACAACTACTCGAGGATGCTCATGCCACGTAATGCCAGTCTTACTGTCTATCGTGCGCTCGATGGTTCCTGCAAGTTCCGGTATTTTATCACCCCATTCATCGGATACAAAAACATTCAGGTCAATATCTGACCTTCCGTCAACCCATAACCCTTCAGTAACTGCGCTTCCAAACATGACGATGCTTTCCGTATCGTAGTCAGAAGATTCCTGCATCCTCTTTGCGATTTCATAGGAGCGACTAGCCGCAGTTTCAATCATAGTCAATTTACCATCCTGCTGGTCCGTAACTTCCTGTTTTGTTAGTGGTCGAGCGAGCATTCTCAGTCACGATTTTACGATACCGTAATTGATACTCTTTTCGGTACGTCTGACACTTGTCGAACAGAAGCTGAAACGACTGTTCTATCTTCTCGGTAGATTGGTTTGGATTGCCGAGTGTGGCGCTCATTACGGTCATCTTGCCGTCAAGATTAAGCTTGGTTGAATTGTTCAAATCAGACAACTTAAACTCGTCAAGAATTAATCGCCCATCGACATAAAGTTCTTCGTTGATTCTATGAGTATACTCCTCGATTAGATCTCTAATGTCGGTTCTCTGTTGCATAGATAGCTGCCGTGACGTAATATCTTCCCTTATGCCTCTCGGCAGATATACAAAGCTCATTCTGTAAAATTCAACATCGTTAAGCATGCAGATATTTTCATTACCTTTCAAAACATCGGCCATATTTAGAACAAGATCCTGCCTTTCATCTATGATCTCGGCCAGTCCATCGATTCCGAAGCATTTGATGGTGCTGTATAATTTTAGCGACTCAAATCCTCGCGACCCGTAAAATGGTGTTATGAATCCAAGGTCCCATGATGATCCGTCGCGCACTTCCTCCTCATACCGCGTATAAACCACCAAGTCTCCCCGTCGCCTGAATAGGATGAAGCTGAGGGGGTATGCCATAAACAAGCCTTTATGAGGATCAATAGAGACGGAGTCGGCTCGCTCTATTCCTTTAAGCATGGATCGATACTTCTTGGAGAACAGTAGCGAACCGCCGTGACACGCGTCAATATGCAGCCAAGTGTTATGCTGTTCGCATACGTCGGCGAGCTCTTCTATGTCGTCAATCTGTGTTGTTTTTGCATTGCCAGCAATACCTACAACCATAAATGGCCTTGTATCTTTTGGAGGATTCGCGAGAACTTCCTCGACGTTTCTGGCATCCGTGCGGTAGTCTCCAGTTGAGGCAACGCTTACGATGGAGTCGCGACCAAGCCCCAGGTGGTGCGCAGCAGTTACAAAAGAATAATGGGATATGTCGCCAGCCAGTATGATTACTGGTTTTTCATTCAGCGACGTAAGCCCTTCTGTTTTGATGTTCGGAAATGCCGTATTTAATGCCGTGAGAACTGCAATATGATTTGCCATATGACCACCTGTTGTAACCATGCCAGACACATCTGCTAGTGATTCGATTGCATCTAGGTCTTTGTGTTCATGTCCGATTAACTGGCGCAGCCATTCGATGAGCTGAATTTCAATAAAAGTTGCTATTGGGGCGCTTCTCGAGAAAGCAATGAGGTTTTGATTTAAAAATTTGGAAAATATGTCTGCGGCCATTGCAGGGAGCGCATTGCCTGAATCCGGGAATGCGAGATAGCCATCATCGAATTGGGCGATTGAATATTTTGCGATTAGGTCGGAGAACTCCTGTAGGATACCCTCAATACCAATTCCATCTTTAGGTAGCTTTTGCGCAACCATACTCTTTAAGCGATCCGGAGATTCGTATGCGAGTGCCCTATCATCTCTAGAACTGCCATTCAAGAAGCCTTTACCCAAATTTAGTACTTCCTTGAAAACTCTATCTTGTAGAGCTTGATCTCACATAGGTAGAAAGTAATCTTTGCGCATTATACTTGAAATATATCATAATATACTGTCATATTTATGTCAATACTACGCCAGAAACACCCTTTACAACTAAAAAAGAAATTTGGCGGGGGAAATCTCAAAAAATAAGGCAAAGGGTTTTTCTGGTAGGGCGAGCACGGGCTTGCCCGCACAGGCATTGGGGCTGAGCCTGTACGGCTCAGCCAGCATCGCGCTGGAAATAGGTTCAAGATTTTTCGTAGACTGTAGCCAAATTAGAGAAAAAATCAAATGTTCGCCCGGCAGGGCGATTTTTTCTAACCTAACCTAATTAGTCTATATAGTAATAGATCGACCCAAGGCGCGGCTCAATTGCAGCCGCACAAACTACAAACTGGTCTTCTTGATAGCTGCAGCGTTCATGCAACCATGGCTATGCCAGTCGAGCTACCTCTGATATAATGATGCGTATATGGCTACAATGAAAGAATATCGTGATGAGCGAATTAAAAAACTAGAGAAACTAAAGTCTCTCGGGTACGATCCATATCCAGCCAGAGCAGACAGAACTGCTATGGCCGTCGATATAGCAAGTGAGTTCGAAAAATTCGATGGCAAAACCGAAACAGTATTTGGTCGCATTAAATCTATTAGGAAATTTGGGAAAATTGCTTTTATTGTAATCCGTGATTTTTCGGGTAGTTTGCAGCTCTTTCTTCAGTCTGATAATATCGGTGCCTCAAAACCTGAAGAAGGCCTGGTTGGTATAGATAATCTGAGCTTATTAGATACGGGCGACTTCATAGAGGCCACAGGACAAGTTATCAAAACTAAGACTGGTGAAATCTCGCTAGCACCTTCGCGGCTCAAACTAATAACGAAATCTCTTCGACCAATGCCGCTTGATCATGAAAGTTTTACAGACAAAGAGGAGCGCTTACGTCGTCGCTATGTAGATATGAACGTTAATATTGATGTGCGTGATAGATTTGTGCGCCGATCAAAATTCTGGCAAGCCACGCGAGATTTTTTGATTGATAATGAATTTATTGAAGTCAGCAATAATGTCCTAGAATCTACTGCAGGAGGTGCAGACGCAAAGCCCTTTGTAACGCACATGGACGCGCTCGGCCAGGACTTTTTCTTGCGCATTAGTCATGAGCTTCCACTAAAACGACTGCTCGTTTCAGGATTTGAAAAGGTGTTCGAGATTGGGCCAAGGTTTCGCAACGAGAACTATAGCGATGAACATCTACCCGAACACAATGCCATGGAATGGTATTGGGCATCTGCCGATTGGGAGATGGGAATGGAGTTCACCGAGAGGATGATTCGATACGTCGCTGATAAGACTTGGGGAACTCGTCAGTTTGTTCTAGCTGATGGCAAAAAAATTGATTTCGGTAAAGACGGCGAGCATTTTGAACGCATTAGTTTCCTGAGCGTCCTAAAAGATCAATACGACATTGACGTCTTTGAGTCAACAATCGAACAAATACAGAGCAAGCTGCACGAGGAAGGTCTTGAAGTAGAGAAATTGGATAATCGAATACGCGCGCTCGACAAGCTTTGGAAGAAGTATCGTAAAACCATAGCCGGCCCCGTATTCCTAGTCGATATACCTGTGTTTATGCAGCCCCTCGCCAAGACTAACTCTAGCGACACTAGACTAACCGAACAATTTAACCTCGTTTTTAGTGGCAGCGAAATGTGCAAAGCATTTAGCGAGTTAAACGACCCGATTGATCAACTTAATCGCTTTGTCGAGCAGCAAAATCTGCGTGACGCAGGAGATGATGAAGCCCAGATGCTTGACATTGATTTTGTAGAAGCACTTGAATATGGAATGCCGCCAGCCTGCGGACTTGGATATAGCGAAAGAATATTTTGGAGCTTGGAACGTGTAACGGCGCGAGAGGGTACTCCTTTCCCGCAGCTCAAGCACGAAATCGACCAAACAACAAAAGATATCTATCCTGATATTCACTTCGATTAAACCTGATCGGTTTTCGAAGAGTAGTATATGGGCCACACCGCACCCATAAATTGTAAAAATCTAACCTCAAAATAGTTTTTTTGATATACTAAAACTATACATGTGGGCAAAACAAAGACAATCAGGATTTACGGTAGTCGAGCTACTAATAGTCATAGTAATAATCGCTATACTGGCAGCTCTTTCGATCGTTGCCTACAATGGCATTCAACAGCGCGCCCGCAATGCACAGATCGTAGCTGGTGTTAATGCATATAAAAAGGGCATTATGCAGTTTATGACCGTAAATGGAAGGACGCCACATGGCGCTACTAGTAATATATGCCTAGGTTCAGGATATTCAGATGGGGTATGCGTTAGTGGCCCAGCCGTAGGCGGCCAAGTAATCCATGCAAATGACGCTACATTTGACGGCCTCGTTGGTGGCTTTATGCAGGGCAAACCACCAATAGGTGGCAAGCTCGTCGATATAACTGGAGGAACTAAGGTAGTTGGTGCTTATTACTGGGGAGGTCGCATATTCTACCACCTCGAAGGAAATAATCAAAACTGTGCAGCTGGCGGCGCCCCATCAAATTTTGGCAAACTGACACGGTGCGATGTCACACTTCCTGCACCATCATCTCTTTAGTCTGGCTGTTTTGCGTCACGATTTTATCAGAGCAATCATTAACTCTAATGCTTAACTCTGCTATAATAACGCTATCATTTAAAGTGAGGTCCTCATGAATACACAGTGGGATTATGAAATTGACTATTTAGTAGTGGGAACAGGAGCAGCAGGACTTAGTGCAGCAATTACCGCCAAAGAGAACGGGCTTGATACAATTTTAATCGAGAGTACCGATAAATGGGGCGGAACTACGGCAATATCTGGTGGCGGACTCTGGATGCCCGACAACCCACTAATGCAGAGACATGGCATATCTGATTCAATCGAAGAGGCATATCAGTACATGGAGCAAACTATCGGCAACGTCGGCCCCTGGACTAGCGAGGCTAGAAAAAAAGCATTTCTACATGGAGTAAATAACTACTATGAACTACTCGAAGGCAAGGGCGTACGGTGGTCAATCTCAAAAGATTACCCAGATTACTACCCAGATCTACCAGGTGGTAGAATTGGGCGATCTCTTGAAGTAAGGCCTTTTAATGTGCGCAAACTTGGCAAGTGGCGCAAGACTATGCGCGTATCGATACCAGCCCCAATGATGACCGATGACTTCTGGCTCATTTCACGAGCATGGTCTACCCCTAGTGGATTCATCCGTGGGGTCAGGTTTGTATTTCGTGCCCTCGGCGGATTGCTAACTGGGCAGCTCAAGTATGGCATGGGTGGCGCATTCGCTGGATCCTTAATGCACATCATCCTAAAGCAAGAAACTCCGCTATGGCTAAACTCACCACTCAAAGATTTAATCATAGAAAATGATCGAGTTATTGGTGCAGTTGTTGAAAAATCTGGAAAAACCATCAATATAAAAACCAACCGCGGCGTTATGCTTGGCGCCGGTGGATTTGCTCGCAACAAAGCCTGGCGCAAGAAGTACCACGGCATCGAGGGTTGGTCAGCTGCACCCGAAGGCCAAAACGGCGAAGGAATCGCAATCGGTGAAAAAGCTGGCGGCGTCTTGGCTATGATGGATGATGCCTGGTGGGGTGCAACCGCTGCCACAACAGATGGCAGCGAGCAGCACGGCTTCATATTAAATGAACGATCTGACCCCTGGAGTATTGTCGTCGACCAAAAGGGGAGTCGCTACTTAAACGAGTCTGAGTCGTATGTAGATTTCGGTCACCATATGTTCGAACGGGATAAAACTATCCCGGCAATACCCTCCTGGCTCGTTACCGATGTTCGACATAAGCGCAGTTTTTTAAGCAGTGTAACTATGATTCCCGGAGCTGTAAAAAAGCTAAAAGAAAAGGGCGAATTAGTCGAAGCAGAAACTATCGAAAAACTAGCCGACAAAATGAAAGTTGATGAAAACACACTTTTAAGCACCGTAGAGCGATTTAATGAATTTGCCGAAAAGGGGGTGGACGATGACTTTCAGCGTGGACGCACTGCATACGACCGCTACTATAGCAGCCCTCTCGTAAAGCCAAATCCAAACCTTGGTACAATTGAAAAGGCTCCGTTTAGAGCCCTAAAAATCTACCCAGGCGATCTTGGCACAAAAGGTGGTCTTGTCACTGATGAACATGCTCGAGTTTTAGGCAAAAAAGGTAAGCCTATCATTGGATTATACGCATCGGGCAATAATACGGCCTCTGTAATGGGCCACACCTACCCAGGAGCTGGCAGTACGATCGCTCCGGCTGGAATATTTGGCTACTTGGGTGCTTTACATGCTAGCCAGCCAGAACAAAAACACAATGAAACAGGAGGGCTCGAATGAAATTAACGCTACACAGGAGCGCAGACAGCCGCAGGGGATTTACTATCATAGAGATACTGGTATCTATCGTAGTCATATCAATACTGGTAGTAGTAACCGTCGTATCTTACAACGGAGCAACGGATCGCGCAGAACGATCGGCTATTGTTGCCCATGTCAAACAATACGCAAATGCTATTGAAATGTATATAGCCGATAACGGAAAAGCGCCAGCCGCAAACTGGCGGTGCCTAGGAGATAGCACCACGCTACCAGCTAAAGACGGCTACGACGAGAACTACTGCTTCAAACCATCAAATGGAGGAACAAACACTGGCGACTCAGCACCAGCCGACCCTCAGCTAATGCAGCTGCTGCGTGGCTATATGGACGAAATGCCGACCGCCACCTTTCCTGAATCACAGGCTATGTGGGGAAGGATATACAGGGGGATGATATACGACGGATCTACAAATAATTTTCCAAATCACCCCGCTACATTGACATACTTTACGCGCTTTCCAGAGTGCCCAATAGGCGAAAAGGTTAATTGGTGGACTAACAACTACCCAGATAGTAGCGGATGCGTATATATTCTATCCAGGAATGAAGTCGGAACCTTATATGTTAGGTAGCGTGGATTTTAATCTATCTTTTTATATTGTTTTATGTTTCAATAAAAGAGATCAGAAGAGTACGATGAGCTATAAATGCTCACCCAGATTGAACAAACTTTCTTGGCGCACGGTACACAGGGTCGATCTGACGTAAAAGCAAGGAAAGAGAATTCAATCTATGTCACAAAATCTATTTATCGGTAGCCTGGCGTACAGCACTACCGACGACGGCCTAAAGGCTCATTTCGAACAAATTGGTGAGGTTAAAAGCGCGCGCGTTATCACCGATCGCGAAAGCGGTCGCTCAAAGGGCTTTGGTTTCGTAGAGTTCGCCGATGAAGCCAACAACCAAAAAGCTGTCGACGACCTAAACGGCAAAGAGCTTGATGGACGCGAAATAAACGTTTCATTGGCTCGTCCAAAGGAAGACCGACCACGCCGCGACAATAACGGCGGCAACGGCGGTGGATCATTCCGCCAACGCAGCTGGTAGTTAGTCTGCTACACCAAAACACACCGCTCAAACTACGAGTGGTGTGTTTTATTTATCGAAGCAAGCTATAATACAGACATATGCCAAGGTTACATACTCACTCTCAGCACTTCCTGCGCTCACCGCGACTAGTAGCTGAGCTAATCGGACATAGCAACTTACGAAAGAATGATACTGTTGTCGACCTAGGCGCGGGAAGTGGCGTAATTACTAGCACACTAGCCAGACGCGTGAAGCATGTTGTAGCCGTAGAGAACGAACCGCAAGCGTTGGCAAAGCTAATGACCAACATCGACAACCTTGATAACGTCGAGGTCATCAATGACGACATATTGAACTTTATGCCACCGCAGGTTCCATACAAAATATTTAGCAATATTCCATTCTCTATTAGCTCGCCAATTATTAGGCGGTTCACTTCTATAGATGATCCACCGAAAAGTATTTATTTGATAGCTCAAAAACAATTTGCCAAAAAACTCATTATGAGTAAAGGTCATTTTACCAGCCAGCTCGGCGCTCAAATTTCCCCATGGTGGCTAGCTAGAATTAGGAAGCCACTCAGAAAAACCGATTTTACACCGCCGCCAGCCGTTGATACTGTTCTACTAGAACTGAAACAAGTACCCGAGCCATTACTCAGTCCAAAGTTAGCCAATGAATATAGGCAATTTATCGAAAAGTGCTTTTCGTCTCAAACATATTTCGGTAAATTGGCCAAAGATGCAGTTGGCATATCGCCAGAAAGAAAACCATCCGAATTAACTGCAAGTCAGTGGGTTGAGCTATTTAAATCAACTAAGAACATCCAATAACTAGGCTATACTAAAAGTTAGAAATGCAAAAAACGATTATAAAAAAACTACCTCGTCCCCTAAGGAGCGCAGCCAAGCGAACCTTTAAGGTTGTCGATATACTGGGAGAACAGAAACTCGGCATGCTCGCCGCTAGCGTAGCCTACTATGGAGCGATTGCATTCTTCCCGCTAATCGTCGTAATTGTTGCCATAGGTGGACTAGTTCTAGAGCCCGAACAAATAGATCAAATAGCCGTTAATATGAGCCATGTGCTACCAAGTGACATAGCCAGCCTAATATCAACCCAGCTTCAAAATGCAATGGATAACAAATCGGGCAACTTAATGGTTGCTGTCATAGGTTTTGCTGTAGCTGTTTTTGGTATTAGTGGAGTCGTCCAAACTATGATTACCGCCACAAATGCAGCCTTCGAAGTCCGCGACCGGCGAAATCCAATCAAACTACGTTTCGTTAGTATAGTATTTACAGTCGGCCTAATACTTGGCCTTTCCGTGACGCTGCCGCTAATATTTGTCGGCGGCGACATGCTGCTATCTCTAGGCGTCCCAGACTTTCTAGCGTCAACCTACACGTACACACGCTGGGTGGTTCTATTGATCCTGACGATGTGGGGAGTCGCAATCTTCTTTCGCTACGGCCCAGATCGCGAACGCTTCAAGCTGCGATGGCTAAACCCTGGAGTGGTATTTGCATCTGCAGGCTGGTTGACAATATCGGCTGCATTTTTCACCTATCTAAAATATTTTGCCAATTTTAACAGTAGCTACAGCCTCTTCGCTGGGATCATCTCGCTAATGATTTGGTTAAATCTATCAGCACTCATAATACTAATTGGCGCAGCCATAAATCACACGTACGATACATGAAGATTCCGTACAAGACAGTAGTGATAGTCTACAACCCAAACAGCACTGGCGATGGGCTGAAAAATGCCAAAAAACTAGCAGAGGAGATTAAGGAGCGCAGCGACCTGAATGTCCACCTGGAAGAAACTTCACATCCTGGCCATGCGACTAAAATTGCAAAAGAATGGATTCAGAAAAAGACACCAGTTTTGCTGATTTCATCTAGCGGCGACGGGGGATATAACGAACTAGTAAGTGGCGTCCTGGAGCTAGGATCTCCAAACCATGTGTACGTTGCAGTAATACCTAGCGGCAATGCGAATGACCACGCTAACTCAATGCAATCGAGAACTTTGATTGACTCTATTATTTTTCCACGATCTACAGAAATGGATGCGCTGTCTATCGTAATCACACCCAAAAATGGCACCAAGACCACGAAGTACGCACATTCCTACGCTGGAATAGGGCTAACGGCCTACATAGGAAAAAAACTAACGAAAGCCGACCTAAACCCATTCAATGAAAAATGGCTGGTCATAAAGTATTTGTTAAGTTTTCGCAGAGTGAAAGTCTCTGTAGACGGTGGGCGGCGCAGATACTCTAGCTTGGTGTTTGGAAACATAGACCGAATGAGCAAGGTAATTACACTCGGCAATAGTACGTCTGTGACAGATGGCAAAATGGAGGTGTACTCAATAAGATACAGGTCGCTAGCTAGAATAATGTTTTGGCTACTGGTCGGCAGTACGCTTGGACTAAAAGAAGATAAGAAGTGCAAAGTCTTTGAACTTAAAACCTTAAATGAAATCGACATGCAGGTAGATGGTGAAAGCTTTAAAATCAAAGCCGATAGCAAAGTTAGAGTTAGCTGCAACCCTAAAGCGCTAAAGACCATACTATAGAACTAAAAAATTGACGCGACTGCTGTTATGAATTATGCTTATGCTATGAAGATGCGCCGCGGATTTACAATTGTTGAAGTAGCTGTAGTTATGGCAATACTGGCAATACTTGCGACCGTCGGAACTGTGGGTTATTTGAGTTTTAGAAAAGATGCTATCAATGGCGAAGTAGAAACTATGGCGACAATTATTCAGGATTCGCTAGAAAAATATTACACCGAAAATAATGAATACCCGTCAAGCACAATGCTAGTTGGCGGCACAGGCGGTGACGGTCGAGCCCTAGCTAACTCGGGTCAGTATGGTCAAGCTGCATCGATACTCGCAGTAAAACCCGAGTTACTGCAAACAAAAAATGTTAGATTCATGTCGTGCTCTGTAGGCGGTGCCGCGTGCACTATTGCTGCTAATGATAAAAGCTACGTCATATACATGACTCGCACAGCAAACGATGTTTCGAGCAGCCTGAGCCGCACATACACCCTACCGAATAACTGCTCCCTGACATTTCCAGCCCCAACAACATCCGCCGAGAATGGCTATACTGCATACTACCTTGCATATAAAAACCCCGTAGGTACGGATAACTCTACTTCATGGCGAGTATATAGAAGTAATAACGGCAAACTGACATCGTCTAATTGCTCTATAGCTGCCTAAGCCTAGCTAGTTCTTATGCGTCGGTAGGCAAATTTTGCAGCTACGCGCCACTTGCTTCTACTGTCGGCATCGTGACAATATATCTCGCCATTTTTTACCTCAGACACCAATACCAGTGCCGGCATATACGGAGCAAGTGTTCGATAATAGACTAGCTGGCCACTAGACGGATCTCTGTGACTAGGATAGACTTCCTTGAATTTATCACGACCAATATCATCAAAGTATGTTGGTCTACCTTTTGGAGGCAGGTAGAGCTCGGCCCTTAATCCCATCCTGGCGACAATCTTCTTTACGTCACCAAGCAAGAGCTTTGATGGCCCATGAATATAGCAATACAAGTGCTTCTTGCTAGTCAAGTACACGCTAGCCCTAGAAGACATACCTACATCAACATCTTCAACGACTATTTTTTGCACATCGACATTTCGTCCAAAATACTTTTTAGCCGCCTCCTCGAGTGCCATATCGGAGTAGATAGTAGGTTGCATATTGTTATTATCCTAGAAAGTGCTGATTATGGCAAGCTGCTACAATAGAGAGTGATGGATGAATTTAAAAAACGCTACTCTAAACTAAACACCAATCAGAAAAAGGCTGTCGACACCATAGACGGTCCGCTACTTGTTATTGCTGGGCCGGGCACAGGTAAAACCGAGCTACTCAGTATGCGAACAGCAAATATACTGCAAAAAACCGACACGCTACCTTCGTCGATTCTATGTCTGACCTTTACTGATAGCGGCGCCGCAGCCATGCGTGAACGATTAGCTGGCATCATAGGTCCAGATGCCTACAAAGTGGCTATCCATACCTTTCATAGCTTTGGTAGCGAAATCATTAACCAGAATAGCGAATACTTCTATAAAGGTGCTGACGTTCTGCCAGCCGATGAACTGGCGCAGTACGGCATACTACGAGATATATTCAACGAATTAGATTACGACAATCCACTAGCCGGCATGAACGGTGATGAATTTACGTACTTAAACGATACAAAAAGATCACTTTCTGAAATCAAACAGGCCGGACTAACCAGCTCTGAACTGTTGCGCATACTTGATGCAAACGAGTTTGTTATCGACTTAATAGCGCAAGATATCGACAAAATAATGTCGCCGTCTATAAATAAATCGACTGCTGCGAACCTAGTAGAACTGGCAAAAAAGGTAGCTGCAATCGATCAACCAAAACTCCCTGAAGGAATTACACCATATGCAAACACCCTAGCTCTATCTATGGCCCACGCCATAGACGAAGCCGAATCTACGGATAGCACCAAGCCAATTACAGCCTGGAAGAAAAAATGGTGCGAAAGGGACTCATCAGGCTCTCAAGTGTTAAAAGACAAGAAGCAAATTCGAAAACTTCGCGCCGTTGCCGCCATCTATGACAAATACATAAGCCGAATGCGCGAAAAAAAGCTATACGACTTTGATGACATGATACTTGAAACTATCCACGCCATAGAGGTAAATCCAGACCTAAAGGCTAATATTCAGGAAAAATATTTGTACGTAATGGTTGACGAGTTTCAGGATACCAACCAGGCTCAATTGCGCATATTGCTCAATATCATGCCCGACAACGACAGCAATGTTATGGCGGTTGGAGATGATGACCAGGCAATATTCAGTTTCCAGGGCGCCGATGCAAATAATATTGGTACTTTCCGTGCCCACTACGATGAGAATGTAGTTGTTCTAACCGATAATTATCGATCTGATGAGAAAATCCTGCAAACTGCTCGCGAGGTTGTAGTACAGGCCGAAGACCGCCTAGAGGACACCCTGAGCGGTATTTCTAAAAAACTGACCGCCCGCCATAAACCTGCGAAATCATTAGTTAAAGTCTGCGAATACTCTGACCCAGACCTAGAGAGAAGCAAGGTGGCCGAGGCCGTAAAAGAACTAGTGGAATCGGGAGAGAAGCCAGAGTCAATTGCAGTCTTAGCCAGGCGACACTTCGAACTCGAAGCACTGTTGCCGCATTTCTCAAAAGCAGGCATTAGTGTAAATTACGAAAAACGAGAAAACGTATTAGAACACGAGATCACTAAAACCATTGAGCGCTGTCTAAAAGTAATCGATGGCATCAATCGAAATCTACTCGATGATGCCAACGCCATGGTGCCAGAGCTTATTGCGCATCCTGCCTTTAAGTTTTCGGCCGAGTCTATCTGGAAACTAAGTTTAAAGGCGTATAGATCACGCGAACTATGGCTAGAAACCATAAAACTAGAGAAGGACTTTCAGGTTTTTGCCGAGTGGATACATAAAATTGCAAATGATGCACGAAATCAGCCGCTAGAATATACCATAGATCAAATAGTTGGAATCGGCGACGACTCTAGTCCTTTAAAGTGGGCGCCCTTGCATGAGTATTATTTTGGCCCAAAAAGACGAGAGCACGATCCAGAACTTTACCTTTCAACGCTAGAAGCTTTGCGCACAATCAGAGACAAACTTCGTGAATATGCTGGCAATGAACGCCCAACTATCGGTGATTTTTTAGAATTTTTACGAATACATCGAGAACTCAAAACTGGCATTGTTGCGATTCGTCGACGTGGCGATGACGTATCTGGTCAGGTTAATTTAATGACGGCACACAAGTCTAAAGGCCTGGAGTTTGACTACGTCTTTATAGTCGGTGCCGTCGACAACATGTGGGGCGAAAAGGCTAGATCTAGATCACGCCTAGTTAGCTGGCCTGAAAATCTAAAATTGCAGGCAGCTGGCACTACTCCAAGCGAAAGAATAAGACTATTTTATGTAGCAATGACGCGGGCAAAAAAACAGCTTTCAGTCAGCTATAGCAAATCGACTAGCACCGGTAAGGATACTTTAATCGCGAGTTTTCTTTCTGGCGATAGTATCAATCCAACGGTTGATGGCACCGTCTTAAGTACTGAAGAAAACACCGAACTCATTGAACTATCGTGGCACGATAAACTTACCAAGAACCCGACACCAGCAAATCTTAGGGCCCTACTCGAACCAACTCTTGAAACCTACAAACTATCGGCCACGCATTTAGGGAACTTTCTTGATGTGTCAAAGGGTGGGCCTCAAACATTTCTATTAAATAACCTGCTTAGATTCCCACAAGCAAAGAGCCCTAATGCCAGTTACGGTACGGCTATTCATGCCGCACTACAAAGTGCTCATAATTCTGTTCGCAAGAATAAGTCAAAGCAGCCAATCGAAGATATCGTTAGCCAGTTTGAGCAAGTATTAAAATCTCAGCATATGAGCGACAGTGATTTTGAACTATTTCTAGCTAGAGGCGCCGATGCGCTAAACGCATTCTTTGAACAAAAATACCTAACTTTCAATAAAGATCAACGAACTGAGCTAAACTTCTCCAACCAAGGTGTCCAAATTGGCGACGCCAGATTGACTGGATCGTTAGATCTGGTAGATATCGACGACGAAGATAACACCATACACGTAACTGACTATAAGACTGGTAAGCCCTCTAAAGATTGGCGCGGCCGAAGTGAATACGAAAAAATAAAACTGCACAAATATCGACAGCAGCTGATGTTCTATCAGCTTTTGGCTGAAAACTCTCGTGATTACAGCAAGTACAGATTTAAAGGAGGAACGTTGCAGTTTGTCGAGCCAGAGCAAGTTTCAAAAGACATCTTAGCCCTGCAACAAACCTTCAGCGATGAAGATCTTGCCGAGTTTAGTACACTGATAGAGGCGGTATGGAAGTCCATCACGACACTAGACCTCCCAGACCACTCTGCCTATCCACCTACCTTAAGAGGGATCCAATCTTTCGAGCACGACCTAGTTGACAAATACAGCTCTAGTTGATAGAATATCATCTAGTTTGCATGGGTGTAGAGTCTCCAGGCGAGTTCTAAGCAGCTCGCTGCTCCATCTTGCGCAAATGATAACTTAATAGATAGAAAAGCACGCCATACCACGAAAGGCGGTGATTACATGGCCTGCAGGACCTGTCAGTCTCTTGGTTACACCCACTCCAAAAGGTGTACCGATTGCAAGGGGTCTGGAAAAGCCCGCTACGGCTACAGCTGTGGCACCTGTGGCGGATCCGGACAAATCTGCAAGTGCGGAAACCAGAACAATGGCTAACCGCACGCCAAGGCAAAGGGAGTATAGCTCAATGGATTAGAGCGTTCCATCCTTAAGCGGAAGGAAAGATAGAGGTTCGATTCCTTTTACTCTCACTGGCTTCGGATTTATTTCCGAGGCTCAACGGGTTGCCGCGTCTTCGACGCGGGGAGGTCTCTGTGATCGCGGACCCCATACGCCAATCACACACCTAGTGGGCATCAAATCCCACCAACCCGACTAGCTTTTTTCACAAGCTTGTCAAATCTGTGCTTTTCTATCTATAACAACCCTTAGCCGCCATAGGCGGTATTTTTAAAGCCAAGGCTAAAGATGTTACAATAAGTAGTTGACTAATTAAAAAAATAAAAGGAGTTTTTCATGTCCATAGACATTCTAGACAACACACAAGATCACGAAACCAAAGCCTACCTAGATCACCTATCTGCAAAGGTTGCACAAGAGAGTGGAATCAGAGCAGTTGCCGCCATGCATGACCCAGCAGATATGCTACTCTCAGAAAATAGCGAAAACCGCGATGGCGTTCTGGTTATTCCTGGCGACAATTAGTCTATGAGTTTCTGGTCGAATCTACGCCAGCCCTTTTTTATACTAGCGCCCATGGAGGCGGTGACTGACGTTATTTTTCGCCATGTCGTAGATAAAGCCGGTGGACCAGATTTATATTTTAGTGAGTTCACAAATGCCACCGGCTGGGTGCACGCTGGCGATAAAGCTATTGGCGGACGATTGGTAAAAACCGCTGATGAAACTAGGTTAGTTGCGCAAATATGGGGAAGTGTCCCTGACGACATAGCAAAGCTTTCTACCCACTGCAAAAAACTGGGATTTATTGGAATTGACATAAATATGGGATGCCCAGACTCATCGGCCGTAAAAGCAGGTGGTGGAGCGGGCATGATACGAACTCCAGAATTAGCTAGCGAGATTATATCCTCCGCAAAAACTTCTGGATTGCCGGTCAGTGCAAAAACACGTCTTGGCTATAGTAGCCTAGATGAATGGCACGACTGGCTATCACACCTGTTAAGGCAAGATATTTCTGCCCTAACAATACACCTGCGCACAAAAAAGGAAATGAGCAAAGTTCCGGCTCATTTTGAATTAATACCCGACATTGTAAAGCTTCGTGATGAAATTGCACCCGAAACTTTAATAATCATCAACGGCGACATAGAAAACCGAGATCACGGACTGGAGATTATTAAAAATAATCCAGGAGTAAACGGAATAATGATTGGTCGTGGAGTATTCCATAACCCATTCTGCTTTAATGAATCATCTCCAGACCGTACCAACAAATCGTCTATTAAGTCTGCCGAGCTTATAGATTTGCTAATCTATCACCTTGAGCTCTACGATAAATGGCATGAAAAAAACGACCGTCCATATCAAACCCTGAAAAGATTTTATAAAGTTTATGTACGTGATTTTGATGGCGCAAAAGAACTTCGCGAACAGCTTATGAATACAAAAAGTACTGATGAGGTTCGCGAAATTCTAGGTCGCATTCAGTATAACTAACGACGCTTTCGGCGGCGCAATCCCGCAACGTCGAGGCGCACCTGATGACGATCTACCAAAGCCGATGCCTTTTCAAGCTCTACGGAATCTTTAGCATTTCGCTTCAATTCGAGAGCTTTCTCTAGCGCAGCCTTCGCCTCTGACTCGACGATATCTTCACCGCGATCAGCAGCATCCACCAAGACTTGTACTACATCGTTATCAATATCAATCACACCACCGCCAATCGCAAAATAGTCCAAATGACCATCGTCGTCGGATTTACTATATCGAACGGTTATAATTCCTGGCTTTGCGATACTCACCAACGCCTCATGACCTGGATAAATTCCGATTGGGCCAGACTCAGTTGACAGCTGAACCTCATAGACCTCTTTGTCTAGCTGAACACCTTCAAGTGTAACTAGCTGAAGCTTCATTAGTCTTTCTTCTCCGATAGGGGACCGCCGGCCATGTAGAACCAGCTTTCAGGCTTGTCATCATATTTACCGGCAAGAATGTCGCTAACATCTTTAACTGTGTCTTCAACCTTTATGTAAGCGCCTTCGTTTCCAGTAAACTGCGTAGCAACAAAGAAAGGCTGAGCCAAGAATCGCTGCAAGCGCCTAGCGCGGGCAACTGTTTGTTTCTGACTATCAGAAAGCTCCTCCATGCCCAAAATTGCAATAATATCCTGAAGATCTTTATACTGCTGCAAAACTCGCTGAGCTTCACGGGCAACCCTGTAATGCTCCTCTCCAACAACCTCTGGATCAAGAATAGTTGAGCTTGAATCTAGAGGGTCGACAGCAGGGTAGATACCAATTTCGGTTAGGCCACGGTTTAAAACGATAGTTGAGTCAAGGTGAGCAAAGGTTGTAGCGGGCGCTGGGTCGGTAAGGTCGTCTGCTGGCACATAAACTGCCTGCACAGATGTAATTGAGCCTTTCTTTGTCGAAGTAATTCGCTCTTGCAGCGCACCCATCTCTTGCTGCAAATTCGGCTGGTAGCCAACTGCTGAGGGCAAGCGACCAAGTAGGGCAGACACTTCTGCACCAGCCTGCGTGAATCGGAATATATTGTCGATGAAAAGCAAAACGTCTTTTCCTTCGTCACGAAATGCCTCGGCCATAGCAAGCCCGCTCAAAGCTACACGCAAACGCGCCCCTGGCGGTTCATTCATCTGGCCGAACACTAGTGAGGTTTTGTCCAACACTCCAGCTTCTTTCATCTCATAGTAGAGGTCATTTCCTTCACGAGTACGCTCTCCAACACCTGCGAAAACCGAGTTTCCAGAGTGGAATTTTGCAATATTATTGATCAACTCCTGAATCAAAACTGTCTTACCAACACCCGCTCCGCCGAACAGTCCGACCTTACCACCCTTGGCGATTGGCGCCACTAAGTCTATAACCTTAATTCCGGTTTCTAGAATTTCAGTCTTATTGGTTTGCTCGCTGAGAGCAGGCGGTTCGCGATGAATCGGCGCAGTTTTACCTTTTGGACTAGACTGGCCATCAATTGGCTCGCCAACAACGTTAAACATTCGACCCTGAGTGTCCTTACCAACCGGCACTGAGATTGGTGCACCAGTCGCCTCGACCGTATCGCCCCTCTTTAGACCATCGGTACTTTGCAAACTAATAGCACGAACGGTGTGCTCGTCTAGGTGCTGAGCAACCTCTAAAGTGATGGTCGTTTTTTCGTAACTCACGGTCAACGCATCGTAGATGGCAGGCAAGTCCTTTCCATCAAACTCAACATCGACGACCACACCAACGACTTGAGTTATTTTTCCATTTTGTTTAGACATATATTCCTCCTTGTTCAGTATCGTAAATTATCATTTCATAGCCTCGGCGCCACCAGATATCTCTGCTAGCTCTTGAGTGATTGCCGCCTGACGAGCTTTGTTCATTTCAAGTGTCAAATCATCAGCCAAATCGCTAGCATTGTCAGTGGCATTTTTCATCGCCATCATTCGCATGCTATGCTCGCTAGCTTTACTGTCTAGCAGCGCCTGGAATAACTGAGCTCCCAATAATCGATAGACGACATTCTGCAGAACTGTCTCTAGGCTTGGCTCAAAAACAGCTTCAGTTGAGATCGTATCCTCAGATTCAGCTGCACGCCCAGCCGGCAAGAGCCGTTCAACTTTCGGTATTTGCACAACACTACTAACAAAATCGGTATAGATAATATCCACAGCATCCACCTCACCGTCAACAAACATATCAAACGCAGTATCCAGCGCAGCATGAAGCTCATAGCCATCCAGATCATCGCCAATATCTTCGTAAGCACCAACTAGTGTAGCATCCTTCAGCCGAGTCACTACCTGAGTCATCTTTCGACCAACCGCAATAGTATCAGTCTTAATTCCAGCTTTATCATCAGCCATCAGTTCACGAATATAGGCTTTGGCCATGTTCGAATTAAACGCACCCGCCAATCCCTTGTCGCTAGCAATCACGATCAAGAGTCGCTTCTTAATCGGCCGGTCTTCAAACAATGGGTGACCGTCCGTGCTGCCAAGTTTTGCTAAATGTGCCAATATGCCGCGGGCAGTAGCAGTGTATGGAGCTGTGGCTTTCGTAGAATCCTGCGCTCGACGCATCTTGCTAGCAGCCACCATTTGCATAGCTTTAGTAATTTGCTTAGTATTCTTTACCGAGCGAATACGTGATTTCAGCTGTTGCTGAGAGGCCATTTATCTACTCCTCAAAACCCTTCGCGGCAGATTTTGCCACTTTTTCGATTAACTTGGCAACCTTTGTGCCAGCCTCAACCTTTTCAGATCCCTTATTTAGATCACGCATTTCAGCCTTATTGGCCGTCCACAACTTAGTCAACAGGGCAGCCTGAGCAGCCTTAATCTTGCTAGCAGGAACATTATCAAATGCACCACAATCAACGGCGT
This sequence comes from Candidatus Nomurabacteria bacterium, assembly GCA_020631935.1. Lineage (GTDB taxonomy): Bacteria > Patescibacteriota > Saccharimonadia > Saccharimonadales > Saccharimonadaceae > JACKGP01. The sequence continues at coordinate 27,313 of JACKGP010000002.1, forward strand.
ATATACTAACAGCTTGCTCCCAGATTCCCATGGGTTGATATTGCGCCTGCTTCAAAAGCTCAGTTAAGCGTTGGCCACGCTCAATTTGCTTTCTGGTAGCCTCATCTAGGTCGGAGCCGAACTGGGCAAAGCTAGCCAATTCTCGAAACTGAGAAAGGCCCAGTTTTAGGTGACTAGAAACAGATTTTACTGTCTTTGTCTGCGCAGCGCCACCAACACGAGAAACCGACAGACCAGCCGAAATAGCCGGGCGAATACCCTGATTGAATAGATCAGTTTCCATGAAGATCTGACCATCGGTAATCGAAATAACATTGGTTGGAATATAAGCCGAAATATCACCAGCTTGAGTTTCAATAATCGGCAGGGCAGTCAAACTACCAGCACCTAGCTCGTCAGATAGTTTTGCAGAACGTTCGAGTAGTCGCGAGTGAAGGTAGAACACATCTCCCGGAAAAGCCTCACGTCCAGGTGGACGACGAAGTAGTAGTGACATCTGACGATAGGCCACAGCATGCTTTGTCAAATCATCATAAATAATCAAAGCATGGCCACTGTTGTCGCGGAAATATTCGCCCATAGCCGTACCGGCGTATGGCGCCAAATAAAGCATCGACGCAGGATCGGCTGGACCAGTCGCGACTACGATAGTTTGATCCATAACACCTTCCTGCTTTAGACGCTCAACTAGGCGCGCAACCTTCGAGAGCTTCTGGCCAATAGCAACATATATATTTACCACGCCAGTTTTTTGTTTGCCCTGATTTATCATAGTATCAATCGCTACAGCGGTTTTTCCAGTCTGGCGGTCGCCGATAATAAGCTCACGCTGACCACGTCCGATAGGGAACATGGCATCGATGCTCATTATTCCCGTCATTAGTGGCTCATGAACCGACTTTCGACCCATTACACCGATAGCCTCGCGCTCCACTCGGCCAGTTTTCTTAGCTTTGATAGCCGGTCCGCCGTCGATTGGCTGACCCAGCGGATTTACCACACGACCAAGTAGCTCCTCTCCAACAGGAACCTCTAGGACAGACCCCTTCAAGCGAACAGTTTGACCAGCGGCTACATATCGATCGTCACCTAAAATAACTGCACCGATTTCATCTTCCATCAAGTTTAGCGCAAAAGCCTCGACCACACCGTCTGGGGTGTCGATCTCTAAAACTTCGCTGTAACCAGCTTGCGATAGGCCGTGAATCCACGCCACACCGTCACCAACACGAATGACCACACCCGCGTCCTTCATCTCGTCACTAGAATCTAGCTTGCCGATTGCATCTTTGAGACTTTTTGATAATTCTTGTACTTGTAGTTCTGCCATATTTCCTCTCTTTTATACCGTCAACTTCTCGAGCTTAGCTGCCACTGTTGTATCCAAAAGTCTACCAGGAAGTGCTATCTTGACACCACCGATTACACTAGGGTCAACCGTTTCGCGTATTATTACTTTATTTGCGCCAGTCACTCTAATGACATAGCTTTTTACAGCCGATCTTGATTCACCAGTTAGCTTACGTGCAGTTGTCACAGTCGCGATTACTTCGCCGCTTTCGGCAAGCGCTGCCTCGATATCACGAGCCACCAACTCCGCCTCTTTGCTGCGCTGCGTATCAATCAGATGCGCTGCCACTTCATCTAAGGCCTCGATGTTGCCAGCTGCAATTTCCGCTGCAGCGTATTTTGCAATTTTGCGTCGAGAAATTCTATCGGCCATACGGTCTACTTAGCCTCTTTCAGCGATTTTTCTATTAGCGCTGCATCAAACTTGTCGTCAGCAATGTTGGCAGTCGCATAGCCAGCAGCTTTTTTAACAAGAGCTAGCGTATCTTTCTCTAGGCTTTTCTGCGCCGCCAATATGCTCTTGTCAATCTCTGCGCGCGCATCTTCGATGATATGGTCGGCTTTAGTCCTGGCGTCCTTCTCGGCTTTTTCAACCAGCTGGCCAGCTTCCGATTTTGCTGTAGCTACTATGTCGCGTGCTTCAGCGCGAGCCTTCTTCATCTCGTTGGCAACTTTAGCCTCAGATTCTTCAGCAGCTTGGCGAGCCCTGTCAGCAGCCTCTACACTTTCGTCGAGCTTGGCCTGGCGTTCATCAATAATCTTCATAAAGACTGGATAGACAAATTTACCAAGTATCCAAACTAGGATTAAAAACGCAACAGCCTGCAGGCCGAGAAGCGTCCAGTCTATGCCTAGACTGGCAAGAATATCCTTTTTCTCGCTCGAGCTAGCGGCAGAAGATGCGAAATTTGTTATTATATTATCCACTCAGAAATCCTTATGCGCGCGCAATAAACGCTACAATAATGGCGATAATCGCAAGGGCGTCAGTAAAGACGATAGCTGTAATCATCAACGTACGAATGTCTGACAATTTTTCTGGGTTACGACCCAATGCATTTAGGGCAGCTGCACCGATAAGGCCGATACTCAAAGCCGCACCCAAGGCTGGCAGCGCATATGTTAGGCCAAAAGCTAGTTGTTCCATTATTTTTACTCCTTAAATTTATTTAATTTACATTAATTATCTTATATCACTCTTGTCCGACTGACATTGGTTTAACAGCAGGGGAGTGTTCTTTATCATGGTCGCCATGTGTAATTAGGGCAAGGGCGGTAAATATAATTGTTAGCACAAAGAATACATAAGCTTGAATAAATCCTATAAACAGTTCGAAAATCATGAAAAATGGCAATACTACTGTAGAGAAGTATCCAGCTAGCATAGCAATCAGAATTAGCAGAACCTCGCCTGCGAAAGCGTTACCAAAAAGACGAAAGCTCAGTGCAATGGTACGGCTGAATTCACCCACAAACTCTAGCAGGCCTTCGAAGGCGCTAACTGGATCTTTGAATGGATTTTTAAAATAACGACCGATATTGCCAAAGGCTCCGTGCTTCCTGACGGCATAAACTTGAGTAGTAATTAAGGTAATGATAGCCAAGGCAAACGTGAAGTTTAGATCGGCTGGCAGCGCGCGCAGAAGCGGGGTACCGTCTACACTGATTGAACCTACACCTGGTAAAACACTCAGCCAATAGGTGACGAGTATTACAAAAAACATGGTTATGGCAAGAGGAAAAATACGACGAGCTGTTGCCTTGTCGCCGATAACCTCTTCGGCCTGCTTTAGAAAGCCCTCGAAAGTCCACTGCACTAGGCCAACCAAAAAATTTCGCTTACTGTTTTTTAATTTGTTAGCCACATAAAACAACAAAGCGACAGCCATAAGGCTACCGATAACACCCAATATCACAGAGTTGGTAATAGAAATTGGGCCCAACTTAAATATCTCCTCGGCAGCGAGGCTAATATGAACATCGGAAGCGGCAAAATAATTTATCATATCTTCTTTGTTAACTGTTGCTTAATCAATAGGCCTGCAACGATTGATCCGACCACAATACCTACTACGAACATCCAGGGCCACGTGCCTTGACTCTTGTCGGCTAGGAAACCAATCCACATCATGCCGACCGTTGGAACAAACATTCGCCAAGTTGTACTGGCTATATCGCCGAGCAATAAAACAACCGTAGAACGGCCAGCGTCTTTATGCGGAGGTAGATCATCTACTCCACGACTGTCACTACTCACGCTAGTTAGTTTAACAGAAAAGCAACCATACGTTCAAGTAGGCGCGCGATCTCAGGCTTAGCTAGTATTGGATAGATTCCGGCACAAAGACCGTTACCATCTGCGGAAGGCCATACATACTAACTGCTGAGTAGGTGCCGTCGTACAGACTTAGTCCGTACTTAGACCAGCCAACCGAACCTTGAACCAGGAATGGATTACTCTGGTCAGCATCGGGGTTATTAATGACGCTAATCGCACTTTCCATGCGAGCAGCTACGTACATACGTCCGTCGGGCGCCCTGCGTACCTGACCTCCAGAATTCTTAACTCCCTCTGTGTAATCAGCATCACCAACATATTGGTAGGTGTTGGGGGTGTTAGCTCCGTCAATCCTGTATCTCACAATCCTAGATGGATAAAGCGTCGATGTGTATATATATTTATCAGAGGGCGAAAAATCCGCCGAATAACCCCGTCCGTTAAGGTTCTGATTATTCCACATTGAGATATTAGCTATAGTGCCATTTGCTGCATTAAACTGCATCAGCCACAGCGCACCGCTAATGCTCGTACAGCTAGAGCTAGAGTTTACACAGTGATCGCCAGCCATCATAACTAGTTTTGAATAATCTGAATTAAAATTTAGTGTACCAAATCCAATGGCACTACTATTGGAAGTTATCGTTTGCCCAGAAGGCGGAGTTGACGTATGCGAACTTGCAGATATACTAATACCGCTGTCAGTTAAGTCAAATGAAAATACCCTAAGCGTTAAGCTGTACGGAGTGTAGGTAACTATCCAATACCCAGAGCCATCGGGTTTTGGCGCGGCGGTCAGAGCCTCGCTGGAGTAGTCAGTGTGGCCACTCCATACAGCCTCGTTCTTTGTTGAGGTCACCGCCCCAAGGCCACCGTCTAGCGTCATGTCAATTATAGAGTAGTATAGCTCCCCAGGCCCGCTCTCTACATTTATCGCATTATTCGTTACAACTACGTACTTCTTCTCATCTGCACCGAGCGGGAAAACCGCTGCAGCCTGAGTAGTGCTGTATCCACCACTCAACCCTCCGGCATTTTGCATAACTCCACCTTCGCGATTCCAGATAGTCTGACCATCCGACCAGAACTGCAACCTTCCTGATTTATCCGATATAACGGTAGATCCCTCCCCAGCTATGCAAGGCGCTGCTGCACACTTCACTTCTACTGGACTCGGTATTGCAGTGGGGCTACTGCTATTAAAATCAAGTCCAGCTCGATCTCCAAAATACCAAAATCTTTGATTTGCCTTAGACGCCTCTGGCGAATTCCTAAGGGTAACTGCACTTTTTCGAACTGCAATGTGTGTCGTCGCCCTGGTATTAGTGCTCGGTCGAGTCTGTTGAATAATACCCGTAGATTGAATATTCTTATCAAATCCGCTACCGCTTGGCACTGGAACCTCGAATGTCGTCCTAATCTTATCGCTCTCTATAACCCCGCAATGGTTCAGTACTGCTGCAGATTGCGTGCAGTTTGCATTTACTTGATTACCGCTACAGTCCGTATTTGGCCTAAGCGGACTAGTCCACAACTGGCCCGTAGTGCCATAATTTACTTTTTCCAGGCAGGCTTTTGCCATTGCAATACCAGACTCGGCAGCGCTCTCCGCTAGCTTGACATGATACTGACTCCGCAATGATGAGGTTGAGGCCGTCACTGAAGTAAGTGCAGCCAGTAGCACTATCATCATCACCACTGAAGTAATTAAAACCGTAGGTAGAGCAAAGCCTTTTCTTCTTATCATTAGCACTATAATAACAGCTTGAGCTGCACTGGCGCAATGGAAAGAAAGCTGCTCATACATTATAATTAGTCTTTAGAAAATATATGAAATTATTCAAAGAGGTATAAGATATGAGCGATTCAGAAAATCAAACTTCAGTAGTAGTATACAGCACTCCATGGTGTGCGTTTTGTAAAACCGAGAAGCAATGGCTTGAAAGTATAGGGGTAAAGTTTATAAGCCGAGATATAGAGGAAGACAAAGGCGCAAAAGAAGAGCTTTTAGCCAAACTAGACGGAGAGTTTCGAGGCGTGCCAACAACAGACATTGGTGGCGAAATGATTATAGGCTTTGATCGCCCGAAACTTCAGGCTGCATTAGAGAAAAACAACCTGCTTCAGAAATAAATACTAAAGTTCAACTTCACTAGCTTTACGCCTACGCCGTAGGCGTAGCTTTGATTCGGGGCGGGGAATATGCGCCTCGATAATGTCTTCGTAAAGACCGATTAGTGACTTTATTTGGCTTTTTTCGCCAAACTTCCTGGCTATCTTTCTACTTGCATTACCATAAGAGTCTCGCACACTAGAATCAGATAGAAGTATTAATATTTGTCTCGCCAGATCCGTTGGGTTATTTTTTGCGTAAAGTGCATTTTCTTTATTTACCGCTACTTCTGAAAGCTTCTTATCAATCAAGACAATCGGCAGACCGGCGTGGGCTGCTTCATGCAAAACCCATCCCTGCGTATCTTTGAGTGAAGGAAATACAAACACATCCAGGCTAGCATAGGCAACACCCAGCTCTTCGCGCTGCAATGCACCGGTAAATACTATCCTATCAGCGACAGACGTATCACTAGCATGCCTCTCTAGAGATTCACGGTATTCAAAATCACCCACAAGCACAAGTTTTGCTTTTGGGCGCTCTTTAATAACTTTCTCGGCTGCGTCAATCAACAAATCTAGGTTTTTCTCTGCGGCTAAGCGACCCACAAATCCAAACACCTCATCACCGTCATCAATACCATGTAGCGCTTTGAATTTCTTTAAATCAGCCACGCTTGGCTTAGGTATAGCATCGACACCGTTTGGCATCATAGTAATGCCATACTCATACTGCTCATGATGCTGCCAAGACTGAAGCTGGTCAGCGCTCTTTCTACTCAATGCTATCACAGCATCGGCCTTGCTATAAACTATAGTAATAGCACGCTCGATGATATCACGATTCCACTCCGTAACACCCCGCCTCGGACGATAAAGCTTTAGTATTTCGCGCATGTCGCGACCCTGAAGTCGAACAGTAAAGGGTAGCACTATGCCTATAAGAGCCAGAATTCCCGGCAGCACAATTGGATAATGCTCTACGAATTCATACAGGTCTGTGGAGTGCTGCATAATAAAGGGAGTGTCGTTCTTCCATGCTGCCTGAATGCCTACTAGTCCAACCTGCGACGGGGTAAATACGTGTACGACATCAAGTTCAAGGTCACGAATTTGTTGCACTACGCGAGGAGGAAAAAATATGGAGGTGTCATAATCATCAAAAAAAGCACCCTTGATACTAGGAAAGCGAACGATATGATCTTCGTCGTCGGGAAAATCTAGGTCGCGGCTTGGGCGCATAGTTTTTGCAGGGCAAAAGATAAAAACCTCATGGCCTTCTTCCTCGAGTCGTTTCTTTAACGTTTCGACGACAAACACTATTCCGTTAATCGACGGCCTATAGGTGTCGGTAAATAATCCAATACGCATTACTTATTCTCGATTATATCATCATTGTGTAAGCCCAGGCTGGACTCGTACACCGCAAGCAGCTGAGCTGTGATAGTGGTACTATCAAAGCGCTTGGCTATTTTTGCAGACCGCTTCTTGGCCTGGCTGTAATAATCTCGACTATCCGACAGTTTCTGAACTTCCTTTGAAAACTCAGATTCATTACACATTATTGCATCGCCACGGAAGGTATCATCGTAGTCACGAATATTTCGCAACACGACCGGCAAACCACTAGCCGCAGCTTCAACTATTGCTAAACCGAAAGTCTCTTGCTCAGATGACATAACAAAAATATCTCCAACTGAAAAACAAGTTTGCACCTCGTCTAGCGAAACCACACCAGTAAAAGTCACGTTACCTGGCGCGTCATCGATCAAGCGCTGCATTTTCTCGTGATCGGCTGCAACGCGGCCAAACGGCATACCACCAACCCATATAAACTTTAGCTCAGGGAGTTTTTTGGCTATGTTTATAAATGTATCGACTCGTTTCCTAGGCTGCACCTGTCCGTTACCGATCACTACCACCGCATCATCACGAATACCTAGCTGCTTGCGAGCTTCTTTTTTGTCTTGTTTCGTAAATTTATATCGCGAAGTGTCCACCATGTTATAGATCACTTTAATTGGCTTTTTGACCCCCAATTGCTCTAGATTAGCTTTTGTGTCATCTGAAACTGCAATTACCACATGGGCGCGATTGTAAAACCATCGCAAATAGAATTTAGCAAATCCGAGCCAATACTTTGCACCAATTAGACTACCTATAAACGACTCTGGCACCACATGAGCTGAAACTACCTTCTTTCCGCTACCAAGCAGCAAGTGAAATAAGCTATACGGCCCAACCGTATGAATATGCCGAATATCAGATTTTTGGAAACTATTTTCCCACACGGTTGCCTTTTTTGAAGCTCGCAATCCCCGTACAGTTTCCGTAAAAGCAGTATGAACACCATGGCCCTGAACACTAAAAGCGCTCTCTGATATTTGTGCAACTTTCAACTTCACCTTGGCCTCCTTATCATAGTAGGCGCTATAAATAGCGCTGATTTAATTCCAGCACGAGTCCGCTTTATGCGAAGCGGCTCGGGACTGAGCCGAGCAGCCGCTTCGTTTGCTGGCATTAACTCGACGTTTGGTATTTCGCTTAAAACAGATTTTTCTAGATTATAGCGCCAGCCACTGCTGGCTGGACTAGATCTCTTATACGAGTGACGATAGGCCAAAGTTAGTGTCGGAACAACAGTGAAGGCTATTTCAACTTCGGGAATCATCTGACCTTTTTTGGACTTTTTGGCATCCTTGTCGGGCCTATACAGATTGCCGCCATGATCCACCACTAGAAACTCTGGAAACCTCCCAATCGCGTTCACTCCGTTTATAAGTCTGTTTTCGAGTTGTCGAGCCAGTCTATACAACTTATGCTGACGCAAGCCCTCAATCACCATGAAGTTGAACATTGGCCATACCGTCTGAGAGCCATGATAGTCTATCATCTCTCCTAGCGGCTCTGGTACGCCCTTACTACGAGTCCGCAATCCCACATCGGTCAAAAAATCCTCCCTAAACAGACGCTTTACCATCGAGACAATTCGCGCTTGATGATGACTATCGGCCATGTGCTGCCAAAACGACGCGTTTAACGCCCATCCCACACTAACCATGTCCGTATCAAGGGGCTTTAATTTTCCATCAATCTCAAATAAACCTGGGGCGAACACATGCCTTGATGGTTGCCAAAACTTCTCAAACAAAGCTTTATGCATCTTAGAAACAGTATCGCGCCATTTGCGGGCAGACTCCGAGGATGGCATTAATCTTACGGCATCCTCTAAGGCATCGAGAGCATAGGCCTGCACCTCTATATAGCTATGAGGTTTCGATACATCGCCAGGCTTACCATCACGCCAGGCGTAAGCTGTCACAGAATCGGCAAAGGTCTGGTAGGGGAGCGACCAGCGATTCGTCCTGTTTATAATGAATATACCGTCGCTATCAACCTGATCTACTATCCAATTAGCAGCCTGCTCTAGCGACTCTCGTAGCAATTGCGATTTACCATTTGAACATGGCACATGACGATCTAAAATTGACTTATCAATATTTTGAACGTACTTGTTTACAAGTCGAATATAGGTCGCTGTTGTATCGGCGGCATAGTAGCTGAGCAGTTGTCGATTCTCCATACCCCAGGCACGACCTGCTATGTTCAAACCTAGTCGATCGTACCAGCGCCCATTCCAGGCCGCATAGTCACGCAGCTCATGATGTATTCGGCCCATTTCCTCTTGAGTTTTTAGATTCGTCTTGCGGCCTTGATGCAAGGCGAGCGTTAGTATAGTTTCCCAAACTGCCTCATGATCAAAATTACTGACAAACTTGGCACTCATCCCGGCATCGCGGGCAAAAATAGTATGGTTATAATAACGACCCAGGCTTGTATATATACCTTGCCCGTGACTATTGCGCAAACGCTGATAGGCGAGTACTGCCCCTGGCGCAACTTCATCAATTTTCTCTGCCTCACGCAAAATACTCATCTTTATATAGATTAGCATTTTTGTCTAGAAATGACGAAGTCGCCCGTTCCTGTATGTCTCTCGACAATCAGTACTAGAGCGGCCTACTCGGCAGTCGGCAGCACTCAGAACTATACTTTTATTATATCATAAAATAGCCATTATTACAATATATACGTCTCAAGCGAGGCTCTGTCCAACCAGCTCGGCTACCGGCCGACTCATTTCAAGTTTTGTCATACTTGCGCTAGTGTCAACAATTACCATTGGCCGCAGACCACCGGTTGCTTTTGGCGGAGAGGAGGGAAGGTGCCAAACTGCAGCACCGGTAGGCGGAGTGAGCCGCTCAACCTCGCGGTCAAAATCGCGCTGATTACGCTGACCAATTTGAGCAATTAGCTCGTCGACTTCATTTTTTTGCCCTAAACTTAAGTCCTCATACTTCGTCGTTGCGTAGCCTAAAGTTCGACGTGCACCGACTTCGGCATCACAGCGAAAATAAAGTCCCATCTTAAAATCGCACAGACCATCGTCGTGCATTTCACTTGCAATCGCCACGAGCGCTCGACCATCAATTAAAACCACCTCAAAGCCTTCTTTTCTAGCATCAGAAAGCCACTTTTTAGTTAGGTTCGCCACAAAAACTTGACTAGCTGGCCGAGAGCCAACCTTTGCGCTGTCTTCGCCGACCTTATTGGTATAAAGTAGCGCCTCGCGCGCAGCTTTTTCCATGCGGTAAACATCTTTTACAGACTGCGTGCAGCTAGCGATATTTTTTTCATCGCCTAAAAAATCGTCGATTTCATCAGGGTTATCTAAATCTACTCCCGCCTTAGTTGTCGCCACCACTAGAGTTCGAAAAGTCTGACCACGATCTACCAACATCACCCTGTAGCCAAGCTCATCTCGCAGATAATCTTTTGTATACTGCACAATAGTGCCCTTACCAGATCTAGCTTCGCCATCAAATGTAACGACTTTTGGCATTTGGTTCATCTCGTCAAACTATACTACAATAGATAAACCATGGCAAAGAAACCGATCAAAAAATCAGCTCCTGGCGGACTAATCAATCGACGCGCTCGATACGACTACGAACTGGGCGATGAAATTGTTGCTGGCCTAGAACTAACAGGCCCAGAAGTTCGAGCCGCTCGCGATGGTCACGTTCAACTAAAGGGGTCGTTCGTCAGTGTCCGAAACAACGAATTATGGCTCAATAACGCTAGCTTTTCACTAAAATTAAACGAACGTGGAGTGAGTAATCACAGTGTAGACACCAGGCCACGAAAGCTACTCGCTAGCCGCAAACAGATTGATAGTTTTAAAAATCAAAAAACCAACGGCTTAACGATTGTGCCAACAAAACTACTAACAACTGGTCGGTTTATAAAGGTCATTATCGCTCTGGGCAAGGGTAAAAAGCGCTACGATAAACGCGAAACTATAAAAAGACGCGACCAAGACCGCGACACTAAAAGATTATTAAAATAGCTACAAAAGAACATGCCACCCAAATTAATGAGTGGCTTGTCCTGTACAGCTTGATCTGTCAACGGATACAGGTAATCCGAGACTGTCCACCGCGGAAAGTGTGACGATTGGCCCTAGAGCCGCTAGTCACAGTTCCATCAGAGCTCAAGATGACACCAGCCGAGGTGAGGCATACGCGCACACCGAGTGTGCTACCCCTCTCACTGACAGAGAAGGTTCTGCTCTCGATGCGGTTGACGAACATCCCCGCATCCAGCTGAATCTCTCGACGCTCGCGACCGAGACGATCCCAAAAGAGAACCGTCATGTCGGACTTGAGTTCGATACTAAGGCGCTGTCTCGGGTTCGACAACTTCACAGCGTGAAGCTCATTCAGGATATCCAAAAAAGCCCGGCCATCAGCTTCGCTCTCATCAAGCTTCTTCTGTCGAAGCTTGCGCTCTTCTGCTTCGCGCCCGGCTTGTTCTCTTTCGTTAACTCGATCGAGAACAGCCTGCACCAGCTCATCATCTGAACTCAACAGGTTCTTCCTATCTGGTAGTAGATACAGGACCAGTATATTATAGTATATTTACTCATAATTGTCACTACTATCGTATACTTGAAGTATGAAACTATACAGCTGGAACGTAAACGGTATTCGAGCCGTTATAAACAAAGGGGAATTTCAGAAGTTTATCAAACAGGAAGATCCGGATATTTTGTGCCTACAGGAAACTAAGGCAAATCGAGACCAAGTAGAAATTGACTTGCCGCAATACGATGAGCACTTTTTTTCTGCCGTCAAAAAAGGTTATTCCGGCACAGCAATTTTTACCAAAAAACCAGCCATTCGCTACATTAATGGCTTTCCGAATGACATAATCGAAAGCTTCGAAGTAACTGGTGACACATATGGCAACCCGAACGACGAGGGTAGGGTAATTGCCGCCGAGTTCGACGATTTTTGGGTAGTAACGGTTTATACCCCAAACTCCAAAGGCGATCTGAGCCGACTCTCGCTGCGCTACGACAAGTGGGACCGAGCGTTCCTGGCCTATGTAAAACAGCTTGAAAAAATAAAACCCGTACTTTTCTGCGGCGACTTGAATGTCGCACACCAGGAAATTGACCTTGCAAACCCAAAGCCAAACATCGGCAAACACGGTTTTACAAACGAAGAGCGCGAAAGATTTCAAGATTTTCTGGATGCAGGATTCGTAGATACATTTCGTTCAGTCTATCCAGACAAAACAGGAGCATATTCTTGGTGGACACACTGGGCAAACGCCCGCGCCCGAAACGTCGGTTGGCGCATTGACTACTGGCTAGCCAGCAAAGAAATTGCCGAACGGGTAAAAAATCCCCAAATCCACCCAGACCAAATGGGCAGTGACCACTGTCCAGTGAGTATAGTATTGACAAAATAGCATGATTTATGTATAATTTACCCATTCCGTACCTACTGAGAGAGGAGTAGTCAAGTGACTGCAGCGGAACGCACTAGGTTGCACACCAACCCTGATGGCGGCACGGTAGCAGTGCCAAAGACGTGTAAGATTGGCCGCGATGTCGAGATCGGTCTCGGCGTCGAGATTGGCCGCGATGTCACTGTTGGAGATTTCACAGAGATTGGCCCCGATGTCGAGATCGGCGAAGGGGCTGAGATTGGCCCCGATGTCACTGTTGGAGATTTCACAGAGATTGGCCCCGATGTCGAGATCGGCGAAGGGGCTAAGATTGGCTCATTCGTAGAGATCCAGGATGGCGTCATCGTTGGCAAATACTCCGCAATCGGCGACGGCGCAAACATCAAATGCGATGTACAGCCAGGCGCCGTAGTGCCAAGAGACTCGCTGCACCACGCAGCAGAGCCCTCGCCCTGCTAGCTCCGAGAAAACCTCGTCGAGCAGTCGGCGGGGTTTTTCTTTTTCGCCTCTGATATACTAATTAACATAGAACAAACATTTTGATTAAACTAGATCTAGTACGAGAGGAATGGTTGATAAATTATCATTACGCGGTGCTTCGCATTAAACATCTAGCAGGGAGTAGGTTTTACGATGAAGAAAGTTGCAATATTTGATCTTGACGGCACACTTTTCCGCTGGCAATTATTTCACGAGTTAGTTTTTGAACTAGGTGAAATGAAGGCTCTTGATGATAAAACCGTCGAAACCCTAGAGCAATCATTAATCGAATGGCAGACCAAACGACGCAGCTGGCACGACTACGAAATGACCATTATAGATGCCATGGAGTCAAATGTGGCGGCCATAACACCAGAGCTATTCGAGGAAGCCGCACACAATGTCGTCGAACGATCAGGGCAAAAAATTTATGCCTACACGAAAAGATTAGCCGACAAGTTGAAGTCTGATGGCTACTATCTACTTGCAATTAGCGGCTCGCAGCAAGAAATTGCCGAACCGTTTGCAAAACTCTATGGTTTCGATGATTGTATCGGTGCACTATACGAACGCATCGACGGTAAGTTTACTGGCAAAAAAGTCCGCCATGTTCCAGGTAATAAACATGAAATTATAAAGAATTACCTACGCGAACACCCAGACTTAACGCTAACCGATAGCGTAGCAGTCGGTGATTCGAATGGGGACATTTCTATGCTGCATTTAGCCGAAAACCCGATTGCTTTTAATCCATCCGAAGAGTTGCTCGACGAAGCAAATGAGAATAATTGGCAAGTTGTTATCGAGCGAAAAAACATTGCCTACACCCTAAAAAAGGACAGCGATGGATCATTCGTATTGGCAAAAACAGACAGATTCTAAGCCACTTTTTCCGGATATCTTATGGAATAAACCCGAGCGACGCGATCAAGCCGGTCGACTAGCAATAGTTGGGGGTAACAAGCTCGGGTTTTCGAGCGTGGCAGCAGCTGACGAAGTAGCAAAGAAGACTGGAATTGGAGCAACTAGAATACTCCTTCCAGACGTGGTTAGAAAATCGATTCCGCCAAGTATTACTGATGTACTTTTTGGCCCAACTACGCCAAGCGGTAGCTTGTCTCGCGAGTCTTTGAGAGATATGCGCGCACTAAGCGAGTGGTCAAATGGTATGCTGCTAGTTGGTGATGCTGGACGAAATTCCGAAACAGCAATTCTGTACGAAGAATTCATTTCCAAATACGAAGGACCACTAACCATCACTCGTGATGCAATAGATTTGGTAAAAAACAATTCTAGCCTACTAGTCGAGAGGCCAGATACATTAATCGTTGCCAGCTTTGCCCAAGTCCAAAAGATTTTCCAAGCGGTTTACTACCCAAAAATGCTAGTTTTTAGCATGCAGCTGATGCAGTTAGTTGAAGCCCTGCATAAATTCACCATCACTTACCCTTGCACAATTCTAACTCTTCATAAGGATACAGTGCTTATTGCTCACGGCGGGGAAGTCGTCACGCAGGAGTGGAGTAGTCCAATGCTAATCTGGCGAGGCGACGTAGCTACCAAGGCTGCTACTTTTTGGATTTGGAATCCATCACAGCCCCTAGAATCTATCACTGCAAGCTTGCATGAATAGCTATATTGTGATAAAATATAAAAATATATGTCACGTATGTCACGCAACTACCGAAGTAGTGGGTTTTCTGTCTACCGACCAGTTACTCTGGAGAGTGAAGAGCAAATCCGCAGCCTGACCGACCCGCTAGAGGGAGATTTGCCACTAGAGCAGTTCATTCCCGAGCGCTTCTTCAGGTTAGTTTTACTTGGAAAAGAAGCAACTAGATCAGTTACAGAAGCTAAAGCTAACCATATATTGCGACGCTCGCCGCCAAGTATCCAGGAGCCTATATCTCTGGCAACGAGATCATTAAAGATGCTCGACTCGGATGGTGACAGCTTTTCTACAGTGGCACTGAGCTTAAATGATAAGCGAGAAAAATTCTATTCTGAGGCAAAGGCATTGCGCAAGCTCACTCCAGAGTCCTATCCAAATCCGCAACCGCCAGCAATTATATTGGGCAGGGTAGCGCGAAACACCATAGAACTGGCCGAACTGGCTGAAATGCTAGAAGATGTACCAGACATTGTTCAGTTTGAACCAGCAATCTACACGCCTGTTAGCAATGTCATAGATATTAATTCAGGCCGACAAAAAACCGTCCGATACTAGGACGGTCTTTTAGCTCTGATTTGTGGTACCGCGGGCCGGACTTGAACCGGCACGTCCGAATGGACACGAAATTTTGAGTCTCGCGTGTCTACCAATTCCACCACCGCGGCTGGCTATTACGCTAGTTTATCGTCATTACGGACTTATGGTTTTTAATATCAACAAATATGCCTACACTTAATCTACGCCATCATTGCGGTGCAGACATTAACATAATAGATGTTAAAACCTACTTAATATTGTACAATAAAGGGGAGTGGGAATCTACTAGACAATGCAACCAAATGATCCGAGAAATATACGACCTACGCGTGGCCAGACCGTACCGCCAGCACGTAGACACAATAGTGACCAAAGCTCCGCAGTCGCAAATATGACTCGAGAGCAGATTAATGCTATCTACTCCCAACAGCAGACGCCATCAGGTACACAACCTACACAGACAAGCCATACAGAACCGCAGTGGCAAGAAGCAAGCTCAGAGCCAACATCTGTATATGATCGTACTGAGTCAGTTAGTCGTCAGACAAATAGCGACTCGTGGAAACAATACCATACCGCATGGCAAGATTACTACCAGAAATACTATGAACGCTACTACATGGGCGCCGTCAGGCAAACTCAAAACGCCTACCAGAAGCACGCCGAACAGCTGCAGAAAAGTGCGTCCGAATCAATAGCTGCCGCAAAAAGCCAACAAAATACTACGACTAAAGTCGAAACTGAGCCTGCAACTCAAACCATGAGCGAAGACGAGGCATTGTACGACTTACGCCAGCAGATCATTGGTAAAGTGCAAGACCAAGCCAAAAAAGTACGAAAGAGTCGTCACTTCATGCCAGCGATCTCGGCGCTGGTTGTATTTGTCGTGTTTGCATTCTTGCAGTACAACTCGATGATCATTGGCTACGCAAAAGCCTACGTAACGCCAGGCTCGGTCAAATCCCAGGACATCATTGTCAATCCGAACGTAACAACTGCCGTCGATAAGGCACCTCGGCTCATTATCCCGAAAATCAACATAAATGTTGGAGTTGACTACAACACAAAGCCCACGAACGACACGAAAGTTAAGGGCAACCTGATTGACGCTATGCGCAAAAATGTTGCATATTTCGGAGGATTTCCCGGGGCGCTCTCAAAGCCCGGTCAGCTAGGCAATTTTGGGCTATCGGGACATAGCTCGAACGAGTGGTATACATCTGGAGCAGAAGAATTAAAATTTGTTTTCGTACGCCTACCAGACCTAAGGAAAGGGGATGTGTTCTACCTTAACTACAACGGTACACGATACACATACTCGATAGTCAAGACAGTAACCGTAAAACCCACCGATACAGCCAAACTAAACATGGGATACGACAAGCCATACGCCACTCTCATTACCTGCGTACCGATTGGTACTGACAACGAGCGTTTATTTATAGTGGGGGAGCAAATTAGCCCAAGCCCAGAAACCGCAAAACATCCAGCTACAGGAGAGTCCTCTAGCCAATCTGCACCACAGTTGACAGGCAAGGATCCTACTGTACTAGAGAGACTATTCGGTAGATAGCAAAAAGCTACTTAGATTAATTGATGATCATTCTTGATCGTTGCAATACATACCCATTGGCTGAATTACCAATAGAATAGAGATACTTGCCACTTGGACTGAGAACTGCACCATAGCCCGGTGCGCTCTTGACTATTTGGTGAATATTACTACCGTCATATTCATACATGCGCAGCATACCATCAAGACTCGTCATGAAATTATAGCCGTCTAGCCAACTTATCTCGTCTTCTATTCGGTCTTTGGCGCCAACTATAGGCACATCCGTACTCTGGTTTAACTCAAGATCATAAATAACCTGAGAGGAGTCTAGCTGAACAACTACAAATCTACCGCCCGCCTGCTGGCTAACAAAGCTAGGCTTGGATCTTATAGGGAAATTGATGTGCTTTATGCTAGTAAGCGATGATTCACTGTCGCTACTTGTTAGGTTGTCATACTTTTGAATTGAAACACCTTTTTCACTGGCGATCGTGATGTAGTATTCGCCATAATACTCGTGACCCTCTACCAGAGGTGCGCTACGAACCTCCAGTGACGCTAATGCCCTAGAAGTCTTTGCGCCAAGAGAAAGATAACCAACTTTACTTATCCCGTCATTGACGGCTGTAGAGTAAGCGATAACATCCTTTTTTACAAAAGACATATTATCAACATCCGACAATATGATTGGCGACATTTTTTTGGTACCCAAATCGTAGCGATAGACACCTCCCGTGTCTGTATGAACATACACGCGATTCGCCGAAGCCGGGTCGCTAACTAGGTCCTTAATGTCTCCATCGTCTGGTGACGGCACGGCTAAAACCGTAGCTGTATTATCTTTGGGATCTACAACCAGCCATTCTGTTCTCTTGTCGGCCAAATGCTTGACTATAATTCTTTTTGTATCCGAGACCCATCCTTCTATTGAAAATTTATGCCTGCGAGCTTCTAGATAGCTCTTTTCTGGTACGGTAATATCGCGCATAGTCACAGTCTCGCCGCCAATATCAACAAGCTTGATTATTGGACTACTGCTACCGGTGAGTATAGCCGCCGTTTTCCTATCGGCCGAGAAAGACACGTCACTTAATGAACCAATATGCGACACTTGATCGGTTTGAATTTTTTCAGGAATTAGTCGTGCTGAATTTAGCCACAATACAGCACCAGATTTCACCACGGCCTGCTTTTGCCAAGTTTTATATCCGCTACGCTGCATCCGAATATCGTAGCTACCTGGCAAAAGAGTAATCTTAGAAGGTGTTTTATCGGTCAACTTGGCAGACCCGGCAGTTACATTAGCACCAGAAGGTGTAGATCTAAATTGCACCAAGCCACCCTGTTCGATGCCTTTCCCTTCATAGCTCAGTCTATAGCCAAGCATTAGCAAAAGTAATATGGTAGATGAAAACACAACAAAGGACGTCATTAATATACCGATTATAATTCGCTGAGAGATGTGTGACTTGCGAGATTTTTGCTTATACATTGTAATCGATATTATATCATCTATAGCTATTGTTTTGTATGGCGCTCATGGTAAAATAAAATACAAGTCACCAGAGGGAGTAAAAGGGAGCTATGGAGAAACAACAAACAATCACCATCAACGGAATCCAATACGATGCACGCACCGGATTACGAGTTTTAGCCGAGGAAACTAAGCCAGGCACGAGCCAAAAAGTACAGCAAGATGTTCAAATGGGCCAAGCGGTACGCCCTTCAGCTAGATATACTGCTCAGTCACTGCACTCAAAACGAAACCGCAGGTCAACAACGTTAAATCGACAGCACGTTAAAGCGCCAGCTCGACCAAAAGCTGCACAAAAAGAAGGCGCGAGTATCACCGTTAAGTCTTCCGTAAAAAGGCCGACCTATGCCAAGCACCCAAAGGTCTATCGTTTCAGTAATCCCGCGGACACCTCGATAAAGCCAGCTATTGCAGCTCCGAAGAAGCAGGTTTCAAAAGGTACAAGCATCGACATCCGACCCGCCCCACATCCAGTGCACCAAGCAGCCATAGCTAAGCAATCCAGCCAACAAATGGCTCGTCCACAAAGCGAGCCTGCGCATACTCCTTCGAGCATACAAAAACAGCAAGCCATAGAGCAGGCACTTCGCAGCGCAAAAGCCGCAAATAAAAAAGAGAAGGTGGGTCTAATCAAGCGTGCCAATCGTTTTATTAGCGTAGCTAGCGCCAGCTTGGCAGTTGTCGTTTTGGCGGGCTATTTTACTTACATAAACCTACCTAATCTATCTGTTCGTGTAGCAGCCGCTCAAGCAGGAATCGACGCTACCTATCCCGGCTATCGTCCAAGTGGCTACAGTCTGCGCGGCCCCATAGCTCACGAGAACGGGCAAGTCAGCATGCAATTTGCATCAAATACTGGGCCACGGAAATTCAACATAGATCAAGTTGCCAGCAGCTGGAACTCTGGCGCGCTTCTAGAGAACCGAGTTGTATCCGAATCTAATGGCAAGTATCAGACGATATCCAATGGCGGACTAACTATATACACCTACGGAGACACTGCGGTTTGGGTTAATGGTGGCATCCTTCATACCATCAAGGGCGACGCGGAGTTATCAACCGACCAGCTTCGAAAAATCGCCGAAAGCATGTAGTTTATAGATTTTAGCTTATAGATAAACTACTGTTATACTATTTAGTATGACAAAAAGACCTATACGCACCCGTTTTGCTCCTAGTCCAACTGGATTTATGCATATTGGCAATCTCAGAACCGGGCTCTTCGCATATCTAACTGCTCGCCATGCCGACGGGAAGTTTATATTGCGCCTTGAAGATACCGATAAAGATAGAGAAGTGGAGGGATCGATCGACCACATACTACTCTGCCTAAATACTCTGGAATTAGATTACGACGAGGGTATAGATAGAGGCGGACCATTCGCACCTTATCGACAATCTGAGCGTTTAGATACATACAAAAAGTGGGCACAGAAACTAATAGACTCCGGTCGCGCCTACGCCGATCCGTACACTCCAGAAGAAGTTCAAAAATTCCGTGAAGATGCACGAAAAAACAAGCAGGCATTCTTGTACCGTCACCATAGGCCAGAAAATCCACCAGAGTGGGATGGTAATACACCACTTCGCTTCAGGTCAGACCCAAAAAAATACAAATGGCACGACGAGGTTATGGGAGATCTGCAGTCTGGTCCAGAAGTTATAGATGACTTCATAATAATAAAATCTGATGGCTACCCAACATACAATTTTGCACACATCGTTGATGATGCCGAAATGCAAATCACTCACGTCATTCGCGGCCAAGAGTTTCTTTCCAGTACACCCAACTATCTAAATCTTTACGAGGCACTTGGACTCGAGCGGCCAGTCTTTGCTACTATGCCACACGTTATGAACGAGCAGGGCAACAAAAAACTCGGAAAAAGAGATGGGGCCAAAGATGTACTCGATTACGTACGCGACGGATATTTACCCGAAACGATGATGAGTTTCATTGCTACGCTGGGGTGGAATGATGGCACTGAACAAGAGATGTTCACCAAGCAAGAGCTTATCGACAAATTCAGCTTAAGTCGAGTTCAAAAATCTGGTGCCCGCTTTGACGAGAAGAGACTACTGTGGATGAACGGGCAGTTTATACGCAACCTTGACTCCGACGATTTATACTCTAGGGTCGAAAAGTTCTGGCCTGAGTCAGCTGCCGGAATTAATGAAGACTACAGAAAACAAGTTTTATCCCTGGCCAGAGATCGACTGAAAACACTACAAGATTTAAGTAGCCTGTCCGACTACTTTTTTCAAGAGCCAACCCCCAATCTAGATCTGATAACCGCAAATAAGCAACTCAAGAAAATATCTGTCGATGAATTAGTTGAGCTACTGAAAGTATCGAGAGATAGACTATCTAAACTCGAGGTCTGGACTGCTGAATCTATCCAGGATAAGTTAAATGAACTACTAGTCGAAACTGGCCAAAAGCCCGCAGTGCTATTTAGCCTGGTGCGTATAGCGACTACCTGGGCTCCTTTTAGCCCGCAATTAAATGACACCCTGCACCTGCTCGGGAAGGAGACGACTATCGAACGCCTAAACCTTGGCATTGACATAGTATCCGCATATTAGAGTATAATAAGCACTAGCATGAAAACTAGTACTAACCCAATTAACAGAGCACGGGCCTGGCTGCGCAGAAATCCAGTAGTCGGCTACTCCATCGTAGCGGCCGGGGTGTTGGTTTTTGGTGGAATCAACTATGCGATGGTAGATATTCTCAGCCTAAAACCAACTACCGCTGCCGATATACCTATAAAACCGCGACCCCCAGAAGTCCATTATTCGCCGTTAACTGGAGAGAAGGTAAAGAATAGGGCTGCCACTAAAAAGCCTGTATACGCAATCATTGTAGAGAATAGCCCGAACGCACGACCACAAAGTGGCCTTAAAGATGCCGAGATGATATATGAGGCGGTCGCCGAAGGTGGAATAACTAGATTCATGGTTTTATACCAGCAGCGTTCACCGTCTCTAATTGGACCAGTACGCAGTGTTAGGCACTATCACCTAGACTTGGTAAAACCATACCAGGCAAGTTTAGCCCATGTAGGCGGAAGCCCAACTGCTCTTCGACAAGTTCGAGCAGGCGGCTGGCGTGATCTAGAACAAATGTATAACAGTGGTGGCTACTGGAGGGCGGCAGACCGATACGCTCCGCACAATGTCTATACAAACGGCAACAGACTAGCAGCGCTCAACAAGCAAAAGCGCTACACCTCGTCAAACGCAGTCGGATTTACTAGAAAGAGCGTAAAGGCGCCCGAGAAACCAAATGCCAGGCAAATTACTATAAACTTGAGTAGCAGCCTTTACAACAGCACCTACACGTACGACGCAAAAAAACAGCTATACACTAGATATCAGGGCGGTGAAGTTCATAGGGATCGCGAGCGCGGAGCGATAACGGCACGAGTTATTGTCGCCATGAGGGTCAATGAACGCAACAATAGCGCAGGAGAAAAAGTAACAACCACAATCGGCAGCGGCAAAGCTACTGTCTTTCAGAAGGGCCAGGCCACCAATGTTACTTGGCGAAGATCTAGCTCGAACCAGCAACTCAAGTTTTACTTAAAAAACGGCAAGGAATTCTCGCTCGACCGTGGGAACACCTGGGTGTCTCTTGTGCCAAACTCAACCGGTAGCGTATCGTGGAAGTAGAAAAATCCACCACAATGCAGCTCCGTAATTACTGGCGCCTTTACAAAAGACGAAGCATATTCCTTATAGTCAGCATGCAAATAATCGCTGTTTTGATAGTTTTCATAGCTCTGATTTTTGTAGACCTGATAGATCACAATGACATAACATTAGTTATAGTAATTTCTGCTTTGCTATTCACCACAATCACCATAAACCTAGTGACATTCTGGCTGATAACTGATCCACTAAAACAACTATCTATTGCCTTGAAGCACTCGGCAGGAGAGAAGCAAGCCGATAACTTGCCAAACCCAAATGCACCCAACTACCAAAGATCTGGGCTTTCTGCACTATTAAAGCAAATCTACAAGATGGGTAGCAGCCAATCAGACGACCAAACCGACAACAAAACTGACGACCTATCAGCTCTTAGTAGGGTTTTCGACCAAAGTAACGCAGGTGTGGTAATTTGCGACACCAAAGGTAAAATATTATACGCGAATAGTAGCGCGCCCATACGTACAGAGAGGGATGGGAATAGAGCTATCGATGCGCTTTTCTATACAGAATTATCGTTTAGCGATTGGGTGAAGCAGGTCAAAAAGAAGTCCGTTCGCGCCCATCGAACATGGCTGCACATAGCAAATAAACCACCTTCCGAGAATGATAGGCGTATTTTTGATATCGTAGCCAGCTACCAAAAAGGGAGCCCCTATCCAATAGTCGTATTATTCCTAGATAAAACAGCCGATTACGCGCCAGAAGACGACCAGTTAAACTTTATTTCATTTGCGGCTCATGAGCTACGTGGACCAATCACTGTTATACGCGGATATCTAGACACCTTAATCGATGAAATGGGCGACACCCTAAACCAAGAACAGCATGAATTATTCGATAGACTACTAGTGTCTAGTAATCGACTAAGTGGATACATAAACAATATACTAAACACCTCGCGCTACGATCAGAGACACCTAAACATTAACCTGAGTGAAACAACTGTCGAAACGGTATGGAATATGATCAAAGATGACATGAACCTGCGCGCCAAGACTCAGGGAAGGTTGCTCTCGGCAATAATACCCGAAGATTTACCAACGATTGCCGCTGACAATGCTAGCCTGGGTGAAGTTTTTGGCAATTTGATAGATAACGCCATAAAATACAGCCACGCAGGAGGTGCTGTAGAGCTGAGAGCTTCGCCAAATGGACCAAATGTCGATATTACTATCGCCGATAACGGAATAGGCATGCCAAGCAATGTCGTAGGAAATCTTTTTCACAAATTCTACCGCTCGCACCGTAGCCGTGAAACAGTAGCAGGTACCGGAATAGGCCTATACATATCAAAAGCTATCGTTGAATCTCACGGCGGAAGCTTGAGTGTAAAGAGCGCAGAGGGGCGCGGATCTACATTTACTATTAGTATGCCTACATACGAAAGTGTTCGAGAAAAGCTCGAGAAAACCGGCGGTAATAATTCCGAGATAATAAAAAGCACCAGTAGCGGCTGGATAAAAAATCATGGTAGCATAAGGGGGTAGTATGGCAATAAAGACAATCCTAGTTATCGAAGACGACCGTTTTATCGGAGAAATGTATGTGCGTAGCCTGAAAAAGAAGGGTTACGATGTAGACTGGATGGTGGATGGAAACGATGGCCTAGTTGCGGCACGCAATAAATCCTACGACTTACTTTTGCTAGACATAATGCTGCCAGAAAAGCGTGGATCTGAAATAATCGACGCGCTTCGCAATGAAAAGCACGATCTAATCCCAAACACGAAAGTAGTTATTTTGACCAACTTTGAACAAGACGATGAATCTCGCATGGCTATGGAGCATTCGGCTGATGCATACCTTATAAAGGCCGAGATCACACCTAGGAAATTACTGGCCATAATTGACCATCTGAGCAAGACGGGCTAGACTTATCCGCCCCTGTTGTGGTAGAGTAAATAAGCACTCGTTAGAGTAGCCACGGCCTCATCGTCTAACGGTTAGGACATCAGGTTCTCATCCTGGCAATCGGGGTTCGATTCCCCGTGAGGTCACCATAAAAAGAAGTTCAGGTTTCAATACTTGAACTTTTTTCTATTAGCGAATCCATTCGCAGAAGTCGAGTCCCGTCGGCGGTTCTTTATTGACCAGCAGACCTATTTGCCACAGATCAATACACCTTAGTGTTTTTTAGCACACTAATTATATAATTAAAATCTAGAACGTCAATACTACCAGATTTATTACGCTCATGTTATACTCGTTTTATAAACTAGCCCCAGGGCGCAGTAGAAAATTGGACAACAGACAACTTGAGTAAGGGAGATGGAATGAAAATAAAAAACAGATTACTTAGCCTGGCCTTTGGACTTGCCGTATCTTTAGCGTTGCCCACAGTACTAGGTAACACAACCAACGCCGCCACTCCACCAGATTCATGCTTTGCTTTTAATGCTGCTACTAATACTATTACCGACTACTACGATACAGAAGGTAATGCAGCTGGCGCCCCAGCCTGCACCAGAGATGTAGATATACCGAGCAGTATTGGCGGAGTGGAAGTAACTAGCATCGGCAACTATGCCTTCTCCTCCAACCAACTCACCTCCGTCACCATCCCAGACTCCGTGACTAGCATCGGTGACGGTGCCTTCGGCTCCAACCAACTCACCTCTGTCACCATCCCAGACTCCGTGACTAGCATCGGCAACTACGCCTTCTACTACAACCAACTCACCTCCGTCACTATCCCAGACTCCGTGACTAGCATCGGCAACTACGCCTTCTACTTCAACCAACTCACCTCCGTCACTATCCCAGACTCTGTAACTAGCATCGGTGACGCTGCCTTCTACGTCAACCAACTCACCTCCGTCACCATCCCAGACTCTGTGACCAGCATCGGTGACTACGCCTTCGTCTTCAACCAACTCACCTCCGTCACCATCCCAGACTCGGTAACGACTATAGGCGAGGCTGCTTTTGCCGCGAATAATCCAGCACACTCCTACTACGATCTTGCTGAAGGCTTAGTTACAGAAGAGGAATATATGGCAACCATAGAGTATGTCCGTCTTCACACTAACAGCCCATCCAATCCAAACAATTTGCAAGACTCGATGTTTATGGATGACGACATCAACTATGGCGGCCACCTCATCAACCCCGCCCAAGTAACAGTCAACTATGCCGACACCGCAGGTAAGGAGCTTGCTCCTTCAGTAACTATGACTGGAGTAGGACTATCTAGCTATAAAGTATCTGAAAACGATACCAATGATCTATCTAGATACTTTAGAATCGGAGCCACTCAACAATTCACAGCTCCACAAATATCAGGCTACAGTATCATAACTCCAACCTCTCCATACACCTACACCCTAGCTAATGCCATAAACACAGTTAACTTTACCTACTCAAACCCAACACCAGCCAACCCAAACACCCCAACCAACGCCAACCTACAGAACGTACCTAGGGCGCCGGATAGTGGGGTGAGCAATACAAGCAGTGGTGCGGTCTTGCTAGCCGCTCTATCATTTTTTGCAGCAATCGCCGTCGCTGCAAAGCGTCTATTCCAGAAAAGATGATGCTATACTGTAATACATGTCAAGAGTAGTATTTAAAAGAACAAAAATATTAGCAACCGTAGGCCCAAGCACAAACTCGTACGAAGCTATCGAATCAATGATAGAAGAGGGCGTGAATGGCTTTCGACTCAACTTTAGTCATGGTACATACGATGAGCGCAGCCAGCAGATAGCATGGATACGCCAAGCTTCAGCCAGGGCTGGTAAGCCAGTTGCAATTCTACAAGACCTACAGGGCCCGAAAATTCGACTAGGCGAGATTAAAAATAACAGCTATATAGTAAATCGCGGCGATGAACTCATCCTAGAATACGGAGCTGAACACAATGAAAAAACCATCCCAGTCCAGTACAACCTAGCCGACAAAGCCAAGCCCGGACAGTCGATTTATATATTTGATGGAAAAATTCACACTAAAGTCACCGAGGTTGTTAGCGAAAATGCCATAAAGGTTCGTGTCGAAAATGGCGGAGAGCTAATGAGCAAGAAGGGCATAAACCTACCAGACACTGACTTTGCTGGCGACATAATTACCGAAAAAGACCGTCGAGATATTGAGTACGGGCTAGACAAGGATATAGATTTCGTAGCGCTAAGCTTTGTTCAGAGCGCAGAGGATATAGAACAATTGCGACAGATGCTCGTCGCAGGCGGTAGCACCGCACAGATCGTTTCAAAGGTAGAGACCAAGGCCGCTGTAGAAAGTAACACCCTAGAGGAAATTGTAAGAGTTAGCGATGGCGTTATGGTGGCTCGAGGCGACCTAGCGGTAGAGGTTGGGCCCGAGATGGTTCCAGTACTGCAGCGAAAAATAATTGCCCTGTGTAGAAAATACGGAAAAGTGAGCATAGTTGCCACGCAACTCATGGCAAGCATGGTTCATTCGCCAGAGCCAACGCGCGCTGAAGTAAGTGACGTAGCAACGGCAGTAATTCTCGGGGCCGACACTGTGATGCTTAGCGATGAAACGGCCAACGGCAGTTTTCCGATGGAAGCTATAGCGACAATGAAACGAACCATAGTATACACCCAAGAGCATACTACGCTGGACGGGCTTAAGGATGTGCTAACCGGAGGAAGACAAACCCAAAGCACCGCAATAAGCGCTGCCGTAATCGAGCTAGCTAAACGAGTAGATGCTGCGGCCATCGTTGCCGAAACAAAATCTGGTGCAACGGCAGACAATATTGCAGCCTTTCGACCCAGCTTACCGATTATCAGTGTCACCAGCGTACCGCGTGTTGCCCAGCAACTGGCACTTACATACGCAAACAAGAGTTTTGTCCGACCAGACGGAGAGAGGGCGGGGCTAAAGCTTGCAAAAGAAATCCATGAAGCAGGATTTTTAGACACAACAAATGATCCGACGAGGGTTGTTATAGTAAGCGGCAGACAGCCTGGATTAATTGGCGCAACCGATACTATACGTGTTCGCATGCTAGATATAGATCACCCTCAGACAGACCAAAATTAGGCAATTCGCGGCATGTGCTCGTTTGAGCCTATGCAGGCCTGGTCGTCACGCAAATGCACTCTGCGATAATCCACATACTCTAATTTGCCCGCACCCATCATCTCATCACGCAGCCTTTCTATGCGCATGATTAGGTGCCTAGCTACCGAGTCATAGGCCAGTCCTAAATGTGCACCTTTTAGATTTACGCCTGCAAACATGGTGTGTTGGTATTTCTCACGCCAACGACTATGATGCGCGACTGGATTTGACCTAAAGTTAGTTAAATGCACGGGGGTATTAGCCGGAAGAAATGCTGGAAACTCGCCAGCTTCGCCGCTTAATACGGCTGGACCAGTGCCAAGTATGGCTTGCGCCAAGTACTTTGCCCTTAACGGAACAGTGCCAGCCTGGGTGTGAAGCCTGTTCTTTAAGGCTAGATCGACTCCAACGGGTAAAATATGGGTCATTTCTTGAATTGGAAATCGCAAAACATTCATTGCAACTCTCGGGTCACTCGCTATGCCATCGGCAAGACAGGGATCTGTAATGTCGTAATATACTGGCTGAACTCCAGTAGACTCGGCATGTGGATGCTTGGCTCCGGCCATCATAGCACCTCTCGATTCACCAATCTCTACAACTAGATTCGGTAGATTAAACTTATCTACCTGATCCGCAGCTATATACATGGAATCCTGGGCTGCACGAGCCAGCGAGACACGACCACTATCCATAGCAACCGCTGCCATGTTTCGCAAAACATACCGAGCATCACGGTGTCCGCTAAACTCTTCGGGGCCAACCAGCACTAGAGGGAGCCCGGTTTGCGCCATAACCCTGCGAGCGATTTCATCATTATGACCCTTGTCTCCAGTTAGCCAGGGCGTGTCCATATGTACCGTAAACTGAGTGTTGTCCAGGCTATACTTTGTAGGTAGATATGTAGTTGTCGCACGCTCAATACCATCGGTCATAGTTACTAGGCTGCGAACAGCCTGACCGCGTAGTTTACCTTTGTTATAGATAAGCTCGCGGCCTATCTCGTCTATGTGATCGATGGAAATATTATTAAAAAACGGCACGTTTGCGTACCGTTCGTTGTCGATTTTTACTTCTTCTATTGTCGCGCCGCCTCGCTCCCACAGTTCATGCGGCTCAGGGAAAAAACTTCGCAGCTGATTTGTTACACGTCTCATTTTCTATCTCTCCAAGTCAACTATGGCTAACTATACTCCCATTCAATAAAAACACAAGCTATTTCTTGCGAAAGTGCGGCCAGTAATGCATACTAATAAACAGCACAACTAGGGGGCAATTATTAGACCGAGACAGCTAAATAAGTTCTGGCATAGACGCATCTGTGAGGCGGCAATTTTCGTGTCATCTCTCGTGCTTGCTATTTACGTTTTACCTTATTTTATAAGCTCCAATACCATCACGTCCTTACTGATAATTCCACCACTAGGTGCTATATTTGCAGCCATTACTTTAGTGATTACGTTTGTAATATACCTGTGGTCACCAAGAGAAAGAATTAGGCTAAGCGCCTTCGGAGTATACCTACTTCTGCTATCAATGATAGCCCTATTGATATTTAGCACCGGCGGCACCTCGTCTGTATTTGTAGCCTTATGGGTAGCAGCGGCTATTTTCTCTGGCGTCTTTGGCTTATGGGGGTATGCAACGATACTTCTGGCTAGCCTGTCGTATATTACGTATATAGCCCTAGAGACAAATGGTCAAGGAGATTCCATAATCGTCGCCAGCCTAGCGGCCATTGTACCAATAGTCGCCAGTTATATAATCTGGCACAGTCCAGGTGGTGGCTCCCAAACTAAAGACGATAAGTCCTATATTGCACTGGCTAGTGAACTGAGTGAAATGGCCAGCAAATCTGAAGTAGTCATTAAGGCAATCGATGACGGAGTAGTAGCTCTTAATGGCAAGGGAAATATTGAACTTATCAATCCAGCAGCCGAGCGACTACTTGGCTGGAGTGCTAGCGATGCTATAACGTTAAATCATAAATCCGTGTTTCACTTTATAAACAGTAAGGATGAACCTATTAGTCAAGCCGAAGATATTATCGACCTTGCGCTCTCAACAGGCAAGAGTCACGATGACCATGATTTAACAATTATGACTAAGACTAAAAAGAAACGAATTATAGCCATGACAGTTTCGCCAATTGGCCAAGTTGGCACAGGAGCAATTGCCGTCTTTCGAGATGTCACAAAAGAGAGGGCAGAAGAGCGCGAGCAAGCCGAATTCATATCAACAGCAAGCCACGAGATGCGAACCCCCGTGGCTAGTATCGAGGGGTACTTAGGCCTCGCCCTAAACCCCCAGACAGCCAGCATAGACGATAAGGCACGAGAGTTCATAGGTAAGGCGCAAGACTCGGCAAAGCACCTAGGTAGATTATTTCAGGACTTACTAGATGTTAGTCGGGCTGAGGACGGAAGGTTGGCGAGTCAGCCCAGTGTAACTGACGTAGTGAGTTTCATCGGTGACGTGTCAGACGGCCTGCTTGAACAAGCAAAAGAGAAGGGGCTAAGGCTCACCTACAAGGCCGCAGTAGCAGACCCAGACGAGGGTCGCAGACTTTCTCCAGTTTATTATGCAAATGTTGACCCAGATCACCTCAGGGAACTAGTATCTAATCTTATAGAGAACGCTATAAAATACACACCATCAGGCGACGTTATAGTTGACGTAAACGGCAATGACGAGCAGGTTATCATATCTGTCAAAGATAGTGGCATCGGCATACCGCGAGAAGACATTCCTCACTTGTTTCAGAAGTTTTATCGAGTTGATAATTCTCAAACCCGTGAAATCGGTGGCACCGGTCTAGGCTTATATCTCTGTAGGCGACTAGCTGAAACAATGGGCGGCAATATATCCGTGGAAAGTGAACTTCAAAAGGGAAGTACATTTTTCGTAAATCTACCCCGCCTGGATCACGTACAGGCTATGCAGATGCTCGAGCAGGCCGAGAATCCACCTGAAATTAAAAACGTTATTAGTGAGCAACCTCCAAGACCGCGAGAATCGGTAGAAGAAACCAACCTGCCATCCGCGACAGGAGCCCAGACCGCAACACCTATACCAGCCAATCAGCCCACAAACATAGGGCTAGTGACAGAACAGCAGCCAGTAGAGGTAGCCCAGCCGACTCAATTAGGCGAGTACGAACCGCCATCAAACACCCAACCCAGTACCGTCCCCCAGTACCCGCTTCAACAGACTATTGCCTCTCCTCCGCCAACTATAGCGACGGTAGGCGAGCAGGAAAGTGATCCTATAAGTACACCTCCGGTTGAAAATCAAGCACAATCTAGCCCTAACCAGCAGCAATCAAATCCAACACTGGCATCAATAGAAGAGAACTCCAGTGCATATGTTCGCCAAGCTCAAATAAAAATACCGCCAAGACAATAAGAGTAAAGATAGTAGCAATTTTAAAAAAGCTTATGGTATAGTAAGAGGTAATATGACAAAGATCCTGCTAGTCGAAGATGACAAAAATTTACGAGAAATATATGGCGTACGTTTATTAGCCGAAGGGTACGATATAGTATCTGCTGGCGACGGCGAAGAGGCTCTAGCCATGGCCATAAAAGACCGTCCAGCTCTAATACTATCCGATGTAATGATGCCGAAAATATCTGGCTTTGACATGCTAGACATACTGCGTTCAACAACCGAAACAAAGGACATCAAAGTGATAATGATGACCGCCCTATCTAGCGAAGACCAGCGCAAAAGAGGAGAGCAACTTGGAGCCGATCGCTACCTGGTGAAATCTCAAGTTGGCATAGAGGATGTAGTTAGAGCAGTCCACGAGGTATTGGGCGATATGCCAGGAGCCAATGCATCACAAGCAAATTCATTCACTAGCGGCAGTTCGGCTGCAGCACCTGCGACCCCAGCAGCCCAGCCACAACCCCCTCAGCCGCAACAGAGTACTACTACGCCGGCACCTGCCGCACCGACAACACCTCAGCCAGCACCACCCCAGCCATCAGCACCAACCACTCCACAGACTGGAAGTACTATGCCGCAACCAACTGCACCCTTCTCCACTCAGCGTCCCGCGAACTTAGCCGAGCGAGTTATCCAGCCGCTAGAGAGGCAAGAAGACCCGAATGAGCGTCCGATGAGCGATCGAATAAGCGATGCCCTCGATGGGTCGGATAGGACAGAGCAGCAAGCGAGCGAAGATATTGCAGCGGCATTGGCTCCACCGCCACCACCACCCCAGCCACCGACAGCCGCCAATCCTCTAGCGCCTCAACCCGACGCACCCTCAGCAGATCCAACGAATACACCCCAACAAGCTCAATCACCCCCTTCTGTCGAAATAACACCCAACGAGGGCGGCAATCCTGTCTCAAATCCGACAAGCACACCCGCTCAACCGCAACAGTAGCCAGATTGCCACTCGGAATAAATAGCTTATTGCTATACTAAGTATTAATGCATCAAACAGGCGAAAGACTCAACAAATATCTAGCACTTCAACTAGGTATTTCTCGTCGTGAAGCCGATGAAATGATCCGAAAGGGACTAGTAACCGTCAATGGGGTAAAAGCTAGCTTAGGCTCTAGGATACTGCCTACGGACACTGTATGTGCCGATGGCGCACAGGTTAGTCATGGGACGAAATATGAATACATACTGCTCAATAAGCCAGTCGGGTATGTATGCTCGCGAAGGCCCCAAGGAGAAAGCCCGACCGTCTACAGCTTACTGCCCGCAGAACTGCACTCGCTCAAGCTCGTAGGCAGGCTAGATAAAGACTCTTCAGGTATTATACTCCTGACAAACAACGGAGAATTTTCCCATAAAATGACCCATCCAAGCTTCAGCAAAACTAAAATATACGAAGTGGGGTTAACTAAACCCCTCCAGCCGCTCCATCGTCAGATGATCTCAGACTATGGAGTTATGTTGGAAGATGGTAAAAGCCAATTCACTGTTGAGCGCATAGACGCTGATGACGAACTAAACTGGCGAGTTGTAATGAAAGAAGGTAGAAATCGACAAATCCGTCGCACCTTTGCGGCCTTGGGCTACAAAGTAAAGTTGCTACATCGCACTAATTTTGGCAATTATGCGCTAGGTGATATAACCAGTGGTCAATACATAAAATTAAATATATCACCGAACGCATAAACATACTGTATAAATCCTACAGATTCGCTTCGCCTACCTCTTTGATATATTCATACATCACAGGCTTGCTGTCTTGGAAGAACTTACTTTTTGAATGACTAGCTTCGTGCTTCCTATATAAACCAACTAGCTTATCTGTCATCCATCCTTTATGGCGACCACTAATTGCAGACAAAAGTATAGTGTCCTCCCACTCGTAGAAAGCAGGCCACCCACCAACCTCCATAATAGCCACTCGCTTATACATGATAGGGTTCATAGCGAACGGTGTAGTGCCCAGCCTATTAATTTCAGTGTGCAGCCAGCCAACTTCGCACACGCCCTCAAAAAGCGGACTTCGCCAGTACTTAACGCTACCGTCATCACACAATTCATGCCATGCGCCAGCAGACCAAGCAACCTGTTCGTCGTCAAATCCTCTTAGCAAATCCATCAGTGCATTTTCTTTAAATAAATCATCCGAATCTAGGGAAATCAAATATTCAGAATTAGAACGAAGCAAAGCCTGGTTTCGTGTACCCGCAGCCCCTAGATGCCGACCGTTATGCTGGTAGCTAACGATATCATCAGTCAGCCAGCTGCGATTTATTGGGTCGCTATCGCCATCTTGTTGTAGACACCACTCTATCTCAACATCATGCGGTAGATATAGCTTCTTAACAGTTTCATACGTTTCATCTACAAATGGCAGCGTACTTTTCGAGAGGGCAGAGATAATACTAATTTTTGTCATGAATATTATTATACTACCTAGCTATCGCATAATCAGCCTACCTCTGTTATAATATATAAATTATGGCAGTAAAACTACCGACAGTCGCAATCATAGGTCGAGCAAATGCGGGCAAAAGCTCACTTTTCAATCGTCTCGTTAAAAAACAGCAAGCGATTGTTGCTCGAGAGGCGGGCACCACCCGTGACAACGTTATTGGCAAGGTGACTTACCACCACAGCGAATCAAAAGAGTCGCAATTTTGGCTTGTTGATACAGCTGGTCTGAAAGATCCCCAGGATGAATTTGAAGCAAACATCCAGGACCAGATAGAAGAGGCTGCCGAAGCTGCCGATGTTATTTTGGTCGCAGTAGATAGTACAGAATACCCCGGTGAAGATGTTCGACTAGTTGCCAAAAAAGCTCTAAAGACTAAAAAGCCAGTCATACTGGTGGTTAACAAAATTGACCTAAAGGGTTCATTGCCCAATGATGAGTTTAGGCGCCTGGGTATAAAACAAATTATTCGCACCAGCGCCGAACACGCCAACGGAATATCAGAAGTTCTAGATAGCCTCGCCGAACTTCTGCCAGCCGCAAACGAATCTGAAGACGATGACACATTGCGAGTGTCACTAATCGGTAGGCCAAACGCTGGAAAAAGTAATCTTTTTAACCGTCTTGTCGGCAAACAAAAGGCTATAGTTGCCAACGTAGCCGGTACAACTCGTGACCTCAACCGCACACATGTGCGCTTTCATGGTCGCAGTATCGAGTTAATAGATACTGCCGGCGTTCGCAGGCAGGGCAAACAAGAGCGTGGTATAGAAAAATTTTCTGTACTACGGACCATTCAAGCTATAGAGGAATCAGATATCTGTCTACTTTTAATGGACGCCAATGAGCTAAACACCCAGCTGGATCAGCGGCTAGCAGGCATTATCGACGAAGCCGGCAAAGGCCTGGTTATCGTAGTCAGCAAGTGGGACACGATAGAAAAAGATGATAAAACTAGGGACTATCTGGCGAATAAGATAAGTTATTCGTTTAAGTTCGTGCCTTGGGCGCCGCTAATCTTCACAAGCTCTATAACAGGCCAAAACGTTTCGAAACTATACGAACTAATCACCGAAATAGACACTAGGCGCAAACAAGAAACCAAAACTCGCGTACTAAATGACCTGCTACAAAAAGCAACCATAAAGCACCCTCCAGCCGGACTAAAGAACACTCATCCAAAGCTTCGATACATCGTCCAAACAGACACTGCGCCCCCATGGTTTGTTATCCATGGCAGTAATCTAAAGTTTGTTCACTGGAGCTATAAACGCTATCTAGAGCGTCTAGTTCGTGAAACTTACGACTATAGCGGCACACCGATTAAATTTAGCTTCCGCGACGAGAAACAAATCAAAGAAAACAAAAAGCGCATCCTCGAAGGGAAGGCGCCTGTAACAAAAGCCTACAAAAAAGCTTTGAACGAATAGATACACTTTGAATTATCGCCCCGTCTGCATCACTATGTGACACAGAACAGGGCGGCGGAGAATCTCTCCGACTGCGCGATTTTCGTCGCGCACGCACAACACTCATGGGTAATATGTCGTGTGCGCTGCATTCAGCACATACGAGCCACTACCCCTAGCCGGCGGATCAAGTGTCAAAACACTTCCTACTGGCATTTTTGAGCCATTGTTTGATGCTCCTGTCCAAGCCAGGACAATCGCCGAGCATGCTCCGCTCGTTCCACCAGAGAAGTCTGCGCTACGCGAGTACCTGAAGGTGTATGGTATAACCCACTGGCTCTGCGCATTCTGGTATACCGTGCCGCGCGTAAGCGTACGCATCACCTCGGATGTAGTTGACATCACAGGATCGGAGTACGGAGGCAAAGGTGTCCCAATTGGCAACGTGACTGAAAAGTTTGCTGTCATCACATTACCAGCTTTGTAGGTCTCACCCGCCGGTACGTAGGTCCCGACACGAAACTCTGTAGCGATTTTATTGCCGCTGATAGTCGTAGCAGCCAGCCTGCACATACCTGCGATGGCGCCAGTTGGCGAAATCGCATACGCAGGAGCAGGTGCAGCTGCTGCCACCACTGGAGTCGTCCAGGCAACCCATTTCGCTACAGTGCGTCGACGCAAGATTGCAGCCCCGCCATCCAATGCTTCAGTAGATTCACAGTCCACAGTAGAGCTCACCCTTTCTGGTTGTAAGGAGTCTCGCTTTTCATAAAGTCTACAAAAAACGACTTATCCTATAATGGAACCTTACAGCGATTTACACAATACAAAGTTAAGAGCCCCGCTCAGTCGACTGCGCTTTCGTGCAGGACTGAGCGGGGCGGAGGATCTAGGGCTGTGATTCGAGGAAGGCCTCCATGGAGACTTCCTCGGGATACGGCCCCTCCTCACTAGACTGGAAGAACCTCGACTCGCGGCCGTCGCGTGCATAGTGCACCTGAGGCTGCGGACGAGATGTGTCCTCCAGACGTTCGCGCTGCTGGTGCTTGCGGTTGCGATTGTTGGCCCAGCGCGTAATATTCACGCTAACCACCATCATGACCAGAAACAGCAGACACATACCCAGCAGGGCATAGCTGAGAACCCTTGCCCATACACCGTCATAGCCGTGAAACTTCACGGCGTAGTACACCGCGACTCCGGTGACAGCGTACATAGCGAGGATGATCCAGTTGAACTTGATGTTCGACTTAAACATGTGGTCTCCTTTCGGGGAAGTGCCTACACACGGCGCGTAGGCGTGAAACTTGACCATTTTATATTATAGCATATATTCTTTATATAATCAATAGTCTATACTATTATCTGAATATATGAAACTAATTTTTGCTCTCGGTAACCCAGAAGATCGATATAGCGACACCCGCCACAACATTGGCTTTAAGATTGCTAATTCCTGGCTAGAAACAAAAGGCGGCAGTTTTCAGAACAAACCAAAGCTGAAGGCCGAACTCGCCGAAGTGAGTATGGGTGACGAAAAGATAATCGTTGCCAAGCCAAGCACCTACTATAATCTAGTCGGTGAAAGCTATCGGGCAATCATTGACTTCTATAAGATTTCACCTGAAGACACTCTAGTCATCCACGATGATATTGCCATTAACCTTGGTGCCGTTCGTATACGCTCTGGGGGCAGCTCTGGCGGCAATAACGGCATCAAAAGTATTATTGCTCACGGGGGCGAAAACTCTATCCGTCTACGGATTGGTTCTGCAAGCCAGCTGTCGTCTCGAATACCGAAATCTAATTACGTTCTGGGAAAACTATCGACTAGCGACAACAAAAGCCTTTTGGAGGTATATAAAACCGCCCTAGGTGCTATCGATGACTTTATCGCAGGCTCAATCACTCAAACCACTATAAATACAGCAAAAGACTAAACAGCGTTGATGGTGCGCGATACACTGGCATGGTCGTGATTGTGCCCATCATGATGACTGTCGCTCTCACCGTGTGAGTGCGGTGTCATAGAAATAACCAACAACAGAACCAGAACACCTACGAGTAACATAGCCGCCTGACGGTTTCCTTCGCGACGTGGTTTTTCGTGAATGTCGGGAATAATATCGCTGGCTGCAATATAGATAAAAAACCCAGCCGCAATCGCCAAGAAGGGGGCGGGGTTAATCTCAAAGCTACTACCAAGCCAAAAGGTCGCCATAGCTGTGATAACTGTAGCAAGTGCGCTTAAGAGACTTATAATTACCACATTTCGCGGCTTCATGCCCTTGCCGAGCAATATACTAAAGTCACCGATTTCCTGCGGTAGCTCATGGGCGGCCACGGCTACGGCTGTACCAATTCCAGCTGCAGGGCTGACCAAGAACGCTGCGCCAATTGCTACACCGTCAATCGCATTGTGCAAAGTATCACCTATCACCACCAACCACTGGTGCACTTTATTGCGCCTGCCATGTATTTCGTCTTTATGATGGTGTTCATGGTGGTGAAACCAGCCCAGCATTCGTTCTAATATAAAGAATGACAAAAATCCACCGAGCGCAAAGGCTACTGATGTATGAATATCGCTACCTTCGACTGCTTCTGGAAAAACCCCAAGAAAAGCTGCCGATAGCAGAGCACCCGCACCAAACGGTAAACCGTATTGAATTGCAGATTGGCGCACCCTTTTGTTTTTTATTAATAGCAATCCTCCTAATAGAGAAAAGACACTTCCGATCAATGACCAGAAAAGAACTGTTAGATAGTCCATAATTTATCCTTTATTTTTTATGTATCAAATTTGAAATTCTAAACTAAGATTAACACTCGCAGTATTACATTCAGGCCTATGCGTTATTGAAACTATACCACAAGTGTAGACTACGGGCAATAAAAAAGCGCTAGGTAAGGGTGGGCATCACCTAGCGCCATTTTACCCTTCAACCCACACCAGATGAAGCGCTCGAACCAAACTCCACAGTGGTTGACGCCTGATGAATCACTACTTGATAGTCATCTTTGAATGGTAGCCTCGAGTAAACTCGAGGGGTTAAAGGGGTTAGTATGTAAACAATGTTTGGAATACTCTTGGAAGTGGAGGGTAGAATACTTCGTCAAAAGCCATTGTTTACACCTAACTAAGAATTTTTCATGAAGAAAAACTCTGTTAGAATAGGGGGTATAAGGTGCGTTTGACTGGACCTCGCAGAGGCTACTCCAGCCAATCGTCTACGATATTAGCACTTATTTGACATAAAGTCAATACCTTTTGCAACAAAACTTATGAAAATCAATGAAATATCACCTCAATCAAATAAATATCTCCAGATATTAGCGAATATTGCGCCGAAACCAAAAAAGTTATATTACTGCGGAACATTACCAGAATTACGCCTGCCGACAGTGGCAATAGTCGGAACCAGGAAACCGACTAGCTATGGCAAAGAGGTGACTACTAAGCTTGCAGAGGGATTTGCACGTCGAGGGGTGGTGATTGTAAGTGGCCTAGCGCTGGGCGTTGACGGCTTAGCTCATAAGTCAGCACTAAACGTAGGAGGCTTAACTCTGGCAGTTCTAGGAAACGGCCTAAGCTACATCTACCCACAGGCCCACGATCAACTAGGTAAGCAAATAGTAAAGAAGGGCGGTGCACTAATTAGTGAATATCCGCCAGAAGCACGAGCCAGACCGCACTATTTCCTGGAAAGAAATAGAATCGTTAGTGGTCTGGCCGACATTGTAGTAATCACAGAGGCTGCAAGTCGCTCTGGGACGCTAAACACTGCCATGCACGCCATAGAACAAGGTAGAGACGTCTTTGTCGTACCGGGCCCTATTACAAGTCCTATGAGTACGGGGTGTAATCAGTTGCTAAAACAGGGCGCTAACCCAATTACCAGCGTAGACGATATCCTAGACATAATAGCTCCAATTAACGATTCGAGACAGGCGCCGCTTGCCCTTGGCTCGACGCCACTGGAAAATAAGGTCATAGAACTGATACGAAGCGGCGTACGCGATGGCGACGAATTGCAGCAAAAAGCCAAAACAACCGCAACCGAACTCTCCGAAGCCATGACTATGCTTGAAATAAATGGCATAATTCGCAGCCTAGGGGCAGATCAATGGTCACTTCGATAAACCGTAAATCCTAGCTTGCATTTTTAAAAAACTTGCGTAGTATAAAGCTTTGTGTTTAATTGAGAAATGTATACCATGAGCAAAAACCTAGTAATAGTAGAGTCACCGGCCAAAGCAAAAACTATCGAGAAGTATCTCGGTAAAGGTTTTACTGTGCTATCAAGCATTGGTCACATTCGCTCAATTCCGAAAAAGACAAAGACTGGCGTTGCGCCGGTTGATATAAAGAACAATTTTACAACGGTTTACGAAGTCGACCCGGAAAAAAGAAAAGTTATAACCGCGCTAAAAAAGGCCGCAAAAGAAGCCGACACCGTCTGGCTAGCTACAGATGAGGACCGAGAAGGGGAGGCTATTGCCTGGCATTTATGCGAGGTCTTGAAACTTGACCCTAAAACGACTAATCGTATAGTTTTCCACGAAATCACCAAATCAGCGATTGAAGATGCAATTAAAAACCCACGCACTGTAGACATGCGACTCGTAGAAGCTCAGCAAGCTAGGCAAATACTCGACAGAATTGTCGGATTTGAGCTCAGTCCAGTAGTCTGGCAGAAAGTCCCAGGCGGAAAATCAGCTGGACGCGTTCAAAGCCCAGCCGTACGACTACTAGTAGAGCGGGAACAAGAGATTAACTCCTTCTCGACCAGTAGTAAATTCAGGGTAGTCGCCTTGTTTCATCATGATAATCACGAATTTAAGGCTGAATTAAACAAACGCTTCGACACCGAAGAAGATGCCGCTAAGTTCCTAGCCAGCCTGTCTGGTGCAGAGTTTTCAGTATCTGCTGTAGAAAAAAAGCCAGGAACTAGAAATCCTTCAGCTCCGTTTACAACTAGTACGCTACAACAGGAGGCCAACTCAAAACTGGGCTTTAGCTCAAAAGCCACAATGGCCGCCGCCCAAAAACTATATCAGGCCGGAAAAATTACCTACATGCGTACGGATAGCGTGGCACTGTCTGGTCAGGCGATATCAGCCGCCACCGACTATATTAAACGACTATACGGACCAAACTACTCACACATTCGCAAGTTCAAGACTAAATCGGCAAGCGCCCAGGAAGCACACGAAGCAATCAGGCCAACCGACATAACTCTTGAGACTGCCGCAAATAACGAATACGACCAAAAACTTTACGACCTCATCAGGCGACGGACTATCGCCAGCCAGATGAGTCCTGCAAAGCTAGAAAGAACTACAGTTGCTATCAAAATATCTACTAGCGACCATACATTCGAAGCTAAGGGCGAAGTCGTAGTTTTCGATGGTTTTTTGCGAGTTTACGGCGGAGGTAAAGACGAGCTACTGCCAAAAATTGCCAATCTAGATATCGTAAACTTATCCGAAGTTACCGCTAGGCAAATATTTAGTAAACCACCCGCGCGATACACCGAAGGTAGTCTTGTAAAGGCCCTTGAAGATCTTGGAATTGGTCGACCAAGCACATACGCATCTATCATAGACACCATTCAGACACGAGGCTACGTTGAAAAAGGTGACGGAGAGGGGTCTCCTCGTGAAGTCATAGTTCTAAGTCTTATTGATAACAAAGTGGAGCGAGAAGTAGCCGAAGAGAAGTCAGGATCTACAAAAGGAAAGTTAATACCAACCCCTGCGGGAGAACTGATAGCCGGGTTCCTGGGTGATTACTTTGAGCCGATTGTTGATTACGGGTTTACCGCCAAAGCCGAGGAACAGTTTGATAATATCGCCGACGGTTCACTTGAAAGAAACAAGATGCTAAAAGATTTCTACGACCCATTCCACGCCCTCGTTGAGAAATCAAGCGACATAGATCGCAGCAAAGTTGGCACAAACAGGGAAGTTGGAATCCACCCAAAAACCAACAAGCCTATTTTTGCTAGGTTCGGTCGATTTGGCCCCATGCTACAACTTGGCCACCAAGACGACGAAGAAAAGCCTCAGTTCGCCCCGTTACCAAAGGGTGAAAGACTAGAAACTGTGACACTGGAGCAGGCTATCGAAGCATTTAAGCTACCCAGGCTGGTCGGCAAGACCGAAGATGGACAGGATATCAAAGCCAATATCGGTAGATTTGGTCCATATATACAGGTGGGTAAGCTTTACGTAAGCCTAAAAGAGGACGACCCGCGCGATGTCACAGAGGCCAAGGCTCGCGAGCTATACGCAGAAAGGCTAAAAGCTGAAGCCGAAAAAAACATCAATGACTTTGGAGACGGCATAAAAGTACTAAATGGTCGCTTTGGTCCATATGTAACAGATGGCAAGAAGAACGCTAAAATTCCAAAAGACACCGACCCAAAGTCGATAAGCCGCGAGGATGCAAAAAACTTACTTTCCAAAGCTCCTGAGCGTAAAAAAAGAGCTCGCACCAAGCGAAAATCATCAAAATAGCGATACAGCAATACCTTTCATTTACAAGTGCCATAAAAGATTAGTCTAATTTTAAAATGTCTAATCAACCCATTACCATAAGCGTCTAGTATGTGCTATAATATAAATCAGAAAGAATCATGTTTGACATAGAGCTTCAATTGTTCTATAATCAATATTTAATCAAAGTTAATACCTAAATAAATGCCCAACTGGTGGAATGGCGGCACGAGGAAACCGATGAACGAAACACCTGACGCACAAACTTCAAGCAACATTACTAAATCAGTATCTGATGTTTTAAGTATTATTGATCAAGAGCGTGAGCGTGAGATAATTAGCCGTCGGTTTGGCCTATTTGACCACAAGGAAACACTGGAGCAGATAGGCGAGTTACTCGGCATTACTAGGGAGCGTGTTAGGCAACTCGAAAAAGCAATTCTTATACGACTAAAGATAGCAGCCGAGGGCGGTAAAATCCCGTCTTTGAGCGAAGTAGAGAAAGAGCTAGTACTGCGACTATCTGAGTGCGGCAGAGTGTCTCGTGTAAGTGACTTAGCTGATCGCATTGACACAGAAGGTAAGAGTAAGTACCTTAAGGCTCACATAGGATTCTTGGCCGAACTATCTCCAAAACTTACGGCCTTAAACGAAAATGACCGCTTCTACCACTCAGTAGGCATTAGTGATTACGGTGATGAAAAGGATCTTAAGTCAAAAGTCAGCGCTATCGTTACCGTCATAAAAAAACACGGCGAGCCAATCACGGAATCGGAATTACACTCGAAAATAGACGGCTACGAACATCCAGATCAGGTAAAGGCAATGGCAAGCCTGAGCAAAGACCTAGCCTCTCTAAAGAACCTCTGGGGCCTAGTGAAGTGGCCGTTAGTTAATCCAAAGAATATTCGTGACAAGATTTATGTTATCTTGGCTGACAATAGCAAGCCTATGCATTTTTCTGATATTGCCAAAGCAATAAAGACTAGTGATTTTAAGCGCAAAAATGTCACAACTCAAGCGATCCACAACGAACTAATCAAAGATAAGCGCTTCGTGCTAATCGGGCGCGGAATATACGCCTTAAATGAGTGGGGCTACAAGAGGGGAACTGTCGCAGACATCATCGCACAAATCCTAGACGACTCCAATGAGCCGCTACATCGAGATGAGATAGTGCGACGGGTTCTTAAGAAGCGACAGGTTAAAGAAACAACTATTCTGTTAAACCTGCAAAGCAAACCCCAGTTCAAACGAGTGGCTAAGGCTACATACGTATTCGACAAAGAAAAATCTTAAATATCTGATCAGAGGTTGTAAACTAACTCCATAGATGAGAAAATAGGAGATAGTCATCATGGGTATCTTCTCAGACATTATCAACTTCATCTTACAGTGGTATGTTTGGATACCCACAACTATCGTGTTGCTTTTTCTTGCTTGGCGCAACTACCAGAAAGAGGAGGGGATATCAGAACCTCAAGACAGTACCCTACTAGTTCTTGAGATACCCCGAGCAAACGACAAGTCAGAGCTTGCCGCTGAACAGCTATTTGCTAGCTTGCACGGCATTCTTCGTGACAGGAACGAGCTTAAGAAAACACGCGGCGTCCAGGAGCACTTAAGCTTTGAAGTAGCCTCGGTAAGTGGTCGGATACGGTTTTACGTTTGGACACCAAAATCACTACGAAGCTTTGTCGAAGGGCAGATATACGCCCAATATCCAAGCGTTCAAATTCATGAAGCAGACGAAGACTATGTAACACATGAACGCCAACATGGCGTTATATATACCAGTGAAGTTACTTTAATTGACAATGAGGTTCTCCCGATAAAAACCTTCCAAAACTTTGAGGTTGATCCGCTAGCGGGAATTACTGGTACATTAGCCAAACTAGAGCAAACAGGCGAGGAGCTGTGGTTTCAGGTCGTCATTCGACCGATTGACGATGACTGGCACCAAGAAACTGATCGCTGGGTGGAATCTGTGCGCGGCGGTAACCCATTTAACGCTCTGTTTGGCGGCCAGGGCTTCGATATGCGCTGGTTCGCAACTTTCTTCGAGGCACTCTGGAAACCGCCAGAAACAGGCG
Organism: Candidatus Nomurabacteria bacterium; assembly: GCA_020631935.1. Lineage (GTDB taxonomy): Bacteria > Patescibacteriota > Saccharimonadia > Saccharimonadales > Saccharimonadaceae > JACKGP01. The sequence continues at coordinate 70,309 of JACKGP010000002.1, forward strand.
AGTCCGCATCTGGCCAGATAGAATTATCCGAGCGCGACAAAACTCGTATCTCCGAAGCCGAGAACAAAGCAAACAAATTGGGCTATCAAGTAAAAATTCGCGTAGCATACTTGGGCGAGAGTCAAACCAATGCGCGCCTCCAGATGCAATCTATTCTAGGAACATTTAAGCAATTCAACAGCACTAACCTGAACGGGTTCAAGGGCTCGAGCGCTAGTTTTGGCAAAGAGGGACTTGTAGAGTACAAGAATCGATCATTCGGAGATAAGGGATTTATTCTAAACATAGAAGAATTGGCTAGTGTCTTCCACCTACCTCATACCAATGTAGAAACACCCAATATAGTCTGGGCAAGTTCAAAAACAGCCGAGCCACCGTCTAAACTGCCGGTGATAACAGGCAATGATGCAATCGACGAAAACATATCAGCTTTTGGTATTACAAATTTCCGCGGCATCTCACATCAATTCGGTATGCTACGCAGTGACCGATCGCGTCATGTTTATATAATTGGCCAGACTGGAGCAGGGAAGAGCGGTACCCTCGAGCTATTTGCACTGAGTGATATATATCATAATCAAGGTTATGCGATTATAGACCCGCATGGTGATTTTGCTATAAATAATATGAAATTTATCCCACCAGGACGCATGGAGGATGTAGTGTACTTCAATCCAGCCGACACAGCACACCCTATGGGATTCAACCCGCTTGAAGTTACCGACCAATCACAGAAAACTAACATATCATCAGAGGTGATCGGCGTGCTGAAGCGAATGTTTGGCGAGTCATGGGGGCCACGACTCGAATATATCTTGCGCTACACAATATTGGCGCTACTCGACCATCCTAACACTACAATGCTTGATATCACTCGCATGCTAACAGACAAGAAGTTTCGAAAAGAAGTGCTTGCCACATGCCAAGATACAGTAGTGCTGCAGTTCTGGAATGTAGAATTTGCAAGCTGGAATGAACGATTCCAGGCAGAGGCAGTTGCACCAGTTTTGAATAAGGTTGGCGCATTTACAGCAAACCCCGTAATCAGAAACATTATTGGACAGCCGAAGAGCACATTTAATATACGAGAGATAATGGATGAGGGTAAAATACTAATTGTTAATCTCTCGAAAGGCCTAATCGGTGAGGACAACGCATCTATACTAGGCTCATTCCTGGTCACCAAAATTCAGCTAGCAGCCATGAGTCGCTCGGACATACCAGACATAGATGACAGACGACCGTTCTATTTATACGTGGACGAATTTCAAAACTTTGCCACAGACTCATTCGCAACCATCCTTTCAGAGGCTCGAAAGTATGGCCTTAATCTAACAGTTGCAAACCAATATATATCTCAGATGAATGACACGGTTCGTGACGCAGTGTTTGGTAACGTCGGATCGATGATTTGCTTTAGGGTGTCGGCCGACGACGCCCCCATCCTATCAAAGCAATTTGAGCCAAATTTTGAAGCACTAGACTTACTGCAAATGCATAATCGTAACTTCGTAATTAATATGGTAATCAACGGAGAAAAGACACCAGCCTTTAGCGCCAGAACACTAAACCTACCTCCAGTACAGACAGATAATACTCGTGCCATCATTGAATACTCGCGTGAAATTTACAGTAGAGATAGGGCAGAAGTGGAATCGGAAATCTCAAATCTAGTAACACCTAGGTCAACCCCTGCGCAAAAGCAAGAGCCTTCACTTGCCAATATAAATATCAACGATCCAGAGCCGGCAGGTGTTGGCGGACCCATTCAGCAAAGCCCAACTGATGATAAGCCAAAGAAAAAACGTACACGTACCCGCCGTAAAAAGACCAAGCCAAGCGAAGGCGACACCGCGCAAAAGCAACCTGCAAAAAATAGCGCTAACAAAAAAACCTCTGCGAAGCAGCCCACTGAAGAAGATTCGACTCTTCTAAAGATTAGATAGGGAATTCTGGAAAATCCATTCAGGGCCCTAAGGCCACGACCGCAAGCGACACTTCACCGCTACGCAATGGTTTATGGCTATTCGATATATAGAACATAAATAGAACTAAATAATATCGCTTAGATTGGCTGAGGCTATCGATTTTTGATATATAAGCCCATATATAGATTACACAGACATTGACCACAGATATATAACATATACGTAACACAGGACAATAATATATCCAGGGCAGGCAGATTCAGTGCGTAGAGCCAAGACAGGGCAAGCTTGTTAGTAAATATAAGGCACGAACAAGCGTAGTAGAGCATAAATGAAACATACTAATTATACGTCGCACAATATATCTTTTACGTCATTAATATATATAGCAATTGTTGAGTTAAGATAACACCCCAGCTACACGCAATATGCCTATAAACTCAATTGTATCACCTAGCGGGGTGTTGATGCGCAAGTTTTGTCGTACTTTCTAAAATAATCGCTGCTACTTAAAAAGTAATGCTGCATGCACCGATGAAGTGAGTGCACTAATGATAGCCTGCGATTGTACGCGATAATAGATACTTTGCTGGGTTTAGTTATCCACACTGGCTACGGTCGCTTGGATTTGCATTTTCCCCATTTTATTCCCCCACTACTCTTTTTTGCATAATTTGCATTTTATTGATTTATATGTTTTTTATATGTTTTTGCAGTTTGACTTGTATTTAGAACAAAAATAGAACTTGCCTAGTAGAGTAGAGCTCTGCCCTAGTTCTAACTGTAACTACTTGTAGTAAGCCCTGCCCTTTATACGCACATCTAAGTACTCGGGGTTAATACCTCTCTTTTTCATATGACGAACAATCCGCACGATGTCCTCTGCCTGCTCCCCCGCTGGACGCTCTATAGATAGCTTAACGGGATAATTAAATTCGTTAAACACTACGGCGAGTTGACGTGTTTTCATACGCGGTATTTCAGCACTTTTTATTGTTAAACCATGAGTCTCGGTAGCACCAGATATGCGACCTACAAACTCTAGAAAACTGTTGCTCGCAACTATGCCGCTAGTACGATTTAAATTATTACTGTCCTTGATTGTCAGACCAGGGCTGCTATAGGCGTTATACTCAAAAACCATACCCTGGCTATCTACGTACTTATTTTTTCCGCCGACCTGCCACACAGCCACTGGTTTTCGCAGTTTTACCGTCACATCGCTAGAGCCATCGATCCCCGTAGCCACTACACTAATACCCTGAACCTCTGGGTGTTTTTGTGAAATAAACTTTCTGGCATCTAGGCTATTGAATATTCCATTTAAACGCTCGAGTGGCCTATGCTTGAAATAGTCGTCGAGTGCATCTTTATATAAGCCTACTCGCTGAGCCGGTATATCAACTCCACTACCGTGTATATAGTATTTTACTGTTAGCTGATGGAGTAATAGCGTAGTAGCCATAGCTCCAAAAACAACAACGGCTAAGGTGATCCACAGTCGTCTCCTTGCATTATGTAAGCTATGAGTCTTTGCTCTGGGCGATTGAAGCTGTGCGCCAAATTCATTACTGCTAGCAATTCGCCGAGATGAACTGCCCGTAATTGTTTTATTAACCCGAAATACACGACTCTCTGACTTGCCCCCATCTTGAACTAACCGCCTCCGCGGAAGTTCATCATTCACTTTCTTTCTCCTTCTAGAGAACGTCATAATAAACCATAGGCATTATCACTCTTTATTATTGTAGCAAACATCAAGATTTAGCGTATTTTATAATCATCTTCGCCACTAGTTTTGCGGCGTCGGGTCTGGCAAATGAATTAAGCTTCTTCGCAAGAGAAGCCATACGATCACTGTCGTTCAGTAATGACGCCAGCTCCTTACCCAATCTACCAGGTACGCCTATCTCATCATCCGCCAATACAATTGCTGCTCCAGATTCTTTGTATACAGCAGCGTTTCTGTGCTGGTCGCCTAATGCGCGTGCGGGTATAATTACCGATGGCTTAGCCAATCCAGCCAACTCCTGTAGGCTTGTGGCGCTAGCGCGCGACACGACCACGTCGGCGGCAGATAATAGACCCACGAGACCCTCGGATATAAAGCCTTTAACTATTACGTTTCTGTAGTTTTCAGATGCTTCTGTTGCTTCATCGATATTATTTTTTCCAGCAACAAGATAGACGAATGCGCCCACAGACTCTAATTTTGGTAGCGACTCAATGATAGCGTCATTTATACTTTTTGCACCCAATCCGCCGCCAATAGCAACAACCAATGGAGTGTCTTTGCTGACTCCAATTATTTTCTTATATCTGGCTTGGGTATCCTTTCCGACTGGCTTAATTTTGCTATCAATCGGCACGCCCGTATACTCCGTAATGGACGTCGGGTAACTATAGTTTTTGACAGGATATCCAGTCGCAATACCTGATGCATAACGAGCCAGCAGTCTATTGGTTAATCCTGGACGGGCATCTGAATCATGAATCACCACAGGTACGCGCAAAAGCCTCGCAGCAAAACCCACAGGAAGGCACACATAGCCACCTTTCGCGAATACAACATCTGGGCTATGGCGTTTAATGATAGAGATGCTCTGAAATATACCCACTACAGTCTTGCCCGCATCCAGAATATTACGCCCCATAATACTCGGATGTCTTAAATAATCCCACACCTTGAAATGCTTATAACGACGAAATTTTCCTGCTTGGATGACTTTTGTATTAACGCTAACCGGTGCATGAGACATAATCCCTACCGCCTGCTCTTTGAAGGCACTATCACATACAAATAAAACCTCGTCTAGCTCCGTTAGGCCATTCAGTTCATGTAGTACGGCTACGATTGGCGTGACGTGACCGCCCGACCCCCCGCCTACTGCGAGTACCTTCATTGTATCCTCCATTTTTTACTGTATCATATTGCGTATACTGAGAAATCTGAAACGCTAAGCCGAGTACTGCCGACATAACTATCATACTAGTTCCACCAAAGCTTAGTAAAGGCAGTGTAATACCAGTCAGCGGCATCAATCCAGTGACCGAGCCTACATTTATAATTACGTGGGCTGCCAGCCATCCGAATATACCTACGGCAATAAATCTTAATAATGGCTCTGCTGAACGATCCGCGATGCTCAGCAGTCTAATCAATAACCCTCCATAAAGCCCGAGTATAATAACTAGCCCCACAAAGCCGAACATTTCACCCAATACGGCAAAAACGGCATCGTTAATAACCTCTGGCAGATAGCCTGTAGCCTGCACGCTATTGCCTATTCCAACACCAGTTAGGCCACCGCTTCCTATGGCTATTTTGGCATGCGCTATCTGATATGTTTCATCGTTGCTTGTTGTGACGCTATCTCCAGCTAAAAATGCCGCTACGCGTTCCATTCGATGAGGTGCAGCAATAATCAATGCTACGCCAGCTAGAAGTATTGCAGCTATCGCTATAGCTCCAACTTTCTTATTTGCGCCAGCCGCAATATACATAGCCACAACAATCGCCAGCAACGACATTCCCGTGCCCATATCTTTTTGTAGCACAATCACAAAAAAACTAGCCGCCGCCAATACTATAGCCATCGGTATCAATGATGCATCGCGATCATTAACAGAATTTTCCCTTACCCTAAGCGCTAAAAACGCTGCACCAAAGATTAAGATAGCAAATTTCAACATCTCCGACGGCTGCAAGCTAGCGAAACCGCCAAAGTTAAACCACCTGTATGCACCACCTATCTCTGGTACAATCGGTAGACCTACAGCTCCACCAATGGCCAAAAGCGTACAGAGCAGAAAGGCTGTCAGTAGTATTTGCTGGGTATGTGATCGAAGCCAAGAAACTGGCAACTTAGCCATAGTAATGAATGCACCAATTGCAATTATTAAATACATAGACTGACGGACAAAGAAGTGCGTATCTGTATAGTTTGCATCTGAAAATGCATTGTTTAAAACATGTGCTCGTTGCGGCCCTATCGCATACATCACCACCAACCCAAACAACATAAGCGCACCCATGTACAGGATGATTCTGTAATCACCGCGATGCCGCCGTATTCCATATAGCGGTCGACTTTTTGTTGGCTTGCTGCTACGCATAGATTACAGGTGACCTCCAGTAATGGCGATTAGGATACCGAAAAATGCCGCCACAAATGAAATAACCCAAAACCGCATCGTTACCTTCACCTCTGGCCAGCCAATAGCTTCCAAGTGGTGATGAAATGGAGCCGATATAAATACCTTTTTATGGAACATCTTTTTGCTAACTATCTGAATTAGACTAGAGCCTGCCTCAACTACAAACAATATACCGATTACCGGCAGCAGCAGTAGTGAGTTTGTCATCATAGCCACAACGCCGAGCCCAACACCATACGCAAAACTACCTACATCACCCATAAAAAACCTCGCAGGATGAATATTGAACCACAGGTAGCTAAGTAACGCACCGAGCACAGTGAAACAAAAACCTGCCAATATAACCTGACCCTGCATGAGCGCAATAAACCCAAAGGCTCCGTAGCTCGCGACCAGTAGACCTCCAGCAAGTCCATCTAGACCATCGCTGATATTTACGGCATTGCCAGTAGCTGTGACGATAAACGCAAACAATGGAATTATCAACCAACCAATATCAATCGAGCCGACATATGGTATCCACACTTCTGTAAAGCCGAGTTTTTCGAAAAAGTACCAACCAAGCACGGTGCCAATGGTAATTATCAACAGGAACTTTATACTCGAGCGCAGACCTGCTACACCAACGTTTCTACCTCTGATATTTATAATGTCATCAACCAAACCTACGCACGCTCCTCCGACTAAAGCTGCAAGAGGAAGGAATGTTTGCGCACGATCCATGTTAAATAACAAGGTAATCAACACTATAGATGCAACGGCTATAACCCCCGCCATAGTCGGTATAGATCTTTCGAATTTTTTAGCGTGCAACTTTGTAAACACCTCTAGTGCCTCACCAGTGGTGCTTGTAGTTCTTTGACGCTTCCAAAACCTATACCTATAGGCAAAGTATGTGTATATCGGCGTTAGCGCCATAGCCACCATGAAAGACATTACGCCAAGAAGCACAATGTCAGTAAGATCGTTTTTTGTTAATTGTTCTAAGTGCTGCATGTCAACTCCTTGGCCGTAGCTGTAAATAATCAATCATCCAATTGGATATATCTGTAAATATCGGCATTGCGTGCGTGTTACCCTCTAGGGCTTTTCCTGGTGCCGACACCTGTATCATTATGACATATTTTGGCGCAGTGTCTCCTCCAAAGCCAAGATACGTTCCCACTGTTTGACCAAAGTCATACTTTCCGTTTACCAGTGTCTGCGAAGTACCAGTTTTACCGCCGACAAAATAACCCTTCTTGTCACCATCAGCATGGAATGCCCTTCTCGCATCATAAATCATCTTGCGCATTTGCGATGAGGTGGCGCTCTTTATAACTTGCCCTTTAGACTTTGGCTTTTCGCCTGCCACATACTCGCCATCCTCATTCACAGTTCCTGCGACAATCCTTGGTGAATAATACTCACCACCATTTACCATAGCACTAAAGCCGCTAGCCACCTGCAGCATAGTCAGATTCATACCCTGGCCAAAGCTCATATTCGAATACCGTACAGCATTTCCTTCTCCGCTATTCGGTGGAACCATATATCCAGCGGCCTCACCAGCTATATCAATACCTGTTTCTTTACCAAGTCTGAACTTGTCGTGAAGATATGAGTACATAGTATTTCGCGCCCTACTGTTAATATAGTTACCGTCTCCAAGACGCTGTGCTATTGTCACCATACCAGTGTTTAGCGACCAATTAAGGGCCGTCTGCATACTAACTTGACCCAATTGACCCTTGGCGGCATTCTCGATCGTACGATCGTCTACGGTTATTTTATCTGTGTTTAAATAGGTAGATTCTGGAGTTACTACACCTCGATCTATGCCGGTTGCCAGTGTAAAAGTCTTCATTACAGACCCCGGCTCATATGGCGATGAGATTATGGCATTATTAAATGCTGCGGGATCCATAACTTTAGTAAACTCCTCGGGTTTGTAGGTCGGAAAGTTAGCCATCGCCACAACGGATCCGTCTTGAGGATTCATCACTAATGCACTGCCAAAGGTTGCTCCCGCCTTTTTCATGCCGTGCTTTAGTGCCTGCTCTGTATATGACTGGATATTTCTATCGATTGTTAGAACAATATTCTCGCCATTTATAGCAGGCTTTCGTAAATTATTCTTTCCTATAGTTAGTGGCACGTTATTGGGATCTGTTACAGACTGCAATAGTCCATCGGTGCCCCTTAGGCGCTTATCAAGGCCACTCTCAACGCCATACTGACCCTTTCCTTCGGCATTAACAAACCCTAGCACCTGTGAGGCCAGCTCTTTCTCTGGATAAATTCGACGCGTGGTTGGCTGAAATCCCAGACCAGTAAGATTCTTGTCCTTTAGCATTTTGGCCTGCTTGCGAGTTACATTCGTAGCTAATATCTGGTATCTGCTCGGTTTTGCTCGAACTAACTTCTCTAACCCACTACGGGCAGTGCCTCCAGCTATACTTCGAACAGAATTAACAATCTCGTCTGGTTCGTCAATTATAACTGGGTCAGCAAACACAGTAAAGACCGGCTCGTTTAATACCAGGTGTACAGGCTTACCCATGTCGAGTGCATAAATCTCACCTCGATTCGCCGGAACAATCAGTTTCCTAACTTGTTCGTTATTTGCAAGAACACTATACTTATCGTGCTGCACTACCTGCATCCAAAATAGTCGGAGTACTATAACTCCGAAGATAAACAACAATGCTGCCGTCAAAAACCTAATTCGACTATGAGAGACGGCCTCCATTTCGGCTACTCACTCACGAACGACGTGCTTTTTGGACTTGTCATTTCTTTTGCTATAGAACTATCTTGGACACTATTAAGCGCAGTAAGCCTGGCGTTCTCCACCTCAAGATCAGTTTTTTCGCTAGTAAGCTCTGCGATTTTACCGTCTATGGATGATATTTGATAATCATAGCTCGTTGCCTTGGTAGCCTGTGTCAGATAAATCAAACCGAGTACTGTAATCATCAATGCAACAAGCACTGTATGAGTCACAGGGCCAAGTTTGACACTGGATACGAACGCAATGCTATTTTGATTGCGGCGCATGGTGTTTGACTGCCGACGTGAAGAAAAATTAGAAGAATTTCGTTTACTATACATGTGGTGGATTTTTATTTTTGTTATTTTTTATTTCATGAGAGCTAGCGCGCCAAGCTTCGAGCAAAGCGCGCTAGGCTACCCTAGTTTATTTGTGACGTACGTTTACGTTTTGAACGCCGTCTTGGTATTGTACTGGGATGTTTAGTGGCATCATTCCCCCTTTATTTTTATTTTTTCACGGCGACTCGCAGTTTTGCACTACGAGCTCGCGGATTGTGAACATCTTCGGTTCCGCTAATAGCCTTCTTGTTAATTATCTGAAGTTCAGACTCATACCCCGATACCTGCTGATCTTTTAGGTAGTTTTTAACTAACCGATCCTCGAGGCTATGAAAACTTATGATAGCTACTCTGCCGCCAGGTTTTAATAGCTTTGGAAGAAGCGGAAGAATATCTTTAACTTGCTTCAGCTCGTCATTGACAGCGATGCGGATTGCTTGAAAGGTGCGCGTAGCCGGATGACTCTTTTGCCATTTGCCACGATGAACGCTCAATATAACGTTCGAAAGTTCACTAGTAGTCTTGATCGGCCTGACTGCGACTATTGCTTTCACAATTCGTTTCGCAAATCCTGGCTTCTCTTCTCCGTAGCGAATAATAATACGTTCAAGCTCCTTAGCTGGCATTCTATTTACTATGTCAGCTGCGGACTTTTCTTGACGACTATCCATTCGCATGTCGAGTGGACCACTATTTGTAAAAGAAAACCCTCGTTCGCTCTTATCGAGCTGCGGTGACGACACCCCAAGATCCACAAGTATTATGTCAAACTCTCTACCCTCCTCTATTAGCTGCTTGGTAGCATTAACAAAATCGGCATGTATCAGTCTGACACCCTTTTTCTCAAAATCACCGAGTGTCTTAATAGCGTTTTCATCACGATCTACTAAGACCGAGTCGGCGTAGTTTTCTGTACTGTTTAAAAACTCACTTGCATGCCCGCCATAGCCCGCGGTGAGATCTAAGTAACTCTCATTTTTCTGCGGGTTAACCAAGCGCAATGTAGCATCTAAAAGTACAGGAACATGTAAGTTATACCCCGCCGAGCTAATGTCTGGCAAGGAATCAACCTGTGGTGGATGTTCATTTATACTCATCTCGTCAACTATATCATAATTGACGATTTCGAGATCACCTCCTTAGCAGCAGCCTGTTTATTTTCGCAGTAAATGTTTGTTTTTATATATAAGTTACCAGTCTGAAGCTGTTTCATTGAAACGCATAATAGACCGGCTTGAGAGACTTATGTGTGAGGTGGAGTTTTTTTGGGAGGTGTTTTTTAGGGAAGGTACTAGGCATATTTTCTGTGTTGCCCGTGCCACTAATGGCTCCTGCCAAGGAGGTAATCTCGAGGTATTTCTTTTACTTGTTAATGTGCATTGGGATAATTAAACAATAATCTAAGCACTGTCACCTTCGGGTGCCATCACTCTCCAGTATTGCCCTGCCCTGACAGCGACTAGCGAACTAGTAATTCCGCTGTGGTCTAGCAAATGCTGCTCGATAGTGACTCGTCCCTGCTTGTGATCGAGTTCAGCCGCTGTTTTACCTCGGCGAAATTTGACGTTCAAGTCGGCCACGCGCTCGTCAAGGATACTTCCCTGCAACGCTGGTTCGACTTCGCGATCCCAGACTGCTTTGGGGTACATATGAAGATAGTTTCCAAATCCTCTGGTTAGTACCACGCCGCTAGCGAATTCATTTCGAAGCTCAGTCGGTATTGTCAACCGACGCTTTGTATCGAGCTTTCTTTCGAAATAATCCAATTCGCCTTCTTTCTGGGGTGCCGTCCATCGCCGCCGCATTTTGGCGGTGAGCGTAGATTATTTTTTTAATGGTGTTGTGGTGGAAATATTTTTGTTTTTATTCTGTGGTGTTACCCACTTTTTTCCACTAACCTTACTATACTACCCACTACTACCCACTTGCAAGTACTTTTTTGTACATTTTTATAAAACGAGTAGTTATCCACAGTTCAGTGGATAACTACTCGTAGATTATGAAAAGTATATTCTCATTAGTCGCCTAGCAACTATGTCGGCATTGTGGCGAATAAGCGATCTGGTGGCTGCTATGGTGTCCGAGGCTATGCTGTCTGCCGAAACAAACTCATCGGCCACAAGCGATGCGCCATCAGCCTTATAGTGCATCTTTTTTAGTTCTCTCTCGTCAAACTCCACCCAATACTCATCTTTTTTTGCGTACCTATCTAGCAACTCTTTTGGCGGCCGATCATTGTTGTATATGACATAGTCTAGCTTAAAGTTACCGAATCTCTCTATTTCGGCCGCAAAATCATCCACCTTAAAGCCATCTGTCTGACCCGGTTTTGTCACCAAGTTGCATACATACACCTTCTTGGCATTTGTAGCCCGAAGAGCTTCGCCGACTCCTGGAACAACTAGAGCTGGCGCTAAACTTCCATAAAGATTTCCTGGCGCTACAACAACTATATCCGAATCCAGAATTGCCTTTTCGGCCTCTGGGTTTATTGACGAGCTTGGCTCTAATGATAGATCAGGCCGTTTACTGTCGCCAAAATCTAGATGGCCAATATTAAACTCACCTCTTGTAACACTTCCGTCGGACTGAGTCATCACTAATGTTACTTTGTCTAGAGTTATTGGATAAACCTTGCCAATAATATTCAGCACGTGCGACGCTGTATCAACGGCCTCGGCAAAACTTCCCGTCATTTTCTCTAGCGCAGATAAAAATAGATTACCAAAAGCGTGCCCTTTCATGGCACCATCTTCAAACCTATAGGTAAACAAGTCTCGCACACGTTCAGACTCTGAAAGTGCGACCAAACACTGGCGTACATCACCCGGCGGCAGTGTACCAAGCTCGTCCCTCAGCTGGCCAGTAGATCCGCCATCATCGGCCATATTTACAAGAGCTGATATATGTCGTGTGTAGTGTTTCAGGGTTCGCAGCAGCGTAAAGCTGCCTGTACCGCCCCCTATTACCGCTATCTTTACGCCAACTCTCTCCACAGTCATGCTATTCCTCTGACTTGATAATATTAGCTAAATGTTTGGCGCTCTCTCTAGCTCGTCGCCTATAATTCTTGCGGTCAACCGATATTAGACCAAACCGCGGCCAGAAACCCTTATCCCACTCAAAATTATCTAGCAAACTCCAGTGAGTGTAGCCGATTAAATCGACATCCCTCTTTCTGGCGGATTTAAGGGCTTCAATAGTTTGGTCAATCCACCATCGACGTTTTTTGTCACCAATATCAGCTACCCCATTTTCTGTAACCAAAATCGGTTTTTTGTATCTTTCATAGCAGTCTTCTAACACTAGCGCTATGTCAGACGGCTGCATATCCCAACCCAAATCACTCAAGAGTCTGTTCGGGTTATGTATTCTATAGCCATAGACTCGATTTGATGCATAGTAATTAACACCAATAAAATCACAGTGCCTTACATTACGATTTAATGTGTAAGTGTTGGAAATATAGTTGTACACTTCGGCCGAGATTCGAGTTAGCAATGCGTCATCGCCCGGATATGTATAGCTTAGGTTGAAAGCTTGAGAAAATAACAGGTTAGGCTGAGCTTTTTTCATAACCTTCACAACTCTACGATGAGCTACAGTCAAGTTGCCTAAAACCCTGAAATTTGACCACCAGCTAGATTCATTTGGCGGCCAGTTTCCGCTGTAATAGCTCTCGCCCGCATAGACCGTTGGTTCATTTATGGTTATACAATACTTGAATCTCGAGCCAAGCTCGATTGCAATCTTTTCGCAAAACCGCTCAAAATATTTGATGTTTCGCCTGTAGCGAAAACCGCCTTTTTCTGCAAACCAAACTGGCAGCGTAAAGTGAAACAGCGTGACAATTGGCGTAATTTCCAGTCGCGCGCACTCATCTAGATATCGTTTATAATGCTCAACCTCTTCAGCGTTCCACTTCCCTTCTTCTGGCTCAATACGCGACCATTCTATACTAAAGCGAATAGAGTTCATATTTAGCCGCTTTAGCAGTGCCAAGTCGGTTTTATATTTTTCGTAGTGATTGACAGATTTTCCAGAAACATAATTGCCAGGGTTTTTTGCCTCTTTGGCAAACTTCTCCCAGCCGGGCGTGCTTTCCCAGATGTATTGTGCCTGTGTGGCCTTGATACGAGCATTTTCTAGCTCCCAGACAGTCCATTGGTTGTAATTTCCACCCTCGTGCTGATGTGCGCTAGTGCTTGCGCCCCACAAAAAACTCTTTGGAAAACCTTGCTTGCTTCTAGCCATGCATACTAGTATACGAGATACTCTAGTATTTACGCAAAGCTCGCAACATCACACCCGCAAGCGCAAGTAGCGTTGAAGATATGGCAAGTACTGGTACTAGATTTGTATTGTTCTTTGCCACCCCACTATCCGGCGCCCTAGGTACGTTCTGTAGGCTGGCGTTGGTTGGGGTGTTTGGGTTGGCTGGTGTTGGGTTTGAGTAGGTAAAGTTAACTGTGTTTATGGCATTAGCTAGGGTGTAGGTGTATGGAGAGGTTGGAGTTATGATACTGTAGCCTGATATTTGTGGAGCTGTGAATTGTTGAGTGGCTCCGATTCTAAAGTATCTAGATAGATCATTGGTATCGTTTTCAGATACTTTATAGCTAGATAGTCCTACTCCAGTCATAGTTACTGAAGGAGCAAGCTCCTTACCTGCGGTGTCGGCATAGTTGACTGTTACTTGGGCGGGGTTGATGAGGTGGCCGCCATAGTTGATGTCGTCATCCATAAACATCGAGTCTTGCAAATTGTTTGGATTGGATGGGCTGTTAGTGTGAAGACGGACATACTCTATGGTTGCCATATATTCCTCTTCTGTAACTAAGCCTTCAGCAAGATCGTAGTAGGAGTGTGCTGGATTATTCGCGGCAAAAGCAGCCTCGCCTATAGTCGTTACCGAGTCTGGGATGGTGACGGAGGTGAGTTGGTTGAAGACGAAGGCGTAGTCACCGATGCTGGTCACAGAGTCTGGGATGGTGACGGAGGTGAGTTGGTTGTAGGCGAAGGCGAATTCACCGATGCTGGTCACGGAGTCTGGGATGGTGACGGAGGTGAGTTGGTTGGAGTAGAAGGCACCGATGCCGATGCTGGTCACAGAGTCTGGGATGGTGACAGAGGTGAGTTGGTTGTAGGCGAAGGCAGAGTTACCGATGCTAGTTACTGTATTTGGGATAGTGACGGAGGTGAGTTGGTTGTAGGAGAAGGCACCGATGCCGATGCTGGTCACGGAGTCTGGGATGGTGACGGAGGTGAGTTGGTTGGAGGAGAAGGCAGAGTCACCGATGCTGGTCACTGAGTCTGGGATGGTGACGGAGGTGAGTTGGTTGTAGGAGAAGGCACCGTTGCCGATACTGGTCACAGAGTCTGGGATGGTGACGGAGGTGAGTTGGTTGGATTCGAAGGCAGAGTTACCGATGCTAGTTACTTCCACTCCGCCAATACTGCTCGGTATATCTACATCTTTGGTACAGGCTGGGGCGCCAGTTACATTACCTTCTGTATCGTAGTAGTCGGTAATGGTATTACTAGCAGCGTCAAAAGCAAAGCATGAATCTGGTGGAGTGGCGGCGTTGGTTGGTGTGGTGAAGAATGCTGGGGTTAGTAGTGATACGGCTAGTACTGCTGCCGTGTTTAGTAGTTTGTTTTTCATGATGGTATTTATGTTCCTCCCTATTTATATACGTACCCTCACCTCAGGTAGTTATTTTATGGGGATATTATAGCATGAGTAGTATGAACTAAGCAATCACATCTTCGCCAAAATGCTTTTGTAGACGCATTTTTATAGAGCCTTCATGACGACCGAGCTTTTTGCTGAGGCTAGCTACTGATTCACCGTTTTGAAAACCAAGTTTTAAATCGCTATCTTGATCGTTAGTCCAGGGTCTGTACGCATTCGGATACTCTGCGCGCATTTTTTCAATTTTTTGCTGCCACGTATTGGAGCTTTTCTTGACTTTTTTTGTAGGATTTAAATCTCGCTTTTTAGCTTCTTTTTCTAGATGGATAAACTTTTCCTTGTGGCCTACCGCCTTGTCAGAAAGTTGCTGATTAATCGCAAATGCCTCGTCACTCATCTGTAGCGCCATGCGATTTATGCCCTTCAAGTACAAGGTATCGAGTGACCGAACTCGTGAAAGTGCCACATACCCCATACCTTCAACAAAAGCTTTACGCAAATCTATCAGGGCTGCGTCTAATGTCATGCCCTGGCTTTTGTGTACGGTTATCGCCCAGGCTAGACGCAACGGTATCTGCGTTATACTCGCCCGTTTCTTTTCGCCATCACGCAGCTCCCAGGTATCAGGCTCCATTGTTACTTCGCGGCCATTAGTAAACTCTACAACTGGGTAGTCTGTCGCTGGATCAAATGCGACAACCTTCCCTAAGCTGCCGTTGAAGTAACGCTTTTCGGGACTATTTTTTACCGCCATCACCAGCGCTCCGACTTTCAGCTTTAGTACACTTGGCGCCATCACGCTTCGTTCTAAGCTTTCGACATAATTCTTCGCACCAGTAGTCGTCTGCTCATATGCGACCTCATCTCCCTCTATCTCTGATAGCTTAGCCTTGTTTTGCTTGTCGACATCAACATTTACGGTGTAAAGTTCGGTATAGATTTGGTCTTCTGGCGGTAGCATTTCGGTACGTGATAGCAGTGCCTTGGCATGAGATTGTCGAATATCCTGAGCGCGCATGGCCTCTAGTATCCCGTGCAGACTTCCATCGTCCTGACGGTGCTGCTCATTCAAATAACAAATTACCGGGTCGAGTTCCCGCCAAGCATCAGAGTTAACGACAAACCCACCACCACGACTGTCGCGCCGATTAACAGGTGGAAGCTGGAAAAAATCACCGCTCATCACTACCTGAATACCGCCAAACGGTACATCGGGCTTTTTTCGAACTAATCGACAAACCTCATCGACCATGTCGAGCCGATAGTCGTGCAGCATGGATATCTCGTCGATTATTAAAATGTCTGTCTTTTCAATTATTTCTCTACGGCCTTTCGAGATAGTTTCGTGAAATTTTGGCGGTAACTCATCGTGAATACCAATTCCACTCCAGCTATGAATTGTAGTCCCTCCAAGATGAGAAGCAGCTAATCCTGTCGTTGCCGTTACGCTAACATGCTTTCCCTCGTGCTTGGCAAGATTTATAAATTGATTCAGTAGGTAGGTCTTTCCGCTACCCGCCGGACCAGTTATAAGCGCACTATAGTCAGCTAGCAAAATCTCTAGCGCAAGTTTTTGATTCATTGCTATCTAGTATAGCACCTAAAGCCTAGCGCCTTCGCGAGCCTTATTTGCCCACTCGTCAGCGAGTTCGTTGTTTTCATCGCCGTTATGGCCACGCACCCAAATTAGCTCGACTAAAGAATTTTGATAAAGTTCGTAGGCTTCTTTCACTAGATCCAAGTTTTTGATCCCGCCTTTTTTAGTCCAACCCTTGGCTTCCCAGCCAGGCGCCCATTTGGTGAGTACGTTTATCCAAAATTCACTGTCGGTGTAGATTTGGCATTTAAAATCAATTCCGAGCTTCATAGCGGCAATTAGCGCCCGGCCTTCCATGCGAATGTTTGTCGTATCGCCATCTTCTGAGCCTAGTGCAACCGGCTTGCCGTTTTCAATCACAGCATATCCGCCCGGGCCAGGGTTGGGACTAGCGCTACCATCTGTGTGAAATATTCTCATACAATCCAGTATAGCTTATCCGCGCGGTGGTTCGCCGCCACTCGGGTCATCGAGTAATTTCTTCTTGGTGATTTTATAACGCTTTCCAGTCCTTTCTGAAGTTATATAATCTTCATTGATAAGACCAACAAACATATCGAGATCGCGACCGTCCATTATAATTATCGAGTTATCGGTATCGGTCATCAACTCTAGCTCCATTTCGTCTGCATACTCTATAGTCTGATCTTGTGTAACCTGCCCCACTTCGACATCTTGAAGTTTTCTGACCAGGCCTGGCTTGTCTTTTAGTAACTCTTGCAAGCTCAAGCCCTCTGGAAAGCTAAGTTTGTATGACTTTTCGATTTCAGCAACTTTAGCTTCGGCCAACCTCTGCTCTTTGTAGTTGTACTTAAACAGATTTTCGAATTTTTTAGCTGCAAAAATGAAAATGTCTTGACCAACTACTAGCACTTGATTATCAGTCGGAATTCGCATACCTGCATCGGCCTTAAACTCGCCGATTGTACCACCGTTAATTTCCCAAGCGGCTAGTCCTGGTAGCGTCGCTGCTGGAGTGAGGGCTTTTATAATATAAAAAGGCTCGTCTGGCTTAGCGGGATCGATAAATCGTACAATCATACCTTTCATCTTGCGCATTTCATGATCAGTTTCGCTAAAGGTTTCGACTTTGTCGCGCTCTTTTTCAATATTGAATTTTAAAGTTGCTAGGTGCAGCACCTTATCAACATCGGTGCGCAAGACGACATCGCGCTCGGCATCACTCATCTCAAACTCACGCACGCTCATACCCGTACCTGCACCTAGGTTTACCTGATTTACGACATCAAACAAAAATAGCGTTCGAATCTGCGAATATAGTTCGTCGGAAAAAGCGACCGATAGCGGAGTGTAGTGTCTGTTAAAAACAAACATTTCACACTTTAAGTTATTCTTAACCGCGTCGGTCAGATTTGCCCAATTGAATAAATCGGTTACTTCACCACCCTCTTTGGTATTTGAATCTGTAGTTTTTGTAGAAATATTCTCGTCGTTCACAACTAGTAAGTATAGCAGAATACCCCGGCTAGCGCCGTGTCAATTCGGCTAAAAATTCATTGATATGCTTAATGATGACCGTTACATACCTACCCTCTACATCGTGGCTACCCAGAAATGACTTTACGGTCACATTGCTTCTTTCTTTGTTAAGCGAGCGAATATGAGAGCCGATTACGAGTGGATCTAGAGTGCCATAAACAATACGAATTGGCAGTTTCAATAGTTTTATATCAACCAATGAAGTTTGGTTTATTATCGCGGCTTTTAGTGCTGCTATATACTCACCTACAGTACTTTCTGTTACATCAAACGCGTGTCCGATTAATCCATACTTTCTTGCTATCGCAGAAATTTTTACTATCCTTTTTGGGTGCCTCGTCATCATGTCGTAAAGCTTCACAAGCTGCCTGTCTCTATCTGGTAAATATTTATCGGTCTTGTCATCATACAGCGGCGGACTGGCGAGCAATAGACCGCTATACCGTCGCGAACGCTTAGCACATTCAATTGCTACCAGTGACCCCATCGAGTGCCCCACTAGCACAGCAGAACGAGTTCGAATTTTTAAAGCTACGGTTTTGTTAACCGCTCGCGCCTGAGTCTTCGCGTCATACTTTGCCCAGGCTGGACGGGGCGAGTCACCAAATCCTAGCAAATCTAAGACTACTATGTTTACTGGCTGGTTTACTAGCCTAGATACGACACCGCTCCATGCTGCCCCAGAGCTTCCTATGCCGTGCAAGAAAACCAGTGTGTGCTTGGCTTTTCTAACAGTCCGATACTCACGTACAGATAGCGTATATGGAACGCCTAGTGTTTTATGCCAGAATTTATCAAATAGATGCTTCACCAAAACGTAAATCGTCTGTTAAGTCAGTAATCTTTATGCGCTTCTGCTCTGTCGTGTCGCGGTCGCGGACTGTCACCGAATCATCCTCTAGGGAGTCGAAATCGATTACTACGCAATATGGCGTTCCAATCTCGTCTTGGCGACGGTAGCGCTTGCCAATGTTGCCATTATCGTCCCACATTACCCTGCCCGGATATTTTTTACTTAAGTCTTTGTATACCTTACGAGCTTTTTCAACTAGCTCTGGCTTGTTTTTAAGTAACGGCGAAACTGCATATTTCGCTGGTGCCAAATGTTCTGGAAGTGCTAGATAGACTCTTTTTTCGCCATTCTGCTCATCTTCGCGGTAAGCGCTAACTAGAACAGCCATAATCGCTCGCTCAACACCAAAACTTGGCTCAATTACATGCGGAAGCACTGTCTCGTTGCTGCCTTTTATGCGATATTCCATACTTTTACCGCTAGCTCGCTGAATATTTCCTAGGTCAAAATCAGTTCGATAAGCCAGTCCCATCAATTCCTCACGACCAATCGGATAGTCAAACTCAAAATCAACTGTTCGCTTAGAGTAGTGAGCTCGATCGTTTTCGGGAACTTCTAGTTCGTGAATTCTCTCAGCAGGTAGACCAATCTCCTCAAAAAACTTCTTGCATTGATCCAGCCAATGCTCGAAATGCTGCTCCCAGGTGTCTGGGTGAACAAAATACTCAATCTCCATCTGCTCAAACTCGCGCGAGCGAAACACAAAATCGCGCGGACTAATCTCGTTTCGAAATGCCTTACCAATCTGAGCAATTCCAAATGGTAAATCTGGATAAAAACTATCGACAATATTTTTGTAATTCGTAAAAATACCCTGGGCAGTTTCAGGTCGCAAATAACTTACCGAGCCCTCGTCGGCCACTGGGCCAACACTAGTTTTAAACATCATATTAAACTGCTTGGCTTCACCAAACTTACTCTCACTTCCACAAGTCGGGCATCTATTTGGGTCATCCAACTTGTCTGCCCTAAAGCGGCCCTTACATTCACTGCACTCAACCAAAGGGTCGGTAAAGGTATCGACGTGCCCACTTGCCTGCCAAACCTTTTGGTTCATCAATATCGCCGCGTCAACGCCATACATGTCATCACGCTCGTCTACAAATTTTTTCCACCAAAGATTCATGATATTGCGCTTTAGTTGTACGCCAAGCGGACCATAGTCCCAAGTACCAGACAGACCGCCATAAACTTCACTACCCTGATAAATAAAACCTCGGCGCTTACACAAGCTAACTATATCTTCTAGACTGGAACTATCTTTCATAACTACAGTATTATACCAGTATTTGATTAAATATATAATCTGTTGTATAGTATATAAGTTCCACACACTACATTTGGAGGTGATTTAACGTGGAAAGACCAACATCGACCATTAGAGAGGTCGATACTGCGCTTGATCATGGCTTAGTGAGGCAGGCCGAGGAGAGGCTGCAGGAATGCAGCTGCCATCCAGAGTCGGCGACCTACCTCTTTCGAGAGGCTCGCATTGCGCTCTACCGAGCAGACTACGAGTACTCAAAGTACTGCTTCGGTCGAGCAATCGAAACCGGCAACCTCAGCCCGTCTGAAATCGCACGGTTCGCGCACTGGACAATCCAGGCGTATCTGCGTGAAAACAAGGTCGTATGGGCGATGCATCACCTGGAGGAGTGCATCGAGAAATCCCACATCACAGATCAGGGCTGGGTTGACAGCATCCGCGGTAGTATGTTCTATATCGCGAGCATGAACCAGGGTCGACTGACCAGTTCATACAACCTCGGCGAAGCATCGAGGCTGTTTGAGAAGGCGGAGAATTCTTGGATCGAGAACCCGCCCGCCGAGCCGCAGTGGCAAATCGACAATCGGTGGTGGTGGTTCAGGTGTGAGTACAGGCTGATGAAGTTGTCGCGCCTGTCTGGCGAGTTCTACGTCAGACGGTTTGACAACCTGCGCCAGGACGTACTGATGGATGATCCATCACCCGTGCGCAGACGAATCGCTAGGTTTCCATTCTTCCTCTTTTGGAAGGCTGACCGAGTCTAGTCGATTAAGTAATCGCGCCCTTCACCTCCGCCCGGCCTGCTCTGAGATGCGTTTTACATCTCAGGGCAGGCCCTTTCTCTTGTAAAATTTATACTTTATGCTATAGTTAATAAGTTCGCACTTCAACAATTCAAACCCTAGGACGTTAATTGGACACACCACGACACGGAGAGATGCTCCAGGTGAAGAGATGGCTAAGACGAGCCGAACATCTGCGCAATGCCGGTGAATACGATCGCTCAGAGATCCTGTTTGCCAGAATTTTCTCTGCCATGAGCGATCACGGAGACAAGACACATGCAGCATACTACTATCCAAGAGCCTGCCATCAGCTAGCTCTCACACGCGCTGCTCAGGGTCAAGTCGAAGATGCCATTCGTCTTGTAATTATGGCAATCAAGTCATTTGACCAGGACAATCACCTTGGGCGCGGCCGAGCGGCTCGCACCCACGGCTGGCTGCTCTACCGACAAGGAGAAGTAAGTCGCGCCCTCAGAGAATTCGACAAGGCGCGCACGCAACTCAACCTTGATCAGCAACATTCGAACACCAAGCGACAAAGAGAGATGCTCATTACAGATGGACTGCGCGCCTTCTGTGACCCTGAGTTTTCACGTCAGGATAAGCTCGCTACCATGCAGCGAGTTGATGCATTCCTTCGTGATGGACCAAAGTGGGGCGAGGAGCTCAGCAATCTCGAGAGAATGATTCCAATGCTGACAGCCGTCGATCGACCATTTTATATGGTTCGCGCGGCCCAGCTAAGACGCCGAATCATGATCCGCGAAGACCTTAGGGTTTTGGTGGATGACATCACCAATCGAGAGCCAGCGGCAGCTATCCGCTTTGGATGGCGCCTAGCTCGCCACGCCTTCATCCTCTAGGGAGCCGAAGTTGCTTTGCGAACCCCGCGTCTGAAAATGGCGCGGGTTTTGCATAGTTTATATACGTGATAAAACAATTTCACCTTGCAACTGCCTGCTCGGCGACGTGCAATATTTTATCTGCGAATCGAGAATAGCCTCTGACCTGCTGAGCTACATTTGGGGGCTGAGCGCTCAAAATTCGCAAAAACTTTATATGGTCACTCGAGTAGTTGCCGTTCTCGTTATATACAAAAACCTGATCCGCACTGCTGAAATTATATCTTGCGTCTTCAACTAACTTCATGCCATTGTCATCGGTCGATAAATTCATGCCGTATCCAGCAAGTATAGCCAACTGCAGCCAGAACCACGCTTTTATTATTCGGATATCAACCTCTTCATTATCCAAAAACGACAGTGTCTCATCTAGGAGAGTAAAGAAACCTTTATCATCTAGTTGACTCGCCACTTTACTGACCTGCTTTATTGCATCATAGCCAAACTGCATACGTTCGTAATTACTTAGTATGCGGCTATAAAACTTCTCGAGTCGTGCGCTCGTGAGTATACCTAACTCACCCTTTCCCTGACCAACCGTGATGTCGCTTCTGGCAAAAAGCTCGATGCCACCAGAAAGTTTGCTTTTCTCACGGCGCACACCTCGGGCCATAACGCTTATAATTCCATGCTCGGGTGTTAAAAACTGAACAACTCTATCGGCCTCGCCATAACTTGTTCGCCTTAGCACTATGGCCTTAGTGCGATACGTCTTCACACACACCTCTCAATAGCTCGTGAAATATCACCAGGTTTAATAGAAGATTTGTCTATAACGCTACTGACCGGATACGAATCGAGCCTGCCTCGAATTTCATCCCCTATGGAGCTCACGACGATAATCGGTATTCTAGAAAGATCATCATGTGATGCAATCTCGTTTAGGAAGGCTACCCCGTTTATGCCAGGCAATAGTATGTCAGTAACTATACAGTCTGGTCTATCATCATCAATTATGTCAATTGCACCTATGGCGCTAGAGGCGTATATGCACCTCATACCGATTTGATTGACCTCTCTAGCAAACTGCTGAACAAACCATTGGTTGTCGTCAATTAACATTACGCTCTTCATAGCAGCGATAACTGACGCGAAAGCGGTAATTCTACATAAAATGACGCCCCGTCTCTATGGCGAATGGCACCGACCCGACCATTCATGCGTCGCGCAAAACTATCAGCAATGCGCAATCCCAAACCGCTCGAACTCGGCCTTCTGGCTATAGATCGAGCATCTCTAGTCAGGCCCTGCCATACATTGTTTGGCAAAGCCGGACCGTAATCTCTTACCCCTATCCGAGCAGCTTGGTTTTTGCTAGAAATTTGCACAAATAATTCGACCATACCGTCCACGTCAGAGTAATGCAGCGCATTATCGGCAAACTCCACGATGACTCGGCGCAGCAGGTCGTAATTTGCAACAACTGCTAGAGATTGACGCCTCTTACTGAAGGTAATCTCACGATTACTAAGCCTGTAGAGTGGCAAAACCTCCTGCTTAACATCATTCAAAATACGCGCGACATCTACCGCCTCTGTCGAAAATAACTCCATCTGTGCATCGGCGGTTTTACTTAAGTTCGTAGTCAACCGCAATGTCCTCTCTGCGGTTTGGTATATCTGCTCGATGGCCCGCCTCTTGCTATCATCATCCTGACTCGCGCCCGATGATATCGCCAGACTCAAGTATCTTATTAAAGCTAGTGGCTCCTTTAGTTCGTGAGCCACAACCAATAGAGGATCAATGCTGCTGCTATTGACCAATTTCCCACCATGCAACCCCATAGTAGATTCCTCCACAGTCATCTACTACCAGTTTAACAGACTAATCGTTGAATGTTACAGTCTTTAGTAGCTTATTGTAATCGCCCATAAATGTATTAGCGTCAGTTGCTATAGACAGTGTCCTGTCCCGTATTTTCAACAGTACAATTGCGCCCCTAGTGTCCTTGTCGAAATTACCGTCAAACCTAGTGCCCACTTGACCATTTATGGTAACCGCCTGGCTTTTAAGCTCACCCTTCTCTACAAGCTTTTTATAGCTTTCGACTGCCTTTTCAAACTTAACATTCATATAACTTACCCTCGTAGCAAAACGGGAAGTTTTACTATCGACCGAAGGAACCACCCCAGGGCTCAGATACGCTAGATATGTACCATTCGCACTGCCATCATCGGCAACATACACACTCCATGTCTTTGGATAGCTAAATCTGATTGCACCAAAATCATCTGGGCCGGCAAAAGTGGTATTAGGCTTCTTCTCTTCTTCTAGAAAAGCGGCTTGATCCTTAGCTTGCTGATCGCGCTCTGCTATTGCCACTGCTGCCTTGACTTTACTATCGAGATTGCTCGTTGCATCATCGTATTCCATATACATCCAAATAGACAAAGCAGCCATGATGACCATGCCTAAAGATAATAAAATAATTGCGATAAGTGAGCCGCTTACGCCACCCTGCTTGTAATAAGAACGCTGCTTCATGATAATGAGTATACCTTAAGCACTTCGAGACCGCAATAACTTTGGACTTGCCGTAAATTTATGATGCGCGCCCATACTAGACACCTTTTTCAGACCGGGCAGAATAAACCCATAGCTAATGACAGTTATATCCTTGTCAAGACGCAGCGCTTCCTGCTGCACAATCCTACTAACCTTTGGCGCATCTCGCTTATCGGCAAACACGTACACCACCGTTACGTCATCAGGAAATCTAGAAGTCCAGGCATTGGCAACTCTCGTCTCTACATCTAGTCCCGATCCCAAAAATCTGCTCACCAACACTAAAAACGGATTTATCTCAAAGCCTATAGCTTTTGCACCCCGCCTGGCCGCTTCGCGCAAAACAGTTCCGTCGCCACTACCTAAATCTAGCAACACATCTTTACTCGAAACCTTATACAGACTGTCGAATGCCTGCCTAAGGTCTTTTCTCAAGACCGGAATATATGGCGGCCCCACTAACGCTACCCAACCCCAGGCTATAAACAAAAAAGCGAAAACAGTAATAAACCAAGTCATTCTTTTGAAAAGTCTTTTTTCAAAACTTCAACGGTATTTCTTAAATTGACAAGCCTATCCTCTATACTATTAGTCAATTCTTCGGCGGCCTTTATTTTATCGACCGCTTCGTCAAGTGCGAAATCATCTCCATCAAACCACGAAACCAGCTTATCTAGCTCACTTATTTGACTTGCTATAGTCTGACTATCTTCCTTTGACATCTAATACCTCCGCTGTAATTATATCTTTCTTTCGCTTAATCTCAATTTTACCGCCCTGCAGCACATTGCCGCTCACTATAGCATAACCGCGCTCTAAATTTCTCTCTGGATCAAGAACGTTAAGTAGGCTGCGCGCGGATGCTAAATAGCCACTAGTCTCACTTATACGAACTAGAGTTTTGTTGACCGCCTCATTGAGCTGCGTATTTACATAATCTATACTCTGAACAATCTCTCTATCGAGTATGCCTATAGCCTGTCCAACCATCAACTTCTGGTGTCGTATGACTTCATCTCGATCGGGAATCAGTATCTGCGCAGCATTACTCGGTGTAGACGCTTTCTTGTCTGCGACTAAATCTACCAGACTGACATCAACTTCATGACCTATCCCAGTTAGTGTCGGTATACGACTAGCCGCAACCGATCGAACCAGTCTTTCATCATTAAATGGACTTAGGTCGTCGGCACTACCGCCGCCGCGCAAAATTACAATCACCTCGGGCAATTTCTCCTGAGAATTAAAGTACTCCAGCGCGCGAATAATCTGGTCTGGGGCTTCAGCACCCTGAACCTGAACATGAGCTAGCACAAAACTGAGTCCACCCCATCTATCATCGGCTATTTTTACAAAATCTTTAAATCCCGCAGCATCTTTACTTGAAATAATCGCCACTCTTTCTGGAAAAAGCGGCAGAGGTCGTTTTCGCTCATCAGTAAATAACCCCTCCTTTTCAAGCTTCGAGTGAAGAATTTGCATGCTCTTTTTTATACTGCCCTCGCCGACCAATTTTATAGACCGAACCGTTAAGCTAAACTTGCCCCACTGAGTTAATTTTGGTTGAGCCACAACCATCACGCGCATGCCGTTTTCGATAGGCTGACGCAACGAAAAAAGCATCATAAAACACCCAATACTAGAATGTTCATCTTTTAGGTCAAAAAAAACATACTTGTTCTGATTTATTTTAAAACTAGAAACTTCGCCCTCAACAATTACTGATGGAAATGCTCCATATAGCACCTGATTAGTCAGGTCTAAAAATTCACTTACGCTGAGTTGTATCGGTTGGTTTTCCATATTTTACAATTGCATGCTGATAAAATGCATAGCCTACTAATAATATTGTTATCAAAATCAAAACACGAGCCAAGACAATACCAGCTATAGCAACGCCCTGAGCAATACCCGCAACCGCCAAAAACATCACCATCAAAGCCTCGTAGGCGCCGCTACCCCCAGGTGTTACCACTGCAAATCCCGCCACTGTCGCTAACCCATATGCAATTAGTATTGGTGCAGGATTTACAACCTCGCCAAGTGACCAAAAAGCTATCCAGTACATCAACACATCCAATAGCGTAAAAACAATACCCCACCAAAACGGTCGCCATAGTAAGTTCTTATTACGCCTCAGTTCTAGATAATCTTCACGCATGTCAGACAGGAAATCTACAGCCGTTGCCTCTCTTAGTAGTACACGCTTCTTACCTCTTGTCAGTTTATAAGTTATGCGATTTACAAAACGACTGGCTTTTTCGGCAACCACCCTAACTCGCGCGGGGGTGTTTATCATGTAGATGCCCACAGCCGTAGCGGCTACCATCAAGCCAACCAATGTGCTACTAACTAATATAATCCATCGGTTCACATCTCCGTCGATAGTAATCATTAGCACCGCCACCAATAAAAGTGCAGAAAAGGCCGCAAACCCAGCGACAAACCTCACCATCTGTGCGCTCGTAGCCTTGCTGGCGGTGACACCGAGCTTGCTCATTCGCCAAGTCATATAGGACACTCCGCTAGCGCCGCCACTTGGAAGAGCGTGATTTACAAAATTCATCTCCAAAGAGAGCCTCATTAGACTCAGCGAGCTTAGATGATTAACCAACTTTTTTTGCCTTAAATACGAAAACAACATCTCTCCCGAAACTAAATAACTAGCAATTACAACTGGAATAAATAGAGCCAGAATCCAAAGATTTACTCTACTCATAAGATTCCAGGCCTCTACTAGCTCGTGTCGCGTAGCATACAAAAGCACAGCGATGAGCAGAAATGTCACCAGACTAATCCAAGTTCTAACAGAAACCTTCACTTTGTTTAGTATACTAAAGATATGTATATTTCGATACTTGGCCGTCAGCCAAATATTGGCATAGCGGAGCTTGCTGCGCTATACGGCAAGGCCGCAGTTTCACCGCTCAGTGATGGAGCCGTAAAGGTAGAAACTGAATTATTTGAATTTGACCGACTTGGTGGATCTAAGAAAGCTGGAAAAATCGTTGCGGAGTTCCATGGCTCTAATTGGCAAAACGTAAGCAAAGAGATTGTTCGGCACTATTCTCGCCTATGGAGCGCCTCTGACCATAAAATCACCCTAGGAATTAGTGCTTATGGCTTTAATGTCAGCGAAAGAGACATTCAGCAGACCGGAATAATACTAAAATCCAGATTAAAAAAACACAGCACCAGCCTACGGCTAATTCCAAATA
This sequence comes from Candidatus Nomurabacteria bacterium, assembly GCA_020631935.1. Taxonomy (GTDB): domain Bacteria; phylum Patescibacteriota; class Saccharimonadia; order Saccharimonadales; family Saccharimonadaceae; genus JACKGP01. The sequence continues at coordinate 97,810 of JACKGP010000002.1, forward strand.
AAACCGCCGCCCACAATACGGCAGTCAGCCATCACAACAAGCTTGGCCTGTCTCCTAACAAGGTTGAGTTGCTAGTTGTGCGCGCAAATAACGGCAATGTACTTGTCGCAGAAAGTATTGGCGCTCAAAACATATCCGCCCTTGCTGCGCGCGATCAAGCCCGGCCAAAAACCGACGCCTTTGTTGGTATGCTGCCGCCAAAATTAGCTAAGATTATGATTAATTTGTCCGGCCTAGCATCTGGGCGAATACTCGACCCGTTTTGCGGCACAGGCGTAGTTCTACAAGAATCACTGCTACTTGGATATGACGCATACGGCACGGATCTAAGTCAAAAAATGATTGATTATTCAACAGTCAACACCGAATGGATCAAAAACAAATACAAGATTAAGGGCTCCCGTGTCATAGAGCATGGAGATGCAATGACGCATACATGGAGTCAGCCGATAGATTCTGTCGTAGCTGAAACATATCTAGGCCAGCCCTTCTCCGCCCCACCTTCCCCGGCCAAGCAATCATCTGTTTCTAAAAACTGTAATCATATCATCTCTAGTTTTCTAAAGAATATTCATCCACAATTGAAACCCGACACCAAGCTAGTATTAGCCATACCTGCATGGCGCGACAATAAAGGCCGCTTCAATCACCTGCAGCTCACCGCTGATTTAGAGACGATGGGATACTCCGAGTCCAGCCTATCAACTAATCATGCCCTACTTTACTATCGAGAGGATCAGGTGGTTGCACGAGAAATACTGATACTTCAGCGCAAGTAGCTTGCATTTTTGCATGTTTTTTAGTAAAATCGTATAGATTGTTTGAAAAACTTTTTAAGGAGTAATAGATGGCAAAAGTTAAAGCAGGTGGTTCTAGTAAGAACATCCACAATAACGCTGGTCAACGACTAGGCGTAAAGCGTTTTGGCGGCCAAGCAGTTTCAACTGGCGAGGTACTCGTGCGCCAAACTGGCAGTACGAAAATTGCAGGCCCTGGAACATTTATCAGCCGAAATTTCACTATCCATGCTGCAAAAGATGGCATAGTCAGCTTCAAGTCTATCAAGAAGTCACGTTTCACTGGTAAAACCGAACGTCGCACTCAGGTAGTTGTTGAATAAGTCATACGATTCATTCAATATCTCTTATATTTAGATACCGATCCGCATAGGGTGTTTTTTCTAGTCCCAACACCTGCGCAGCGGCGTACCTGTGTTGTCCACTCTCGACATCGCCATACCGTCTGTTAATCGGGTCATGCCGTGTACTTGAATAATTAAATGATCCGTCAAGCATACTAAGCGCCAGCAGCGCTGCGTACTCACGACTACTCAGTCCACTCTCGTATCCTGCATGATTACCATTTTTTTCACTATCTAACATAACTCTTCTGGGTAGGTAAGATACAGACTCAAACTTATCCAACAGATAAAGCCCCAGCTCCAAGCGTACTGTGTCATTTTTGCGCAACACTTCTTGCATCTCCTCTTCTCTCCACAGGTCACCTGCGCTGCTCCTTATTATCTCTTTTATCTTAGGGTCGCTAATGTACCTATAGGCAAATACCGCAGCCTCCTTGCTGTCTTCAGAGCGCTCAATCCTAGAGTCAAGGTTATTGCCGAATCTGTCCTTGCCCATCTTCTCGGGGAACTTAAAGATTCGCTCCATTCGTAGTAGATATTTCGCATCTTCGGGGCTTACTTGTTTTATGTCTTTTACACGATGAGCGCCATCTGACGACTCCGCAGTCAATTTATTGATGCTACTTTCATTATCAACGCGACAATAGCTCACCCTGGTTCCATTTGTAGAGGTATCATGTATGCTAACTCCCCCCGATTCATTAACCTCAACCCACATGTGGCTTCCAGAAACATATGGGTCTTCAGTCAGTGATGGAAATGCTTTACTCGTAGCTAGATCAGAATTTCTACCAATCTGTAACATTTCGCCAATTCTCAGACCTTTCACTCCCCGACCCTCATTATTGACATCTACAGACGAAGTGATTATATATAGACGATTGGGATTAATGCGTAGGCCATTATAGACAGGTATGTCATCACCGTCTATACTAAGTTCACTCACTTTTAGAATACTTAGACTGCTCGAGCCAAGCTCTAGAGATATTTCTCCACTGAAGTCATCGTGCCCAAGCTCGATATAGTCACCGCCTCGCAAAACCTCAGTGCGATTAGGCTCATTACTCAAAAATAATTTTTCAACCATTTTGTTTTTCAATTCTATACTCACATACTATAGCAAATAATTATTAAAAAGTCAAGGAGGCGCCTCGGCACCTCCTTTCGTATGCAACTATTCGGTTTTCTATTATTAGTTAGAGTCTTCGGTCAATCCAAGATGGTGCTTCACTCTGTCAACTACGTCACCGATTACAACCTGTGACTTTACCAAGTAATCATCTACTCCTAAGCCTTCTGCACGCTCTTTATCCTTCGACTGACTGAGTGCAGTCAGCATAACAACCTTTGTGTTAGCTGTTTCTGGTGTATTGCGCAATATATCAAGCACGTCAAAACCGCTTATCTTCGGCATCATTGCGTCTAATAAAATTAGATCAGGCCTATACTCTAAAGTTGCGGTCAGTGCATCTTCTCCGTTATTGACTTCGCTAACATCAAATCCTTCAATTTCAAGCCGCGATCTATATACACCGGATAGCGCCGTGTCGTCCTCTACTAGTAAAATTTTCTTTTTTTGGTCCATTACTCTTATATTACCCTTCTCTTTATAAAAGCACAAGTGTCTACTTCGTTAACTGTTTTATAGCTACGTCAAGCTGATTATCATAGCCATTACTCACATCATCATCGCTCAGCTCAATTGCAGTATCTGGAGTTAAGCCCTTGCTATCCACGTTGTGGTTTTTTGGCGTATACCACTTTGATATAGTAACTTTCAACCTTGAGCCGCCGCTTAGATCGATAACTTCCTGCACCGAACCCTTGCCAAAAGTTTTCTCACCTGCAAGCTTAGCCTTGCCGTGGTCACGCAGCGCACCCGCCAGTATCTCACTGGCACTAGCAGTCCCTTGGTTTACCAGCACTATAGTGGGCAGATTTGACAAAATAGCGTCGCCAGCCGGAGACTTTATGCTGTCTGCAGTCTTGCCTTTTGTTTTTTGTGTGACCACTAGCTTATTATCAAGCCACAACCCAGCCACATCGACAGCAGCGTCAAGATATCCGCCACCGTCGTTTCTAACATCTACAACCACGCCACGTACACCTCTTCGCATGAAGCTATCGGCCTCCTTTCGCGCCAATAATCCAGTATCTTCGTCAAATCTTGTAATTGTCATTACGCCAATACCATTCCGTACTTCACTGTAAACGCTAGGGTTGTTCACCTTAGCTCTGGTTATAGAGTATGTCTTTTGCTTGCCTGCACGATCGATCATCAACTTCACTGATGAACCTATCTCGCCACGAATCTCTTTTGCGGTTTTTTCAGCATCCCACTCTTTTGTTGGTTTATCATTTACGCTTATTATGGCGTCACCGACAGCCAAACCGGCACCGATAGCAGGATTGTCCGCCAGTAGCCTAACTATGGTTGGACGATCCTTCCTTATGCCTATCTCAGCCCCTATGCCGCCACCGATATCGCCAGATAAATCTTTATCGAGTTCACTTGCTTCATTTGGGTCCAGGAACACGGTATAGCGATCTCCCGCTGCAGAAACTAGGCCTCGATTGGCTCCATAAATCAGTTTTTCTAGATCTAAACTGCCTGTATAGCGTTGAGCTAGTGCTTTATAAGTTTGCTGCACACTAGATAAATCTAGCTCATCAACAACTTTTATGCCGAGAGCCGGACCAACCAGCTTATAAATCTCATCAGATCTTGTACCAGCAACAAAAGCAACCATTGCTACTAATATCAAGATAATATAACCGGTCTGAGACGACACACCGCGCCGTGATGATGAATGATTTTTCACTACTTAGTATTATAGCGCAAATACGCTAAACGTAACCATTAATAATAGCCTAGAAATATATATATGTCTGATAAGTTGAAGGGTCAACATTGTATCGTTCAGAATAATACCCGTCAAACGATTCGTTGAACTGACTTATATTAATAGTACCGTCGCTATTCACCTTCTCGACCCAGACAACATGGCCGTAATAACCCACATACATAACACCTACAGATCCCGCCCTTGGAGTGCTACCAGTTGGTATACCGGCTGCTCGTGCATTATCTGGCCATTGATTCGCGTTTCCTACCCCGCCCCAGTACGGCATATGTCCGTTCTTTTGGTACACCTTCCAGGCAGTGTAGCTAACACACTCGCGATTATACATACCCCATGGATCTACCAACGCATCCTTAGGTGCATTCATCAAATTACGCGGATAGCCTCCCATATTTGGATCACCAGCTACTGCATGACCACCTGCACCGGTAGATTGCAAACGAGCAGCTATAGCGGCAGCTTGCTCACGCTCTAGTTGGGCTTTTTGCGATGCTGCCTGTTTTGATAGTTTCTGATATGCGCTTTCTTTTCCTCGAGTCTGAGAAATTAACTTAGACTTCTCTGCCTCTTTTTTGGCCAATGCATTTCTAGCATACCGCTGGTCTTGCGCTACCTGGTCTACCTGCTTCTTCTGCTTCTCTAGTTTGGCTTTCAACTCTTTTATCTTGTCGATAGTGTCGTGTAGAGTTACTTGGACTTGTTCACGATTAGCCTCGCGATCTACATACTCCGCGATATTACTACTGCTAGCTAACATCTCTAGTGGCGAAATGTTATCATCCACATACATATCCGCCATGGTTTGACCGAGAACATTTCGATTATCCTCTATCTTCTTCTCGTTCTCATTAATCTGCTTCTTTAGCTTGTTCTGCTTTGCTATGGTAAGATTTAGCTTTGTTTGAATCTGAGCCTTTTCGCTGCTCAATATAGCAAGCTGGTTTTCATACGAGTTTCGCTGACGACGCAATTTTGCTGCCTCGGTATCGTAGCCCTTCATCTGCTGTTCAAGGGCTGCTATCTTGGCATCAAATTCATCAGCTCGAGCTGACGGCGAGACCATCATAGGTGTAGCTAATAGAGTCAGTATTGATGCGGCAATAACAACAGTGCGCACGACGCCAACTGATTTTGAAACTGGTGTGGTGGACCGTAATTTCATCTATAAAAATAGTAGCATAAGCGATATGTTCGAGTCAACTAATTTTTATAATTTCAAGTATCTTCGAGTTGCCAGCAGCGATGACACGATACCTATAATCGCGCCCATGGCTATCATAGCAAGTAGTATAAATCCTATATAAGTGATAGCGCTGTCAATGGTTGGCTGTATTGCAACCTCATACCTAAGTAGTGGATCTTTGGCAAAAATAAGCGCAGCTACACCAATGCCAGTCGCAAGCAGTGCGGCAATAAACCCGTACATTACCGCCTCGACTATAAATGGACCTCTTATGAAACTCTTCTCTGCACCGATTAGCTTCATCATCTGTATCTCTTCTTTTCGGTTGAAAATAGCCATACGGATAGTATTAAAGACGATTAAAGATGAGATTATAACGAAAACCGCACTGGCCGATACTCCGGCCTTCTCGGCGAAATCAACCCAAGTTCCAATAGTTTTTATGGCCGTACGTCGCGGTCCCTCAAAAGAAGCTGGGCGGTCTGGGTCTCTGTTTTCTAAGTACGTCTGATTCGTTTTTGCAAAATTATCTAATTGGCTAGTATCGTTAATATCCACTAAGTTGATCCTAAGCGCCCCCGGGAACTGATTAGTGGCTTCATTTAAGGCATTTAAGGTGCCGCTATCCCCGCCCCTTTTGGCTGCAAACTCTTTACGAGCCTCCTGTGGAGAAATGTATTTAACTTCGGTTACCGAAGAAAGCTTCTTGAGGTCGTCTCTCATTTTATTAACAGCCTCTTCACTAACATCAGTTTTTACGTAGATAGACATATCCACCTTCTGCTTTATCTGATCGACAGTAGAAACTAGGGTATCTCTAGCAGCAAGAGTCATAAATACAATCAACAGAGTGATAGTCATAACGGCGGTTGCAGCTATAGTTAGCCACAGATTTCGACTAAAGTTGTTAACACCGTATCGAACCATTCGAACTGTCGTGAGCCACTTTCTTTTTCTTCGTCTGCGAAGACCGATGACCTTGGTATTCTCTTTTTTACGAGGCATTTTCTTTTAGCCCTCCAAATTGTCTATAGCTACCCTGAGCCTGATCACTGGTAATTTTACCGTTCTCGATTGTAACAACTCGCTTTTTTAATTTATTAACAATCTCGGCATTATGAGTTGTTAGTATAACGGTAGTTCCATACCGATTAATCTTTTCTAGCAAGCGAACAATCTCCCAGCTGTGCTTTGGGTCAAGGTTTCCAGTTGGCTCGTCTGCAATCAAAATTTTCGGTTGACGAACTACAGCCCGCGCAATGGCGACTCTTTGGCGCTCGCCACCAGATAGCTCTCTTGGGTAGCTCTTCTCTTTGCCCTTTAGTCCGACTAGTTCGATAACTTTTGGTACTGTATTACGAATCTCTCTATTGGTCATACCTGCAATCTCGAGTGCAAACGCTATATTCTCAAACACAGTTCGTTGTGGTAGCAGTTTAAAGTCTTGGAATACAACACCAATTTTTCTACGTAAAAGTGGTATTTGGCGCCCCTTCAGGGTATGGTAATCAATCCCGCCAACAACGATCTTGCCACTAGTTGGTTTTTCCTCACACGTAAGCAGCTTTAATAAAGTTGATTTACCAGCACCGCTAGTGCCAACCATTATCACAAATTCTTTTGGTTCAACATGCAAACTAATGCGATTTAACGCTGGCTTGGATCCTTTTCCGTATGCTTTTGTTACCCTATCTAACAGAATCATCTTTTACTAATTATAGCACACGAGATTATAGATCATTTTCTAGGAAGCTAGTCATGAACTCATCTATGTCGCCACCTAAAACTGCTTTGGTATCCTTGCTTTCATATTTTGTACGAGTATCTTTTACCATTTGATACGGGTGCAGCACGTAATTACGAATTTGGCTTCCCCAGTTAGCACTCTCTCCGGCTGTTAGCTCAGACAGCTCTTCGGCATGTTGTTCAATTTTCAGTTGAGTTAGTTTTGATAGCATAATCTTCATGGCAGTCTCGCGATTCTGTAGCTGTGATCTTTCATTTTGAATTGCCACCACTATTCCAGTCGGCAAGTGGGTTATCCTTACCGCAGAATCGGTTGTGTTAACACTCTGGCCACCATGCCCGCCCGAACGATAGACGTCAATTTTTAAGTCTTTTTCGTCGATTTTAACATCTTCGGGTGAATCAATTTGCGGCAGTACTTCAACTAGCGCAAAAGAAGTCTGACGTAAGTTATCACTGTTGAATGGACTAAGTCTGACCAATCTATGAACACCGTGCTCTGAGCGTAACCGCCCATAGGCATAAGCGCCGTCAAACTCGATAACACTAGTCTTTATGCCAGCTTCTTCACCGGTCGAACGTTCAATATTTCTCGTAGTCATTCCAGACTTCTCACCCCAGCGTAGGTACATCCGCTCTAGTATCTCGGCCCAGTCTTGCGCATCAGTTCCGCCCGCGCCCGAGGTTATCCTTAAAATTGCATTATGGTCATCAAACTCACCCTTAAATAATAGGTCTTTCTTTAGTGCCTTAAACCTAGATTCTTCATCATTAAATTGTGTTTTTATCTCACTCTCAAGTGACTCATCTCCCGTTTCCGCCAACTCTAGATTCTCACGAATATCTGACTCAAGGTCATTCCACGGAGTAATTTGCGACTCCAACTTTGCCGCTTGTTTACTGATGTTTTGTGCATTCTCAGAATCATTCCATATGCCTGGACTAGCCAGTTCGTCGTTTAGCTCATCAAGCTTAGCTTTCTTGTCTTTTAGAGATAGTCGTTTCATGGCTATCTCTACTTCAGCAAGCAGCTGTTCGAGTTGTTTTTTTATGACCTGCATTATGCTTTATTATAGCAGCATCTTTGTGAGCTCAACTTGGGTAGCAGTAACAGAATCTTTATCGAATTCGGAATCAGGCACAGTAAAAGGCAGCCTGCTGTAGCCACGCAACTCTGCCATATGATAGGCCTTTCTCAGCTCATCAATCTCCCCAATACACTCAAATGGTTTCATAATACTATCAACTCCCAGTAGACCTTTGAATATTTTTTGCATACTCGAATCGGCAAATAAATCCTTGCCTTTAAATATCCTTCTTAATTGAGGCTCTGGCATAAATGGCGCAAATAACAGATAGGAATTGGCGCACTTTGGACAACTACCGCACCATGACAATAGACGGTTGTCGCTACCCTGCTCATAATTAGCCCTGTTGCAGGAACTAAATTTCGTACCATACTTTTGCCATGCATAATCTACGAACATCTCGGCAACTCTTAGTTCGCTATAGCCGCGCAAGGCCGATCCTATCCGAATATCAGCCGAGATGTATCTTTGCACATACTGGACAAATAGCTGCTCTGCCTTCCATGTTTTCGACCACTGGTGATTAATCGGTAAATCATCAATCCAAGCATGCGCCTCCTCGCCTTCGCGAGCAATAGAGCTTAGAACAGTATTATTTCCTAGTAAAATCGCCTGAACTAGCGCCAAGCTTTGCACTATATAAGTGACTGGCACGTGCCCGTTTTTGCCGCCAACCGCAATTGAGCTCTTAATGCCCTCTATATCGATCTGTCTTTTGGATACGAAAAGTTCACCATTGATGTCATCGAGTACTGATGGGTAGTAATCACTGCTCGAAATATAGTAAGAATCAAAATCTTTATTTTTTTCTTCTAGAATTGCCGCCGTCAGGAGAGAGTCTTTCCCGCCACTAGCCAAAACCAATACGCCGCGGCCATCATACTTCAAAGCACCCCGCTCTTCACTGTCCGTTGCTGAAAAATGCGCCAAGTCGCTACGAGTAAGGTTGTTCTCATAAGCAAATTGACTCAATCCTTCTTGGTAGACGTAGTTCAAAAATTCTGCCTGCCAACTATCGATTCCACCCTCCCTAAAGACTACTTCGCGAGTTGGAAATAACTTATAGTACGACGTGCCGATCAGTATAAAGGACAAAAATAGTGCTCTATCCAGTAAGTCTTTATCGTAGTCATGTCTTGGATTACGGAAACTAACTCGCTCTTCGTAAGCCCTTGAATAATCTCGATAACGAAAAAATGCCTCTTTGCCATCGAATTCATATGATTCAAAATAGAATACACTCACAAGCTATTCACGATCTCCTGGAAAATATCTCCGCGTTCATAAAAGTTCTTAAACATATCAAAGCTTGCGCAACCTGGACTCAGCAACACCACGCCCTTACCGCCAGCCATCTCCGTAGCTTTATTGATAATCGCTCTAAAATCTCTAGTAACTGCCATTGTGTAGTTTTTAAATCCACCGTTGTCACAGGCCTTACTTATACGAGGTGCGCAATCACCAATCAGCAACGCCCTTATCGATGTATGTTCATTTAAAGCATCCACCAAGTGTCCAAAATCGGCACCCTTGTCATAACCACCAAGTATCACAACTGTCGGCACGTTAAAAGATCGAATCGCTGCAGTTGCCGCTGCAGGCGCCGATGAGAAGCTATCGTCGTAATAGGTTACGCCCTTAACTTCACGCACCTTTTCTATATGATGAGGCAGCCCAGCAAAAGACTTTAGAGCCGACTTTATAGCAGCTACATCGTTTACGTAGCGCCAAACTGCAGTAATGGCTGCGCAGATATTTTCTAGATTGTGCGCACCAGGCAGAGCCACTTCGTCAACTGGGCATATTTTTACATCACCGTACCACACACAACCGTCGTAAATATGAGCTGTAGATTCTGTGCCGTAACGTACTTTTTTGCCAGGAGATGCGCTAGCCACCCTGGCACTTGCAGGGTTACTAGGATGGTAAACTACCACATCTTCTAGTTTCTGGTATTTCGCAATGTTCCCTTTCGCACGCAAATAATCTTCGTAATCATTATGTACATCTAGATGATCAGGTTCTATTAGTAGCACTACAGCTGTTTCGGGACTATTGGTCAATTCCCAAAGCTGAAAACTCGACAACTCATAAACGACAAAATCTGTCGGTTTTATTCTCGATAATTCACCAAGTGACGGTGTGCCGATATTTCCCAGCAGATGAACGGTTTTGCCAGCTGCGCGTAATATTTCGGTGATTACCGAACAAGTAGTTCCCTTTCCCTTAGTACCAGTAACGCCAATAATCGGTGCTGGGCACTTTTCAAAGAACTCGGCAGTTGCCGACCAGAGCCTATCGCCATAAGGCAGACGATCTGGGTTGATACTCGGCGAACGGACCACTAAATCATAATCACCAAGTCTCGAGAAAGCATCTTTTCCCAGTATTGCCTTAGCTCCATCAGGAGTCTCAATGCTATCAACTTCATCGGCTATCGTCACTTCGTGACCAAGCGATTTCCAATATTTAAGACTCTCTTTACCTTCTAGGCCATAGCCTGCAACAACAACTTTCATACTACTATATTACTCGCCTACAAACAGTGTGTCGAACTTATCAGCCAGACTAACTATCTCTTCGCGATCTTCACTCGATACGCCAGCCAGCACCCAAGTATTATGCGCGATGAAGCTTTCTGCCGTAGTTTGCATTAATTCACGAGTAATTCTATTGATATCGCGAGGGGCGGAATTGTAATCGCGCACTACACCATCTTCAAAGTATCGGCCAGTGTAGTAGTTTGCGATTTGACCTGTCGACTGGGCACCCATTTGATGCCTGCCTAGCGCATAGCTTTTTGCAGCGTCTAGCTCTTCTTCGGTAATCTTGCCATCACAAACAGCTCGGACTTCGCGCACCATAATGTCAAACAACCTACCTGCGGTGTCGTGATTTACCTGACCACCGAAATCCCAACTACTATTATGCACATTACTGCTAGTATCCGAGAAAATGCCATAAGCTAGACCCCTTGAGCGTGCCGCACCATAAATACGACTATGCATAGTCCCTGTCAATATATGATTCAGCGCGTCCATAGCATCCGATTCTTCGTCACTAAGTTCACGTGGCACCATAACACTCAGACCGAAAGTGACATTACTTGCCTCTTTACGGCGAATAATTGTCGGATTGCCGCTAGAAAGTTCATCACGTGGCAAGCTAAAGCGTTCGCCACGCTCTAAATCCCAGCTCTCTAGGTTTTTTATTATCTTCGTTTTTCGCCCAGACATCTGTCCAGCAATAACGAAACGCATATTTTCGGTAGTATGTGTCGTGTGATGGTGCTCTTTGATGTCGGCAAGCTTAACGTTATTTATAGTTTGTAAACGCTGCCAATAACTATACACATCTTCGCCCAAAAGCTGCTGAATCTTTGGCCATAGCACACGATTGTGATTGTTTAGATAGCCAGTAAGCTCACTACGAACATTTCCCTTCTCGGCTTCAAGCTCCTTATTATTAAACAATGGGGTCGTGATAGCTAGACGCTTCAAATCTAGAATCCTTTCCCACTCAAAGTCTGCGCAATCAGCTACATAGACCATTGATATATCGCTAGTGTAAGCGTTATGGTACGCGCCGTTTTTAGTAAAGTCAGCCTCATAGGCAAATTCTGTCTTGTATTCTGAATTTGCGCCAAACGCCATATGCTCCATAATGTGCGCTGTCTCGTAAATATCTTTATTTTTCACATAACGATTACCAGCTCGAAACTGAAAATGAAAACTCATTACACTGGCGCCAGGCACGTCTATAAGTAGACCCCGAGCACCATTTCTCAGCTTAATCTCTTCGACTGTATGATTCACGCGTAAACCAACCTATCTCCCACCGCGTGCCTATTTACGACCTTTTTTACGATTTTGTCTTGAAGCTTTTTTCTTTTTACGCGCTTGGTTTTTTAATTTATTTGCCTCTGACTGCGAGGCTTTTTTTATCTTAAAATCATCATCCCGATTAGTCTCTCCAGAACCTAGCTCATTCACGCCATGCTCCACTGAACGCTCGGCCAGTTTTGTCAGTTCGGTTTCGTGATCATCATCAGTATTTTGCGCCGTAATATCCGTCTTTCTGACGTTTAGAATAGTCTTTAATACCCCCTCTCGAAGTGTAAGCTGCAGACTATCGAAAAGCTTTTGAGACTCTTGGCGGTACTCAACCAATGGATCACGCTGACCAACACTTCGCCAATGGATACCATCTCTAAGGTGCTGCATATTTTCTAAGTGCTGCATCCAAAGAGTATCCAGGACTTGAATGTAAACCTCTCGCTCAACATTGCGCATAACCTCTGTAGTCAACTCTTCTTCTTTATCCGCATATAATTGATCAGCAGACTTCTTAGCCAGTTCGTAGCGCTTCTTATCCTTCTTCTCGCCGCCTATTTTGTCGAGCTCGTCGTCGTCTATTGCGAAAATATTTTGAAATTCTTCTTTAAATTTTGGATTGTTTTTACTTGGTAAAGGTGTAAGTTCGCGAACCTTTAGATCAATTAGCCTTTCTATTTCCGGCTTAATATCATCACCAAGCAAAATTTTACGACGCATTTTATAGACAACCTTACGATGCCTATTTATAACGTTGTCGTACTGAACAACTTGTTTACGCGTATCGTAGTTATAGCCCTCGATTCGTTTTTGAGCTGCCTCAAGAGTTTTTGATACCGCACTGTTCTGAATTGGCGTATCTTCATCCACGCCAAGCCTGTCCATAAGCTTTGCAATTCGCTCACCCTGGAATATGCGCATCAAATCGTCTTCCGTAGATACATAAAACTGAGTTTCGCCAGGGTCACCTTGACGTCCGCCACGACCACGCAACTGATTATCAATTCGCCTAGACTCGTGTCGCTCAGAGCCAATCACAACTAAGCCGCCCAGTTCTTTTACGCCTTTGCCGAGCTTAATGTCGGTACCACGACCAGCTATATTCGTAGCTAATGTGACTGCACCTTTTTCTCCAGCTTTTTCAACAATAGCAGCTTCGCGCTCATTATTCTTTGCATTTAGTAGCTCGTATTTGATACCTTCTTTATCGAGCCATTCAGCAATCAATTCATTCTTAACAATAGACCCAGATCCAACAAGAACAGGTTGTCCCTTTTTGTGATGTTCACGAATCTTGTCGGCTACGGCCTTCAGCTTGGCCTTTTCTGTCTTAAATATAAGATCTTCCTTGTCTATTCTTGCGATTGATCTATTTGGTGGAATCTGAATAACATCAAGGCTATAGATTTGCTGGAATTCTTCGGCTTCAGTAAATGCTGTACCTGTCATGCCGCTGAGCTTTTCATACAAACGGAAGTAGTTCTGGAAAGAAACAGTGGCCAGTGTCATACTCTCTTGTAGTACTGGAACACCTTCCTTTGCCTCAATAGCCTGGTGCAGGCCTTCGTTGTAACGCCTACCCTGCATCAAACGACCGGTGTGCTCGTCGACAATAATCACCTCGCCGTCACGGGTTACGACATAGTCTTTATCACGACGGAAAACGACTTGGGCTTTCAGAGCTTGATCCATATGATATACAGTTCGGATATTATCAGGGTTGAATAAATTTTTTACTCCGAGCATTTTCTGAACCTTCTCGACACCCTCGTCACTCAAGGCCACGCTTCGTCTTTTCTCGTCGTGTATGTAGTCTTCTGGCACAAGCTTGGCTGCAATCCTAGCAAATTGATGGTAGCTATCTGGATTATCAGCGGCTGGCGCAGATATAATCAAAGGCGTTCTAGCTTCATCAATAAGAATTGAGTCAACTTCGTCAACAATTGCAAAATGGAGGTCTCTCTGACGAATCAACGATTCCTCATCGACCATGTTGTCACGCAGGTAATCAAAACCGAACTCGTTGTTTGTACCATAAGTTATATCAGCGGCATACGCTTCTTTTCTGGTGCATGGACGAAGTTTTCGCATACGCGGATCATCGTGATTTGGATTGTCGTACTCTTTATCATACAGATAGCTTGCTTCATTGATAATACAGCCCGTACTCATACCAAGAAAATCAAACATCTCGCCGTTCCATCCAGCGTCTCGTTGCGCCAGGTAGTCGTTTACGGTAACGACATGAACACCCTTTTCAGTCAATGCATTGAGATAGCTCGGTAAAGTCGCCACGAGAGTCTTTCCTTCACCAGTCTTCATCTCGGCAACATTGCCCTCATGGAGTACCATACCACCGATCAGCTGCACATCAAATGGTCGCATACCGAGCGTACGCCGAGCAGCCTCGCGAGCAACAGCAAAGGCATCTGGCAATAAACTATCTAGCTTGGTACCTTTTTTCTTCAGACGCCTCTTTAGCTCTTCAGTCTGCTTCTTCAGCTGGCTATCGCTCATCTTTTGGTAGCTAGATTCAAGTTCGTTTATGGCAGCAACTCGCTTCTGCAATCTGCGCAAAATCTTTCGTTGCGGATCACCAAAAACCTTCGTTAACAACTTGTCCCGGGTATTCTCAGGCATATATCCCCTCTTTTAGTCATCAGTAATAACAATATTTTTTATTATACGCTGTTTTAGGCCAACATAAAAGGGTTTTGACTCCCTGAGCGAGAGGCTGCGTCAGTAGGTATCATAGGAAGGCGACATCGTATAGTACTGTTGTGCATTTGCGCGAACTTTACCACACTGCATACCATTACCGCTATCCATATCTATATCTAACTGATTAAATAAAGTGGCTGGAATTTGATTCTTGCCAGAATTATCGCTGTATTGCTTAAAAAGTATATTCACGCCTGTATTGAAGGCGCTGTCACAACTCCCCTGGTAGGTATCCATGTCGTTGTCGTACCACATAGGGCCACCGAACTGACTGAAGTCGGACGACCTCAAGTAATTAGATAGCGGGTTTTCATCTTTGCATTTGTCGATGATATCACCTATTAGCGGGTTATTTATGCCCTAACCTATACAAGATTGATAGTAGTTATCCTGCCTATATCCATCGTCGGCAATGGCCTTCATCTTAAAGGCTCGCTCTACCGCAGCTATAGACCGCCTCAAGGCCACGTATTTAGCACGATCCTGAATTCCGTTATATGACAATAGCGCTATAGAGGATAGAATCACAATAACCACCACAACCACCAGTAGCTCAACTATCGTATACCCCCTAAGATGCTTTTTTCTCAGCGTACTCTTCATTATTAATAATGTTAGAGCATATATACTACGCAAGCATAATAGCTATGTCTTATAGAGTGTCGCGATTGCCCATATACGGACGTAGAACGTCTGGAATGACTACGTCACCACTGTCAGTTTGGTAATTTTCTACAATTGCTACCATTGCGCGACCAAGGGCGAATGCCGTAGCGTCATTGGTGTGAACCAACTCTAGGCCATCTTTAGCTCTAACCCTAGTCTGTAAACGCCTAGATTGATAGTCCGTCATATAGTCAGCCGTATGTGTCTCGCGGTACTTGCCCTGACCTGGCAACCAAACCTCCATATCTACGCCACGCGCATTTGGCTTGCCTATATCTACAGTACACTTCTGTAGCACATGGTAGGGTAGCTTTAGTTGCTGCAAAAGATACTCTTGAATCGCCACAAAAAGTAAATGCTCGCTAAAGCTGTCTTTTGACTCTGTAAAGCTTTCCATTTCAAGCTTGTCGAATTGGTGCATTCGTATCAAACCCTCCATGTCTTTGCCATAAGTACCTGCTTCTTTTCTAAAGCTTGTCGCAAACCCTAAGTACCTAAGTGGCAGATCTTTACTTTCAAAAATCTCACCTGCGTGCATACTTCCCAGTACATGCTCGGCGCTTCCCTGCAGCCATAGCTCCTCGCCCTCAATTTTATAGCGATCATCGCTTGGCTCTAATCTATCCATCTGGTCATATGGCTCAGTGCGAATCATTAACGGCGGCAACACTGGTACGAATGGTCTTGGGTTGATACTAAGACCAGCTTGATCAGCAATCTCTTTTATCTTTGCTTCACTAGTTAGTGTGTTCATTACAAACTGAATAATTGCTTGCTGAAGTAATACTAGGTCGCCCATTACATAGGCAAATCTAGATCCCGCCACCTTTGCTGCTCTTTCTTTGTCAAGCCAGCCCTTGGCTTCGGCGATTTCGTAATGATTTTTAGGTTTAAAGTCGAAGTTTGGTATATCACCGACAATCTTTACTTCAACGTTATTTTCCTCACTTGCACCAACCGGCACATCTTCCCACGCCATATTCGGTACAAGCTTTAGTATTTCGCTATACCTTTCGTCTATATCGCGCAGGTGCTTTTCCCGCTCAGCCAACTCAGCCTTTATTTGCCTACCCTCGTCTATTAACTCCTGATTCGGCTTGCCACCCTTCATCATGCCAGAGTTCTCGTTGCGTCTTTCTCTCAGCCCGTCAACCTGGCCCTTCAGATTACGTCGCTCATCATCTAGCTCCAGCAGCTCTGATATCGAAACATCGTAGCCCTTGTTCTTGGCATTTTGCTGTACTTTTTCGGCATTTTCTCTGATAAAACGAATATCTAACATATCTATTAGTATATACAGGAGAGGCGCCAGTTGTCGAGTGAAGGACCGGGCAGTCTAGATAGTGCGATCTTTCATCCTTGATTCCGTACGATCAATAGATTCTTTCGCAAGTCTAATAGCATTAGAATATCGATCGTGGGCGTCACAATAGCAATCAATCAGCCCTACGGGTGTACCTCTATCTATATCGACCTGCATCTTAACCAACTCTAGACTTATTTCGTTGTCGTGCTTAAAATGATTCATCGCATCAATTAACTCTAGGTCCCTCGCTGGATCCATGTCATCGACCGAAGGTGCCATTACCGTCCTTACTACAAAATTTGACAGCCTACCGACTAAGCGAGATCTTCGCTCCAGCTCGCCAGATAGCAAATCGAGTTCTGAATTTGCTCGACTTAGCCGCTTCATATTACTATGCAGACCTTTATCGACAGGCTCGCTACTCGCAGATGTGTAATCATAGTATTCGCAAGACTCTTCAACCGACCTAGATAAATCACTTCTAGCACTCTCGTGATGGCTTACAAGCACCTGAATCTCAAAATCACTTAGCTCAATCAACTCGCGCCGCCTTGCTCGCTCTATTTTACTTGGTTTATTCATAGTTTAATATATTATACAATAACATAAACCTATAGTCAAAGAATTGTAGTTAAGTAGCAGTGATTACGACAGAAGACAGTAGTGCAATAATTATAAAACCTAGGGCAATTCTGTACCAGACAAACAGTGTAAAGTCATTACTGCCAATAAATTTCAGCAGCCAGGCAATAGACAGATAACCAACAATAAACGAGGTAATAGTCGCTACAATAGTCGGACCCCAGCCAACACCATGCGCAGAAATATCATCAAATTTTGTAACCGCCTGCAGCGTGCCTGCCGCGGCTAATGCCGGTATGCCCAAGAAAAAGCTGAGTCTCGTAACAGTCACTCGATCAAATCCAGCCATTAGTCCAGCCGACATAGTGGCTCCAGATCGCGACACTCCAGGTATGAGTGCTAGGCACTGTACTAACCCCATTATCAATGTGTCTCGCCAAGTTACGTCTTTTTCGCCCCTATTGTGCTTTACTTTTTTATCGGCATATAAGAGCACGAAACTCCAGACTATTAGCGAGCCAGCAACCCACCATAGGCTACGAAGCGTAGTTTCAATAATATCTTGAAATAAGAATCCGACAATTGCTATAGGAATTGATCCAATGATTATCGCCCAACCGTACTTGTAATCAGCTTTTTTACGTGCTTTCGCATCCACTAAGCCCTTAAACCAAGCACCGCCAACCCTCCAAATATCACTCCAGAAATATATGACAGCTGCCATTATTGCACCAATCTGGATAATCGCCGTAAACGCTACAATAGCTGGGTCGTCAATCTGGTAACCCATCAGTTTTTCAGCAATTGTTAGGTGGCCAGTGCTCGAAATTGGCAGTAATTCTGTTACACCTTCGATGATGCCTAGAATTATCGCATGCAGTATATCCATTGCTACATTATACCCGATTTAAGCCTTATCATACTCATCGACAATTTCTCGTTTCAGTATCTCCTCCACTACGTCCTCTAGAGTCAAAATTCCAACCGGTTTGTCTTCATTGTTATCGTCAACAACTAGTGACAGATGTGATTTAGTTTGAATGAACCTACTCAGTGCCGTATCAAGCGCGGTATCGGCTGGAATGTCGTATATTTTATCTCTATAGATATGACTCACAGGTACAGGCAGATCATGTCCCAGGATATCTTTCGCGTATAAAATACCGACATATCTACTGTCGTCGTCGACTACAGGCAGCCTAGAGTATCCTTCACGCTTAATCATACTCACTAATGATGCATCGATTTTGTCGTGAAGCTCGACGGCCACAACGTCTCTTATTGGCGTAGCTACCTCGGCAGCAGTTCTCTGGCTAAAATGCAGCGCGCCAATCATAATCTGCCCTTCGTCGTGGTCTACTGTACTGGCCGAATGCTTGGCGTGATCATCTATTAAATGATGAAGCTCTTCACGCGAGTATAAAAGTGGCGGCTCTGTGCCGATAAACCTGTCCAGCATCAATGTGATTGGTTTTGCTAGCGGATACATGGCTATAAACATGAAGTCTAGCAATCTAAAAAAGTATCTAGTCAACATATAGCCACGCCTGCTAAATATCGACTGTGGCACAATTTCACCAAATATCGTCACCAGAATCGTCGTTACAATACCAGCGATAATACCGCCGGCAAAGCTCTCTAGCACCAATGTGAATGCCGACACCACTGCCACATTCCCCAAAAGTATGCACGTTATTAGGTAGTTGCCATTTTCCCGATAGCGATAAACTCGTTGCGCTATCTCATCACCCTCTCGAGATTTGCGCTCTAAATCTTCTGGACGAAGCATCATCATGCCTATATTCAGTCCAGAAAATACACCACTGAATATCAGTAAAATAAACGCAGCAACAATCGGCCAAATCGTATCCACTAGGTGCTAGCCTTATTTGTCATAGAGATATTGTAGCAAAATACGAACTAGCTGCGGTAGCGCCTTGCTACCCTGCGCAAAGAATCGACTATCTGGCCGCAGTCTTCTTGTGTAACTTGCCGCTCAAAAGCCCTTCGCTGCACAACTATGTAGCCGCCATCAGAGCCTTCGTCAACATCTTCCTCCATCTGATGCTCAACTGCCGATACAGACAACTCCCCTACGCCGCGAATTATGCGAACTTTTCTCACCGCCTCTACTAGTTGACCACCCAAAACCTCGATGTTATATCTAGTTTCAACACGCTGTCCAGCATTATTCCATCGCGCACGACGAAGCTTGGTTTGCATAATAATCATGCGCCAAGACTCTTCGTCGATATGTCTCAGCACTGCACCAGTAAATAAACTTGGTGTGTCGTCATTTTCATCATAAGAGTTATGGTATGCCTTTGCAGCCATCGTTTTATCTGCGTCTTCACTCAGGAATGGTGTCTTAACTGGCATGTTATCAAAAAAATCCCAAACCACAGCCTGCCTTAAATTATTTGCTTCATCAAGTGATATCTCGCACTCTAACGGCCTACAAGGTGGTCCAACTGGCTTGAAGCCGTCATTTTGCAGCCGCTGATTCATAACAATTCACTCCACCGTCATTTCCAGTTTAATAATCGTAGACAGAGGCATTATTAAATCGCAACCCTCTAATTCATCAGGTAAATTAAAATTCACACCATCCGGCTTGACGATTAAGCTCAACCCTTCTTCTGCGGACTCCATTTCATCGGGCGACTTATAGCGTTTTCCAAATCCATCTTTCAAAACATCCGTTATAGTTACACCCACTACCGAACCAGTGATTACAAATAGCGAATCATCAGGCGGATATACATAAGCCAAGTCACTTGCTCCGCTCGGTTTTACACATAGTAGTGTCGATTTCACCTCGTTTAGCACCACTCTGTCGAAAGTTTCTGGCGAAGGCAGCGCTTCATCCACCTGATCAATTATTGAACGAAAAAATTCTTCCTGTTTTTTGGCAGATTGACGAAACAATTCCGATCCAGCGTGACTAGTGTATAGTCTCAGCAGCGAATCTGCTCGCATAATTGTCTCGCCAACTTCGGTTAGTTCGCTACTGACCACCGAACTGTCCCCTGGGCGCATGTATTGCAGACTAACTTCTCGAGGCTCGGCAAAAGCCAAAATGTTAAAATTGCCCCTCATAGCAGGACTAAAGTATGGCGCGGCGCCCTCGATGAATGACAGCCCAACAACAGGCCTTGTTATACCGTGTTCGTCTTCGATGACCTTTACCATAAAGCCATTGCTAACCGTAGAGTTAAAGGCCTCTCCTTTGCGATGACTGACTAATATGCCATCCTCACTTACATCCACAACCGGCTCGTGCCACTTGCCCGTAATATGAAATATATCGCCATCGTAATCCCATATACTATTCAGACGCTCTATGACCTCTACGACGCTCTCGTTTAGATCGCTAGAGTTATTGCTATACTTGTCAGCAAGCATAGCATTTGCTACCTCTATGACTTCATGAGCCTTGCCTAGGGTATTGTTGACATCCTCTTGAACGCAGTCAGAATAGTCATTCCACTCTTGGCGTTTTGTTTGTTTCGTTTCACGCTCCATGAACAGATTGTACGCCAGACACTATATTTCTAAAAGCTCAAGCAGCTTATTTTTTATTCTTATAGTATCTAGCTAGCCAGTCGCGCTTCAATTCATGAAAACTACCATCTATTATCGATTCTCGCATATCATGCACTAGCCGAATAGTAAAAGACTCATTGTGGATCGACGCTAAAGTGTAGCCTAGCACCTCCTTTGCTCTTAGTAAATGTCGCACATATGCCCGAGTATAGTTTTTACACGTATAGCAATTGCAATCAGGATCAAGTGGTGAAAAATCTCTTTCGTAATCTTTTTTCAGCACGCTATAGCGACCATCGAGTGTATAAATTGCTCCATTTCTACCCACGCGTGTTGGGGATACGCAATCAAATGTATCAACACCCGCCTCAACCGCTGCAAACATATCGTCAGGTTCGCTAATTCCCAGTAGGTGCTTTGGTTTATTAGCAGGTAGCTCTTCGTTCACCCACTTCACTATTTCGCCAAGCTGCGATTTTTCAATCGCTCCACCAATGCCAAAACCATCAAAATCCATTGCACCCAAATATTTTGCAGTTTTACGGCGCAAATCTTCATAATTTGCACCCTGTAATACACCGAAAAGTGCTTGGTATGGTTTTTGATTCTGGTTGCGCAATTGACTGAACGCTTTTAGCGATCTGCCCGCCCAAGCATGCGTGCGATCAAGGGCTTCTAGCTGGTAGTCGTACGGATCGGCCAGCGATGTTAGTTCATCAAACGCAAAACAAATATCCGCACCTAGGTTGTACTGAATCTCCATAGAAAGCTCTGGCGTGAACCTATGCAATGAACCGTCTAGATGTGATTTAAAAAACACCCCATCATCATCAACATGCGCATAACGCTTGCTCCTTGGAGTATTGACCGTTTCTAGTTGATTCATTGAAATGGTTTTTTTAAAACCACTTCCAAGCGACAGTACCTGAAATCCGCCAGAATCAGTAAAAGTCGGGCCGTCCCAATTCATAAATTTTGCTAACCCGCCAGCCTCATTAACTAAATCATAGCCAGGTCTTAAGTATAGGTGATAAGCATTTGCCAGTACGGCCTGCGCACCCGCTTCGCGAATCATTTCAACCGACACGGCCTTTATCGCAGCCTGTGTTCCGACTGGAATAAACGCCGGTGTTTTTATTTCACCGTGCGGCGTGTGTATTACACCAACTCTAGCAAATCGCTCGTCTCCAAGCGAGCTAGTTACTTCATAAAAAAACTTATTCACTTTAGATATTATAACAGCGGACTAAGCACAATCTAGCTCAAGCGCCGACTCATTGCAGCACCCAATACTGCGTAGCGAGCCAAGTGTGCGTAGAATCTCTTTGATGATACTGAAACCAACTCTTTGGTACGTGGCATTTGTTCCGTCATTTCACCCATGGCCACAGAAGCGTATTCATCTAGTTCATTTAAAGACAAAATCCGCATCAAACCAGCCCCGCCATGAATAACTTTCCACTCATCATTCACACTAGGCTCAGTCACAAAAGATGACGCCGCCTCATAGACTTTACACCATGGTCTATCGCCTCAAGCAGTTCAGGCTTATCGTATATCCTGCCAAGTCCAACCACTACCGCAGGGTGCCCCACCCTAAACATCCATGATACGCCCTCGCCCATTTCATGTCCCGAATTTACCAACTCTAGATTTGCAAGCATCAGCTCAAGCAGTTCGGCATTCTCCTCACTCAAATCAACGCGCGGAAAATCCTCTTGTGGTGTAATTCCAGTTATCAGCTCCGACATATAGAAACTATTCTATCTATTTGTAGTCTATTTTAGAAGCACTAGCAGCTTAGGTGGTCGAGTTAATTTTCGAGATGTTCAGGTATATGGACTGGATCGATATCAGGCGTGTCGTTGCCGTAATTAACCCAGTCAACTGGACCATAAACCGTCACCTGGGCAAACGGATTAATACAACCGCTATAGCCTAAAATCCAAGAGCTAATGCACGGTTCATTATTATTCCTACTAGCGCTAAACGTCAGTCGATCACCGTCTCTTTTTACGTCAATCTTTGGCTCAGAAAAGCCTTTCAGCACCATATATTTTACCTCAGCCCGAACAGCCGAACCGCGAGAATCATACGACAGTGTTGCGTTTTCCGAATCTGCGTATTTAATCCCCTCTAGGTTTTTAGGTAAACTTACAGGAACTACCTTGGTGTGTGTTACTTCGTCCTGTACAAATGTTTGTTTAGTTTGTATTCCGAAAAGTATAGTTGACGATAAACACACAGCACCGACCGATAACATAGCTATCATCGCAGCACTAGATACTTTTCCGGTTCTCCAGGTAAAAGCGCTGCGTGTTATTAGTAGCGCTAGACACACTGTCGCTATGCCACCAATCACCAGAGAAGCAAGAAGCCCCCATGCCCACAGCTGGGCCTGGAAACCCTCAAATAGCAATATAACACTGAAGCCTAAAAACCCGCCCACTACAGTTGCCACAAACGCGCCTACAGCAACCAAAATACCAGCAGCGCCCAATAAAATTTGCAA
Organism: Candidatus Nomurabacteria bacterium; assembly: GCA_020631935.1. Taxonomy (GTDB): domain Bacteria; phylum Patescibacteriota; class Saccharimonadia; order Saccharimonadales; family Saccharimonadaceae; genus JACKGP01. The sequence goes on from JACKGP010000002.1 coordinate 120,998, forward strand.
GAACTTTACACCTACACTGGTAGTTCTTTCACGCACTTCTTCGCTGGCGGCAAACTTCTTTAGTGCATCCAATGTTACCGCCTTACCTCTTAGCTGCAACTTATCTGCAGTCGTAACCGCTGGAGGTGTAAGTAGCCAAGCCAATGCATAAAATAGTATGGCCATACCGGCTGAAACTATAACTAGGAGAATTGCAGCTAGCCTAACCCAAACGACATCTATGCCGAAATATTGTGCCACTCCAGAACAAACACCTCCAAGAACAGCTCCATCACGATCGCGCATCATCCGCTTTTGCGGCTGATCGCTCGACTCGTCAATATACACATCGCCATCTTCTGAGCTTTCGGAAAAATCTCCTGGATTACCCATTTGCTCTTGCAGATCTTTCACATCGATAGCTGAAATTACCTGATCTTTTTGCACACCGCGCTCGGCCAACAGCTCCACCATTCGTGCCTCAATTTCACGCATTGCCTCGGCATCAGCATGCATCTTTTTCTCTATCGCTAGTAAATATTTCTCTAAATCCTTTTTAGCATCTAGCTCAATACTAAAGGGGGTTTTAGCTAGATGAACTCTTGTTATCTCTTTCACTTTTTTACTCCTTTCTCTAGTACCTTGAGTGTATCGTCGAGATTTTTAATATGCCTCTTTAACCCAGAAACTATTTCGTGACCAAAATCGGTTAATGCATAATATTTTCGGGGTGGACCCTGCTCACTTTCTTGCCAATCGTGCTTTAATACGCCGTCATTCTGTAAACGTTTGAGAAGTGGATAGATAGTACCCTCAACAACAACCAGTTCGGCATTACGCAGTTCGGATATAATTTCGCTTGTGTACCTAGGCTCTCTAGCGCAAATTTGCATTACGCAGTAAGTTAGGTACCCCTTGCGCAGTTGAGCTGCCAACGAACTAGCGTATTCATCGGCCGTCTTCTTGCTCATTACCTAGCTCCTTTCAAATATTTTATATGTTATAGTTCTATGTTATACAAGGTACTGTATAAAGTCAACCGTATTGTTCAAAATGATAGTTTTTTTTAGAGTTGCCTATTTGTAATTTATTTTAGCTTATGTTTTAATCATAAGCAGACAGCTACGAAAATAAAAAGGAGTAACGCATGAACACGGTAACGGCTGACTACGAAAATAACCTTAGTCCTGTTGATGTATTGTCTCAACGCTACGCTCACTTAAGGCAAAAAGTGGGCTCATTTATTGCCGCTGAGACTACTATTATTGAGTCAACTGAGTTTGAGCAGGCATACCAAGACCACCTAGATGCACTATTGACACTAGCGCGCAATCTATCCAAGGGACCGGCCAATCCAGAGATGGAAGAATGGCTACATCAAGGTATAGAGGAATTATACGAAACGATGAGCTTAACATTCACAGGTCCTGGCAAGCGCGAAACCAACCAAACCACAATGATGCACGCAGCCGAACTGTGGGACAAAACCAGAAACGAAACGTCGAAGAAATTAGCAGTACTGGCAATAGAACATTTCCCTGGAACATCGATTTCCGAAAACTATATGGAAGCAATCGACATAGCTATCAAAGACGATATATCCCTGATCGAGAGCCTTGATGGCCGCAAAGCAGTAGTAGCTATTTAGACTGTTACGATTTCGTAAGTAATCTCACCTTTTGGAGTCTTTACGGTAGCCTTGTCGCCAACCTTTTTACCCATCAATGCCTGGCCTATCGGAGATTTATCTGATATTTTGCCTTCTGCTGGATTAGCCTCGACTGCCCCAACTATGTGATAGACTACTTTTTTGCTACCACTCTTTAGCTCCACCTTACTACCCAAGCCAATTGTAGATTTCTTATTAGCTTTGATAATTTCCGCATTTTGTAAAATATCTTCTATTTCGGCTACTCTACTTTCAACCAAGCCTTGCTCTTCGCGCGCTGCATCGTACTCGGCATTCTCTGAAAGATCACCGTAGTCACGAGCTGCTGCAATTTTTTCGGCAATCGCGACCCTTCTCCCCTTTAGAGTTTCGAGCTCTTTTTCGAGTTCATTCTTGCCCTCTGTCGTAACCTGAAACATCTTTTTCATAAAATCTATTCTCCTATTAATGTCGTATGAGAAATAGGTGCCATCTTGGCACCGCATTTTTCATAAATTTTTGTTGTAAACCCTCGCAGGTAGTAATTGTATTTACAATCTACATAACAGTGTATCAATTTTGTATTCAACTGTCAACAGATTTAGCTCTTTTCTAGCGTAGTAAATACATCATCAAGCGCTATCAATAGCGTTTCGCCACTTTTTCTGGCAGTAAACTCGCACTGGCCATTCTCCACACTACGATCGCTAATAGTTAGCCTGTATGGTATGCCCAGCAGTTCGCTGTCGGCAAACTTTGCACCTGGTCGCTCTTCGCGATCATCGTACAGAACCTCAATACCTTCTTCAGTCAATCGTTTATAGATTTCATCGGCTTTTTTGCTGCCATTTTCACCGATTGAAACTAAATAAACTTTATACGGAGCGATATTATCTGGCCAAATCAGACCTTTGCTGTCACTCATTTTTTCAGCAATTACGCCCATTACGCGAGTAATGCCAATTCCATAGCTACCGACATAGAGCGATTGCCGCCTGCCTTCGCTATCGGTATAGTATAGTCCCATTTCGTCCGTTTTCTGTGATCCAAAGTTGAATATGTTGCCCACCTCAGCAGTCTTAACCTTTTCTAGCTCATCACGCGATATATCAAGCTCTTTTACGGCATCGTCTATTACTTCTTCGTTTACAGCAATATTCTTCTCGCGATGCAAGTAAATGACATCTTCACCGGCATCACAAATAGTCTGAAATTCATGGCTGAACTTTGTAAAAGCTCCGCCGCTAGCAAAGGTTACATATGTGTCATCGCCCAGTCCTAAGCGAGCATACGCCCGCTTATAGGCTTCAATTGATCTATTGTAGTAGTCATCCAGGTCTTCTTTGGTAGAATGAAAGCTATACATGTCTTTCATGACGAATTCACGCCCCCGCATAATGCCGCTTTTTGCCCTGAGTTCGTTGCGCATTTTAGTCTGGAACTGGTACAAACTAACTGGCAAGTCTTTATAGCTTGAAACATAATGCTTCATCATCTCAACAATTGGCTCTTCATGACTCCAGCCAAGTCCGAGTACTGTACCGTCCTGTAGCGCCGTCTTAAACCACACATCGACCGTTTTATCGTCCCAACGCCCAGTTTTTTCCCACACTTCCTTGCGCTGCAAGCCAGTCATCGTAAGTTCATTTGAGTCGATTGCGTTCATCTCCTCTCGGACAACCTGCTTGATCTTTTCAACTACCCGCAAGCCTAGTGGTAAATACGCATACACTCCGGCCATTTCTTTATATACATAGCCCGCTCTAATTAAAAGCTGGGCATTCTTTGCCACCTCGTCAGCTGGTGAGTTTTTTAGTGTTTTAGTAAATAATTTAGAAACTCTCATTACATTCCCATTGTACTAATAAGTGATGGATTAACAAAAAGTAGATAAAATGCCAGACCGTTTTTTGCCATATGAAGAACCACGCCAGCCCACACGCTTCCAGTTATCTCTCGTAAACCACAAAGCACTACGCTTAGTACAAATGTATCGACGCCGACATTTAGCTGACCATGCATAACACCAAAAACAACACTAACTAGTATTATGCCCGCAGCCATGCCGAGGTATTTTTTTAATTTAGTATATAGATACCCTCTGAATAGAAGCTCCTCTACCAGTGGCGCTATGACCACAAGCGCTAGGAACGCCAACATCATCTCCATAGATGATACTAAATTTTCAAACCCTACGTCTTGTTTTTGCGCTATGTCAAAGCCGGGAATAATACCCGACGCTACAGTAATAACTACTGCGCTAAGAATGACATACGGTATAAATGATAGTACCCCCGCAAATATATCGCCCCAAGAAAGCAGTCTCTGTATACCTAGATCTTTTTTTACACTGCTGCTCTTGTCTATTCGACTAGATATCAGTAGCACCACAACTAGCGCTAGTGCATACGTCATCGCTGATAGCGAAAATAGCAACACCGTATTATTGAAAGCTTCTAGCGGTACGCCGATTGTTTTTAGTACATAGACCAGTGCAACTAGCAATAGCTGTGCGCCAAAAAATGCCGCTACTACTAGTACTGTGTAAAATACTGCCCATAAAATGCGCTTGGTTAATTTATGCTTAGTAGTGCTACTTTTCTTATCTGTCATCTATTTAAACTTTCCAATATCTGCCCATGTTACCAACACCACCAGACCCATAAGTACCAAAAACCCTATAGTCTGCAGTTGCTCTTCTCGCTCTTTTGTCAGAGGTTTTTTGCGAATTTTGTAAATTGTCATCAAGAGCCAGCGACCGCCATCCAAAGCGGGTATCGGAAGAGTGTTTATAACCGCAAGACTCAAAGAAATGATTGCGCTTAGAAATAGCAGCTGCTTAATGCCAGCTTCTGAAGCTTGAGGAAATATCACCCCAAGTATACCTACAGGCCCAGCTACGCTCTGGCCAACAACTTCCAGCTCCTTACCGCCCTTCTCTCTTATAGTGTCATCAAAACTGATACTTTGAATAAAGCCTGACAGAGCACCCCAAGCTAGCTTTGCTGTTCCCTCTAGTGTCACCCAAGTAAACTGCAGAGTTGTCCCTACCCCGACGATTGGCGCCGACCATGTTGACTTTAGCTCTGATCGCTCTACAGTAGAAACGCCCAATATTCCTTTTTTCGAATCTTTGGCGCTAGCCAGATTAGCTTTGGTGGTTTTTTCAACACCATCACTTTCGTAGGTGATATCAACCGTATTGCCCGCATGCAAAGCTGTATAGTCGCTCAGCTTTTTTGATGACTCGAACCGTTGATCCTGAATCATGAGTAGTTTATCGCCAGATTTTAGCCCCGCCTTATCTGCAGCCGATCCCTCAACGACATTTGCAATCATCAGCGGGTGTGATATCGATTGAGTATCACCAGGCACTGTAAATTGCCCCTCGATGATTTTTGGCATCCCGACAAAGCTAATAATAGCGAGCAGCACGATGGCCACAAGCCAGTTCATCATCACACCAGCAAGCAATATCTTTGTCTTTACCCAGTAGCTAGCTGCGCCATAGTCTCCTTTTTTTGAAGCAGAATCGTGCTCGCCCTGCAGCTTCACAAATCCGCCTAACGGCAGCCAGTTCAGTGTATACAGAACGTTCTTTCCGAGTACGCTTTTCTTGATTTTCTTACCCCAAGCTTTTGGCGGAAAGCCAATACCAAACTCTTCAACAACCACTCCGTTGCGGCGTGCAGCCACGCCATGACCAAATTCATGAACTGCAACCAGCAGCACTAAAACAACCAACCCAACAATAATTCCTAACAGCATTTACCCTCCAAACCTGCGGCCACGCTTTTTATATTCTTCTAGTATATCAGCCACATCGCCTGCCGTCATCTCTGGCCATAGCTTATCCAAAAACATAAACTCACTGTAGGCGCTACGCCAAAGCATAAAGTTACTGAGTCGCCTCTCGCCACTGGTGCGCACTATTAAATCGCATGGTGGAATACTGGGATGATCCAGAAATTCAGCAAATTTTTCATCAGTCAGATCAGTCGAAGAGATACCAGACTCCATGGCGCGCCTGGCCGCCCTGACTATCTCTTGCTGGCCGCCATAGTTAAAACACATTGCCAGCGTAGCCCTAGTGCCATTTCTCGACATTTCTTCAGCATCGTCGATCATTTTTGCAATATCATCTGGGAGTTTTTCTTTACCGCCTAGCACCTCGAGCTTGTAACCCTTCTTGACCAAATCCTTTATATCAACCTTGAAAAGGCGTCGGATTATCCGCATTATGGCGCGAACTTCATCTTCAGCCCGAGACCAATTCTCTGTCGACCAGGTGTAGAACGAGATATATTTCACACCAGCGTCAGACGTGGCATCTATAACATCCTTTAGAGCATTATAGCCGGCTAGGTGCCCTTCATAGGTAGGTATTCCGTGTTTTTTTGCCCAGCGACGATTACCGTCCAAGATGTAGCCGATATGCGTTGGCGTGCCGTCACTCATTAGACAGTCATCAACTCAGCTTCTTTAGCCTTGAATGCCTCATCAATTTTCTCTTGATAATCTCGCATTAGTTGGTCAAACTCTTTTTCAACTGCCTTTACATCATCCTCTGACAACTCTTTGGAATCTTTGCGTCGCTTTGCATCCTTCAGAGCATCCTGACGAACGTTTCGAAGTGCAATCCGACATTCTTCAACCTTATCGCCCAGCTGTTTTACCATCTCTCGGCGCCGCTCTTCGGTAAGCGACGGGACTGGCACACGAACCACTCGACCATCATCTGAAGGATTAAATCCCATACCCTGAGCGTCGCGTATAGCAGCAGTTATCTGGGTTATATTGCTAGGGTCAAACGGGCTAACTAGCAACATCTGCGCCTCTGGCGCTGTAATGTTGGCAGCTTGATTCAGTGGAATTCTAGTACCATAAGCCTCGACCATTACTCCGTCTAGCATTCCAGGGTGTGCCCTGCCAGTTCTAACTTTATGTAATTCATCATGCAGGTGATCAATTGCACCATCCATTTTTGTCTCGTATGATTTTGTGTCAAACATAATTCTTAAACATCTCCTTTAGTAGTTAATTATAACCTATAAGCTCGCCAAAGATTAGAAACTACAGCTCTATCAATAGGCCATAGTTCATGCCATAAGCTGACGTATAATTGGTAAAGCTACTGTGAGTACAGTCAGTATCGTTGATATCTCCATCATCGCTGCCAAGAATCTGATTGACGGTTTTGCTAGGTGGCCTCTCAAGCCGTGCTAGTATGACACGACTATTGTGACTGCCGTCGCAGTAGGAGATCATATAACTGTAGTATGGCATACCGGTTTTTTTATCTATAGGATCTTTAATCGGTGTAGACGTATAGCCTCCTTTCCACAATAAATCCCTGGCGGACTGAGTAGAGCCATACGCACCGTCAAACCACCCTAGTGTAGCGCCCCCAGAACCTGCCTGTGACTCATCAAACCTCTTCCCCGTCCTAGCCCCCCATAGCTCGAAAGCATCCTTGATGGTTTTCATATCACTAACTCTTTGATTGTCGCGGGCTCGTAGCTGAACATGATTGTAGGTAACGATACTAATAGACGCCAGTATTACTATCATCGTAACCGTGATGGCTAATTCAACTACAGTAAATCCGTTTCTTAGTCTTGGCATAAGTATTTTCAGTATATCCACTCCCATCCATACCGTCAATCTACTAACTAAAGACCTGTATACTAGTAGAGTGAGTATAGAAAAACTTACCGTATCTAATTTACGCCCACACGGCTTACTCTCTGTTGAGTTAAGTCCGACGGTCACCCTAATACTCGGGCAAAATGGCACCGGTAAAACCAGCCTGCTTGAGGCTATCTATATTCTGCACCGCGGCACCAGTTTTCGCGGTCGAGACCACGATGTGATAGCCCATGATAAAAAGTCTGCCGAAATTAAACTAGACTTTAGCGACCTGCCGTCTAGAAAAGCGCGGCTACTGGAAATTGGCGGCAACAAAACCGGAAAACAGTTTATAGTTTCAGGTATCACAACCGCTCGATTACCACTTAAAGACCGCCTACCGGTCGTACTGTTTGAACCAGACGAGCTAAGATTACTAACATCAAGCCCCCAGCGCCGACGCGACTTTGTAGATGGTGTAATATCGAGGCTTTCGCCAACCTACTCTAAAGTTTTGAGCCGCTACAATCGCACACTCCAACAACGAAACGAACTTCTAAAACAGTACGAAAAAATGCAAAGCGAAGCGTGGCAAAGTCACCTGTTTGTGTGGGACGTAAAGTTAGCCGAACTAGGTGCTACTATCATAAAAACTCGATCAAATTTTATTGATCGCGCAAACTCAAATCTGCCTAGAATCTACAACCAGCTTGCAGGCGGCGAGCACTCTGTATTTGCCAGTTATGAATCATCCTGCGCCACCGATGGCGATGTTGCTCAAAAAATACTTAGCAACCTAGAAAACAGCAGACAGCCAGACGCCCTGCGTGGCTTTACAAGCACCGGACCACATCGTGACGACATAATACTCTACCTTGATGAACACTTGGCATCCGAAACAGCCTCACGCGGTGAAATGCGCACGATCATGCTAGCTTTCAAGCTACTAGAAGTTGAGCTGCAAACTCATCACAGCGGCAAAAAACCCCTAATTTTACTAGACGACGTGTTCTCTGAGCTAGACATATCGCGCGAAGGCGCCCTCATGGATTTCCTCTCCGACCACCAAACAATAATTACCGCTACAGACTTACGCGATGAGCTAAAGTCTGGAGCATCGATTGTGGAGTTAAAAAACGATGCCTAGGCGACACACAAATCAAAAAGCTATTCGACCGCTGCCAATCTTAAACAAGTCTGTTTGCAGCCAAAAAAATCGCCACCCAACCAAGCAGCAAGCACTTCAGGCCGTCGAAAATCAAGAAATGAGTAACCCGCAGCTAAAGCTCGACGCTTACCACTGCGGGCACTGTCGCGGCTGGCACTTGACCAACCGTCGCTAGTTATTAACTATTCGCTAACACCTAGTTCAATGCGACGGAACTGACCAACACGAATATTCTCGCCCAGTTTTGCAATCGCCTCTTTGACGTGCTGCTCAATAGTCTTACTGTCATCAAGAATGTAGTTTTGACTCATCAAAACCTTTTCGGCAAAGTACTTTGACACCTGGCCTTCGACAATCTTCTCGCGAATTTCCTCTGGCTTCTTCGCCAAATCTTCACTAGCCATAAACTCTTGCTTTTTGCGCTCCTTCTCATCGGCCGGAATGTCATCTTCGCTGACATAAAGTGGACTCATAGCTGCCACCTGCATACTTAATTGATGAGCCAGAGTGCGAAAGTCGTCTAAACGAGCTACGAAATCAGTTTCACAGTTCAGCTCTAAAACTACGCCAATGCGATCGTCGTGAATATAGCTATCGATTACGCCCTCACGCGCTTCGCGATCGCCTTTTTTCTCTGCACGAGTCAAACCCTTTTTACGCATTTCTTCTAGTGCCTTATCGAAGTCACCGCCAGCTTCTACCAGCGCAGACTTTGCATCAGTCAAGCCAACACCAGTTAGCTCTTTTAGTTTTTTAATGTCTTCAACTGTAATAGCCATTATTTTGCCCCCTCTGTTTTTGCCTTTCCAGCACCTTCTTTTATAGATTCCACGAAGTAGCTCAGTATCAATTCTGTACCCTTTATAGAGTCGTCGTTTCCAGGAATAATATAGTCAATTGGATCCGGGTCACAGTTTGTATCAACAACTCCAACTACTGGAACATCTAGTCGATTAGCTTCACGAACAGCGTTCATGTCAGTCTTTATGTCAACTACAATCACAGCGCCCGGCTTGCCATTCAATCCCTTGATGCCGCCATATTTCATGTTTAGCGTGTCAATCTCCTCTTGGAATCTCTGCACTTCTAGCTTATTGTAGCGCTTCTCAAGCTCGCCTGAAGCCATGCGACGCTCTAGGTCGTGTAGCTTCTTTAGCTGAGTATTCATTGTCGATGTATTGGTTAGCATTCCGCCAATCCAGCGCTCAGTTACATATGGCTGACCGACTGACTCTGCAGCTGCTTTTACGATGTCCTTGTGCTGTTTTTTAGTACCAACAAACAGTACTTTTTTTCCAGCGGCAGCAGTTTTAGCAATAAACGGTAGAGCTGCGTCCAGACCCTCTGCTGTCTTAACAAGATCAATTACGTGGCTATCTTGTCGTTTACTGTGAATATACGGCGCCATTTTAGGGTGCCAACGACTCGTTCGGTGCCCAAAGTGAACACCAGCTTCGAGCAAAGCTTTTAGGTCTACTTTTGTAGCCATGTTTCCTTCTCCTTCACACTAGCGCCTCAATTTAAAGGAAACTCACTAGTGTTGTTTCGTTAAATTTATTACCCTGTAACTATACACCATATCTAACCCTTTGACAACCGTCGTGATTTCAAGTATAGTGGTCGGAGTATGAAAAGCAGTATTCACCCACAAAACTACCGCCCTGTCGTATTTAGCGACGATCAAGCGGGATTTGCGTTTTTGACGCAAAGCACTGCGCAGACAAATGAGGAAATCAAATGGGAAGATGGCAACACTTACCCACTCGTGAAAGTCCACATTTCAAGCGCCTCTCACCCATTCTTTACTGGTGAGGAAAAGATTATCGACACCGAAGGTCGTGTTGATCGATTTAAGGCTAAATTTGCCGCAGCTGAAGCTCGCAAGAAAGAGCTTCAAAACAAAGCCAAGAAACGCGCCGCACAGAAAGCTAAGAAATCAGATTCTAAATAGCTTAATCTACAAAAAGACACAGTGTTACAAACTGTGTCTTTTTGTTTTATAGAAAACAGTGTACTAAAATAAGAGAAGTAATGCCTAAAATTAATCTAAACCTATCAGAGCTTGAGACCGAACGAAAGGATCTAACAGATTTCCTATCTCGTCCGGACGCTTTTTCAGATCCTGATTTTGCTAAAAAGAACCGCCGCATGACAGAGCTTGACGAACTGCTTTCCGCTGGAAAGCGTCGAGAATCACTCGAAAAACAAATCAAGGAAGCAAAGGAATTGTCTGGCGGCGGCGATGAACTAGCCGAACTCGCCAAGCAAGAGCTCCCCCTACTAGAAAATGAGTTAGAGGAACTCGAAGAGAAGCTTTTTGTCATGCTGACGCCAAAAGATCCAAATGACGAAAAGAATGTCATAGTTGAAATACGCGCTGGCGCTGGTGGTGACGAAGCTTCCCTATTTGCAAGCGAACTTTACCGAATGTATTTACGCTGGTGCGAAGACAAAGGCTTTAAAACCGACCTTATGAGCGAGAGCGCCAATGATAGCGGTGGCTACAAAGAAGTTATTTTCGAAGTCCGTGGTGACTCAGCATACTCTTTTCTAAAATTCGAGGGTGGCGTTCACCGCGTACAGCGCATCCCAGCCACCGAATCTCAGGGTCGGATCCACACCAGCACAGTCACTGTTGCAGTCTTACCTGAAGCTGAAGAGGCCGATATCGAGATTCATCCAAACGACCTTCGTATAGATGTATTCCGTAGTGGCGGCCACGGTGGCCAGAGCGTTAATACGACAGACTCGGCTGTTCGAATTACTCACCTGCCAACAGGCATGGTAGTTACAAATCAGGACGAAAAGTCTCAGATTAAAAACAAAGAAAAGGCCATGAGCGTACTACGTAGCCGCCTACTCCAGGCAAAGATTGATGAAGAGCAGGCCAAGCTAACTGCCGAGCGTCGCTCGCTTGTCGGCACAGGCGACAGATCTGAAAAAATCCGCACCTACAACTTCCCTCAAGACCGAATCACAGACCATCGCATCGGTTACTCTAGAAGCAACATCCCCGCCGCAATGAACGGAGACGTAAACGACATTATCGAAAAGCTCCAGGCTTCCGAACGAGAACTAAGAGCCCAAAACGTTTAGCTTCCTATTCTTGTACACGGGCACTTCGCATTGCGCCCCCTCTCGGTGTTGCATTTTTCGTACCATAAGCGTATAACAAAAGTAGGACAAAAGATAAATACAAAAACGATCATGGAAGTCTACTCAGAAGAATCGCCCATCAAAGTACTCAATAATGGTGAAATACGCCACTATGATGTTTACTGTGGCGAGGCTATGAATGAAAGTGGCGACTGTATCACTATCAGAAAAGACAGTATGGTTGATCATCGACGACCAGATGATTGGATGGCATCTATCACCAGTGACGACAAGGTAATTGAGCTGCCTCTACGCGCAGCAGAAATACATCGTGTCCAGCACCATAAAGACGGGGACTTCATAGTTCTTACTGCCGATAAAGATAGCGCCACCCCATACCAGGGTCCGCTAACTGTACGATTTGGCGTAAATGATAATTATCAAATATCCGGACCTGTTGAAATGGGCTATCCAAGCGCACGCGATCGAAATGACCACGGACTTCCTGCAATGAGTAATAATTTAGTTTTCTACCCTGCGCCTACAGAAATAAGCACCGACGATACAGCGCAGCACGCTCTATCGCTATAACTAGCTGCTACATACAGCCCAAGCTATAATTCTGCGACGTATAGGATAACGCAAGACTTAGTCTTGATTATTCTTTAAGTCTATAATCTCAGCAGATTTTACTTCTACTGATATACCAGCATCGCCATCAGTGCTGCCATCGCCATCGCCATCAGCATCGACCTCAACACAAACTTTTATCTTATCCCCTACGTCTGGAACGACACCCTTGTCGGCCAACTCTACGGCTTTATTGGCGTTGTTGTAGATAGGCAAACCCTCGGCTGCATCGGCAGGCATATCAAGGCTCTCCAAAGCCTTGCCCTGAGCATTTTCTATAGCTTCACGAGCAGCTCCATGGGTCCAACCGGTTTTTGAATCACCAACAATTGCTACTCCACACGCCTCCACGCCAGGCCTTGAGTCATTAGGTTCAGGATTTTTATCACCATTGCCTACAACCGATAGACCGGCACCAAGCAGTAGTACAGCTCCAGCGCCCAGCTTTTTCGCTCTAGTGGTTAGGCGTAATTCATTTTTTGTTAGTTTTTGCTCTTTACTGTTTTTACGGTTCATAATTACAGCATATCACGCTTATGTATATTTGTCAATGTTTTGCATATTATGCAACTCATGGGATAATGGTGTCATGATAATCCAGGAGTGGCTACGAAATGCATCCGACGAACTTGCCGACGCAATGTTTACCTCTTCACGCCTAGATGCTGAGATTATTCTAGCCCACACAATCAGTCGGCCTCGCACATGGCTACATGCTCACAGCAATGATACGCTCGAACCTAGGCATATCGAAGTGGCCAACGCCAGGCTAGATCTTCGGCTAGATCACGTACCCGTTGCATATATAATCGGCCACAAAGATTTTTACGGACGACGCTTTCAAGTAAATACAAACACTCTAATCCCCCGCCCTGAGAGTGAACAAGTAGTCGAACTTCTACTCGAGGCACTGCCAGAAGATGACGATCGAAGGCTGGTAGATGTAGGCACCGGCAGTGGCTGCCTGGCGATAACGGCCAAACTAGAGCGTCCAAAACTAAATGTAATCGGCTGCGACACCTCAAGACAGGCGCTAGATATTGCCGAGATTAATGCAGCCGCACTAAATGCAGACATACAGTTTATAGAAAGTGACCTACTCGGAAACTATCCATTTAATCCAGATATAATATTAGCCAACCTGCCCTATGTAGACCCCAAATGGGAGCGATCAACAGAAACAAATCACGAGCCAGCAGAGGCTTTATTTGCCGATGATAAAGGTTTGAGATTAATAAATAAACTAATTCAGCAAGCAACATCTAGGCAAGAAACTCACGGCATAATCATACTAGAAGCAGACCCTAGACAATGGCATGATATCGATAGCTTTATATCCAAGAATGGCTACAAATGTATAGCTAGACGTGATTTTGCGCACAGCTACATAAAGACCTAGTAGCTGCCGAGTTTAATCTCTTTTACAATCTCCTTGCCGCCCCTTAGAATAGTCAATTTTACTGTCTCGCCTGGACGATATTGACCCACTATAGTGGCGACACTATTGCCCTCCATGACAGACTGATCACCCACTTTTATGATAATATCCTTGTCTCTTAAGTCTGCCGACGCAGCCGGACCGTCACTCACTACTGCAGATGAGCCGCCAGAAGATGTTATTAAGTCACCGTTTTTTACGTTAAGATTATACTGCTCTTTGACTTCTGGAGTAATACTGACATATCGAACGCCTAGATATGCCCTCTTGACCTTACCCGTCTCCAATAGCTCTTTTATCATTCCCTTTGCAGAGCTAATCGGGATAGCAAATCCTATATTCTGAGCATCGGCCGCTATCGCTGTGTTTATGCCCACAACCTGCCCATCCAAGTTAAGCAACGGACCGCCCGAATTGCCGCTATTTATAGCAGCATCTGTTTGCAATAAATCCACTAGACTCTCGGCTGCTCCGCCCGCTCCCTGGGCTGTTATTGGTCGACCTTTGCCAGATATTATTCCACTAGTAACTGTATTCTTAAACTGACCAAGGGCGTTGCCAATGGCTATCACGCCCTGACCAACCCTTAGTGTGCTGGAGTTACCCAATGTAACGTATGGCATGTTGTTTACATTAGGAATCTTCAAAAACGCAATGTCATTTAACTTATCGATTCCAACAACAGAGGTATTAGAATATACATCACCGCTTTCGGTAGTAACCGTCACAGTTCGCGCACTGCCGACAACATGCTTATTAGTCATTATGTAGCCATCTTTGCTTATAATCATTCCCGTCCCAGCGCCTTCTACCAACTGACCGCGTGAATAGTCGGCCGTCTGTGATGATATAGACACCACACTTTTGCCAGCCGTTTCAACGACAGCAGCAATACTCGCCTCCTGAGTCGTTACATGATTGTTGCCATCATTCGCAGCCTCTATTTCTGAGGTAGCGCCCGATGATTGACCTCCATTATCCTGAGCCGCCTTGCTACCAAGCCACCCAGCTACAAATGCCACAAAAATTAGAACAGCTAGCAATAGAGCTAACCCAGTAGTTGCAACAACTATAGATTGGTGTTGATTCTTACCACTATCTTGACTATTTGCACCCTCTTTATTCATAACTTTCCCTATCTAGACCCCTATCTACTGCTTTAAATAAACTTTTATTTTAGGCCGCCAGTTGCGCCAAAAAATACCATCATAACGACCAGTGCTGCCATTGAAAATACCACTGGCGAAACAATCTCGCGAACTGCTACGTTTCCGTGATTTCTACGATAATTATTATAGACTCGATCCATCATAAAGCCGACTAGTGTCAAAATTATGGCCGGCTGAGGTAGCTGAAGACCGCCCCCAAAAGGAACACTATAGCCTATAGTCCAGTGATATAGCAGCCAGCTCAGCTCTGCCATCACAAAAGCTACGCATAACCCTATAAGTACGTAGTGCGGCTCCCGATTGGCAATTAACACGTGCCGAGCAGACATATAGCTGACGCACCAGACCAACAGGACAACCAGAGAGGATGGCCAGTCATACCCAAGAATAAATACCGACGACACACCCATAAATAGTGCCGAGCCTGCCTGCAGAGTTACCGCCCAGTTTTCGGATCGAGGCTTTATAAACAGCAGCCAGACTATATACATTACAGTTAGTGCTATCTGAATTGGAAGCACCTCTCCGCCGTCTAAATTCTCGCCAGCGGCATAAATAAACACCGCCACACCTACGCTAACCACTACATCAACTAGATTAGATAGTATATTAGCCATCCAGTAGTGCGGACGGACTGAAAATATCCTCCACTTGCTAAACAGTACAATCAGCAGTGCCATCCACAGCGAACCAGTTGTGATTATAACAATAGTAATAACGATAGCGAGTGCCACATTTAAGGCGATATATAACGCATCGCTAATACTTGATTTACGTCTCGGTTTTAGAAAATCCACTTGAATTATTGTATCATCTCAATATCAATTTGTCTTGCCGCAGAACCGCCACTCACCTATTGTTAATTTAGGTCTAATAATTAAAATTTATTCTGTAGCTACTCACCGCTAAAACTTGTATACTATTAAAGATGAATGTACCGTTTCTTGAGCGACACCAAGGCTTTAAAGACGCCTTAAGTTTAGTATTATTTGTCGCCCTTGTGGCCATTGGTACTATATTTATAAACACGTTTATATTTAGAAGCTTTAATGTCGAGGGCGGAAGCATGGAAAATACCATGCATACAGGCGATAGACTAATAGTAAACCGCATGCCAGTCACTTGGTCAAAGCTACAAAACAAAGATTACTCACCCCAGAGAGGCCAGGTTATCGTATTTAAAAACCCAAAGTTCGACACCATATCTGGCATGGAAGAGTACATAGTTAAGCGCGTTATAGCCTTCGCGGGCGAAAGAGTTATCGTAAAAGATGGTGGAATAACCGTCTGCGACAATAAAAACCTGAACTGCTTCAACCCAGATGATGACAACAATGGTGAACCGGGGTCACCAACAAGCGGCAATGTCGACTCTGTAGTTCCCGAGGATGCCCTATTTGTAGCAGGCGATCACAGACAGGGCCAGAACTCACTAGATTCAAGAAATGGACTGGGCTTTATCCCTCTATACGACGTAGTTGGGCCAGTCAGCATGAGGATATTCCCATTCAACGGCATACGCTCATTTTAGGACTAACTAAAGCAGAGCGTCTGTTATGCGCTCAAACTCTTCGTCTGTCTTGTAGCTAATTGTTATCGTTCCACCGCCGCGAGACTTCGGTTTTACTGTAATCGGCGCCGACACCCTCTTCACCAACTGATCTAGACGCTGCTCTTGAGATTTAGTTAAAGAGTTTGCGGTCTGTTTTCTATTGGGCTTGCGGTATGCATAAATCATTTGTTCGACTCTACGAGCGCTCCAGTTTCCCTCTATAATCTGTGGCAATAGCTTATGCGCAACACTTTCCTCTACGCCCACTAGAGGCCTAGCCTGACCTTCTGTCATCCTACCCTCTGCAAGCGCTTTCTTAACCTCCATTGGAAGCTTAAGGAGCCTTAGAGTATTAGACACGGCACTTACGGATTTGCCGCCAACACTCGAACCAATCTCCTCTAGGCTAAGATTAAACTGGTCGCGCAGTTTTGCGTAGGCGGTAGCTGTTTCCATGGCATTTAGGTCACGTCGTTGCAAGTTCTCTATTAACGCAAGCTCAAGCTTGTGCTGCGCCGTTAATGTACGCACAATCGCTGGTATAGTTTTAAGCTTTGCGAGCCCAGCTGCCCTAAATCGTCGCTCACCAGCAACAATTTGGTAGCCGCCATTGTGCGGAACAACCACGATTGGCTGCACTACACCGTGCTGCTTAACAGAATTCGCCAACTCATCGAGCGCCGCTTCATCGAAATGACGCCTAGGCTGATCTGGGTCTGTTGTTATCTTTGAAAGTTGTATATTTCTTAGATCGCTAACCTTCTCGTCTTGACCCGCCGTTGGATCAAATGATTCGTCTAGTAAATCATCTGGTATCAACGAGCTAAATCCTCTTCCTAAGCCTTTTTTTACCATATGTTAGTTTCCTACCCTTTCTCTAATCTCTTTAGCAAGGGCCTTATAGGCTCTAGCGCCTTTTGAGAATCTGTCATAAGCACCAATTGGCACGCCATGACTCGGTGCTTCAGCCAAACGAATATTGCGCGGAATAGTTGCCTTAAACACCTTGCCTGGAAAATGCTGCTGTATCTCAGCCAAAACCTGAGTGCTTAAGGTAGTGCGGCTATCCACCATCGTCGCTAGCACACCTACTAAGTCCAGAGTTGGGTTCATCTTCTCGCGGATTAGTTTCATGGTTTCTAGCAGCTGACCAAGCCCCTCTAGCGCATAAAATTCTGCCTGAACTGGCAGCAGTACATATCTTGCCGCAATCAGACCGTTTACCGTCAGTAGACTCAAGCTCGGCGGACTATCGATAACTATATAGTCGTATCCATGAACTGATGCAATAGCGTTGCGCAGCCTGGTAAACCTATGGCTAGCCTGCGCCAGCTCTACCTCTGTGTTTGCAAGCTCTGGGGTGGTAGGTGCCAAATCAAGATTTTTCTGACCACTCGGAACTATAATATCCTGAAGATTTACTCCATGACCCATCACCTCGCTCATAGTCTTGCCGTCTAAGGCCTGCTTGTCTATACCTAAACCGCTAGTTGCGTTTCCTTGCGGGTCAAAGTCTATTAAAAGGGTTTTTTTACCAGATTTAGCTAAATAGTAGGCCACATTAACAGCAGTGGTGGTTTTACCAACACCACCCTTTTGATTGGTCACTGAAATAACTATACTCACGTGTTTATTCTGCCCTCATCTTTAATCTATTGTAGCATGAGCGTAACAAACTTGTGCTATGTCGATAAAAATAAAATACACTAGTTTTAGCTAGTGTATTTTCAGTAATCACTTTAAGCTATTTAGCTATTTTACCGATTTCGATTCGGCTGTATTTTTGACGGTGACCCATCTCCTTGTGAACGCGCTTTTTGGCTTTATAGCGAATCACACGTAGCTTATCGCCTTTTACTTCTTCGTCTACAACCTTGGCTTTTAGCTTTGCACCTTTTACTAAAGGGGCGCCGACAGTGCTTTTGTCACCATCAACCAGCATCAAAACGTCGAGATCGAGCTCTTTAGTTCCATCCGGGAGGCGGTCCACCAGGAGGGTCTCTTTTTCGGCGACAATATATTGCTTGCCACCAACCTTAACGACTGCTTTCATGACTTCCTTTTTCGTTAGATTTATATCAATCTAGAGTATTGTAACAGATGTGTAGACACTTGACAACCTATGCTACGTTGACATCGTCGCATATTCAATATTACCAAGAGGCACCAATTGTGCAGGCCGCGACTTACTTCGTGCACCATCCCGTAATACCTTTTCGTGATAACCTATCAGTACCCAGTCCTTCCTAAATTCCGTAGAAAAACCTTCTTCACCCAGACGTGAAATCGCCCTATTGAGTTCAGCGCCATCAAACCCGAGTTTATGCTGAGCAAAAGATATTCCAGAGAAACGAACACCCCTATCTCGCTGCGCGTCAACTCCGCTAGACTCAATCTCGCGATAAACCATCTTATCACCCTTTTCTACAGACTTGTCTTTAACAAGTTCACTCCAAACAGCAGGGCTTACACATCCTATAGGGTTAACGTGATCGATGTGATTTGATGGCTTTCGGGATCGACGACTTAAGACCTCTACTGATCTTTTGGCTCCGATTCCCCTGCATACATATATACCGCTTTCATGAGCATAGTCATGAGGCTGGAATTCTTCATTATCGATAAATGGGGCCTTGTCTGAAACCCTTCCGATTGAACCCTGTTCTAGGATCGCAACATCTTTCATGTATGGCTGCTCGTTGGCTCTATCCGAAAACATACCCAATACAGCGTCATCATCCCTTACGTTAATACTCAGATCATATACATCTATACCGTCATGGCTCAGGCCACCTAGTAGTTCATAGCTCTTTGAATCTCCGTCTTTGTATATGTCGTAGTCATTAGACACAATAACACGCATATTATTAAGCCGAGCGATTGAGTTATTTGCATACATACTTTCAAATAATGTGTCAGAAAAATCATAGTCTAGATCTTGTGCGTACGCATTTTTAATCTCGTATGATGACAATACGCCCTTCTCTTTTGATGATTTCTTGCGAGCTGCAGCAAGTAGGGCCTCTCTCTGTGACTCAATCCCCTCTTCGTCAAAGCGCTCCATGGCAGCATCAAGCATCATCGTGCGCCTTGTACGCTCTTTCGAGACTCGACCACCATGCATATCTGGGTGAAGCTCTGCTCTGTACAGTCTTGACATTGCTTTTACGGCCTTCGACAATCCGTCGACACTTAGATGCTTAACAGCCTCAGGTGATATGCCAAGAATCTCAAGGGCAATCGGACGGGTGTCTAGCACCCCAGGAATGACGGTATACTTAGGCTCCGCCATATACACAAGCCCTAGGCACTAGCCTCTTCGCTGTAGTCGTCTGAAATGGCGTCAGAGTGTTTATCATCAACTTCGATTAAGTCATAGATATCTAGGCCATCCTCATAGGCCTCAAGCACCTTCGATACGGCCATACGGAATGCTATACCCTTGACTCGCCCTTTTTGGTCAGATCGATCGGCATAGTTATGCTGCCTCTTGCGTGCAGTATACAACGCATCAGCCAACTCTCTCGTCAGCAAATCAAGACCTTCGAGAAAATCGTGATCACTGACAACATCACCGCCTAAAGTATCTGTAAGCTCTGCAAGTCCTTTTATACTACCATTCACCGCAAGCGAATCTCGTGCCTCATATATTTGCGCAACGGTATGTACGGTAAATTCGGGGTATGAACTCAGCAGCTGTGATATCTTGTTAGGGTGGGCATCGTAGTGCGTGAATAGGTCTAATGCTGATGCTACATCGTCTTCAGTTTGAACTAAACCTTGAGTAACAAACGCTTCAAGCGCCTTTACGCGCCTTTCTGTAATACGCTGCTTCTCTTTATTAGACATTCCAGATGCTTCAGATGCAACTATACTCAGAGCCTTGTCGGTAGTCATTAGGTCCGAAGAGACTGCATCATATCTACTTAGTTCACTACCAGTCATTTGGTGTATTTCCTTTCAGCTTAAAATGATAATAAATCATCTAGTATACTACCATACTTAATGATATTAGTCAAGCTTATTTTGACTAGGATTGGCTATTTGTATCTATTTTACACCTACGCCATTATGGGCAAACCCAAGCACGATATTATTTGCATGCAGCCAACCTTCAAGCGTGCCACCGTCTAAATACTCACCTTTTGCCGGAACGACTTTCACGGCGCCGCCTCCTGTAACGTAGTCGTTAATAGCATCTGGTAGTTGATATTCGCCATTACTGGCTGGCGGTAGACTTGCCGCCGCGTCAATAACTTCTTTGGTTAGTATATATTTACTAATGTTTATCAAATTACTCGGCGCCTCATCTGGCTTTGGCTGATCAATAATCCGTATATAATTGCCGTCTGAATCTCGCTCGATAACCCCATAGCGCGACACTTCATCTTTCGGCACTTCAGCCGCCAGCAAGCCACATTCGCCATTTGGAGTCGACTCAATCAATCGCTTGACCTCACTTGACCCATCCTTATTCCAGATAAAATCGTCACCCATTAACACTACTGCTGACTCGCCTGCGCCTATATATTCTGAAGCCAAAGCCACAGGTACGGCTGTTCCGTATTTGCCATAGCTTGGCTGGGTAATAAAATGCAGCTTCACATTCTTTAATGCAGCCACCATAGGTAGCTTGTCGCTCTTGCCATTCCTCTCTAGGTAGTCGTTTAGCTTTATGTTGCTACGGTAATAGTCTTCTAGCTGCGTGCTGTCTTCGCCGACAATGAAAATTAATTCATCAATACCCGCAAGTAGACAATCCCGCACCACATAATCAACAATTGGCCGATTGCCAATTGGTAGCATACATTTTTCGATAGTTTTTGTAATCGGCAGACGCCTAGTTCCCCAGCCCGCTACTGGGATTATTGCCTTTGTGATACTCATTGTTTAGCTCCTATATCTGACCGCCGCCATAAAGTGCTATTAATATAATTATTATGCTAGTCATTCCCGCCGCTTTGTATAGCCCGTGATACCTATACCAGCTCTGCCTAAGTGGCTTAGGTAGCTTATTGCGATTCGCATGTGCGATTAGCGCAACACCTGTAGAGAAAAGCATCAAAACTATCGAACCCACCAGGGCTGGAGTCATAGACTGAACACCAACTCCAAGTCGCGAAACAAAACCATAGGGCTGATCAGATGCTGCCAATACGCTAGCTGTGGTTGCGGCGGCAGTACCTGCAGCAGGCTTTCCGTACAGAGCTACAATCAATGTAGTCATCTTGCCGTCTAACTCGCCTTTTTTCACCGCAAATCCAACATCGCTAAATTCACCATCTAGCATATTTTCGCGGTGCTCTGGGGAGTTCATCCACGCGGTCACAACTCCTTTAGATGTATGAAAGCCTTTTGCTAGGTTTTCACCAGCTCGGGTGTATAAATATCCAGAACTCTTCACCCAAGCCCAAGGCGTTGCGCCGTCTGGTGACGTATGAGACCAGTACTGCCGCGAAAGCATGTCGTTTGCCTTGGCTTCTGCTGCACTGTTTAGCAATTGGTTGGATTGCAACTTCTGAGCACCTGTCGACAAGCGCTCCTGATTAGTGGCAACCAGCAGTCGCTGCCTGCTTATATCTGTCGCCTGACCTAGCACCGACCCAGTTTGAGCATAGTTGTATACAATCTGTAAACTGAAGACGAATGCCAATATAAAGGCCAACCCCTGGCGACGGACCAAGTGAGGCCTGTAGCTATTCTTGGGCTGAGGAACTATAGCCAAATGAGCCTTGCGCCTGACTACTCTTTTTTTAGCCTTTGAAGAATTAGCGGGTCGCTTTGCCGCCTTGCGCACAGGTGTAGTTTTTTTCTTTTTGTCTGTTTCATTTTTAGGCTATACCTTGGCCATAGTATAGCAAATGTATAAAAATAAATCGACCAGCCTACAAACTGATCGATTTACGTAATTCTAATCTATTATTTGCGTCGTGGCGGTTTGTCGTCACTAAATGCAATATCGTCGTCTTTTCGGTTTCGTGAGGCAAAGTATAGCCAAACCAGACCTGCAACCGCAATAGCTATCGGAATCCACCAGTACCAACAGATACCGATAAATTTGTAGCATGCCTTTGACTGGTCATCAGTTGCCGCCAATACATCACCTGAAGATGATTTTTCGTTATTTTCATCGCTACCATCTTGCGCGCCTAAAACCTCTGGCTCTGCTTCTGTATCGCTAGACTGACTATCTGATTGCGTTGCAATTGCCAATGGTGCAGTTGCGGCAATTGTACCTGTTGTAGCCGTAGTTAGCGGAGTGAGGGTTGCTAGGGCTAGTGGAAGATTTGTTACGGTTGAGCTACCTGCTAGAGCATTATCGGCTGACGAAGTATTGGGCGTATTAGGTGTATTAGGTGTATTTGGTGTATTAGGTGTATTAGGTGTATTTGGTGCGCCTGGCGTAGTCGGGTTTTCTGGGGTATACTCCTCAGGGTCAGTAGTGTCAACAATCTCACTATACACAACTCTATAGGATTCGCTACACTCCGATTCATTGCCAAATACATCAACTGCTACAACACAGAAGTAGTGTGTGCCGTAACCTTCGGTAAATGATCCAGCCTGAATCGTTCCGCCCCTAACCTTCGCTGGCCATGGATTGTCTTGCTTGTAACGATTGCCCTCGATATCGTTCCAGTAGTAGTAAATGTAGTGGTCAACATCGGTCGAGGTGCTAGCCTCCCAGCTCGCACTACCAAACTTGTCATTGGTTTCTGTCACTACTTCACCTTGTGAATTCTTCCAGACCAAGCCAGTTGGAGCTGCTGGAGCTGTAGTGTCAACAGTAACCAAATAGCTACCGCCACGGTTATTGTGATACTTCACATTGCCTACCTTGTCCGCCGCGCGGAATCGTAAGTCATAAACTGAATCACTTTCGAGGTCGCTAAGCTTAACATCGGCAGTCCATTTATCGTCGCCAACGTGCTCCATCTGGTACTCGCGCGACTTAACTCCAGTCTTGGTGTCGATGACATATAGGGCAATCTTTTGAACGCCTGCAGAATCATCAGTCACCTTTGCGCTAACAGTAAAGTCTTGGTTTGTCTTTGCACCAGTTGCAGGGGTGACGTCTTTAATCTCTGGGCTAGTTAGGTCAACTGTGAAATTCTCAGTCCAGCCTGCAGAGCCAGAAAGTCCCACCATATCAACCACGCTTACATGCGCAGCGTAGCGTCCCTCAGGAAGATTTCGCTCAGACGTGTTATAGGTCACACGCCAGTCAGCCTCAGTACCCTTTCCTATCAGATTGATGGTTGTACCACCATAGCGCTTTCCGTCTTCGCGATTAACAAGCTGAACGTAAACTCTGTTGAGAGCCTGGTTGTCTCTGGCAACACCACTCACGCTAAATACTTTACCAACCACACCTACTGGTGCAACTATGGTTGTTGATGGCGCAACTCTGTCGACAGGCAAAAGTGATAGGTAGTCTATGCCTCTTGTGTTTATCACTCCAGTAGCAGAAGTAGGGTCTTGATCTACAAAGTTCATTGTCACGGTAACAGACTGCGGAACGCTAGCCTTTGTCCACACAGTTGTACTTGGTGCACTCCAAGAACTACTAGTTGTTTCATCGTAGGTAAGGCTATCTATTACAAAAGGTGCCGTAATGGATTTAGCGGCGCCGTTAACTGCGTTAATCTCGTCGATTAATTTTTGTTTAGCAGTCTTTGTAACGCTTGATCCATCTGCACGATTAACCGTAACAGTAAGCCCAATCAGGCCTACAGCACCCTGAACTCGAGTGTCAACGTTAATACCCTTGTAGTTGCTACCATCCCAAAGAGCTGGCTTAACCAAGGCACTCGCACCAGTAACTGTTATATTTTGACTGGCTGGTGTCCATGAATGTGGACCCGATTCGTTGGCTGCAGTGGCTGTCAGTGTAGCCACACCTACAGTGTTGTCGCGGTAATAGAAATTCTTGTTTGACCAGCCGCTATTCATAGAAAAGCTTTGTGTTGCAGCCCAGCCAGTCGTACCGTTAGAAGAAAATTCTCCTGTAGCAGAACTACTCTTGACCATTATTTTTGTGCCCGAAGTATCCAGGCTCTCAAGCTCCCCACTAGCGTTTTGTGTTTGTACTGTTAGCACACCACTCTTTACGCCCCTACCTACTGACTGCTCGGGGTTTGTAAAAGCAAGCTGGCTGATATTGTCAGTTGCTGCGAATACCGCTGGTACATTCAGGGGTATTAAAGACTGTATAAAGAATGCTAAAACTGCAAAAGCAGAGCCCAACAGTCTAAGTCTTTGACTTGAACGATTAATATTAAGCTGTAGCGCCATAATGTTTCCTCTCCCGACTCCACTCGGTAGGTTTATAGATTCTGGCTCTATTGTACTCCTCATTTTCCACTTTTGAAAGTAGCCCCCAGCCTGAAGTTAGCAGCTAGTAATACTAGGCTTGCTCTAGGCGATTTATGTCATCGTGATTTAGGCCATAGTAGTGAGCAATTTCATGCCACAAAGTGCGCTTGATCTGTTCAAATAAACTAGCCTCATCGCGAGCTACCATCTGCAACTGATTCTTAAATAGCGTAATTTTACCAGGTATTAATCCAGCCTCATTACCTGTTTGCATGGTGCGCGGCACACCTTCAAACAAGCCGAGTAACAGATTATTGTGACGGAGCCGCAACTCCTCCTTTTGCTGGTCTGTCGGCTCATCAGCCATTACAATCGCTACGTTTTTCATCGAAGAGATGTAATCCTGCGGCAGTTCGTTCATTGCTTTGGTAATCAAATTATTAAATTGATCATCACTGATGTAGTCCATATACCTAATCCTAGTGCAAAAGTGTCATTCTGTGCAAGACATGAGCGCAATAGAGTGCTATTATTATTTATAGATATGAGTCAAAAAATTACATCAGTTGCTGCACGACAGATTCTAGATTCTAGGGGCAATCCTACGGTTGAAGCCGATGTTTATCTAGCAGACGGCAGCATGGGACGCGCTTCAGTGCCCAGCGGCGCCAGTACAGGATCACGAGAAGCTATAGAGTTGCGTGATGGCGACTCGGCATATGGCGGCAAAGGCGTCCTAAAAGCTATTAACAACATCAAAGACAAAATCGCTCCTGCAATCACTGGACTAGAGGCCGGCAACCAAAAACTAATAGACGACACAATGCGCGAAATCGACGGCACTAACAATAAATCCAATCTGGGCGCGAATGCCATATTGGCCGTCAGTCTTGCGGCTGCAAAAGCTTCTGCAAATAGCGAGAAGCTACCGCTATACGAGTACATCGGTAAAATCGCCGATACATCTGCAGATATGTGTCTCCCGCTTCCAATGATGAACGTTATGAACGGCGGCCAGCATGCGGCTGGAAGTACCGACATACAGGAGTTTATGATCATACCAAAAGGCGCCAAAAGCTTTGCAGATGCTCTGGAAACTGGAGTAAACATTTTTCATTCTCTAAAAAATGTTTTGTCTGAAAAGGGATATTCTACCACTGTTGGCGACGAAGGCGGCTACGCTCCACGTGTAAAAAACGGTAACTCAGAGCCGCTAGACCTCATTGCCCAATCTACTGTAGCAGCAGGATACAGCTTGGGTAGCGATGTTTGTTTCGCCCTAGACGTAGCGGCTAGCGAGTTTGCGACCAGCGATGGATACTTCCTGAAAACCGAAGGAAAAAGCCTCTCCTCAAGTGAAATAATTGAATGGTATAAAGCCCTAAAAGATCGATTCCCTATCGTATCCATAGAAGATGGATTAGACGAAGATGATTGGGGTAATTGGAAGAAACTAACCGAACAGCTAGGCTCTCAAACGCAACTAGTTGGCGACGATTTACTAGTAACAAACGTTGCCCTGCTAGAAAAGGCTATAGATGAGCAAGCAGGTAACGCAATCCTAATAAAACCAAACCAGATAGGCAGCCTATCCGAAACAATCGACGCAGTAAAGCTCGCCAAGAAAGCAGGTTGGAATACAATCATGAGTCACCGCAGCGGCGAAACTGAAGATACTACAATCGCCCACCTTGCCGTTGGATTGGGCACAGGACAGATAAAAACTGGTAGCCTAAGCCGAACAGACAGAGTATTAAAATATAACGAGCTCCTCAGAATTTCAGAAATGAATCCTGAGCTTAAATTGGCAGAGCCTCTATAATAATCATGGGTGGGACATGGCAGTAATAACCTTCTACGAAGCGACTCAAATAGATATGTTCCAGTTGACGGATGGCCTGCGCCAGACCGATCACTACTGGGAGTTTAGGCCTGATGCCGTAAACGTAAACAGCCTAAATCTCGACGCAGAAGTCGTATCTATATCAACTGCAAGCAACCTGACACGTGAAATCATGGACCGCTTACCTCGCCTAAAACTTATCGCGGTTCGATCTACTGGTTTTGATAATATCGACCTAGACTATGCTATCGAGCGCAACATAACAGTTGTAAACGTACCAACTTACGGAGAAAACACAGTGGCCGAATATGCGTTCGCCCTGCTGCTAGCCGTAAATAGAAAGCTCATACAGACAGTTTCTGCTACCAAAGACGGCAATTTTGTCGCCAGCCAACACACTGGAGCTGACTTAAAAGGTAAAACTATCGGCATCATTGGCATGGGTCACATTGGTCGCCACATGGCAAAGATTGCTAGCGGTTTTAGTATGAATGTTATAGCTTATGACATACACACCGATGATAAACTTGCCGAAGAGCTTTCTTTCACATATAAACGCCTCAACGAAGTTATCGGCGAAAGCGACATACTAAGTCTCCACGCTCCGCTAACTCCAAATAACTACCACATGATCAATCACCACAGCATCGAAAAGATGAAACCCGGTGCGATACTAATAAATACTGCGCGCGGCGAACTGGTCGAAAACAGAGCCCTAATAACTGCCCTAAAAAGTAAGCTCTTGGCTGGTGCGGGACTAGATACTATCGAGGGTGAACACTTCTTGTCGACCAATTCACTGATTGACGCAATTACCGACAATGCCACTGCGCCGCTAGTGTACGAATATGCCACAGAAGACAGAGTACTACTGCAAATGCCAAATGTCGTAGTCACTCAACACGCAGCGTTCAACACGTCTGAAGCAATCAGGCGCATAAACGATACGACGTGTCAGAATATCATAAAGTTCTGGTATGGCGATTCGCCAAACAAAGTCCACGCCATACAAAGCTCTGGACAACTAGTAGTAATTCGTCACGGTGAAAGTGAATGGAATGCACTCGGCAAATGGACTGGAGTCACCGACGTACATCTAACCAAAAAAGGATTCGACCACTCGGCCGAACTAGGAAGAGCTCTTGCCGACATAGACTTCAACTACGCCTATTCATCACAGCAAATGAGAGCCCGCGAAACTCTAGAGTTAATCATGAATGGATCGGGACAGATAGGATTAGCTCACGAATCAGCCAGGGCTTTGAACGAGAGAGATTACGGCGTTTACACTGGCATGAATAAAGACCAGATAAAAGAGATGATCGGCGATGAAAAATTCGACGAGCTACGACGCAGCTGGGACAGCCCAGTCGAGGGCGGCGAATCGCTAGAGCAGGTTTACCAAAGAGTAGTTCCATTCTACCTCAGGGTCATCTTGCCACGTTTGCGCCACGGCCAGAACGTGCTAGTTGTTGCTCACGGAAACTCTATCCGCTCATTGGTAAAATATATTGAAAATATCTCGAATGACGCAATTGGCGACATGAACATGATACAAGACGAAGCCCTAATCTACGAAGTAGACTCCGAAGGTCGCAGCAAGGAAAAGTCTATTCTATCTACCGAGAGTACTGATAACCCTCAGTAGATAGATTGGTTCACTACTGTTTCCGCAGGCAGATAGCGAGCTTTGATCCCTCAACACTCACCTCTACCATATTCTCTGAAACTTCACCCATAGCGGCCAAGGTCTCAGACTCGATAGTGTTCGAATGCTCTACTATCGCCTTCTTTAAATCTGCGTCATCGGTCTCAAGGTTTAGTACAATTCTATCGTCAACGTTAAGCCCGGCATTTTTGCGAGCCGACTGCACATGGCGAACGACTTCACGCATCAAGCCTTCACGCTTTAGCTCTGGAGTTAGCTCTATATTCAAGCTTACCGTATCCGATGAAACAGCATGTGCGGCGTCGTGAGTCTCAAGTGTAGCGTTAAAAGTTACACTTTTAACATTTAACTCTTCTAGTAGAATTTCCTTGTAGTAATTGTCGAGCGAATCGCCTTTTAGCGTCACACCCGCCAGCGGCTGACGAACTTTCATATTGGCCTTCGAGCGCAAGCTCAAGCCCTGATTTACATAGTCACGCACCAAATCCATATCACCCATAACTGATTCATTTACTTTACCAGCTGGCAGCCAATCCTTCAGATGAATAGACTCTGTGTCACCAGTTAAGTTATAGTGAAGCTCTTCGGCCATAAACGGAGCAAATGGCGCCAGAACATAAGCTAACCGTACCAGAACATAGTGCAGTGTCTTATACGCATCGGCTTTGTCGCCATCATCTTCACTTTTCCAGAAACGACGACGTGAACGGCGCACAAACCAGTTCGACGCATCATCGATAAACGGCAAGATTGGCTTCAGCGCACCTTGTAGATCATAAGCTTCTGTTCGTTCTTCAACTTCTGCAACCAGCTGGTGTACTCGTGAAACGACCCAAATATCAAGCGGATTCGTCAGCTTTTCTAGCGGGTCAGCCAGTTTCCCATCGTGCTCCCAACCATCAACTTCGGCGTACATCGTAAAGAAATCATACATATTCCAAGTCATAGATAGCTTTCGTGCCACCACGCCGACTTCTTTGTCGTCAAGTGCATAGTTTTCGCCATTTGTTAGCGGACTCGAAAGCATAAGAAACCTGAAACTATCGGCAGAAAACTTATCCATTAGATCCATCGGATCTGTATAATTCTTTAGCTTCTTGCTCATCTTTTTGCCATCGGCGGCATTGATAAACCCAGTACAGATCAAGTTTTTCCATGGCGCCTGGCCAAACAACCCAACGTTAACCGCCATCAAGCTGTAAAACCAGCCGCGCGTCTGATCTATCGCCTCGATAATGAAATCTGCCGGGAACATACTCTCAAATTTTTCTTTATTTTCAAATGGATAGTGGAATTGCGCAAACGGCATCGAACCAGACTCAAACCAACAATCAAGCACCTTGCCGATATGTTTCATTGTCACGCCTTCGCACTCAAATTCAATGTCCATTACGTTCGGCAGATGGTAATCATCAAGCTTCTTTCCAGTAAGCTCTTCGAATTCAGCATAGCTACCGATAACCTTCACTACTGTGGTGCCGTCGTTATTCTCACCCTTCCAAACTGGAATTGGTGTCGCCCAGTAGCGATCGCGACTCAAATTCCAGTCTGGCGCTTGCTCGATAATATTATTGAACCTTCCAGTCCTTAGAACGTCTGGCGTCCAGCTTGTTTTAGCATTTGCTTCAAGCATTTCATGTTTCTGGTTTTGGATATCCATAAACCAGCTCGGGTGCGCCCGATACATTAGCTTTGTGCCACAACGATGACAGTGTGGATACTCGTGCTTTATATACTCAACCTTTAGCGCCCTATTCTCGGCTACCAGTGTCTTGGCAATCTCCTTGTTCACTTCCCAAATATTTTGCCCAATCCATCGACCCTCGGTGTAGTTACCATCAGCATCAACAATCGAAACAATCGGAATACCCTCTTTGGCGCAAAGTTCATAGTCTTCCTCGCCGTATGCAGGCGCTTCATGCACCAAGCCAGTTCCATCGCTCGTTGAAACAAATTCAGCGTGCAGTACTCGATGGGCTTTTGGCCCACGATTTTCAAATAGCGGCTCGTAGCGCCTACCTACTAGTTCAGAGCCCTTAACTTTATTTACTACATTGTAGTCTAGCGGCTGGTGCTTCTCGTTTTGCATAACACGACTAACTGCATCGCTCGCAACATAGAATTTCTTGTCTTCATACTCAACCAACGAATACTCTTCGTCCTTATTAACCGCTACTGCAACATTGGCCGGCAAAGTCCACGGCGTAGTTGTCCAGGCCAACATATGCTCGTCGGTATCCTCTAGCTTGAAGTAAACAAAAACACTCGGATCAGTGTCCATCTGGTAGCTATTTTCCATAGCAACTTCACTCTTGGAAATCGGCGTAGCGTCTTTTGTACAGTAAACAAGAATCTTCTCGCCCTCGTATATCTTACCCTTCTCGTAAAGCTCCTTAAACGCCCACCAAATCGACTCCATATACTCGGCATCCATAGTTTTGTAGGCACCCTTAAACTCCACCCAGCGCCCGAGTCTTTCGATTGTATCTTCCCATTCAGTACCAGTCTTAACCATTGCAGCACGACATTGATCGACGTACTCGGAAATGCTAATTTTAGTACCAATCTCTTTTTTGTTTTTTATGCCCAATTGTTTTTCAACAAATACTTCCGCAGGCAAACCATGACAATCCCAACCCCAGCGACGCTCAACTCGCTGACCTTTCATGGTGTGGAATCGACCCATCGCGTCTTTTACCGCACTTACAAGCAAGTGTCCGTGGTGTGGCGTACCAGTCAAAAACGGCGGGCCATCATAAAATACCCAGCTGTTTTCTTTTGGTCGCTGCTCGACCGACTTTTCAAAAGTCTTGTCTTTTTCCCATCGCTGCGCCCAGTCTTTTTCATACTCTAGCGCTCGTCGACGTGTTCCGTGCTTAAATTTCATTATCTATTCCCCTTTGCTCGGTTATGACTTTTGCATAGCATTTCACAATTTTCTGGCGTTGTTTCGCCGCCGCGCGTCCAGGCAGTCACATGGTCGGCTTCCATGTCTTTGAATTCCCAAATTCTAGACTGTTGATCAACGTTTTCCGACATAGAGCAGTACGAACAGTTCGACTTACCTGCCTCACGCGCCGCCACAGTTTGTCGTTCATAGGCAGCCTTTTGGTCGCGATCTTCAAACACACGAATATCGAGCAACCTCTTGTCTTGCTCGCCGCCAAGTATATATTCAAACACACCGCTACGTCGCCTAACCGCACCATCAGCATAAAGCGCACTCACACGAGCCGCAACCTGTTCAGAGTCGTATTGACCCTGGCGATACTCGGCATATAGTCGCCCCCACTCCAAGCCCTTCATTTCACTACGCACATCCACAAACACGCTATCAATCCAGTCAATCACCCGCATAAAATTCGTCCGCAATTCGTTGACATTGTCATCGTGCCGATGTTTACTCATGTATGCGTCAATCGCTTTGCCAGAATCACCCACTAGCCATTCCAGCGCTCGCTCTAAATATTCCTGGCGGCGAATATCACCCGATACGTACGACGACCATTTCTGCACAAAGCTATTACTTGGGTTGCTAAATTCTTCACGCGCTAGAGTAACGAACGGCCCGCTATACACAGCATTGCGGATTTCCTGATCATTCAGCGCCACACCGGCGATGTTTATGGTACGGAACCAGTCTTTAATCTCTGGTTCTTCGCCCTCGCAGACATAAATGAGCAGTGGCGTGTCCAGTATGCGCTGCTGCACTTCGGGCGCTAGCCCGTTAAAATACTGTTGGTGGCCACTGGCGTCTGGAGTCGCAAACAGTCCGCGCACATAGCGACCAATACTGGTGATACGCTGCTGGCCGTCGAGCACTTCGTAGTCGCCGCTTTCGGTTTGGTTAAAGTAGATGAGGCCAATCGGGTAACCTTTCATGATGCTATCGATCACCGCGACGTCTTTTTTGCCATCGCCGTAAATGTAGCGCCGCTGGTATTCTGGCTGAATCGTCAACCGACCGTTTAGGCCGTACAAGCCTTTTTCGTCGAGTTCGTTGTATTCGAAACCTTCTACAATATCGCGGATGGTGACGCCAGTGTCGCCGTGGAGTAAGGTTGTTTTCATGAAGTCGCCTTTCTGTGCTTGATTAGTATCCGTTGATAAACTTTTTCGTACAGGTCGTTTACAAAAATAACTCCACTTGCGTTCAAGTCATACTGGCCAGATTTACCAAATTTAGCCTGGTATGCCTCTTTCTTTTCTTGATTAGTGTAAGTTCTGGTCTTTAGTTTATATAAATCTTCATTCTCGCACATACCCAAAATTTCGAACTGTTCAGGGTTGTATTTATCCAAAAAGCTAATCGGCACACCCATCACGCCGTCATAATCACTCGGAATTGCATCGGTAAATGGCACTTCGATTGCGTCGTAATTATCATACTTTTTGTAGGCGGTTTCGCTTTTAACGACTTTTTTGTTGTGCTTGCGGTTATCTGCCATCGTCATCAAGCCGAGAGGTTGGTGGCGACGACCATGGTCGATATTTGTAAACCAAACTGACGGTGAGCGCAAATATGTTACGCCGTCAACGGTGCGAACTGCCGTTTTTGGCTTGCTACTCAAATCTGCATCTTTTGGGGCGATAAATAAGATGTCTTTCGTAAAGCTTGTTGTACCCACCCACAACTTGTCGTCTTTGATGAGCGGAAAAATCTCTTTGTAGGTAATAGTGTTCTTGCTACCGATGATGATAAATTTTTTATCATACTCAACAAGCTGCGCTACGTATTCCCTATATAAGCTGAATGGCGGGTTCGTCACGACGATATCGCTTTGTTTTAGCAACTCCACGCACTCATTGCTCCTAAAGTCGCCATCACCTTCGAGAGGTGTCCATTCGTTGTTTTTGTTTTGTTTTAGCTGGTCTGCAATGTCTGGCAGGCCGAAGGCGCCGTCGTTGTTGTAGTCGCCGACTTCGGTGATGATGAATTTGTTGGCGGTTTGTTTAGGGCGACCTTTTGGCGTATCAAGCACTAAATCATCACCGATGAGTGCTAACTGGGTATTGGCGACAGGACTTGGCTTGTAACTGGTGGTGATAAGCTTTTTTAGCCCTAACCGTTTAAAGTTCAGTACAAAATATTTAAAGAAGTTGCTTTCAAATGGATCGTCGCAATTGCAATACACCACCTTGTCGCGGAACGTGTCGGGATTGTACATTAGGTATGCCGATATCTCTTTTTCGATATCTGGGTATTGTGTATAGAACTCGTCGTTTTTGGCCTTTTTGGCACTAGTCAGATTTGCGTTCGCCACTTTTTTCTCCAAATAAAAATCCCTTCTCTGTCACTGGAATCCGCGGGAATTATGCGGACGGTACCATCCAGTTTCAAGAAAGGAGTTTGTTCCATTTCAAGCACTTCGTTGATTTGCTTTGTCGCAGCATTCGCGGCGAGATCTAATCTGGCAAAAGCCATTTCTTCTCGCTAGCTTCCCGGCTGATAACCGGTCACTCCAAAATATAAAAATGGAGACGCTTTCACATCTCCATTTTAGCTAATTTAGCTGTTTTTTACCAGAGCCACTGGTTCTTTTTGACAAACTTCTTAGATAGCCACCAATTGGTTAGGCTCATCTCGCGTCGAGATAGTGCAAATACCCATAACATTACTGCGTAAATCAAGTGATCGTCAACTACAGGGTTGTTCTCTAGCGGCAATAGCGCCAACCACATCATTATCATCAAGATTGTACCTGCAACTGCAGCGATACGAAGGCCAATACCAAGCATAAGAGCTAGACCAAGACCTAGCAGTCCTAGCATAAATAGCCAGTCTACCCATGCTAATCCAGCCAAGCCATTGAAAAAGCTAACAAACGGGCCATCTGCATTTACGCCACCCTTTAGAAATCCTGCTGTTGGCGATCCGCCAGCAATCCACGCCTTGTCGGCAACCGTAGCGAATCCTAGGCCGAACGTCTTGTCCAGAAATGCCCACAAGAATATAAATCCTAGCATTAAACGCGACAGCGCCAGAACGTACCAAGCGTTCTTGTATGTTGATTGTTTCTTCGGCATATTATTACCACTCCTTTTTTAATATATGCCTAGAATACATCGAGCTAGAGCTTTTGTAAATACTTGTGCTTATAGCCTACACAAAGAGAGCTTCGCCGTACTTGATCATTATGGCGACGACTACAAGAGCTATGAATGACCACATCACCAACTTGTCAAAATCTCGATCAACAAATTTATAGGCGGACTTCTGTACTTTCTTTGGAAGGTATAGGTTGTTTTCGCGAATATTAAACCTAGTAATGGCAAACCAGACCAGTGTAGTAGTCAATGTAACGACCAAGCACCATGGGCAAAGCGCACCGATTACAAAGTAGCTAGTGGCTAGCAAGTACAGGGCGAAGATTAAGCCAAGCGTATAGCCAATCTGAGCTGCGAACATAAATTTGCGAGGAAATTTTATACCCGCCAATCCAGCTATTGCCACCGTAATGACAACTGGCTCGGCCATCAGTCCCAGGAAGCTATTTGGAAAACCAAACAAGTACGCCGACGGGTGTAGCCCAACCGTAGCACAGTTCAAAACTATATTGACGCTACAGCTCAAAATCGCATCAGGATTCTCGGCCAGCTCAACAGCCTCGACACTCAAAACAAACGACGCTATCAAGCTAGCTATAGAGCCGACAAGCATACTACCAAAAATCCAACGATTGTCTCTCAGTATTTTATCTTTGTGAGTGAAAAATTCTATTATTTTACGCATAGTAGCTAACTTCACTAATAGTAGGTAGTGGCAAGCCTCTCCACATAGACTGAAGCTGACTGTCGTCACTCAACGCTATAATCGTTGGGTACTCGACTACATCATATGTCCTACAAAGAGATATACCCTCTTGTGTCTCGGGGTCCATAGTCTCAAGATCTCGGCCGGTTTGACGCTGAAAATCATTCAAAAACATATCAACTGTAGTACCATGCTCGCTGTCTTCTTTATAGATAACCACCACTCTCATCTATTTCGACTCCTTTTTATCATCTTCGTTGTCTCGATTGGCCAGTATACGAACAAAGTCATCTAGGTTCTTGAAGCTATGGAACACACTGGCAAATCGCACATATGCCACTTGGTTTACCACTTCAAGTTTATCTAGAACAATCTGACCAATCTTTTTTGAAAAGATTTCGCTCTCGCCCTCATCATAAATTGCATCTTCTACGCTATTTATGATGTTTTCTACCTCTAGTTCGCTAGAGAAAAATTTGCCAACTGATTGCTTTATGGCACTAGCCAACTTGTCTCTGTCGAAAAGCTCTCGGCTGCCATCTTTTTTTATGACAGCTAGATTGGGGCGTTCGATACGCTCGTAAGTTGTAAACCGCGTACCATCAGGTGCCTCACGTCGACGACGAATAGTCTTGCCATCGCCAACTTCTCTAGACTCTATAACGCGACTGTCGCCGATATTTAGTTGATGTGCCGCCACTTATTAGGCCTCCTGTGATTAGTCTTCTTGTTCTCTGTTTTTCTTTCGTCTCCGCAAGAAAGCTGGAGTATCGTCATCGTCATCGTCATCGTCGTGCGCAGGCTCAGTCCACATATTGCCATCCGATTCAGACGCAAAATCTTCTGCGGTATTCGTATCTGTGTCTAGATCCATGTTTACATCGGCAATCTCTTCATCATTCACGCTAGTAGTAGCGTCGCCTACGCTAGGCTCTGATGTATTTGCAGCGCCGTCACGATAGTAGTCGCTGTCAAAACCAGTGGCAATGACTGTAATGACAAGCTCGTCTTCCATTTCTGGCTTAAGTGTTGCACCAAATATAATGTTAGCGTCCGGTGACACAGCACTAGTTATAATCTCTGCCGCTTCTTGAATCTCGGCCATACTCATGTCGTAGCCACCAGTTACGTTAAACAGAACACCGCGAGCGCCATCGATAGAAACTTCGATAAGCGGGCTCTCAATCGCTTGTTGAGCGGCCTGGGCGGCGCGATCTTCTCCACTTGCTCGGCCAATACCCATAAGAGCCGATCCAGCGTTACTCATGATAGCCTTTACGTCGGCAAAGTCTAAGTTGATCAAACCATGTTCGGTTATAAGTTCAGATATACCCTGCACGCCCTGACGCAAAACGTCATCGGCTATTTTGAAGGTTTCCAGTATCGGCGTCCTGCGATCAATCGTTTGCAGCAATCGGTCGTTTGGAATAGTAATCAGTGTATCTACCTGACGACCAAGCTGCTGAACAGCCCACTCTGCATTTGTACGGCGTTTCTCGCCTTCGAAACTAAAAGGTTTAGTTGATACGCCCACCACTAGAATACCTAGCTCACGAGCGACCTCGGCTATAACATGACCCGCTCCTGATCCAGTACCACCGCCTGCGCCGATAGTTACAAACACCATATCTGCACCCTCGAGCGCAGACTTGATGTCTTCTCGTGATTCTCTGGCGGACTCCTCACCCTTTGCAGGATCCGCACCAGCGCCAAGTCCGGCTGTTGTTTCTTTACCTAGGTGTATTTTTATATCAGCTTTCGAATTGTGCAGCGCTTGAGCGTCAGTATTCATAGCTATGAATTGAACGCCACCGAGCCCAGCGTCTTTCATTCTATTTACCGCACTGCCGCCAGCACCACCGACGCCAACAACCTTAATGCTTGCAAAGCTCTCTATTTCACTTGGTTTAATTTCCGGCATAATCGTTAGACGCCTCCCCTACTATCATTCTGAAGTACTTTCCATACCAGTATAGCACGTGAACAAATTATTTAAAATTTGAACCGGCTAAACATTTTTTTGACTGAACTTGTCGCTCCCGCAAGCGAACTCTTGCCAGGAAGTGTCCCTTTTTTGGCGACATTTTTGTTTCGCTTACCAGTGTTAGCGCTGCCCAAGTCACCCTCGGCTTCGCCAAGCATCAAGCCCACTGCTGTAGCAAACTCTGGAGTACTAACTCCATCTGCGACACCGCCAAATCCAGAAGGCTTGCCTACTCTTGCAGCCAAACCTAGCTGCTCCTTCGCAAAATCAGCGATTCCGCGAATGTTGGCAGTGCCACCAGTCAAAACAACTCCACTAGGCAGTTGGCCAGATTTTCCCGCACGCTTTAGCTCCTTTTGCACCGATTCAAAAACCTCTTCTAACCTAGCCTCAACTATCTCATCAACATCACTTGAATCAAATGAGTGTGTCTGTTTGCCTATCTTTACAGATACGCCGCTAGAACCATCTCTGTTACCAAGTCGAGCGTGAGTTAACTTCACCTTCTCGGCTACTTCTGGATCAGTCTTTAATCCTATTGCTAAATCGTTTGTTATGTTGATGCCGCCAACCGGAATAACAGACACAAACTGAAGATCGCCCTCTTCAAATACCGCAACACTTGTTGTGGAACCACCTATATCTACCACGGCAACACCATTTTCTACCTGGGACTCATCTAATACCGATCTAGCCGCCGCCAATACCGCTGGAACAATCGTGTGTGCATTTACCTTAGCCATATCGGCTGCTTTTTCTAGATTGTTTAGATGTGGCAGCAAGACACTAACCACGTTAGCCCTAACTTCTAGTCTAGTTCCAGTCATTCCTATGGGATCTTTTATGTTGTCTTGGCCATCTAGCCTATAGTCGTGCGGAACGACTTGTAGAACTTCGCGATTTGCTGGTATTTTTCCAACTGTTGCCACCTCTTCCAGGCGTGCAATGTCCTCTACGTTCACCTCGTGATCCATCGCGCCCACGGCAATCATGCCATCAGCCTTTGTACTCAGAATGTGCTGACCATTGATACTAACAGTTGCAGCATCCACCTGATACCCGCTAACTCTCTCTGCCTCGCCAAGCGCCTTATCTATAGCCGCCGACGGACCCTGTAGGTGACTGACTACACCCTTTCGCATACCTGTATTTGGTGCGCTACCGACGCCAACAATGGTTGGCGTACCGCCACTATCATCCAGATGCCCTACCACACAGCGCACTGTCGTAGTACCGATATCTAGCCCAACGGCATATCTAGAATTTTCTTGCATAAGCTTATTATACTGCTTTGGCTTAAAACTACAAAGTCCTATACTGTAGACGTTTGCACCTAGCCTAGACTTTAGTCAATATTTCGGCACCGTCATCGGTAATCAATACTGTGTGTTCAAAATGAGCCGCCAGACTGCCGTCTTTAGTGGAAATAGTCCAGCCATCTGGGTGGTCGTTATCGATTTTATAGCCACCAAGTGTTGCCATTGGCTCGATTGCAATGGTATCTCCAGCCCTTAAGACGCTACCAGATCCAGCCTTGCCCCAGTTAGGAACCTCTGGCGCCATGTGCATTTCATGACCAACACCATGACCAACCAGCTCGCGGATAATACCTAGCTTTGCATCGTTTAAAACCTTTTCTACAGCCGCAGAGATATCACCCGTTTTAGTGCCAGCACCTCTTATGGCATCGATACCTGCGTAAAGGCTGCGCTCTGTTGCGGCCAAAAGATGCTTCGTAGCACCCTTTGGACTGTCGCCAACTACAATCGTAAAAGCACTATCGGTCTTCATCCCCTTGTAGGTAATAACTAAATCAAAACCAACCACATCTCCGACCTCAAAAGGCTCGTCGGTCGGCACGCCGTGAACTATCTCGTCGTTTTTTGATATACAGATTACATTGGGAAATCCAACTTCGGCAGTTTTATAAGTAGCCTGTGCGCCACGAGCAGTAATTTCCTTTGCTACCCAGGCATCAACTTCAATACCGGTCATTCCAGGCTTAACATAGCCCTTCAAGTCACGCAGAATACCGCCCAAAATCTTGCCACCTTCATGCATGGCATTGATCTGCTGATCGGTTTTCTTTGGCTGCATTATTCGCCAACTACCTCTGTGTAGAGTCGGTCATGAACCTCGCCTGCAGTTCCAGTGCCATCCAGGTGCGTAATCTTTACGCCGTCTTCTGCAAAGCTACCCAACA
Organism: Candidatus Nomurabacteria bacterium; assembly: GCA_020631935.1. Taxonomy (GTDB): domain Bacteria; phylum Patescibacteriota; class Saccharimonadia; order Saccharimonadales; family Saccharimonadaceae; genus JACKGP01. The sequence goes on from JACKGP010000002.1 coordinate 160,075, forward strand.
CTGGATACATTTTTTGACGGTAAATAGTCATACGTCTAGCGATAGTTTCTGGGGTATCCTCCATACGACCACGTTTTTCAAGACGCTTCATTATCTCTGTCTCTGGAACCTCCAGAACTACTACGTGCTCTATTTTGTGGCCAGACTTCTCCATGTAATCTCCTAGCCATTCAGCCTGAGCTTTGGTACGCGGAAAACCGTCTACTATTATCTGCGGAAATTTCTTTGCCCTGGCGTCTTTTATCGCTGCATCAAACACCTCGTATGTCAGCTCATCACTAACTAATTCACCCGACTTCAAAACTTCTATAACCGCAGGATCGCTACTCTCTCGAAGCATCTCGCCAGTTGATAGCCATTTCCAGCCCATGCGAACGGCCAACATTTGACCTTGCATACTTTTACCCGCACCTGTCGGACCAAATAATAAAATCATTTTACCCCCGTGTAATCTATTGTAATTTTTCTTTAACGATTCGCGCTACCATAGCGCCATCGGCACTGTTTCCTGCCTTAGACTTTACAGAACCAATCACCTGTCCCATTTGCTTCACTGTAACATCACTGCCCATGCTAGCGATTACTTCATCGACCAAGCTAGCGACTTCGTCTTCGCTCATCATCTTTGGCAAATATTTTTCAAGTACGCTAATTTCTTTCTGCTCAGATTCGGCAAGTTCAGGGCGATTATTTTGCTCATAAAGAGCAATTGACTCTCGGCGCTTCTTTACCTCGCGGGCAATAATCTTTTCAATCTCATCTTCACCAAGCCCCTCGTCACGCTTGTTGGTGGCAACCTCCTCGTTCAGAATAGCTGCTTTTAGGTTTCGCAATACATCTCCATCAAAACGATTGCCGCTAAGAAGGGCGGCTTTTATATCGTTTTGAATCTGCTCTTTCAGAGGCATTTAGCGAATCCCGAGGCGCATTTTTGCTGACTTCTCAGCTCGGCGCTCACGACGGATAATCGCCTTGCTCCGACGCTCACTCTTGCTAATTGGCTTATTGAAACGCTGACTAGCTTTAGCCACACTCAATACACCGCTTTGTAGCATTTTGCGATTGAAGCGACGAATAATATTCTCGTTCGCCTCTCGTTCATCTTTTCTTGTAACTTGTACCATATAGTTAGGTATTGTAACAGATGGAAAGCCTCAGTGCAACAGGTTAGTCGCTGGCAGGTAGCACGCGCACGTGCAGCAGCCTACCCTCAACACTCCTTCGACCTTGCCACTCGTTTAAATCGGGTTGGTACCATACATTGACGCGTTCGTTAACTTCTACGAAAAACTCATCTGGGGCGTTAAATGCCAAAAATTGCATTGCCAGACCAGAGTCCGCGCGCAAGTCTAACTTGATGTGCTGACCATCGCTACCCATTCGGCGAACGTGAGCAACCTCTAGATTACTAGACATTATTATTGGCTGCGCATTTCCGTTTCCAAACGGCTCTAAGCGTGCTATTTGTTCGATTAAATCTTCTGTAACGTCTTCAATGCCAGCCGAAGCGTCCTCGATGGGAAGAAGTTTTTTTTGCTGATCTGCCAAGCTAAGACTCTGCTCCCTATAAAACTGGTTTACTCGCTCCCTAAAAGCATCTATATTTTTAGTCTCCATAGTTACGCCAGCTGCAAGCTTATGGCCGCCGCCTTTTATAATCACATCTTCGCTAGCTCGAATAGCATCGGCTGCCGAAAAGTCGCCGTAGCTCCGCGCGCTACCCTTGCTCTCTTCGCCCATCTCCTGCAATACAAAAGTCGGCTTGTTAAACTTTTCTAGCAATTTCGCCGCTACAATTCCAATTATTCCATGATTCCAATCGGGGTCGCTCACTACTAACACACTGTCTTTCTCATATTTTTCAGCCTGTTTTAGTGCTTCTTTGTAAATCTTGTCTTGATCGGCGCGTCTTTTGGTGTTCATTTCATCGAGTAAGGTAGCTTTTTCATAGGCCACTTCGCTGTCTTTTGCAATCAACATATCTAGTGCAATCTGAGCAGTCTCCAGTCGACCAGCCGCATTCATCCGCGGACCGAGCGCAAAGCCTAGGCTGCGCGCATTTACACTCTCTGGTTCCACGCGCGATACCGCCATCAGCGCCCTTAGCCCCGGGCGACGAGTCCTCGCCAAAACCTTCAGGCCCCAGTATACGTTTGTTCGATTTTCATCGATTAGTGTCACCACATCACAGACTGTACCAAGCGCTACCAAGTCTAGTAGCCACTTTTCCTGCCCGTCTGTCAATCCATCTAGTCGTGTTTGTAAAGCCTGAACCAGCTTAAACGCTACTCCGCAGCCAGCTAAATCTAAAAATGGATATATTTTCTTCACCCCGCGATACTCGCTCTTTACAACATACCCCTCGTAAGCCTCAGGAAAATCCATCAAGAGTCGCTTCGGATTAATCACCGCTATTGCTGGTGGCTGCACCTTTAATACGTTGTGGTGGTCGGTTACAATCACATCGACATTCAACGAATTAGCCAGCTCTATTTCAGCCGTACTCAAACTACCGCAGTCTACCGTCAGTACCAAATCTGCTCCATTTTCGGCGATTTGTTTTATAGCATCTTTGGTCAACCCGTAACCTTCCTTGAATCGATTTGGCATATAGGCTGTTATATTCTTAAAACCAAAGCTAGAAAAAGCGTCTAGCAAAATAGCCGTAGCCGTCAATCCGTCAATGTCATAGTCTCCATAAATTACGATTTTATCTTGCTTTTCGAGCGCCTCGACTAATCGATTTACTGCCTTTTCCATATCTGGCAATAGGAACGGATCGTGTTTATTTAAATCATAATCAGGCGACAAAAAGGCCGCTCGTGTAACTTGGTCGTCAAGACCACGGGCGGCCAAAATTCTGTCAAATAAAGTCATTAAATGTGCTTGACGTCAGCGGTTCGCTTAACTCGAGAACTTTGATGCTGCTGGCTCTTTATGACAATACTTTGGAGTTCTTTAAAGATTGGGAACTGTCGATTTGTGGAGTATATTTTTGTATTTCCCTGTTTTTCGCTATTTAAAAAGCCAACTTTCTCAAGCTTTTTTAGCTCACGCTGAATATTACCCGGATCTTCCTTTATAAGTTTAGCGAGTCCGCGCACATGCGTACGAAATTCTGGATATTTTGCATAGACAACTACTATTTTTCGCCGCACTCGTGATGTGATAAAAACGTCTAACATATACTCCTTTTGTCCCCGAATCACCCTTTTCTTCTATCTATCGTAGCACAATCTTACAACACTATACAAGGTTTTGTTGACGCTATCGCCAGTTCAAAATAATCTGGTTAATTTTAGCAATTGTATCCTCTCGCGATGGGATATTATTATCATCAAAATAGTGATTTGTATCTAGAAAATTTTCTTTTACGTCTAGTATATGAACCTCGTCTACCAACACATGAAGCCTGTCTACAGCCTGTACTGACGCTACGGGTGTAGCAGCTACGACTCGGTTTGTACGAATTGGCTTCAAGAAATCTAGCGCTACGTCAACCTCAGAGCCACCTGTAAATGCGTCGGCAACCAATATAACTGTTCGATCCCTGAGTAAATCCCTGTCGATGACGCCACCGTCACCAATTAATCGATTGATTTTTTGAAACTTCTCACGCTTTTGCTCACCTAGGTAGCCGTGAAATTCACTCGTAAAACCCGCGATTTCACCGTCTGAAAAGCTACTGTTGTAGGTAAAATCTCCACTCTGACTAATACCGCCAAAGCTAAGACCCTCACCCGGGACTTCAATATCTTCTATCAAGAGCAATGTCAGCACACAGTGTAGATATGATGCGATTTGCTCACCCACCAGAACCGCTCCATCTGATAGTGCAACAACAGCACAGTCTTCATAACGATACTTTTCAACAAGCTTCTCTGCTAAGAGTACACCTGCCTGCCCACGCGATTCAAAATACATACTACTGATTATACTACGCTAACTTAGTATAATGTAGCTATGTACTACTACGAGGTTGCACCGAATCAAATCGTCCGATCTGGGGTGGACTTCCTTACTTACAGCTCAGACACAGAGCTAGCGGTTGGCCACATAGTGAAGATACCTGTAGGTAAAAAAGAGATGATTGGCGTAATCACAAAACAAGTCTCGAGGCCAAAATACGAAACAAAGCCCGTACTGGCAGTCGTAGTAAAGAACCCTATGCCTGAACCACTAATTGAAACTGTTTTATGGATGAGTCGCTATTACGCAAGCCCCCTAGCAACCTCTCTCCAGACCGTATTACCGCGCGGAGTTTCCAAACAAAGGCGTAAAAAGCCTACGGTCACATCTGTTCAGTCTAGAAAACGAACACATTTTGTACTCAATAGACATCAGTCCTCTGCGGTTGATAAGTTCATGAAGATGAAGGCGAGCACGGCGCTGCTGCACGGTATAACTGGAAGCGGCAAGACAGCCGTATATATTGAACTAGCAAAACACACACTAGCAGCAGGTAAATCGGTTGTCGTGTTAGTTCCCGAAATTGCACTTACCTCTCAGCTGGTTAGTGAATTCTCTAATCATTTTCCGAACATACTACTAACCCACTCAAAGCAAACAGAGGCCGAGCGACACTTGGTATGGAACGAGGCGATAGACAGTCCAGAGCCTCGAATAGTTGTAGGTCCACGCTCTGCGCTATTTACGCCACTAAAATCTATCGGCCTAGTAGTCATTGACGAATGTCACGAGCCAAGCTTCAAACAGGAGCAATCGCCACGCTACTCTGCCCTACGAGTAGCTACGATTCTAGTGAGGAACCATGGAGCGAAGGCCATATTCGGCAGCGCTACACCTTCAGTGGCAGACTATTACCTAGCCGATTCCACGAACAGTCCAATTCTATCACTGCCAGAACTGGCTAGACCTAATGCCACAAAAGCATCGGTAGAGATTGTCGACATGACTAACCGCAAAAACTTTACCAAGCACCATTTTCTATCAGATAAGCTAATCAATGATATCGAAAAGACATTGTCTAAAAATAAACAGGTCTTAATATTCCATAACCGCAGAGGCACCGCACCGACTACGCTGTGCGAGAGTTGCGGCTGGAGCGCCGGATGTCCACTATGTTTCGTTCCCCTAACTCTTCATGCAGATCATCACACTTTACGCTGCCACATATGCAACTACGCAACTCGTGTGCCAACCCACTGCCCCGAATGCAAAGAAGCCGACATCATCCATAAGGGTATTGGCACAAAGTTAATTGAGTCTGAATTACGAAAAATATTCCCTAATACGAACATCTCTCGCTTTGACGGAGACACCAGTGATACAGATACGGTCGACAAACGCTACTCGGAAATCTACGATGGATCAATTCAAATAATAATCGGCACACAGGTGATAGCCAAGGGCTTAGACTTACCCCATCTACAGACCGTTGGCATAGTTCAAGCCGATGCCGGACTAAGTCTACCTGACTACCAGTCGTCCGAACGCACCTTTCAGCTGCTAAGTCAGGCAATTGGTAGGGTCGGAAGGTCAAGCCACAAAACCAAGGTTATCGCCCAAAGCTACCAGCCCAATCATCCATCGATACTAGATGGAATTAATCAGAATTATCAAGATTTTTACTCTCGGACAGTTGAGCAAAGGCGCCGTACAAACTTCCCTCCTTTCTGTTTCCTACTCAAGCTAACCTGTACCTACAAAACCGAAAAAACTGCCATCAAGAACTCGCAGGAAGTTGCCAAGCTTCTCAAGTCTATAGCTCCCAAATCAGTCGAAGTCCTAGGCCCTGCACCCGCATTTTACGAAAGACGAGGCGATACCTATAGATGGCAGATAGTATTGAAGTCGTCGACCCGCTCCAGTTTAGTAGATATATTAGATTCCGTCCCAAAGCAGAACTGGCAGTCTGAGTTAGACCCAATCTCTTTACTGTAGGCCCTCCCTTTGCGCAGACTGTCGTGATATCTGGTATACTATCCAGTAGTGAAAAAGGAAGATATTATTACCCTGCCGCATCCACACTTGCGGCAGAAGTCAGCTAAAGTCCATGTTGTCACAGACGATACAAGAAGTCTTGTAAATGAGATGACTAGTGCTGCCCTAGACTGGGAAGATAGTCGCCCACATGAAATCAGCGCAGCGTTGGCCGCTGTTCAGATTGATCGACTTGATCGAGTTGTTATTATTCGTAGCGAGTTTGACGATAAGACTAATCGTGAATTTACAGCACTGATAAATCCAGAGGTAGTGAAATACGAAGGTGAACCCGTCGCAGACTTCGAAGGATGCCTTAGCGTAAAAAATGTTTACGGAAAGGTACCTCGCCACACAAAGATTCGCGTAAAAGCCCTAGATATCGACGGCAACGAGGTGCGTTTTAAGGCCGAAGGCTTCTTGGCGCGAGTCATTCAGCACGAAATTGATCATACAAACGGCATCGTATTTATAGACCACATCCGTGATCAAGAAGACGCATTTTACACGCTAGACGAAGCTGGCGAATTGCAGCCCATCGACTACGAGGCTCACATAAAAAACAATCATGAGCTTTGGGATGACCAAGAAGACTGAGTCGGCTGTATTTTTTGGAACTGGCCCAGTTGCCGCAAAGTGCCTAGAGCTGCTAATCGAGCATACCGACATAGAAGCAGTCGTAACAAAGCCCAAGCCATCTCACCATCGGGGCGAAACCCCTGTTGCCGACATAGCCGAAAAGCATAATCTACGCATACTTACATCTGGATCAAAGCTAGAACTTGAAAGCGTAATTAAAGAATCTTCTCTAAAAAGTCGCTACGGAATACTGATAGACTTTGGGATAATAGTCACCCGAAAAACAATCGACTCCTTTCCACTAGGCATCGTAAATAGCCACTTCTCGCTCCTACCAAAACTTAGGGGCGCAGACCCGATTACTTGGTCGATCGCGAATGGCGACGAAAAGACAGGAGTAAGCCTGATGATGATCGACGAGGGGATGGATACCGGAAAGCTTTTAACTCAAAAAACCCTCCCTTTATCTGAAAAGGAAAATACTCCCAGCCTTACAAATAAGCTAATTGCCTTAAGCGATGAACTAATAAGGCAGTATGTGCCCAAATACTTGTCTGGGGAATTAAAGCCAAAGAATCAGCCCCACCCCGACCGAGCAACCTATTCTAGAAAACTCACAAAAGCAGACGGCTTAATCGACTGGAACGAGCCAGCAAAAACTATTGAGCAAAAAATTCGCGCTTTCTTAGACTGGCCACAAAGCAGAGCTAAACTAGGAAGTGTCGATGTAATCATAACCAGTGGCCATGTATCGAGTAACGAAACTGAGCTTTCAGTAAAATGTGGCGATGGTAGCTATCTAGCAATCGACAACCTAAAGCCAATCGGCAAAAAAGAAATGCCCGCAAAGGCATTTCTAGCTGGATACAAGAATCGTATATAACGATACTACGATTCAGGCGATTGCGACTCTGATTGTAGACCGCCTAAAATCGCGTTCTTGTTTGCAACAATCTCACCTTTTAAATCATCTAAAACCTGAGCAACTACCTGACGGTAATCTGGCCTGTTAACCTCTAGCCATTTGGTAGCCGAAAATTCCGCCACTAACCTAGGGTCATCAGCTGGCAGGTTGGCTGCTGCCTGAAGCTTCTTGAAAGCTTCATCCTGCTGGTAGTTCGGCGCGTGTTGACTTAGCCATTCGGCAATTTTGTCTTGCTTGCGGTCAATAATCTGCTCAAACTCCTCTAGCTGCGCATCGCTCAAGCCATCGCTCAAACGGGTACCAACCCGAAGCTCCAGCTCGCTATAAATATGCTGTAAAAACGGCTTCTTTTGCTCTTCTGGCAAATCGCCTAATCCTATGTCTTGTAGAAATTGGTCATCGAGTCGAAACATACACTCCCCTTAACTTGAGTCTTATTTAGCTTAATTGTATCACTATAAACTATTGAAGGTAAAGCCGGCTCGTTTTGCAGAATCAGACACTATACCGAGCTCTACATCTGATAAGTCTCCAGTATGTGATATACGCCATTCATTATTCATGCTGTCAAAGTATGCCCAGCCTCGGTTTTGCAGTTTCGGCCCAACGTCTTCGATAACCTCAGCCCAGTACTCCTCTGGTATGCCCATCTCTTGAAATGTTTGGTAGAAGCCCTCTCCGTGAGTTACCGTAACAGCATCCTTACTCCAAGATAGAGTATCTTTATTGGTATCGGCACCCCCATCGGGCTCAGTGCCTTCGCCAGTACCATTGCCCTCATTGACATCAGTTCCCGCGCCATCAGTAGGGTCTTCATCTATATCGCCATCTACGCTAGGTACATTGTCGACTTTACCCGAGATCCAGTCTTTCGTTGTCAGGTTTCGATCTGATAAATATTCTGATGCGTTATGAATTCCATAACCCAAAGCCGCACCAACGGCGATACTACCAGCACCCCAGGCAAATGCTTTTCTGCGCTTGCTTTGCTCGCGCCTTGTACCAGCCTCAAAATCCTCCTGGTCGCCGATTAACCTACTAGTTTTATTAAGTCGGGTGTCATCATCTGCAAAATTAAGAGCATTGCTTATGTTTAAGTCTTCACTACTTACATCCATGGTGTCCTCGTAGGACTTCATGCCACGCTCTTTGTCGTGCGCCGAATAGCCTCGCGCAAATCGTGAAGCAGCCACAGCACCTCCGGCTACTATGCCGGCACCGACTGCTCCGGCCAAGAATGAGCCGGCTACACCAGCACCAATACCTAATAGCACGCCCTTACCAGCACGTGACAACTTCCCACCTTTATTCATCCAGCCTACAAATTTACCGACTTTAGTACCAGCCAGTTTTTCTCTGGTTAGCTCTCGTAATTTCTCTTGTTCATCAAATAATATAGTTAGGGCAATTAGGTTCTTATCCTCTTCAGTATAGTCAGCATGTTCAATCAGATGTCTCTCGCCAAGAGCCTGCACTTTAGAAAAGTAGTCACTACGTAATTCATCATAATTTGATCGGTCTAAAGTAAATAATCTACCTTGTCTTTTAGCGGCCTGCACGGCCAACAACTCACGAGCCTCAACAACCTCAGCCTCCAGTGCACCGAACTCGGCATCACGCTCTGCGCGTCGCCTGTCGTCCAGGCCACCTTGCAGACTACCTAATCTATCGGCTATTCGCTCAGCGAATACGTCACTCCCTGATTTACGATCACTAGAGTCAACCCCTCGACTAGCTGGAGAATTACCCCATTCATTTTCGTTAATCCTGTCTATAGAGGCGCCGCGATATAATTCACGTACTTCGTTATAGTTTACTGACGCGACATCTATGCCCTGACTCTCTAGAAAGTCATCTAGCGTACTATCTATAGAGTTGGTAAAATCCTCAACGTATTGTGTATCTAATACAGATGTTGAGTTTGCCCGTAAGCCATTCAATATACCATACTGTCGTGTACGCCACTCTTTGACTTTACTGATATCAAATAAGCTCCGCTCTTCGGTAGTGAGCTGATCTGGTGTACTTGGTTGTTGGTTGTGATTACTGGGCATAGCTATGATGTTTAATTAATTACTTCTATTCTTTAAACACTAGCATATTATAATAGATATGTCAATATATTTTTCTATATTGTTGACATATTATATAGTTTATGATATACTGTGCAGTGTATCACTTTCTTAACATATTTGGGAGGAATTTCGGTACGAACCTTTACAGCGCTTTACTATGAGTGACTACATAAACCACTCACTATAAAGCACTATCCATCAGCTAGAGCAACATGACTATAGTGACATTGTGGACATATATATACGAAATGTCGTGTATAAATGCCCACAATGTCGCCTCGCGAGAGACATTGTGTGGGAAAAGCACCATATAACTTAATAATAAATTTATATCGTCAGCACCCCACACAACCAATCTCAAGGAGAAGACCATGAAGCTCGACATCGACACCGAAGCCGCCCGCGCCACCCATGTCGCCGCGCTCAATGAGAAGGCTAGCGCCTTCATCATCGAGCTCGAGGACAGACTGGACGACCTGACCACGACGGAGCAGTCCGCCCTGATCGACCACCTCACGGTGATCGTCAGCAACAAGGACAGCGCTGGCGCCATCGTCGCCAGCAACTACGCTCAGCAGAGCAACGGCCAGCCGGCAGCGGCACTGGGCTCTGGCTCATCCTCGGGCAGCACCGAGGATGACGCGCTGCAGGCCATCATGACCAGTACTAGCCTGCCGCAGGGGGTGAAGGCCGCCATCCTGCGGGTCATCACCCCGTCGGATCCGGCATTCATGGACGTCGAGTCCGACGGTACGCCCAAGGCCCTCCGGGCTGCAGAGCGTGAGCGCGACGTCGTCAAGGCCGAACTGGCCAACGAACGAGACGAGAGCCGCAACGGCTCGCTCGCCCACAGGCTCGCCGAGGCCCAGGCCGCTGCGGCCGTGCCCACCAACCTGGTGGGCAAGACCGAGGTCAAGGCGGCTATCCGGGCCGTCAAGAGCAAGGTTAACGAGCTCTACACGGGCATGATGACCACGCGAATCGAGAATCTCGATGAGCTCGAGAGGGCCGTCGAGGCTGCCGAAACTCTAGTCAGCTGATGGGAAACCTCCAGTAGGAGGCGCGATGAGTCTGATAGCGACCCAGCTATCCTCACTCTCGCGCCCCTGCTGGGGCAAGCCTATGTTTCAGTACAGAGATAGCGACATAACAAATCAGTTACTTCCCTATCCTTGCGCTGAGATCTTGACGTTACAGCCAAGTAATCTACCCGCAAGTGAACCTACACATACATCAGTTCCTTAGTCCAACCCGACCTCAGGAGGTCACCATGGAGCGCATTATCAGAGTTGCCACAGTACTCGGCATCACCACCCTCGTGGGGTTGATGTCGATCATCATCGCCAACGGCGACCTCACCTGGACGACGGTAGGACTCGTCGTCGTGATCGCACTGAGCATCGGTTTTGCTACCGGTGTTTGGGCAGTTGTCCACGGCCGATTCGAGCCCAACGTGGAGATCGGACTCACGCTCGGGATTCTCGTGACGGCAGGCATCGCCGCGATGATCCTGATTCTGGCGGGGTCCGAGGTCAAGGCGCTTTTGGGCGATCTGTTCGCCCGAGGAAGTGCCTGGTGGCTTATCGCCCCCGTCATGGGTACGGCAGCTATCGTGCTGCTCTTCGGGCTCCATCGGAGCGGACGAAGGCGGTGAGTAGGTTCATCCGTAGGTGCGGAAGTTAGATATTTGTGGCAATCCAGCTACGAATTGACCCTTCCGCCCTACGGCTAACCCCCTCAAAAGCACATCGTATGACGCCTTAATAGGTGTTTTTTATTAGGTATTATTTTATAGCTACTATTGACTTTTTATGTAACTTATGTTTATAATGAATACATAATCAAAATAATATCAAACAAAAAGGAAACCAAATGACAGAGACACTCAGTAGACCAGATAGTTCTGCCAAAGACAACGATGCAGAACTCTGGGACAATTTAAAAAACCAGTTTAACGATACGAAAGACAGAAACCAATCGGAGTCAGGTGACTTATCTCCTTTCGGGTCTTCTGTAGTGCGCGCCGCCAACAGGATAAACTCCATGCTAGAGAATCGCGTACTGAATAGGGCCTATAGGATGAATGAACGTTTCGATGCTCGCCAAGATCGTAAAGAAAAGCTTGAAAATGCAAAGGCAAAAATTGCCGACATTGGACGCAATACTCTATACACAGCATTGGGTATCGGTGTATTGAGCGCAAGAGCTGCGCGTCGCGGCGTAAATAAGTTCAATGAAAAAGTTGGCGACAGTATGATGGCGGCCGGCCAGAAAGTAGAGTCGGGCATGGACGCGTTTAGCGATATGGTTGGTAGCAAAGTAGAATCTGCAAAAGAGGTAGCGGCTGATTACAGCGCAGCTCGTAAGCAAAAAGCCGAGCGACGCGCCGAGGAGGAGGCTACTCGACAGTACGAAAAGCAAGCTGCAAAAACTGCCAAGCGAAATGAAAAAGCTCAAATAAAGGAAGAAAAAATCCAGGCTAGACAAGAGCGCATCAATGCTGCCCGAGAGCGTGCAGCGGAGAAAAAAGCCGCTGCCCTAGCCCGCAAGCAAGAACGACGCGATAAATGGGCCGCTAGACGCGAAGGTTTGAAGGAATACGCAGGGCTTGTAAAAGAAGGGTTAGTTGAAACTGGTGAATCTATAAAAGACGGCTATGAAAAAGCTAAGCAAATGACGAACGAGCAGAAAGCTAAACTTGGCAACCTAGCTTTGCGCGCTAGAGCCTCTGGAGAAGCCGCAGTAGACACATGGAAAAACTGGAGCTCAGAAGAACTTAAAGAAAAATAGTATACTAAACTATAGTAAAAACTTAAAAGGAAACTAAAATGAACCAAAAACAGATTATAACCATCGAGACTCTAGAAGAGTATGGCGTAGACGTTAGTGAAAAAGACGTAGCCTCATTTCTAGAATACGCAAATAGCACACTAGAAGAAAGAGTCGGTGCCGAGGTAGCAGAAAGCCTAGATGATGAAAAGTTAAGCGCCCTAGTTGAGCTGCAGGAAACCGGCAACAACGAGCAGGTTGCTAGCTGGTTAAGGGAAAATGTACCCGAGCTACAGCAGATAGCCGAAGATGAACTCGATATCCTTCTAGGCGAGTTGTCCGAGAATGCGGATAGCCTGAGCGATTCAGATAGCTAGACAAGCACCGATACTTTATAAGATACCCCCAATTTTATCAGGGGGTATCTTTTGCTATCTAGCCAAGTGTCCGTTTTACAACTTCCCTAGTAAAGAACTCTAGTGTGTCCCCCTCTTCAATCTGAAGTTTTTTCTCTGTTTTCAATTCAAGTCCACACATGTCGCCTTCAAACACCTCTTTGGCCTCTACTTGCTGACGCTGCACCTTGGTAACCTCAGCCCCTGCTAACACTTCATCGCCACGCTTCGCGCGAGCATGTAGGCCTGGCATAATTTTACCGCTAGTGACCTTACCGCCACATATGACAGACTCTTTCATCGTACGAAATACGCCTTTTATCTCTAGTGAACCGATCTGAGTCTCTACTACCTCTGGAGCCAGTAGCGACTCCATTTGATTTTTAGCATCGTCAAGTAGCTCATAAATAATCTTATAGATACGAACCTGCACCTTATCTCGCGCAGCCTGGCGCTTTACAGCCGGAGGAAGGTCGACATTAAATCCATAGATGATAGTGCCTTCGTTTGCGGCCAATAGTACATCATTTTCGGAAATATTACCTATACCACTACCGACAACCCGTAAGTTTACTTGGCCATCAGTATCTATTAGTTGCAGGCTGTCTATCACAGATGTTAAAGAGCCCTGAACGTCAGCTTTTACGATTACCTCGAGCTCTTCTGCCTCGTGCTTCTGACTCATTCGCTTCAATATATCTGCACTTGTTACGTTAGTGCTGGCTGCTTCCCGCTCTCGCTTTGATCGCATGGCCGCTACTTCCGCACGAGCAGCCTTCTCATTCTTTACAATCTTAAAGAAGTCACCAAACTGCGGCAACTCTTTGAATCCAGTTACTGTAACAGGAGTAGAAGGCCCAGCCTCTTTTAGCGAGTCACCCTTGTAGTCTAGTAGCGTACGGACTTTTCCATGTGCTGTACCAGCAACAATATAGCTACCTGGCTTTAACATACCCTGCTCTACGAGTAGCCCAACCACTGAACCGCGACCAGTTTCCATGTGCGCCTCAATAACCAGACCCTGAGCAGGCGTATCTTGGTCAGCCTTTAATTCCTCCATCTCTGCGACCAACAGAACATTCTCGAGTAGCTTATCTATATTTGTACCCGCTTTTGCGCTTATTTCTACCATTATGGTATCACCGCCCCACTCTTCTGGGTTTAGGTGATGCTCCGTAGCAAGCTGAGTCTTTACTAGCTGAGGATTGGCCGTTTCTTTATCCATCTTATTAATAGCTACAACTATACGTGCGTTCGCTTCACGTGCAAATCTGATAGCCTCAACCGTCTGCGGCTTTACGCCGTCATCGGCCGCTACCACTATAATAACTACGTCGGTTAAAGTAGCACCGTGCTGACGAAGAGCGGCAAACGCTTCGTGTCCAGGCGTGTCCAGTAGAGTTATCTTCCGACCTTTGCGCTCAACCTGATAAGCGCTAATGTGCTGAGTAATGCCGCCAGCCTCGTCGTCGACGACTTTTGTTTCCAATATTGCATCAAGTAGGCTTGTCTTACCGTGGTCGACGTGACCCATAACCGCAACAATTGGCGGCCTAGCAGTAGCGTTCTCCGACAAGATATGTCTTGGCTTGTCTGCTACTGGCTCGCTTACTGCTTCACGCTTTTTCAGAACTACGTCAGTAAGACCTAGTTCTTCAACGATAATCGAAGCCGTCTCAAAATCAATTCTCTGATTTATAGTAGCGGCAATGCCATTCTTGAATAACTCACCGACTAAAGTCGTGACTGGTATATTCAAGGTATCAGCCAACTCGCCAACTGTAACTGAGCTAGCAAGGGTGATGATTTTTTCTGTAGTTTCGGCTGCCTCTTTAGCCATCCAGCCACTCCTTTCTGCTTGCCGGAGTGGCAAGCGGATGATTAATTACGCATTACTTCTTTTTTCCGTCAGCAAGCTTCAAAGAAATCTTACGATTTTCTTTATCTATATCTAGAATTGTAAACTCTTTGCGTGCGTTCAAGGTAAATACCTTCTCGGGATCAGCGTCTTTACCTTCGCCAAGCTCAGAAATATGCACCAAAGCTTCAACTGCTGGAGATAGCTGCACGAATGCCCCAAACGGAGTGATACGTGTCACTGTTCCCTCGACAGCGTCTCCCTTCTTGAATTTCTCAACTTCATCTAGCCATGGATCTTGCGTCAATTGCTTCATGCTTAGGCTTAGGCGGTCCTTGTCGATAGCAATAATTTTTGCGTCGATATTTTGACCAACTTTTACATAGTCGCTGGTGTTTGATACTCGCTCCCAGCTAATTTCTGAGATATGAATCAGACCTTCAATACCATCGATATTTACGAAAGCACCGAAATCAACAACGCCAGTTACGACACCCTTTACTGTGTCGCCAACTGCCATCTTTTCAAAGCGCTCAGATAGACCATCTTTTACTGCCTCTTTCTCAGAGAAGATAAGCTTATTGGTCTTTCGATCGGCGTCCAGAATACGAACTTTCATAGGTGTACCCGTCAAGCTATTTAGGCGCTGCAATATTTCGTCCTTGTCACTGCCCCCAACGCGAGGGTAATGCTCGGCTGAAAGCTGTGATACTGGCAAGAATCCTCGTACGCCTTCATACTCTACTAACAGGCCGCCACGGTTTGCATCATAGGCCTCTACCTCGATTACGTCACCGGCATCTTTCTTTGCAATTACCTCTTCCCAGCCCTTTTCCTTGGCTGCTTTGCGCAGGCTCAGCAAAGACATTCCGTCTTCAAGCTCGGTGTCGACTATACTGGCAGTCACCTCGTCGCCTATCGCTATATTGCGAGAAAGGCCAACTTCTCGACGTGGAACATAACCCACTCCCAGTGAACCAAGGTCGATTAATACCTCATGCTTCTTAACACTAAATACTGTTCCGCTTACAGTCTCACCTGATGCGAATTGTACTGACTTGCCTTCTGACTCTAGCAAATCATCCATAGTTATATTGGCATTAGTAGCCATAACCCTAGAACTCCTTCCTTTAGTTATTATTCCATCCAGAGTCCGCTTGCGCAGGAGTGCAGACAAGCTAAACTCGTGAAACTTTGTCTATTTTATCGTATCTACAAGATAAAGTAAAGAGGTGGCGACTACAGTCCGCGGCGAGACTGCAAATAGACCACACCAGCAAATGTCACCGAGCCCATAGCTATAAACGACATAATATCGTCACCGGGCCCAGTTTGAGGAAGCACATCAGCGCTTTCGACAGTGTCGTCTTTTTTATCATCCTGTTCATCGGTAACTACCGGCTGCTGGCTCTGTGAATTATCCGACTTCGTGTCGTTAGTGTCTTCACCTCCGGGAATTACCACAGTGCCGCTCTGGCCGCCAGGCGAGCTTTTTTCAGTAGCACTATCTGCACTGTCTTTATCATTAGCCGAAGGCTTCTTTTCAACCCTTGCGTCGTTACCACTTCCTGTATCCGTTTTTGACTTGTCTTCATTGTTGTTGCGACGACTGTCGTTTTCATTAACAACTACGGTGTCTGTATCCGAAGCAAGATCACCAGATGAATCACCCTGGTGAGTCTTTAGATAGTATACGCCGCCTAGCAATGCAGATATTAGCAAAACTCCAACAACCACAAAGCTGGCAACCCATCCACCCTGATAGTTACGCAAATTTTTCATAATATTACTGGTCTCCACACCTACTTATTTATTAACTATAGCCTAGTTTTATCACTTTTGCAAGCTGATAAACTGAAGCTCCTCGTGATATACTAATTTCATGATTATTGCGGTGGATACTGGGGGAACAAAAACACTAATTGCTACTTTTCTACAAGATGGCTCTATAAAAGATCATACAAAATTCCCAACTCCGCAGAACTTCAGTGAATACACCTCCCTGACTGTCGATACGATAAAATCCCTCTCGGGAAGTGAGCAGGTTGATGCCATAGTAGTGGCAATTCCTGGAATAATTCGAGATGGAATAGCTATAAACTGCCCCAATCTATCATGGGAGAACGTCCCTGTAAGGGATGCCCTGTCTAGTCATTTCCCAGAAGTCCCTATCTATATAGAAAATGACGCTAATTTAGGTGGTATGGGTGAAGCGCGAATGTTAGACGACATACCAAAATGCAGCCTCTACGTAACCATTAGTACTGGTATAGGTACTGGCATAATCGAACATGGCAAGATAGACGAAAGTATGAGCGGAAGCGAAGCTGGTCATATGCTTCTAGAATACAAGGATTTAGTGCAGCCGTGGGAAGAGTTCGCCTCTGGAGGAGCCATCTACAGGGCTTACAAAAAAATGGGAAGTGAAATAACAGACGAAAGCACCTGGAGAGAAATTGCCGATCGTATAGCACACGGATTTTACGCGCTCATACCCGTAATACAGCCAGATGTTGTAATTATCGGTGGCAGCATGGGCACACATTTTCCAAAGTATAAGCACTTCTTAATTGACGACTTAAAGTCTAAAATGCCCTATTATTTATCGATGCCGCTCTTTGCGACCGCCAAACACCCAGAGGAAGCTGTCATAAACGGATGTTACTACTATGCAATTGACCACCTCTCTGATTAACAATATAAAGTCGCTTTACCCACAATTTAAATACGAAGCTGGCAATGATTTTTCCTGGAATCCATCTAATGACACTATTTATTACGCTGTCGAGCACTTAAATGGATTGGATCAGATGCTGCACGAGCTCGCACACGCCTTATTAGACCATAGAAATTTTTCTAAAGATATAGAGCTTATATCCCTAGAGCGTGATGCGTGGCGATACGCCAAAAATGAATTGGCTACAAAGCTTGAACATAAAATACAAGACAGCTCTATAGAATCCCACCTCGATACATACCGCGACTGGCTACACAAAAGAAGCACCTGCCCTAAATGTGAGTCTACAGGACTACAACAAGATAGCTCACACTATTCCTGTATAACTTGTGGTCAAGGCTGGAGAGTCAATGATGCCAGATCCTGCGGTCTACGGCGCTACGTTATAAAAAAATAACCCCCTAGGCAGGGGTTATTTTAATAGCTATAGACTATTTATATTTAGCTAGCAGCGTTTTCGCTTGCTTTACGACGACGAGAAATACGTCCACCCTTAGCGCCTGCCATACGAGCAAGCTCAGGATTAGCAGCGAAGCCGCCTGTAGTTCCGTTGCGTCCACCCTTAGCGCCAATTTTAGCGTAAAAGTTTGGATCCTTAGCTTTGTTTTTTGCAGCCGCTTTTAGGCCACCAGCTTTAGTACCTGCCATAATTATATCTCCTCTGATATTAAAAAGGGCCACCAATTAACACTGGTAGTCCCTCCATTTACATCACATATGCTATATGCTTAACTATTATACTATCATAGCTTTAGCATATTGTCAATATTTACGTTAGCAGTATTTATATAATAAAGAGTATTGCTTTTATGCTTGGTATGGCATATTATAGATACAGTTTACTGCTTTCCACCCGTGGAAAACTACGGCATATAATGGAAAATAGTAAACTTGGCACCTGTTTGTCGCCCAAAATATAGACGATGAACAAAAATTAAACGACCCGATCTGCGAGACGGGTCGTTTATTGTTTTATATAGAAGCCGATCTAATGATCACACATCTGCAGGCCGACCTCGGTATGTCCATGATAGCTCTCATATATCTATAAGATTGCAACTGCCTGGCTAGCACTACCCGCTGCCGCTGCATTGCCCTCTAGATAGCTAGCAGACCAATAAGTCGGCCCCGTAATTGGATCATTTACGTAAAAGCCAAGTGGTTTATGTGGTTCGCCCTTAACTCCAACTACTAAGCGAACATGCATAGGAATAGGTCCACTGACAGTTTTGCCTTGTGGCGTTTTCCATGTCTTCATCTGTGCACTGTCACCCCATATACCCCAAAGTATGACTGGATTACCAGCATGAATTTGTGAAGCGACAAAGTTGGCACTAACACCTCGTACAGTTGTCGTATTTCTGCCAAAAGAACCGGCTGCTGCTGCAACTGGTCCAGCATAGACACCCCAGCCCGTTAGTTTTCCTTGACGGCCATTTACATCGCCTACAAACTGCAAGTTCGGGTCATCCCATTGCTCTTTACTCTTGTCATACGAGCGTGGCTTATAGCCAAATTTATTCAAAATTACCCAGTCGCTGCTGTGTATTCCCCTGTAGGCTAACGCCATGCGTAGCGAGGCTGCTTCACAGCTTTGGGCATAAACCTGCTTATAGTACGGAACTGACAGCTTCACCGTTCGAGCATCCGTAGTAAAACTCACAGCCCTAGAATCAACCCCAGGTAATCCAAACTCTGGCTGGACACCAGCACCGATCCAGACCCGCACAGTCTGCTGATAGCCAAGTTTCGTGAGACTAACCTTCAAAATATTACCCTGCCACTGATACCCAGAAACACTACCACCACTTACGCGTACATGCTTTTCGGCACTTTTGCGTTCAACTACCTGATTAAACTGGAAAGAGGCCACCTGTCCGTTACGAGCAAGATTATCGCCAAACGGACCAATCGGTGTAGCTACAACCACTCCATTTGTGGCAAAATTCATAGTTTGAGCTTTTAGCAAAATACCACCCTGATCAGTGCGTAGACCCTTTGGCAATGTATAGCTATAGGTTTGGCCTGGCTTTATTTCACTAGGCTGGAATTCATAGGTCTTATTGTCTCTCCATGCACCGTGTCCATCTACAGAGAACTTCGGCTCAAACACAGGGTCTTTATAGTTTTCGATCGCGCGTTCAAACACCAATATAGCCTTTTCAGTCTTACCAAAGCTAGTCTTTCTTGGCTGCTTATACAATTTCGGCTGAGCCGCAATTGTAGCCTTCTTGTAAACCAAAGTTTGTTTTTGGATTTTATCATAAATCCTAATGGTTATTTGTTCACTCTCTGGCAATATACCTTCAGCTCGCCACACGAATGACTGATCATCTGTCACGATACGCCTGAATACATACTTTGGCGTAGTTTGTAGCTCTAAATTACGTAAATGACGCGCTGGTGCCGTTAATTTAAGATACACCTCTCCATTCATCGCCATAACCGATGCTTTTCTGCTTGCATTTACAGCATAGCTCTCAACCCCTGGTGCGTCCTCTGTCGTAAATTGAAGCGTTTTTAGCTCTGTGGATCCACCGACTAATCGACTTACTCTAGGCACCTTAACAGTATAGGTAGTTGATGCTTTAAACATGCTTTTTGGTATAAATCTAGCTTTTTTAAGACGTGCAAAACCATGGTCGTAATGCCATTCGCCGTCTATAAAGGGCTCTATCTTTGGAGATATGAAACTTTGCGCTGGGCCATCAACAGCAATCTCAAATGGTCGATCAACACGATGATTTTGAACCGATGACTCCATGCGCAATGCAATCGGCTTTAGTATTCCATGCCCAATCAGCCCCCCAAAACTAATAGCTAGCATGACAGCTGCGATTATAAATATCCGTCGGCTGATGCGCATAATCTTAATAATTTTCCTTTAACCTTTTTATTTTATTGGCTATGTACAGCGGTACATTGTAGCACACCTCACTATACTACGACAATGTTTTTAAGGTAGGTACTTTACAAAGTATCCCGGTTAGACCAAAGAAAAAGACCCTCCTATTCGGAAGGTCTTTTTATAATTCGGCACCGTGCTAGTTTCCCACTTGTGGCAGTATAATCGCCGCTGAGGAGCTTGACTTCTGTGTTCGGAATGAGAACAGGTATTTCCTCCTCGCCATGGGCACCGAAGTAAGGTTTTACGGCACTTTTGACTACTATCATTTCAGTAGTGGGCCAAAAACCTCGCTTCGATGTCGATGACGTCTAGCTACGGTCTTGTCATGTACGTATTTCAATAGAAATTGACTGTCGGTGCTACGCACCAATTGCATGTTAAGTCTAGTCCATCTCGCGATAGATTTCAAGATGACTTCACTATAGTAAAAGTCGTCTTGAAACATAAAAAGGCAATGGGACTGTTAGTACGCTTCAGCTCCATGCATTGCTGCACTTCCACCTTGCGCCTATCAAACTGATAGTCTTTCAGTGTCCTCATAGGGAAATCTAATCTTGAAGTTGGCTTCGCGCTTAATATGCTTTCAGCGCTTATCACATCCGAACATAGCTACTCGACAATGCAGCAGGTGGCCACAATCGATACACCAGAGGTTCGTCCGCCCCGGTCCTCTCGTACTAGGGGTAGATCTTCTCAAATTTCCTATCGTCCATACCGGATATAAACCGAACTGTCTCACGACGTTCTGAACCCAGCTCGCGTACCACTTTAATCGGCGAACAGCCGAACCCTTGGAAGGTGCTCCCCCTCCAGGATGTGATGAGCCGACATCGAGGTGCCAAACAGCGCCGTCTATGTGAACTATTGGGCGCTATAAGCCTGTTATCCCCAGGGTAACTTTTATCCGTTTGCGCTGTCGATCCCACATTCATGTACAAATGTACGTACAGCGGATCACTTGCTCCGACTTTCGTCTCTGATTGGAAAGTACTCCTCACAGTCAAGCTGGCTTGTGCGCATACACTATCACTTCGATTTCCATCCGAAGCTAGCCAACCTTTGAACGCCTCCGCTACTCTTTAGGAGGCAACCGCCCCAGTTAAACTACCCACCATACACGGTCCTCTAACCGGATAACGGCCAGAGTGAGAATACAATCACAACAAGGGTGGTATTTCACCGGTGACTCCACAAATACTAGCGTATCTGCCTCAAAGTCTCCCACCTATGCTACACAAGTTGAAACCGTATTCAATGTAAAGCTGTAGTAAAGCTCCATGGGGTCTTCTCGTCCTGGTACGGACAGACGGCATCTTTACCGCCAATGCACTTTCACCGAGGCCTTCGCTGAGACAGTGCCCACATGATTGCGCCATTCGTGCGGGTCAGAACTTACCTGACAAGGAATTTCGCTACCTTAGGACGGTTATAGTTACCGCCGCCATTGACTAGGGCTTCAGTTCACGCCGTGAAGCGATCCCCTTAACCTTCCAGCATTGGGCAGGCGTCAGCCCCTATACATCCACTTTCGTGTTAGCAGAGACCTGTGTTTTTGATAAACAGTTCCGTGGGCTCTTTTGCTGCGGCCCCCACATCGTTAGATACGAGTGCTAGCAGTTTTAAGCATCATGTAGTGTAAAACACTACTACTATCTCAGTAAGAAATCGTTGATTCAAAAGGTATTCAATATCGTTATCAAAAAGACAACGATGTATTTTACTCAATAAACCATTAGTCTCACTCGCTTAAAACCGGCTCATATCCACCGAAGTGGGGGCAGACCTTATCCCGAAGTTACGGTCGCTGTATTGCCGAGTTCCTTAGCGAAGGATCCCTCGTAAGCCTGAGTCTACTCGACTCGAGCACCTGTGTTGGTTTGCGGTACGGGCGGACATATTCACGCGTACACCTGCTTTTCTTGCCAGTGCCTTTTCCGAAATCGTCACCTAAAAGGTAACTTTCACTCCTTTTGCCTTCCGGCTCAGTTGGACGGATACATACCATGAATCCGCTTCGAATATCTCACCGTGAACAGTGTACAAAATACGCCGGTTCAGGAATATTAACCTGATGTCCATCGCCTACGCTATGCGCCTCGGCTTAGGCCCGACTAACCCTGAGATGATTACCATGGCTCAGGAAACCTTGCTCTTACGGCCGACAGGATTCTCACCTGTCTTATGGTTACTCATTCCAGCATTCTCACTTCCTAACGCTCCACAGAACTTTACAATTCTGCTTCACCGCAGATAGGAACGCTCCTCTACCACTTGCAGTAAACTGCAAATCCATGTCTTCGGTATTACACTTAGCCCCGTTACATTTTCCACGCAAGATCTCTTGACTAGTGAGCTGTTACGCACTCTTTAAATGAATGGCTGCTTCTAAGCCAACATCCTAGCTGTTTAAGAAATCTCACCTTGTTTCCCACTTAGTGTAAATTTAGGGACCTTAGACGATGGTCTGGGCTGTTTCCCTTTCGAGCGACGAACTTAGCTCCGCCGTTCTAACTGCCGTGATTCCACATACGGTATTCGTAGTTTGTTAAGGGTGGGTACAGTTGCCCGCCCCAGTCCTTTACAGAGCTCTACCCCCGTATGCTAATAACACGACGCCAGTCCTAAAACTGTTTCGAGGAGAACCAGCTATCTCCGAGTTCGATTGGCATTTCACCGCTAACCACAGGTCATCCAAGCACTTTGCTGCGTGCCCTGGTTCGGCCCTCCACTTCCTGTTACAGAAGCTTCAGCCTGCCCATGGTTAGGTCACCCGGTTTCGGGTCTAATCCTTAGTACTAAACGCCCTATTCAGGCTCGCTTTCACTGTGGCTCCGTCAATTGACTTAACCTTGCACTAAAAATTAACTCGCTGGATCGTTCTACAAAAAGCACGCCGTCACCGAACAAGTCGGCTCCGACTCCTTGTAGGCACAGAGTTTCAGGATCTATTTCACTCCCCTCCCGGGGTTCTTTTCACCTTTCCCTCGCGGTACTAGTTCGCTATCGATCGTATATCATATTTAGCCTTGGCTGGTGGTCCAGCCAGATTCAGACAGGGTTTCTCGTGCCCCGCCCTACTCGATAAAACACGTATAAGGTCAGCGTCGTTTTCGCATACGCGGCTTTCACGTCCTTTGGCTAGTCATTCAAACTATTCTGCTAACCACGCCGATTTCTTACCTTATCCAGTCAGTGATAGCTGCTGGTCGCAAACCAGATAGTTTAACCGAAGTTAAACGCTCTGGCTTGGTCTCGTGTAATATCACAACCCCATACAAGCATTGGCCTATCAGCCGTATTCATCTGCGAACAGACAAAAACTTGTAAGGTTTGGGCTATTCCCGTTTCGCTCGCCACTACTCCGAGAATCGTTATTTACTTTCTCTTCCTCAACCTACTAAGATGTTTCAGTTCAGTTGGTTCCCATCTACACAGCCTATGTATTCAGCTGAGAGTAACATGAGATTAGTCATGCTAGGTTTCCCCATTCGGAAATCCCCGGATCAAAGCTTGTTGACAGCTTCCCGAGGCTTATCGCAGTCTTCCACGTCCTTCATCGGTGATATACGTCAAGGCATCCACTACTGTGCCCTTGAGTACCTTTTTATGCATTGACTTAACATGCAGTTGGTATTTACCACTGCGTGCCGTCAATTCCATAATTGAAAATTTTCTTACATCACAAATTGTTAAGATTCTTGCGTCTCCCATCTCGAGAACACATTTGAAACCATCTTTTTCGGATTCTCCGTGGTGGGTTCTATCTGTTCTCGCAGTGCAGCTTTACCATCGTAGCACCCTACGTACTGCATGTCCAGTAGTGAGCTGTTGTGATTTTAGCTATAGAAAATCCTCTCGCAAACTGGATTTTCTCACCTTTTGCCAGAGGTTCATTTAGAACGTACGCTTAACTACTATTTATACTACACGAATGGCGCGGTTTTTGCAAGTAATTTAATAGCCGCCAGTCAGCTCGTCGCCATAGCAGATATTATCGAACCTTGTGTGCGGCTTCTCCAATCAGTTGCGGACCTTCGAAAATTAACCCAGATATGAGCGCGACTAAGTCTGCACCAGCGTCAATCTTAACCTGAGCATCCCCGGCACTCATCACGCCACCTATACCGATGATATATAGCCTTTTGCCACATTTCTTTCGAGTTTTTTCTATCAACTCATTACTCCGCTCAAAGCACGGCTGACCACTTAGACCTCCGTGCACTCCATCAGGTATTGTGTCCTTTAGATCAATACCCCTAGAGGTTGTTAGATTAGCTATACTTACACCCTGAACATTATGCTTCAGTATAATATCGATTAATTTTTCGAATTTTTCCCATGATTTACTTGGCATTTTTATGAATACTGGTAGCGGATATTCTAGTTTATCAATAGCTTTTAGTAGCTTCTCCAGCATACCTGGCTGGGTGAACGGCTGATCGTCGTTGGCGTTTGGACACGATATATTAACCTCTGCCATATCTGCCAGCTCATCCCTACTTATTCTCTCCATAACCTCTATAGCGTCATCTATTGCACTCTCTGTGGTATGACCGGCCGATTGAGCCACAACCGCCACTGATAAGATGGTAACCATGCTGCCAATATTGTCTCTATTGTTTTTAATGTTTCGAGCCACCTCATTAATGCCCTTGTTTGGCAAGCCGGCATGCACAATGATACTGCCCGACTCTGGCAATCGATGAAACCAGGGCTTCTCATTACCTGGCCGAAGTCTTAGCGTTACAGAGCCGGCGGTTACAAAGCCGCACCCTATCGAATTAAGAAAAGGTAGCGTTACGGCATTTTTATCAAATCCAGCTGCTATGCCTATCGGGTTGCTGAACTTTACTCCACAAATATCCCTGACGGCTGAGCTTTTTTTAGGCCCAGCCCACATAGCTTGGATAATTTTCCTTACAACCCAAAAACGCTGGCTTTTCGTCATAATACCCAGAACTAAATCATGTGCATCATCTGGCGACATACGAAAGAATAGCGGCTTTACGCAGTTCCTATAAACCAGACGTGATACTGTACGGACCAATGATCTCATAACACTTAGTATACTCTCATCTGCGTTTCTTTACTTGTGTAAATGCCATAGAAAAACACCCTGCTTAAAATCACAGGGTGTTTTTCTATGGTGGGCGCTGAGGGACTCGAACCCCCGACCCTCTCGGTGTAAACGAGATGCTCTAGCCAACTGAGCTAAGCGCCCATAGAATATATTATCTCACGAACTTTGTGGTGGGGCTAGGTGGACTCGAACCATCGACCTCGTCATTATCAGTGACGCACTCTAACCAGCTGAGCTATAGCCCCACAAAGCTTGTGGTGGAGTGAAAACAGACCGAAGCCTGATTCACCCCATATAAAATGGTGGAGCGTCGGGGACTCGAACCCCGGACCCCCTGCTTGCAAAGCAGGTGCTCTAGCCAACTGAGCTAACGCCCCATTACAATAAGGTACTTCTCTTGGTATTTTTGAAAAGACTTATCACATTTTACCGTAGAATGAATGACTAAACAAGAGTATACTAGGGATATGAATTACGAATTTTCATTTGGCACCTTCCTTTTCGGAATAGTTATAGTTATAGCAGGTGCTGTTTTGGTGCGATACTACCAGCAAATCGCCGACGGTATGGGTAGCGGTGTAGTCGACTACGACCGATATAAGCTAGCCGGTTTGATAGCGTGTGGCGTCGGATTTATAGTAATGTTAAACTTTCACACATTGATATTTGAATGGGTATTTAGCTTTTTCTTTAATAGATAGATAGAATTTGTTCATAGCAATAAAAATACCCAGTAACTACGACTGGGTATTTTATGTTAACAACTTAATTGTGCAATCCATCTCAATCCGCGTTTGAACTTCGTCTTACCCCGAAGGGTTAAATTGATAAGTAAGCTCAAACCTTATCAAAAGACCGACCTAGCTCAGCTAATAATTTCTTGATTAGCTGGCATATATTCTCCCTAGAAAGGAGGTAATCCATCCGCAGCTTCCGCTACGGATACCTTGTTACGACTTAACCCCAATCATGCCCCCCACCTTAGGCCGACGAATCGGACTTCGGGTGTTGGTCACTTTCATGGTTTGACGGGCGGTGTGTACAAGACCCGGGAACGTATTCACCGCAATTTGCTGACTTGCGATTACTAGCGATTCCGACTTCAAGGAGGCGAGTTTCAGCCTCCTATCCGAACTGGGACAAGCTTTGGTGCGATTTGCTTCACCTCGCGGCTTCGCTGCGCATTGTACTTGCCATTGTATCACGTTTCTAGCCCAGGACGTAAGAGAAATACTGACCTGACATCATCCCCTCCTTCCTCCCCGTTACCGGGGCAGTCTGATTAGAAAAATACAACTAATCACAAGGGTTGCGCTCGTTGATGGACTTAACCAAACATCTCACGACACGAGCTGACGACGGCCATGCATCATCTGTCACAGGGTTCCAAAAGGCACTAACTACTTTCGTAGAAATTCCCTGGATGTCAAGCCCTGGTAAGGTTCTTCGTTTAGCATCGAATTAAAGAACATGATCCACCGCTTGTGCGGGTCCCCGTCAATTCCTTTATGTTTTAGCCTTGCGGCCGTACTCCACAGGCGGGATACTTAACGCGTTAGCTTCGCTACGGAAGGGGTCGATACCCCCCACAGCTAGTATCCATCGTTTACGGCGTGGACTACCCGGGTATCTAATCCGGTTCGCTCCCCACGCTTTCGTGCCTTAGCGTCAGAAATAGCCCAGTAACCTGCCTACGCCATTGGTGTTCCTTCTGATATCTACGGATATTACCCCTACTTCAGAAATTCCAGTTACCTCTGCTACTCTCGAGTTAGCCAGTTTGAATAATAGTCTGTAAGGTTGAGCCTCCAGGTTTCACTATTCACTTAACTAACCGCCTACGCAACTCTTTACGCCCAGTCACTCCGGATAACGCTCGGATCCTACGTATGACCGCGGCTGCTGGCACGTAGTTAGCCGATCCTTATTCATAAGTTACCGTCATATTCCTCACTTATAAAAGCAGTTTACAACCCGAAGGCCTTCGTCCTGCACGCGGCGTTGCTCCATCAGGGTTGCCCCCATTGTGGAAGATTCCTTACTGCTGCCTCCCGTAGGAGTCTGGGCCGTGTCTCAGTCCCAGTCTGGCTGATCATCCTCTCAGACCAGCTACGGATCGTCGCCTTGGTGAGCCTTTACCTCACCAACAAGCTAATCCGACGCGGGCCGCTCCCAAAGCGTATAAATACTTTAATCCGAAGACCATATGCGGTATTAGCTACCCTTTCGAGCAGTTATCCCTCACTTTGGGGCACGTTCCCACGCGTTACTCAGCCGTCCGCCGCTCCCCATAGGAACCGACAATCGTTCGATTATCACCTCTTAAAGGGGCGCTCGACTTGCATGTATTAGGCACGCCGCCAGCGTTCATCCTGAGCCAGGATCAAACTCTCCAAAAAATAACGCTTCACCCATGAGGCAAAACCAAGGTTTCGCTTCATCACACCTTGCATCGAATATAAATTCGAACGCGCGGTCTACTCTTTTCCTTTCGGAGCAAAAGTAAGCTTAACGTCTGTTAGAGTGTTAAAAGTTTCATAAAAGAAACAATCTACTCAAAAAATAGACTGACGATGTTGAATTATATAAATATAAATCAAATGATAAAATTAATTATCAAAAATTGCACAATTAAACTGTTAACGTTCACATCTGTTATATTAGCCTCGCAGTAGGCGTTGCGTTTTAAAAAGTGTTAAACTTTTGCAACCAGACTTTTACAATCATATCGAAAATGTCACCAGTAGTCAACACCTATTTGCAACTATATTGTAGTTATAAAAACAACCACACCAATAGCCACGCCCAAGAGTGCACCGACCAAGACCTCTAGCGGGGTGTGCCCCTTGGCTGCCCTGGGTATAACTACTCGTTTATTCTTTGCTGCCGCACGTATTAACTCCTGAAGGGCCGTTCCCTGTTCGCCAACAGATCGTCGTACCATAATCGCATCATACATTACGACTGCTGCAAATAGTGCCGCAACACTGAATATAGCCGAGTCTATTCCATCCTTTAGTCCCACTACAGTAGCCAATGCAACTGTAGTGGCGCTATGAGCACTCGGCATATTTCCAGATAAATATAACTGTCTAATATGATCAAAGTTTCGGTTCCTCAAGGCTACAAGTATATATTTTGCACCCTGAGCGATGATCCACCCCGCCATCACCGCTAATAGATATGGTGACAAAGTATCCATACTTAGGACTCACTCTCACTCGTTGATTCGTCTGGCTTTGGCAAGAATCCTATGGAGCAAACTATATCATCTGCAGACAGTCGCATTACAGTTACACCCTGCGTAGTCCGCCCAAGCATCTTTATGTCATCCAAGCTTAGGCGTATAGTCTGGCCTGCTTTCGATATCAAAAGTGCCTCGCCCATATCTGAATCAATACTCCTGACTGATATGATTGGACCAGTTTTAGCAGTTACGACTGCGGCTTTCACACCTACGCCGCCCCTCTTGTGGCTTGGGAAATGATCAACCTTGGTCTTTTTGCCAAAGCCCTTTTCACTTATCACGAGTAGGGTCTGATCGGAATCGGTCACCACATCCATACCCACTACCCAGTCGTTCGGTCGCAATCTAGCACCACGAACACCACGAGCAGATCTACCCATAGGTCGAACGTCCGACTCATTGAATCGTACGGCCTGCCCTGCCGATGTAGATATTATTACATCGTTGTCGCCATTTGTACGTTTTATCCAGCGCAGTTCGTCACCATCATCTAGCTTTATGGCTATCAACCCATTAGTCCGTATATTGCTGTAGTCTTTTAATGGAGTCTTTTTTACAGTCCCCTTCTTTGTAGCCATAAATAGGAATCCATTATCATCAGCGTTTTTACTGCGCCGAATGATTGATGTAATTTTCTCTTCAGGCTGGAGCTGAAGTAGATTAACTACCGCCACACCTTTAGCCTGTAGGCTACCAGAAGGAACTTCATATGCCTTTAAGCGGAATACGCGTCCAAAATTAGTAAAGAATAGCAGCCAATCATGAGTACTGGTAGGTATCAGCTGCGCAATTCCATCTTCATCCTTTGTGGTGATACCGCGCTTACCTTTGCCGCCGCGGTTCTGACGACGATACTCGCTAGCGAGAGTTCTCTTTATGTAGTTCTGTGTTGTAAATAATATAACACTCTCTTGATCTGGGATTAGCTCCTCGTCACTAAACTTGCCAAGCTCGTGGTTGATAATATTACTACGTCGCTCATCGGAATACTTCTCTTTCATTTCAAGAAGCTCTGTTTTAATGATATTCAATATTTCGTTTTCATCAGCCAAAATAGCCTCAAGGCGTTCTATCAGCGCCAACAACTCTTTTAATTCGTTTTCGATTGCTTCACGCTCAAGTCCAGTTAGGCGACGAAGCTGCATAGCCAGAATAGCCTTGGCCTGAATCTCGCTAAGCTTAAACTTCTTGATCAAGCTAGCCTCAGCCTCATCTTGAGTCTTGCTCGCGCGGATTGTTTTTATAACCTCGTCTATATGGTCTAGGGCTATTTTGTAACCCTCCAGGATGTGCGCCCTGTCCTTTGCCTTGCCCAGTTCATACTCAGTCCGGCGACGAACAACCTTCTGGCGATGCTTTATGAATTCACTCAGTATCTCCTGTAGGCCAAGTACTCGCGGCTGAATACCGTCTACAAGCGCCAGCATATTAAAGTGGTAACTAGTCTGTAGAGCCGTTAGTTTATATAGCTGATTAAGTACCTTCTTTGGATATGCATCCTTCTTTAGCTCAATAACAACCCTTACGCTACCTCTAGCGCTCTCATCACGAAGATCGCTAATTGCAGTGATTTTTTTATCTTTTACTAAATCAGCTATCTTTTCTATAAGTGTAGACTTATTTACAGCATATGGAACCTCGGTCACCACAATCTGGTGGCGCCCACGCTTGGTCTCTTCAATTTCGGCAACGGCACGAATTGTTACACTGCCCCTACCAGTTTGATACGCCTGCTTCATTGGCGCACCACCATATACAGTAGCGCCTGTTGGGAAATCCGGTCCCTTCACGTGCTTCAGTAGGTCATCGATTGTTGCCTCTTTATTATCTATGAGCTCAACTGTGGCATCCACTAACTCTCCGAGATTATGCGGTGGAATATTAGTAGCCATACCTACAGCGATACCGATCTGGCCATTTAGTAGTAGGTTGGGCAGCTTAGCCGGTAGAACTACAGGCTCTTGCTTGCTGCCATCGTAGTTGTCACGGAAATCTACTGTATCTTTATCGATATCCGCAAGCATCTCTTCAGATGGACGAGTCATGCGAGCCTCTGTATAACGCATAGCAGCTGGCGGATCCCCATCCATCGAGCCAAAGTTACCTTGACCGTCTACCATTAGATAGCGCATAGACCAGTCTTGAGCCAATCGCACCATTGAATCATAGATAGCACCGTCTCCGTGCGGGTGGTAATCACCCATTACGGCACCCACGACTGTCGCGCTCTTGCGATACTTTGCACCGGCACGCAGGCCATCGCGGTTCATTGTGTATAGAATTCGGCGGTGTACCGGCTTTAGCCCATCGCGAACATCTGGCAGGGCGCGGTCAATGATTACGCTCATCGAGTAGCGGAAGAAGCTATCTTCCATAACACTCTCGACAGTTCGGTTTTCGACTAGCTTCGAGTGTGTAACATCCGCCACAGCAGCACCTTCATTAATGCCTTCATTTGGTTTTACTGTATTATCTTCCATATCTATACGTCCAATTCCTCGAGGTTTGCAAACTGAGCTCGTGACTGTATGAAGGTTCTGCGCGTCTCCACCTCATCGCCCATCAGTCTGGAGAATATTGAGTCTGCTTGCTCGGCATCTTCTATTTTTACCTGCACTAATACACGGTTTTCTGGATTCATGGTTGTATCCCAAAGCTGCTCGGCATCCATCTCACCAAGACCCTTGTAGCGCTGTATGTCGCTCAGACCTGCCTGCTTCCATAACGGATCACCTTCATCTATCTTTGCACCTCGTTCGCGACGCTCGGCAATAAGGTTTTGCATTATATTATCCCTCTCTTCATCGCTGTAGGCGTACCAACGTTTGTTGCCACTAGCCTTTAGTAGAAATAGTGGTGGTTTTGCTAGGTATATATGACCGCCCTCGACAACCTCTCGCATATAACGGAAGAAGAAGGTCATCAAAAGCGTAGCAATGTGACTACCGTCGACATCAGCGTCAGTCATGATTATAATCCGGTGATAGCGCAGTCCAGATATGTCAAACTGATCGCTGATACCCACACCCATAGCTTGGATAAGGTTAACGATTTCGTTATTCTGGAGCATCCTGTCTAAACGAGCCCTCTCGACGTTCAAAACCTTCCCCCTAAGTGGCAGGATGGCCTGTGTGCGACTGTCGCGACCAGACTTGGCCGACCCACCGGCTGAGTCACCCTCTACTATGTACAGCTCAGACTCAGCGGCGTTCTTGCTTGAGCAGTCGGCTAGCTTCTTGGCCATATTTAGTCCATCTAGCGCACCTTTTCTCAGTACATTATCGCGTGCAGCACGAGCAGCCTTACGTGCACGTGCAGCCAGTACACCCTTCATAACCATCTTCTTTGCAACAGATGGATTCTCTTCCAGGTAGTAGCTAAAGTACTCATTCATTACTTGCTCTACATACCGACGCACTTCTGGATTGCCAAGCTTGTTTTTTGTTTGACCCTCAAACTGCGGATCGGGAAGCTTAACTAGTATAATTGCCGTCAAACCCTCACGAATGTCGTCACCGCTAAGATTTTCCTCTTTTTCTTTTAGTAGATTATTCTTGCGAGCGTAATCATTTATTGCACGTGTCATAGCCGCCCTGAAACCGACTAGATGAGTGCCTCCATCCGGAGTAAGGACGTTATTGGCAAAAGGCTTGACCGTCTCAGCAAAACTATCATTGTACTGGACAGCTACCTCAACCACAGAATCCTCTACCTGCCTCTCTACGTAGAAAGGAGCTTCAGCCAAGACATCCTTGCCGGCATTCAGGTGTTTTACATAGCTCTGAATTCCGCCCTCAAAATAAAATGCCCGCCGATCCCCAGTTCTTTCGTCAACGACAGCAGTAAATATACCCTTAGTCAAATATGCTTGGTGGCGAAGATAGTTCACAATCCACTTGTAATCAAACTCTGTAGTCTCTTTAAATATAGTATCGTCTGGATAAAATGTAATGGACGTGCCGTTTGGACGGTCTGTCTTGCCAACTTTCTTTAGCGGCTTTACTGTAGCACCTCTTTCGAATTCTATCCTGTAGAGCTCACCCTTTCGCACAACTTCGGCTATAAACCTAGAGGACAGGGCATTAACTACACTCGAGCCAACACCATGTAGACCGCTCGAGACTTTATAGCCTCCGCCGCCAAACTTTCCTCCGGCATGAAGTATAGTCAACACGGTCTCTAGGGTAGATAGACCAGTTTTGGCATGCTTGTCGATAGGTATACCTCGACCATCATCCGATATGGTTATTCCACCGTCCTCTAGGACTCTTATATCGACTCTGGTGGCAAACCCAGCGATAGCCTCATCCACCGAGTTATCTGCTATTTCTTTGATAAGATGATGAACACCGTCGTAGCCAGTGCTCCCAATATACATCCCCGGTCGCTTGCGCACCGGCTCAAGTCCTTCTAAAACTTGAATCTGTGACCCGTCATACGAGTCGCCTGTCTGTTTTGTCATATTCCCCTCTATCCTCTCAGACAATTCGGTATTTACACTCATACTATTATATCGAACTATTTGTATTCACTCAAGTGCTTGCATTGAATACAATACTTATGCTAATCTTGAGGTAAACAACGTACGTTTTATTAAACCAAACAAATAAAAAGAAGGAACGATTGGCCATGTTTCGCAAAATTGTATCAAATTTAGCGTTCAGCCCTAGCTTGGTTGGACAACTCAGCTTCTACGCAAAGAGGCTTCGTAAAGAGGAGTTTACACGCCGCTTGGGCTTAATTTTCACCGCCCTTGCCTTAGTGGTTCAGTCATTAGTGGTATTCTCACCACCCGAGGCCGCAAATGCCGCTAGCTCTGCCGACATGATTAGAGGTGGAGTCCCAGATAAGGCCGGATTCTTGGCTCACTATGATAAAAATACAAACCATATAAAGGATTTGTTTAATAACCTAGGAATCACACGCGCTGAAATTGCTAACACAAAGAGAGGCAAGATCAAAAAGAACGAAGTGGCCGGCAAATATAACTGGTCACTCACAAGCCTTTACAGTCCTGCACAGGGAGAGAAAGCTTACAGTTTTGACGGTCTGACATTTTATAATCGCCCACTGCGCTTGACTGCAGGCAACCCACCATACAATGTAATCGAAGGTAATTCGAAAAAATTTGGCTGGTTCGCAATTAAGCTAGACTGCGGCAACCTAATAACCAAAAAACAACCTAAACCACCAAAAAAACTCAACCCTGCCGTAGCATGCGAAAAGCTAGCTATTAGCCGACTGTCGCCTATAAAAATACGCCTTGAGGCTAGGGCTAGCAAGAAAGATGGCGCCAATATTCGGGGCTATGAGTTCACTATCCGATCCGCCAAGACCGGTAAAGTGACCAAGAAGACTATTCAGACATCGAAAACGAGCTCTAGCTATGATTACACTCAAAAAGATCCTGCAACCTATAGGGCATCAGTAACCGTTCTATCATCGCTCGGCCAGAAGACATCTCCAGATTGCTCCAAGGAATTTAAGATCATTAAAGCTGCGCTATGTAAAAATCTGACCGTGCAAAAAATTAACGATACAACATTCAAAATCGCTTCTGTCGCTGATGTTAAAGCTGGTGCGAAAATAAATAGATACATATACAGCATTAAGGACGGATCGGGTAAAGTATTAGCTACGAGAAGCTTTAATCACACCAAAGAAAAACACTCCTTCGAATACAAGCAATCTACTCCGGGAAGCTATAAAGTAACCCTACTAGTTAAGACGTCGATCGGAGATGTATCTAATAAAAACTGTATTGGTGAATTTACAGTCCCCAAAAAGGAAGATCCTCCTACCCCAGAGCCAGTAACAGAATGTGTTTCACTATCGGCCAAAGTGAATAAAAGAACTGTAACACTAAATGCAAATGCCTTAGCCGAGCACGGCGGAGCTATATCTAGCTATACATTCACAGTAAAAGACAAAGCCGGTAAGGTGGTTAAGCAGGTAAAGGTAGCCAGCAAGAGCCTAAGCGCGTCAGCTCCAGCCTTCGATCTAGCTCCAGGTGATTACACTGCCCAGGTTACGGTAGCGACCTCACTCGGTAATCGCACTGGCCCAGCCTGCACGACTGTTATATCTATCGTAGGAGATCCTACAGCACCAATTACTTACTGCACTAGCCTATCTGCAGAGATTGTTGGTAGCAACTCAGTATCACTAGAAGCCGAAGCTAGAGCCCAAGGTGGTGCAAAGATAATTAGCTACACCTTTGTTGTAAAGGATAAAAACGGCAAAGTAGTTAAGCAAGAAAAAGTTAACCAAACAGGCACGTCAGCAACTGCACCTACTATAGAGTTAAAGCCCGGCGAATACACTACCCAGGTTACGGTAGCAACTTCAATGGGAGATCGTACAAGTGCAGCATGTGCAACTAAGTTTAGCATCCCACAGCCAGGCGTTTGCCCATACAACAATCAGTTGCCGGTTGATCATCCAGACTGTCAGCCCTGCCCTGATGATCCAAAGCTATGGATTAAAGATCCAAAATGTAGTGCTGAACTGATAAGTACAAAAACAGCAGCAAACTTAACCCACGGAAACGACGACGCAAGCAAGACTCTAGCTAGAGCAGGCGATAAGATTTCCTACACTGTCACTGTTGAGAACGTCGGTCTAGCAGAAGATAAGGCAGTAATGACCGAGTCACTTAACGACGTATTACAGTACGCAAGGCTTATAGATTACGGTGGCGGTAAATACGACGAGAACACTAAGAAACTGAGCTGGGGTGAAGTTGTAGTTGGCGCAGGACAAAAAGAGTCGCGTACATTTGTAGTGCAAGTCCTTGACCCGATACCATCTACGAACATGGGCACAAGTGATCAGTCTTCATACGATTGTGTAATGACCAACACTTTTGGCAACTCTGTCGACATCAAAGTAGACTGCCCCGTGGTTAAGCAAGTCGTAGAGTCTACTGTCAGCGAGCTACCGCACACCGGACCTACTGAGAACATGATATTCGGTGGCGCACTACTAGCTGTAGTCGTATTCTTCTACGCACGTGCTCGACAATTAGGAACAGAGGTTCGCTTGGTGCGACGTGATGTCCACGCAGGTGCAATATAAATACTATAAGGGGGGGTAACTAAACATGGCAGAACGATTAAACACAAAAGCGTCCGAGAAGTACAATTCTCGCAACCTCGAACGATCTGGCGATGAGCGACGAAAAGAACTAGAAGCTAAGCGGAATGAAGCGCTTGAGCAGCGCTCTCCAGAGAAAAGTGTCTCAGAGAGGAGCAAGGAGGCTCAAGAGCTTGCACGTAGCCACGAGAAGGAGTCTAGGAAAGAGCAAGAAGACAAACTTGCATATGAAAAGCGTAGAGAGCAGCTAAGCCGTCAGCCTCGCAGCCAAAAAGCGGCATTCAACAAAGAAATGAAGCGAGTGCAAAGTCAGCTGTCAGCACCTAGCAAGGCCTTTTCCAAGGTAATTCATAATCCTGCCATAGAGAAAGTTAGTAATGTAACTGGATCAACAATTGCACGACCAAACGCCATACTCTCTGGGTCTGTAGCTGCATTTTTCCTGACTGGATCTCTCTACGCATGGGCTAGTTACGCTGGACACCCCCTATCTGGCTTTGAAAGTATCGCAGCTTTTATAATAGGATGGCTGATCGGCATCATATTCGACTACACGCGAATAATGGCAACTGGAAAACGATAAACTTCATTCAGGCACATAGAGATAGACGAGCCGCAGTGTAGGCCTACTATTATCTGCAGACTACTAAAGATAAATCCAACACGCCTTCCCTGGCATCTAATAAATATCTTTACCCCACTAGCGTAAAGATATTTTAACCTCTTTATCGGGCTGGTCTTGTGACTGGTCGCCCTTTAGATCTAATTTATCATTACTGCTACTGACAGTACCTAAGGAAACTGCACTCTCTGTGCTCATATCTAAGCCTACAGGTGGCACTGCTGGTGCTGTTGTTATAGCTGGATTGTGCATAGGGGCGGAAGCAGAAGCCTGCTGCCGTCCTGCACCGTCCATTATAGCGCCGCTAGACGGGGCTATAGCTTGCTGCTGAGGTGGATTCAAAGCTTGACTTTGGCCTGACGGCTTCACTTGCTGCTGCGCCGCCCCACCTTGCCTCTGCGGACCCCCTAGCTGCTGTCTTTTTGCTAGCCACTCATCAAGAAAAGATGAATTACCCCCTCCTGGAATCGGTCGCATCGCGCCTGGCCTGCCCGACATTGCACTACCAAAACCAGGACCTTTATCTCTGTCTGCGTAGCCCAATCTATCGAATATCTCCTTCTCTACGACCGCACGAGGCTTGCCATATTTGGCAGACGATAGCCGCTTCAAGGCATCCCTTAATTTAGGATTACCCTCTCCCATAGGCGGTATCCATGACATACTAAACGGTGCCGATGGAACACCACCAATCTGTACGATACTTACAGATTGGTGGTTTGGCATCTTAGTTAAGTCCTCTGATTCAAAAACCGGACTATATGCCTTAGCCATTAGCTCGGCATCAGTTAGACCAATACGGCCACTAATAAGTGTACCTACGTTACCGATAATTGCTTCGCGTATTTTTTCGGTCAACTGCGCCATAAACTGATTACCTAGAACCAAATTTAAGCGATATTTACGCGCCTCAGACAAAATAGACTCGAAACTATCAGTGGCAAAGTTTTGAAACTCGTCTACAAACAGTGAAAAGTCTACTCGCTCGCTTTCTGGTATATCTGCACGGCTCATAGCGGCCGCCTGAAATCGCATTATAAATACTATACCTAGCAGTTTCGAATTAAATTCTCCCATTCTACCCTTGGATAAATTCACTAGCAAGATTTTTCTGTTATCCATAATATCCCGCAAATTAAACCCAGATTTCGTCTGCCCTATAATGTTACGCATTGCATCGTTTGATAGAAATGGACCAAATTTTGCAACCACCCAGCTAACGACCTCTCCTGCCTCATTAGACCTTTGTGACGCAGGCCATTCCTTGGTCCAGAAATCAAGTACGGTCTGGTCGGTAACGTATTTCAGTTTACTTTTCATAAATTCCTGATCAACCAAAATCTTAGGTATGTCAATAAATGTACCGCCCTGAGGATCACTCATCAAAAGTAGTGCTGCGTTGCGGAATATATGCTCCAGGCGTGGCCCCACAATACCCGTATGCCCCGGGTCATATAGTCCATACAGCATACTGATAGCTTCTTGGACTAAGAAATCCTTCTGGTCGGGGTTCTCAAACTCAAACATATTAAGCCCAATTGGATTTGTCATATCTCCAGGATTGAAGTAAATAATATCCTCAACCCTCTCTTTTGGAACCTTAGCAAGCAACGCCTCTACAGAATCGCCATGAGGATCGACAAAAGCGAACCCGCGGCCGTCCATCATATCCTGGTAGGCAATATTTTCAAGCAATACAGACTTACCCGTACCAGTCTGTCCAATTATGTAGCTATGGCGACGGCGATCGTTTGTACTTAGCCTAATAGGCTTCTTAGTGCCACGGAACTCGTTATAGCCGAGCAATACACCCTCGTCCATCACTTGAGTAGGCCCATCGACCTGCTTCGCCTTCTGTCTTTGAACTTGAGAAGTTGGTATGTTTGATTGATCTGGAAGATGAAAAACCGTAGCCAATTCAACACTATTTAATATATTCTGATTAACCGACTGGGGGAAGAAGCGAAATATATAGGCCGTCACCAATTCTTCTATATTTCTCGTAGTAGCAAACTTAAATCCATTATAGCTCGGTGAATCAAATAGAGAAAAGGACGATACAACGTTTTTTAGTAACGTCTGAGAGCGTGCTGCGGTGTTGGATGATACAACAACACGAATCAAAACCTCATAGCCAGGATACCTGGTCTTATCCTCGATTGCTTCAACTTTAGCTCGTTCAAGCGATGTAAGTTGCCTGTCCTCAATTTTTTCTTCCTTACCCTGAGCTTCTGGTGGCTTCCAGAGAGCCTCCATGATGTCCCCGGGGGATATTATGGCGGATATACCTGTCTTCTTCCCCTTGCCTTTTGTAATCTTGTCAGCCGCTGCAGTAGACCTCTTAACCCACCCATCATCGGCAGGCCTAATCAAAAACTGGATTCCTATACCATCTTCACGATTTGCAGACGACAGTGCATTTAGCAAGGCACGCATAGCATCGCGTTTAGTTTCCGTATAGGTAGCAATCGGCAGGTATGACTCACGTCGCAGAGTAAACTCACCCCCAATAGTCCCGCTTATCTTGCCCACATCGCTAAATACTGTATGATCTTTCACCTCTTCTAGCCTTGCCGAAGGATATGCAGCAGCAATTGCCTGGCGAATGACATCTACAAGTACGACCGGCACCACTGCGTAGTAAAACACCAGCCCTTCACGTGCCACTATTTCAAAAGAAATATGTCTTTGCCCGTATATCTTGCTTTTAAAGCCACGAGTAGCCGTGCTAGATATGACATTGTACATAACCTGAGCTTGACTTAGCACCTCCTCAGTAAGATCACGCTGATCTCTGCCTCCAGCCTCTATATCATCACTCTCTGGCGGTAGATGAATCACCATTGGAACCATCTTTAAGCCACGCTCAAAATTTTTCTGCTCTCTTAAAATCCCCTGATACTTCCAGTACACAAAAAATGCACCGCCCAAAACTAGCAGTGTAAAAAATACCACACCAATTATCACACCCACCGCTTATACACCTCTCACTCGGAGCTCCCGAGTGTTTTTCCATACCGTTTCTGGAGATAATCCTCCTGGAGTCGCCCCACCTGTGCCTCCTGTGCATGCGGATCATCTCTTGTCTGAGCTATAATCTTCTTCGCCTGGTCTACCCACTCCTTCTCGATCAAGTCGTCATCATTGGCTACGGCCGGGCCTAAGTTGTCATCGGTTACCGATGTAGCGTCGTCTCCGGCCTGCTGATTAACCGCCTGTGGTAGCTGAGGTGGTAGCGGAGTAGCAGGCGGCACACTCGAAACAGGATTAGCCGCCCTCTCGCCAGCCTGTGCTTCACGCTCATAAGGACTGGTGGTATCAGGACTGACTTCCTGGGATTGAGTTACTGGACTGTACTCAGCAGGATTTAGGGATGGACTTCGCTCTACCGGACTTGATTCCATATCTGTCAGTATATCACGATTTTTAATAAAATTAGAGCCGCTTACGCAAGTAAAAGACGGCTACTGCCATAAATAATGCAACCAGCGCCCATTCCGCCACGCCCGACTTGCCCACAGATCCCATACCGAGTATCAGTATCGGCCCAAGCGCAAGTACTGAAGAGTAATATAGTGAGTGTGCGGCTGGCAAAACTTCAACCGGCTTACGCAACGATATATGACCGCCTATGTCGCGACTGATCTGATTGAGCGCAATAATAACGTACATAATTACCGCTGTAAGTATAATATACAACAAAAAAAAGACGGCTAAGATGCCGCCTGGTCCCACTACTTGAGGTGTAGTAGACTGAACGATTAGGCCAAGTATGGCGGTAGCTACTAACGCTGCAAGTATAGTGACTCTATGTATCATCATACCCACAGTGTATCAGGCTACAGCCAGCCTTTACAAGGAAGTCTGAGCGACAAACCATGATGCTATATTTGCTACATCCGCCGAAAAAAATAAAGTTTGGCGCGTGCTCGTATAGCGATCTGCCGCTCGAGACAACTGACCGCTCCAGCATATTGCTGGGGCAACAAGGTGTTGGAGTTTTCCGCAGCATGCGCTGAGTATTTTCATTACTTATGTCTACTTATGTCATCAAAAGTAAGGATTAACTCAGCACATGGGTACTAACATCCATGTATGCTCAACGACTGAAAATTCAGCGGAGCGTCGGCAACGCAACAGCTGTAGTACAAAATATACAAAGGTGCGTGAGCGTTTTAAACGCCCAAAAATTAAGTATACCCGTACAGTTTCGTCGCCGATTTTCCGTAGAATCAACGACACCATGTGCTTGCGTCAGTTTGCTTGTTGGTTGTTTGGATTGTTAAGGTTTTGGCTTTTTTGTTTTTCTTAAAAGCTTATGTCTATACTAGCAGCTATACGGCTTTATGTCAACATATATCGATGTGTAAATAACATAAATTTCTTAATTACGGTATTCCTACATCTGTTTTTAGTCAATGTTGTATTTATTATATATGTTGTAAATATTGTATTTTAATTTAGGTTTCGATACGTATAGAGCATATATACCGCGGAATTTCGCTGACTCAAGACCCTTTTGATTCGATATAATCACAACATACCTACGCGCCACGGTTGTCCCGTGAGTCAATCAATATTGCGGCAAGCCAGCCGCACAGCGCCCCAAATAGCCACGCTGTACGGCTACTCAACACAATAATAAAATACACCCATGCCTGAATTAATATTTGATGCTATCAAAAACTAAGTCACAGTAAATGTATACCAACTCAAGCGCAGACACTAACTTACAATCTTTATCAGGTTCGTCGCGCAGCAGACTCCTTTCTATGTATCGCCCCACCCTTTCAGATCACTTACCCAGCTATCAAGGCAGCAGGCTGCACTCCTACCTAGACAGGCCACTCCCCAGACGACCAGCATACCCTAATGTGAAAATCTACCGCCAGCTTTATCGCAGAACTGCCACTTTATGCCAACTATGTCTCCGCAAAGTCGCCTAGGCTAAATTACGTCGCCACACGCAACCAAGTTTTACATTAACTCAACCAGTCGCTCAGGCAGATAGCCCAGTCACAAGCAGGCTGTAGTCTCTAATACGTAAAAAGCTCATAAATCGTAGTGTTTTTTACTTAGACAATTTTCGATAAAGTTATTGACATAAACGTTTTCACGTCATATTATAGGGGTAGCTTCTGAATAAATAAATTGTACAGAAGCCAAAAATAAAAATTATCTAAAACAACTCCACAATAATAAAACAACCGTTCCTCGCAGGCGGTTGTTTTTTATTTTTTTGCAAATTCGTGGTTAACAAAGCTCAATATTATATGGTCTCAATTTCAATTGGTGGAGCTGCCGGGTACTGCCCCCGGGTCCGACTGGTAACCTGATATTCATCTACAAGCTTAGTCTAGTTTAAAATTTTATAACGATCATGGCTATGAAAATAGACTAAAATACCAGTCTCGTTACGCAGAGTAAAGTCCCACACCAAGACTGCTGCTCTTGATACGGCAAGCGACATAAATATAACACCCAAACTCACCGCCTGTCGCTACAATGAATGGATGGCATAGGTATTAAACCAATGCTGGCGCAAAAGCAGGTGCGCGGAATGCGCTAGCTAGGCTAGCGACAGCGCCCTTGAGTTTGCTAGTAACTGTGTTTGCAGTTAAAAGATATGCGTACGTGCAAATTCGACTTGCAGAATACCTTGTTAAAATCCAACCGTCTAAAGCTATATTCAGCCCCATACGACCACTGTTTATTATATCCTATTTTGGAAGGAATTAACAGTCGTGGTTTAATGTATTTATGGCAAATGTATCGAAGATACCCTCTGTCGCACCCATCGGATTTGAGGGGCGATTAATAGAGGTGGAGGTTGATATCAAGAACGGACTACCCTCTTTGCAAATTGTTGGATTGGGCGGCAAGGCAGTGGATGAGGCGCGAGAGCGCGTACGAAGCGCGATTACTAATTCGCTGCTGGAATTTCCTGCCAAGAAAATCGTGGTAAACCTGGCACCTGCTGAGCTGCCAAAGGACGGTGCGCTTTTCGACGTCCCTATTGCCATAGCTATACTGGTAGCAAGTGGCCAGCTGAGAGACTCCGAGGTAAAAGATTCAGTATTCGTAGGTGAACTTGCTCTAAGCGGCGCCATCAGGCCTATACGTGGAGCTGTATCTGTGGCTGAGACCGCTCGAGACAATGGTTTCTCTGTGGTTTACATGCCAGAACCTAACGCAAAACAAGCCAGTCTAGTCCAAGGTATATCAATAGTACCGGTCTCCAGTATCTCTGATCTTTTTTTACACCTAAAGAAAGAACGCAAACTAAACGAATATTCATCACCAGAGCACCGCCCTGTGGTAAGTAAGGCGACTAAAGCCTCGAAGTCAAATCCACTAATAGATGATATTCACGGTCAAGAGAAGGCAAAGAGAGCGCTTACTATTGCCGCAGCAGGACATCACAACATCCTATTGACTGGCCCACCCGGCGCAGGAAAAACTATGCTAGCCAAAACACTAGTTTCGCTGCTCCCTCCGCTTACTGCAGATGAGACTATATCAGTTACCAAGCTATACGGACTATCTGGCGAAACCACTGACGAAGTTGTTGTGGATAGGCCATTTAGATCGCCGCACCATACGGCTAGCCGTACATCGTTAATAGGGGGCGGCACCCGCCCTCAACCTGGTGAAATTAGCCTAGCACATCACGGTGTATTGTTTTTAGATGAATTACCCGAGTACCCACGTTCGTCTCTAGAGGCACTTAGGCAGCCCCTGGAAGACAAACAGGTGTCGATAAACCGCGCCAGTAGCAGAGTAACCTACCCTGCTCAATTTATGCTAGTAGCCACAATGAATCCATGCCCATGTGGCTATTTTGGTGACACTAAAAAAGAGTGCACATGCTCATCAACCCAAATACTCTCCTATCAACAGCGCCTGTCCGGACCATTACTCGACAGGATTGACCTAGTCATATCAGTAGCACCTGTGAAAAATCAGGATCTGTTGATAGACACAAAGAAGTCATATAAACAACACTCTGAAGTACTAAAGATGATACAAAATGCATACAACAGTCAATTTCACAGATATAAAAGTAGCTCTATTTACAACAGCGGACTATCGTCAAGAGATGTAAAAAATTACATTAATCTTGATTCTGATGTACAGGACCTCCTGTCGCAAGCTGCCGATAGACTGAATATCAGCGCACGCAGTTACTTCAAGATAATAAAAGTAGCTCGCACTATTGCCGATCTATCTGGATCTAGTAACATAACCCCGTCGCATATGGCCGAGGCTATCCAGTATCGCCAAACCACTAAATAACACTTGTGTCACTAGGGTCACTTGTGGTACTCTTATAGACGAGCTACGGCCTCAGACAAATCTGTGGCATGTCTCGAGAGTTTAATGCATCAACCAAAGGAGTTTTAAATAGCCAGTCAAATTCGAATAAATGAAGCTATCCGCGCAAAAGAACTTCGTGTCATAGGCACATCTGGAGAACAGTTAGGAATTATTTCTCGAAGCGAGGCACTTCAAAAAGCCGAAGAAGCTGGCGTTGACCTGGTTGAGATATCGCCAAATTCGGACCCTCCTGTGGCAAAGATTATCGACTGGGGTAAATACCAATACCAGAAGATGAAGGAGCAGCAGAAGAATCGTGCCAAATCGAAGCAGGCAGAACTAAAGCAAATGCGCTTTGGCCTCAAGATAGGCAGCGGAGACCTTGAAATCAAACTCCGAAAGATTCGTGGGTTTTTGGCAGATGGCCACAAAGTCCGTATACAAATTTTTTATCGAGGCCGCGAAATGGCCCACAGAGAACTTGGATACGACTTAATAGACCGGATTGTTTCACTACTCGAAGACGATGCGATACTCGAGCAAAAGCCTCAGATGTCTGGCCGAAATTTAAGTATAGTCATAAGGAGTAAGTAAATGCCAAAACTGAAGACACACAAAGGCACTGCTAAACGTGTGAAAATTACCAGCACAGGCAAGATCACCCGCCAAAATGCTTTTGGCGGTCACATGCTTGCAAAGAAAAGTAAAAGCCGAAAACGCGCCATCAACACAACGAGTGTTGTTTCGGGCAAAATGGCTAAGAACATTAAACGTGCGCTTGGGAAATAGCGTCTTATATACTAGGAGTTAAATTATGCGAATAAAAAGAGGTGTTGCAGCA
Source organism: Candidatus Nomurabacteria bacterium (assembly GCA_020631935.1). Lineage (GTDB taxonomy): Bacteria > Patescibacteriota > Saccharimonadia > Saccharimonadales > Saccharimonadaceae > JACKGP01. The sequence continues at coordinate 204,466 of JACKGP010000002.1, forward strand.
AGAGCTAAGCACAAAAAAATCTTAAAAGCAGCCAAAGGAATGCAGCACAACCGAACTCGCAGTTTTCGACTTGCAAAACAAGGTGTGATTCGTGCCCTGCAGTATGCATATCGTGACCGACGCAACCGCAAGCGTGACCTGAGGCAGCTATGGATCACTAGGATCAATGCTGCAGCTCGCGAAAATGGAACAACATACGGCAAGTTAATGCATGGTCTAAAAGCCGCCGGAGTAGAGCTTGATCGTAAATCACTAGCAGATATAGCAGTTAATGACCCAAAAGCTTTTGCTGCTGTAGTTAAATCTACTAAGTAGATCGTTCTCGTCAGCAAAAAATACCCCTTTATAAGGGGTATTTTTAAATGCAACCTATCTATAAGCCGGGTTCTGTTGGACTCGCGTCCAGACAGTCATCTATCTAGAGTATCTGTCGCCAAACACTTCAAGCGGTTGTCGATACCGACGAGCGAACAACTCAAATGCCGGTACCTCCTTGCAGCGGATGGGGTTTACCTCCTCTGTACGTCACCGTACGTAGCTGTGAGCTCTTACCTCACTCGTTTCACCCTTACCAACAAGTGGCGGTTTTGTTTCTGTGGCACTTTCCCTATGGTTTCCCACGGTTGCCGTTAGCAACCATCCTGTCCTACGCTGCCCGGACTTTCCTCTCGTAGTTCTATTAAGTAAGAAACCACCAGCGACTGTCCAATAGACTGCTCAACTATTATATCATCTCTGGTCGGGATGACTGGACTTGAACCAGCGACCTCACCACCCCCAGCGGTGCGCGCTACCAACTGCGCCACATCCCGATACAGTCATATTATAGCAATAAAAATAGTCCCCTAGAACAGCGGCGCTTGATATATCCCCGCGTAAATGCAAGGTGGGCTTCTCGGTCTCAACACCACGGTGTTGCTACGTCTGAATCCCTATCAAATGACGTTAGGAAATCATGTACGCCGCTGTCCTAGAGGACTAACTCTATTATACTATAAATTTCGGCTTTATACTCTAAAAAGCAGTTCGAATGCGTTCAATATTCCATCTACTCCAGCGCCTATAGCCTGCCCTAAAAACGGACCAGCCAGCAGCACGAATGCGAATACAAGCATTATGCCGTAAGCCTCTACGACTTCCATACCGCGCCTGATAAAATCTGGTGCAAGTGCATAGATGACTCGCGATCCGTCTAGCGGCGGGATGGGCAGCATATTAAAAACAAAAAAGCCTAGGTTAACCAAGATTGCTATCGTAAGCGGCTGATAGGCCGCCGATTCTGTCCCGCCCGATAACACAAGCACACCATACAACACGAAGGCTATCAGTAAATTTGTTATTGGCCCCGCTACTGCAACGAGCGCAGCGCCCCACTCGCCATACTTAACTCTATCTGGCCTAAATGGGACCGGCTTTGCACCACCAAAAACTGGCCCATCGGCAATAGCCAAAAATACTGGCAGTATGATAGTTAGAAACGGATCAATATGCTTAATTGGGTTAAGTGTTAGACGCCCCTGATGCTTTGCCGTATCATCACCGAGCCAATAGCTCATAAATGCATGCATGGCCTCATGCAAAGTCATCGATAGCAAAATCACACCCAAAACAAACACAATATTGCCAATATCCATCTGTACTATTATACCCTACCCTGGACATAATATTGACGCAAGGGATTATTTTCGCTATAATTATACGAGTTTTGACCAAAAGGAGTAATAATTAAATGGCGTCACGATGTGATTTAACTGGAAAAGGCAAGCAATATGGACATAACGTTAGTTTTTCATTGCGCCGCACAAAACGTGTCTTCAAACCAAATCTACAGAAAAAAACTCTTGTAGTTGATGGTAAAAAAGTCACCATGAACCTGTCTACACAGGCTATTCGCACACTGAAGAAAAAAGGCATTCTACAGCCTGTGAAAACTTCAAAATAATCTAACATAAACTAAAAACTGCCGACTAATAATCGGCAGTTTTTAGTTTTGGTAGTCTCCGCCCTACTGTCTATCGACTACAACAGTGGTCATAGAAGCAGGCAACGAAGGCAAGCCTTTCAGTTTATACCTGTCGCCAACATTCTCTATAGGCTGCGCAAACTCCTTCGTGAACACCTCTAGCTCATCCTGAGCTACTTCGTATTTGAGATTTTTGTCGGCATAGTGAACTGGGATTACAGCCTTGGCGTCTATCTGACGCGCAATCTTTGACGCTGCAGTAGCATCGAGAGTATATCCGTTACCTCCAATTGGAATCACAGCTATATCGACAACCCCGATCTCCTCCAGCTGATTCTCGTTTAGCTCCGGTGATACATTACCCACAATTGCAACACGATATTCGCCAATCTCCACCCTATAGATGGTCGATGTTTTCTTATCAGACCCACTGTCGATGTGGCGCTGAGCAGCCACACCCCTAATTGATACATCTGCCACTTCGTATTCTCCAGGGCCGTCTATAGCCACAATAGCCCCCTCTCTACTAATAAATCTAGATTCTGTACCTATCGATACAACACCCTTTGCAGCCACGGGTGTGCCACCAAGTACAGACAAATCACCATCTATTAGCACGGTAGATTTCTTTGTTGAAAGCATTACGCAATTTCCACCTTTGTATAAAATCTCGAGCATTCTTCCTCCTTTTATTTACTGTCGCTCAGCACACCCTCTTTATCATCTAGTATTACATGGCGACCGCCAACCAGCTCTGTGATAAACCTATCCCTTATACTCAGCCTATAATAAAATTCATCATAAGACAGCACGCTATAGTTTATCTCACGACCCTCATGAGACTCCAGTATATCGATTAGCTCTTTGACCTTCTTTTTGGTCGGAGAACCCACAAGGAGTAAATCTATTTGACTACCAGAGCCGCTCACAAATACTCCCGAAAGCACTGCCAGCTTGATACTCTGCAGCGACTGGACCTCACGAGTTAGGCCATCTATTGTGCCGCTCTTGCTACTCTGCTTCAGCCGCCCCTTTGTAGTCTTGTTGTCTGCAAAAATTGAACATAGTGCCTCGTAATGATCGTACTTATTGTTTACCATGTAGTACAGTTTATTGTCTTTGCTACTGCTGACTACCACCCCTGCGTTCATCATATTAGATAGCTCACGCCTAACAGAGTTTATCTGCTCATCAATCAATCGAGTGATTTCACGTACGTAAAACGATTTTCCTGGATTATTCATAAACAGGTGAAGCAGCTTCACTCTTGTTTTTGAACCAAATAATGCGTCAATCACTTTACTACCCCGAATAACTTTCTTATAGCTATATTACCATAGTTCCAGCTAATCCGCGAGTCGCGAGCGAACATACCCAGACACCTCATGCCTTAAGCACCACTCAATGAATGGATTACTGCGAAACCATGTCATCTGACGTTTGGCCAGCTGACGATCTCGTATACAAAACTCATCCTTAGCCTCCTCTATATCTAGTTCGCCTGTTGTAAATTTGTGAAGTATTGGGTATATATTTCCGGTCATAGATGCGTGGTCCCAGCCATACTTTTTGCCCAACATTATAGCCTCTTCTACAACTCCATTCAAAAACATGTGTTCAGTACGCAGACGTATTGAATGGTTTAATTGTTCACGACCAGTTGCTATTCCGACAACGATATATTCCTGTAAATCGCTTACGCTTAGCCTGTTACGTTGCCCCTCCTGAGAAATTGCAGAAATTAAATGACGTTTATTTTTACTGGAGGTAGTTATTCTTATATTGTTTTCTTCACAATATTGCTGCAATCTCTGCACTGACATTTCTTCAAATTTCTTAAGCTTATCTTCTGACAACCTACTAGAGTATTTATAATTATACAACAGTCCGTTAATATACAGGCCAGTACCGCCAACGACTATCGGCAACTTGCCACGACTACGGATATCTTTAATCATACCAATCGCATACGCTTTAAAATCGGCTGCCGTGAATCTCTGATTGGGATATACTAGATCCAAACCCCAGTGCTTTATGCCGTCCATTTCTTTGTCAGTTGGTTTTGCGGTGCCAATATTCATATCGCGGTACACCGTTCTCGAATCAGCGCAAATAACCTCTCCATTAAATTCTTTCGCGACCTCTATGGCGGCAGAGGTTTTACCGCTTGCAGTTGGGCCAACTATCACAATAACAGACTGCTTTAAGCTTGAGGTCGCCATCTTCGCTCCGAAAAACCCACGATCCTATAGTTAACTACTTTAAATCCCTCTACTTCTAAAGCCTTCTTGTGCCCCTCTTTACCTCCGTAATATCCGCTGGCACAGTCGCCAAAACAGTTTACTACCCTATGCCACGGCAGCTCCGTTGGGCCAAAGTGAGCTAATCCGCCTACTTGCCGTGCCGCATACGGATGCCCTGCTTGAGCTGCAATATCTCCGTATGTCATCACCCTACCTCTAGGTATAGAAGAAACTATATCGTAGACCATACTCCTAAAGTTACTCATTAGATATCTTTTCAATTCCTTGCTCTACCTCCATCCAGTTCAAGCAGCGCAAGACTTTGTCTGGTAGGTTTTCAGATTTATTCCATTCGTAGTCACCAAAAAGAATCGAGTGCCGACCACTTTCAGCTACTGCAATGCAATGCTTCAGTTGATCATCTATCAAAACATCGGCGTTAATCTGTGTTATTAAGTCAGCTTTAGTCATATTATGTGATTCTTCGGTTATCTCATCCCAAATACCAGCAAAATGAATGGTGCTGCTGTTAAAAATACCAGGAAAATGCTCATCGATCCACATCAAAGTATCTGATTTCATTTGAAGATTGCGCGATGTAGCAATAACTAAGTGGTGATTTTTGGACAATCTCTTCAAGACATCATAAGCCCCACCAATGTGACCATACCCACTAATCACATTGGAGCTACTATACTCTGCGGATCTCCGCTCCACCTCTGCATTGTCTACGCCCCACATCTTAGCCCAGTGCTCATCATAATCGCCAACACCAAGCGAAGTCCCCCAGCGCTGGTTACTAAAGGCCACAAACCCTGCTGCGTTCTCGGCTAGTACATCATCGACATCAATGGCGATCCTTAGGCGTCGCATCTACAACCCCTTTAAGTAGCTTGGTAGTTCGCTAATTGAAATCTTTTCCTCACCGCTCTGTGTTCTTATACTTACTTCGCGAACCTCTTTGTCTTTTGGACCCACAATTAGCTGAACTGGTACTTTCATGGTTGCTGCTTCACGAATTTTCTTGCCGAGACTTTCATTTCGGTCATCTGTTGTAAATCGTACTTCGTTGTATTTAACTGGACTCATCAATACGACCTCTGACAAAATCGTTTTAATTTCGTCAACATAATCAAGTACTGTGTCGTTGATTGTCAGGATACGTATTTGCTCTGGCGCAAGCCAGAACGGGAACCATCCAGCAGTGTGTTCAATGTAAACACTAAGAAATCGCTCAATGGAGCCAAGTAGCGCGCAGTGAATCATAACTGGCCGCTGCCTCTCTCCACTATCATTAATATACTCGAGACCAAAACGCTGTGGCTGCACAAAGTCGAGCTGGACAGTGGCAACCTGGTGCTCGCGACCGATAGCATCAGTTGCCATAAAGTCAATCTTTGGACCATAAAAAGCCGCTTCGCCATCTTCTTCAAAATAATCGAGTTTATTCCTAACAACGGCATCCTTTAGCTGACTCTGCGCCGACTCCCACAGGGATACTTCTCCGAGATAAGCGTCAGAATCATCTCGATAACTCAGTCGCACCCGCAACTGCATATCAATCGTGCCATACAGCTCTCGTGCGCTTTCGAGCAAAGTGTTAACCTCTGCCTCGATCTGATCAGGCCGACAAAAAACATGACTATCGTCTTGCGTCAGCGATCGTACCCGGTTAAGACCTCCGAGCTCACCGGTCTTTTCATCTCGATAATCCGTAGTGGTTTCGAGATAACGAATCGGTAAATCACGATAACTGCGAGGTTGTGAAGCGTAAATGCGAGTGTGGTGCGGGCAGTTCATCGGCTTGAGTGCCATCTCATCGCTCGTCTCTTGGCTTTTAACTAAAAACAGTTCATCGCCAAACTTATCCCAGTGACCAGACGCTTCGTATAGCTCTTTTTTGGTGATATGCGGAGTCCACACGGCTTCGAATCCACGCTGCTTCCGAAGTTGACTAGAGTACGCTGCTACTTTTTCTCGAAGAATAGTACCCCGCGGCGTAAACATCGGTAATCCGACACCTACAAGAGGTGATGTCGTGTACAGATCAAGTTCTTGCCCAAGCTTCCTGTGATCGCGCTTCTTTGCTTCTTCTAGTATCACCAGATAATGATCGAGCTCCTCTTGAGTGGCAAATGCCACACCGTAGAGTCGCTGCATCTGAGGATTAGTCTCTTTGCCGCGCCAGTAGGCGCCAGCAACGCGCATCAGCTTAAAAGCCCCAACCTTACCCGTGCTATCGACATGCGGACCACGACAAAGATCGGTAAAATCCCCGTCTACATAAAAAGAGACGTTCTCTAACGCGCTGTCACCTCTGGTGATCGTGCCCATTGCAGCCACATCTAAATCCTTGGCTACCGTCGTACCAGAGCGCTTTAAATCATTTAACAACTCCTCTTTATAGGGCTGATTTGAGCTTTTTGCCCAGTCTATTGCTTCATCAATCGGTTTCTCGCTGCGCTCAAAAACATAGTCCTTATTTATAATCAAGCGCATTTCTTTTTCAATTTTCTTAAAATCTGACTCGGATATTTTTATTTCTCCAAGATCAATGTCGTAATAAAAACCATTCTCAACCACTGGCCCAACGCCAAACCTAGCGCTTGGCCACAAATGCTGAACTGCCTGGGCGGTAATATGCGCCAAGCTATGTCTCATTGCATAGAGTTGATCTTCTTTCATAAGGCCTCCTTGTTGAAATATAAAAAGCACGCATAGTCGTAAAAAATACGTGCGTGCCTCGGTCCCGAAAAGTTCAGGAGGTTCCACCTTGGCTGTTACTATTCCCAGCATTCCTTTTACGTGTGTCTGCTATGGGCGTCTCCCACGTGCTCGGCGATTGGTTAGTTCGCGTCGTCGCATAGATAACAGTATAAACTACCTCTGTAATATTGCAACCCCCGCCCCTGTTTGGTATTATTGTTTAGCTGGGGCGATTAGCTCATTTGGCTAGAGCGCGTCATTGACGTTGACGAGGTGAGAGGTTCGAATCCTCTATCGCCCACCAAATCAGGACAAAATTGCACAGACGGGCGCGAGAGCGCCTGTTTTGTTTGGGAGATTACGGTTTTGCGGAGCAAAACCCATCTGTTTTTCTGGGGGGAGAGCTGCGGTTCGAGCACGCGCATGCGTGCTTTTTTGTTTTTCAGAATAAGGTTAGGGCCGAAGATTTCGAGGCAAAGCGACTTTTTGGCTTCAAGATTGTCAGAGTTTGCTATTTTACAGATAGAAACGGCAGTTTCCAGCCACTTTTTCATCGGTTCGAGCCAAAGGTTTTGACCAAGCGTCAGCTTGGACAATTTCTCCTCAAAACCTTTCTTTTGGCTCATAATCTCCGCTTTCTTGTTCGTATAAGTTTCTCGATCAATATCTTGGTCGAGGTAACTATCAAGCAAGCGCTGGAGCTTGGCAGAGAGTTGCGCGATGTTTGCCTGTAAGCCAGTAGTCTGCGCCTGGCTTCGTGTCTGCTGGTCGATTACGTCTTTGTCTATAAGCCCGCGCAACTTGTCCGCCCATGCCGTTGGCATGGCATATTCTTGTAGCATTGCAGATAATTGCTCGTCAAGCAATTCTTCACGAATATGCGGCTCGGGACAGCGCGGAGTATTTTTGCGCTTCTTCGTGCAATGGTAGTAGATATAACGGTGTATATTGCCGTTCTTCTGGCGTTTGGTCTGGTCTTCACCAGTAATCATCATATTGCACAAGCCGCAACGCAACAGCCCGCAGAGCGGCTTTGGGTTGTTGTGCTGGGTCGTTCGTCTGTGTTTGCGACGGTCGATAACTTTCTGGACATCATCAAACAACTTTTTCGAGATAATCGGCGTATGTTTGCCCTCAAACACTTCGCCCGCGTAGCGAAAATGTCCATAGTAAAACGGATTTGTTAGTGTTTTAGTAATTTGGTCTTTTTTAAGCGACTTACTGCCTCTGGTTTTGATACCCTTACTGAACAGAAAGTCGGCAATATCTTGTAAACGACTTTGATCCTTTGCATATAATTCAAACGCTTCAACGACAAACGGCGCTCGCCGTTTGTCTACAATAACAGTTTTAGTACGGATGTCATTGATATAGCCAAGTGGGGCGCGTCCGGGCATTTCACCGCGTCTAACTTTTTGGCGCAAACCTCGTTTGGTGTTCTCGGACAGATTGTCTACATAATACTTGGACTGTCCAAACGCGATAGACAACATGAATTTGCCTTGCGAGGTATTTTCAAACCAGAACGACGGGAATTTGAGAGAATTAAGACGCGTTTGGTCAAGCAAATAGATGATTTGTCCGCCGTCAATCGAGTTGCGGGCAAGTCGGTCGGGATGCCAAGCAATAATGCCATTGGCTTCACCCGCTTCTATGCGCTTCAACATTTTGCTAAATATTGGACGTCCCGGAGTCTTGGCGGATTGCTTTTCTATAAGTTCATCTATTATTTGCAAGCTCTCATTGCGTGCGTAAGCGCGCAACTCGACCAACTGCGCTTCGATAGACAAAACCTGTTTGTCTTCGACGTCTGTACTCTTACGAGCATACAAAATATATTTTTCGCTCATCACACCCTCCCAACTTAAATGACCGTCCTGGTGCAACCAACCTAGAAAGACTAGATTGTCCAAGACGGCCATTAAAGCCCACGACAAATAAAAATAGTCTTTCAGTGGTTGGTTGCTCTTTTATTATATCGCAGATCGGCGCAAGGCGGCGAAAAACAAAAGCGTGCCTTTAGACACGCCGAACCGCAGCTCTCCCCCCAGAAAAACAGATGGGTTTTGCTCCGCAAAACCGTAATCTCCCAAACAAAACAGGCGCTCTCGCGCCCGTCTGTGCAATTTTGTCCTGATTTGGTGGAGTTTTACAACCAAGTTCGAACTGATTTCGAGCAAAATAGCTGAAGCGTAAGCTCAGCCCCGACGCCTGCAGGCAAGCCTGCCCGCTGCGCCCCACCAGAAAAACCCTCTGTCTATTTTTTATTTTACCCCCGCCGAGATTTTAGAAACTGAAAAGGGAGCGGTTTATCGAAGGTACTCTCAACAGTGCGAGTATTGGCTACGGAATTAAGAAAAACTCTTGCAAGCCTACTGCCAAATTAGACTAATAGCAATCTTCCTTGAGAAATAACAGAGTAGAGAGAAAGTGCGTATCGCTGGTGGCGAGGAATGTATAGATGTCAGAACCGACATCACACATCGGGATATCCCGTCCTCGCCACCTGCCGGAGCGCCACCTGAGCCGCCTCGATTCACCCCTCCCCGTTTGGGAAGGGATAGTCCGAGAAGTCCTCGACCTGAATCCCGTACTCGGGAACCCAGACGTAGACCAGCTCGCCGTCCTCGACCACGGAATCCTCCAGCTGGAGGTCCCGCAGCAGTCCGACCGCCTCCTCCAGTGCCTCGTTGAGGCTGGAGTGAACGTTGGACTTGCCGAAGATGTCGATGGCGTACCAGCTGCTGAAACCGGTGTCAGGGTCGAGAAGGTTCTCGATGGCCTGAGCCCAGGCAACGCGGTACTCCAGCGGCTTCTGCTCCGTTCCCTTGGTGGTGAGGATGTAGATCCCATCGTCTGCGGACATGCGAGGCTCCTTAGATAGGTGGTATCCGGCGATTCCGAATACTCGACGAACATGCAAGTCATTTGTATGCTTATCGAGTACTCGGATGTCTCTCTACTCTGTCAAGGTGCTTCGGAACAACAAGTTCAACGAAACTAGAGTTTTAGAAAAACTCCTGATGACCTATCATCTGCTAGGCTTACAGCAATCTTTCTTTGAAAATAACAGAGTAGAGATTTGGTGAGTGGAAAGTATGGCGCGAAGCGCGTGTGGGGCGACCGTCTGGCCAAAATGCACCCGTTTGGTCGCCCCACGGAAATTCAGTCGGTTGGCTTCTTGTGGTCCTTGCCGAAGATGGCTTCGAGCAGACGCTCCTCGGGGGCCAGAGACATGACTCGATCCCGTTCGGCCTGCGCCTCGCCCATCTCCAGAAGGGTCTCCTTGGAGTACGGCCCCATGCCGTTCATCCAGAAAGTCTCTCCGTCCGGTGTAGCCTCGAAGTCGCTGATCGTCTTCTGCATCCTGTCGACATCGTCATCGCTGACGAACACCGAGACGGTTTGCTCACCGTCAATGTGGGTCTCGGGAGCCGAGATCCGTCGCAGTTGCCGCGTCAGCGCCAGGCGAAGAGCCGCGATCTCCGAGCCAGCCAGCTCGTCGAAGCGATTCGCCTGTCCTCGCCCAGAACCGTGAACGGTGCTGATACGAGTGACTCCGTCGCGAACCTCGATACTCAGCTTCCACCTGTAGTTGAAGGTAAGCACCGTGTTCTTGAGCGACTCGATCTCCAGGGCGGGAACATCGAGAGCGACCGGCAGGGTCAGTGAGATGAAGTTGTCGTGAATGTGAAGCGTGGCGTCCATTGCATTTACTTCCTGCTCATAACCAATACTTTTGGTCAGGCAAGCAACACGCTAGAAACAACGGGCTGTTTGCCTGACCAAAGTTCTCTACTCTGTTAATGTGCCTCGGAGTTGTGATACTCAACGAAACGTACCTATATTAATACAAAAGTAAATTTTTGTCAATAGTTAAGCACAAGAAATATGTGATTCCATTGCAAAAGCATTAGGTAACCTTCGATAAACCGCTCCCTTTTCAGTTTCTAAAATCTCGGCGGGGGTAAAATAAAAAATAGACAGAGGGTTTTTCTGGTGGGGCGCAGCGGGCAGGCTTGCCTGCAGGCGTCGGGGCTGAGCTTACGCTTCAGCTATTTTGCTCGAAATCAGTTCGAACTTGGTTGTAAAACTCCACCAGTAGAATGCCGACACTGATCGGTATTTTTTATTGTCAAACTTCTCCACACATCGTTAATGTTTTCCACGGGGTACTATCCCAATTATTACACAGTCGTATTCACTTCATGATATAAGCAGGTTCGGTGTGTTCCATTGACTTTTTAACACACTTATGCTAATATAAAAATATGTCTAAAGATATGATTTCATCACGACACGCGAATAACCTCTCGAAGCTGGCTAATTTCAGTCTAGAGTTTGAGTCTAATCGCACCATTCCAGAAGAACGAGCCCGCACAAAAAGACGTGCCAGTTCTGAGGCTAAATAGGGATATCGTGACACTCTAAACGTTACTGCCCGATTTATATATATCCTACTCGCAGAGACGCTCCTAGCGCATTTTCTTTTGTGCTACCGTAGCCTTCTCGGTGACATCAAATTTATCCATGTATTTGCCGAACATAAGCCGTGTTTGCGAGTAAAATGCAGACAATGATGTATACAGCAAGGCTGTAACTGGCATCAGGAACCATTGAAGTACCATCCAGATGGTTCTTCTGCGCCTATACCTCTGCGGCCGCTTGGGAAGTAGTTTGAACGACAAAAAAATGGATATCAATAGCCCGATAAGAGCAATCCGATGAACTAGGCCAAGCACCTCGGGCAACTGGTGCGCGCTAACACTTCGTATAGCCTCAGTGTTAATTAATAAAGGCACCCACCCACCAAAAGTAATGAGTGGCGGTATAGACGCCAGTGTTACGTGACCGTCCAGCAACCTAACAAACCTAGTAAAGCCAGCCCAGAAAGGCACGGTTCGCTTCTTCGTTAGTACACGCTCAGCGACATATGGTACGTCACTCGCCCCATATGCCCAACGACGAAGCTGTACGAACTGCGCAACGAGTGTTTTTTTGTATGTGTCAGACATTACGGCGTCCTGGTAAATCGGTATGAACAGTGGCACAACCTCATAATCGCCATCAAAATGAAAGTAGCTACGCCAGTACTGGTGCCCATCTTCAACAATACTTCGCTTACTCCAGAAATCCATCTCTACCAATGCATCCATAGGCTGAGAGTGAGACGCAAAGTTCCTCAGAGTATGGGGGCGCATCGAGCTAATTATGTTCCAAAACGAATTTCCCGTAGCAACTACGCGCATCGCGGCGGGAACATCCCATATATTGTTCAAGAACAGTGAAATAGGCTGATACGCTTGATGTTTACGACGTGGATTAACTATAAATTCGTATGTTAGATAGTCGAAATACTTCTCGTGAGGCCTATTGTCGCTATCCAGCGTAGTAACAATGACATTTTTATGTTCTATCTTCTTTTTACTTAGCCACTCGGCAGCTTCTTGGCCTGCGAATGTGATATTCGCACCCTTGCCCACTACTTCGCCTGGCAAGTCCTTTGGGTGCATCACTGGAACGAAGGCGCCAAATACCGATTTGTACTCTTTCTCAAGCCGCATGGCTGTCTCAGCCGTTGCTGGACCTCCCCGCTCCTCGTACGCCAGAAACACCAATAACCTGCTACTGTCATAAGAACAGCTCTCTAGAGACTTTAGTGTGCTATTCAAGACTTCGTAAGGCTCGTTATACGTAGCAACTATAACAAGATTATATACCTCTGATGGCTTTGGAAATATATCTGGATTAGCCGATATACGCTCTAGGTTTTCCTTGTGGTGCAAGAGAGTATTTTTCGGCAAGCTCGATACTGTTAGTGACCCGCTTGGATCCTCTAGGTGACTAAGTAGCTCGTTCCAAGAAAGCTTTTCAGCCCTCGCTAGCCTGTTTCTACCACCGATTGTGTGAACTGCTATGCCTATAGCCTTAACTAACATAGTAGTAATAACAAGTAGCAGGAATAACGCTGCAAGCAAAGGCGCTACTACAGATAGGACTATCAAAAGAATTACAGATCCATAGCTTAGTAAACCTGGAAGAATTTCAAAAAAACGATAAAATTTTGTTCGCTTCTTTAGTGGTAGTTCTAAGTTTGTCATGATAGATACGCAACACCGAATACGCCATGTATGACAAAGAATACTACTGCAAACAGTATTATGGTTAGCCACCCAAACGATAGTGCTAATGACCTCAGGCCTCTTGAGTGAAGCTTACTCATAATAGCGACATGGCTAGAAGCATATAGAATTAGAAAGAAGATAAAACCTATAAGATATTGCCAACTTGATCTATAGAACTGTGCCTCTCCAAATGACGTATACCGTGTGGCTATTTGGACATCAGATGTATCTATAGCTATAGATACATAGGCAACTAAAAAGATAGCCACGCCGACAATAGCACTGGCAACCATCGCACTATGCCGATCTGCGAAAAATATAGCTAAATGTGAATTTTTAGATTCTTTCTTATTCATAATCTTACTCCTAGGAATCTAAATCCCTAGCTACTTACAAGTATACCAAGTTTCATAAAAATAACCGATACTAAAGCCGATTGCAACTGGGGCGAAAATCTGCTATTCTACCAAGAGTCTACTTGCGCCCGTAGTGAAGTTGGCCTATCACGCCTCCCTGTCACGGAGGAGATCGCCGGTTCGAATCCGGTCGGGCGCGCCAAATTCGGATTTTAAAATAAATTACCGCCCATTCGGGTGGTTTTTGCATAAAATGCCTATTTTACTTCAAAGTTTTCAAGCTTTGCATCTGGTATATTTATGTACTCGGACACTTTGCCATCTGATTTTAGTCTATTAAACCTTTGCTCAAACTCCCGAAGGGGGGCTGATATAAATTCGTACTCGATAGTTCTATTTGTTTTCTTTATAAGCCTGACAAAGTAATATCCGTCGCCATTGGAAGATTTAAACACATTAGATACCTGGCCTTGCTTTAGCGTACTAGCTAGCTGAGGCAAGCCCCTGTCCTGGTTATTTAAAGGGACCTCACCGGATACACCATACTGAATTGAAGCGCTCACCTTTTGCAGTGCGCTAGTAGCTTCCCTTAAACTTTGGCGTTTATTTTTTGCTAAATGTGCAGCTATAGACTCCTGCAGCCTATTCGCCTCATCATCTATCGCATACGCTGCAGCTCGCGACACAAGACTCTGCTTTATAAGCTGCCTATATTCGTCATAAGAAAGCCCGAGTGTGTCCTGGGTAGATATGTCGTAAACCTCTTGCGAAACCACGCCATTAGCAGTCTTTCTGTGGCCATCAACCACATCCTGCACTTCCTTATCTGATATTCTGATGTTTTTCTCTTTAGCTATTTTTTCTGCAAAAGAGTTGCGCTCAACCAAATCAAGAACACTTCGCTTCATAAAATCTAGCTGCCTCTTGCCATCTTGACCAGATAGATTAACCCTAGCATCGTCTCGCAAATATTTTTCGGATGCGCGGTACCTGAGCAAATAATCGCTATAGCGCACGTTATACCCATCCACGGATGCTACCGGAACAGGTACGAACGAGGTTACACGATACATAAACTCGCTTGTATTCTGTTCTTTATAGAGTTGCCACCAACCAAGTACCGTTAGGCCTACTACCGCCACTACACTGATTAGAATTGCGTTTATAACCAGCTTATGGCGCACATACTGGTGCGGATACTTAAATCTACGGCCGCCAGCCAATATCTTCTCTCTGTGCTCGGCGATAGTTTGGTTGGTTATGGCACCCGAGGAGGTATTCTTAGCTTCCTTCTTCCTAATCTTTTGTCGGATCTTCTTCATAAACTCCCTGTTGTGATTTTGACACTGCATCTTGCAACATGTTGTAAACTTTTGCTGGATGTTCGGCTTTTCGGATAACAAGGTCACCTACAAAGGTTTGTACAACTATGGTACCAAACCCAAAAACTTCTCCTGTAAAGCCAGGTATATTATAGCTTATGTTCTGAATCTTCGATAGCTGCAACTCCACAACATCTGTACCAAAAAAACCTATTTGCGTAACCTGTCGAAGACGCTGATCAGTAACGATAAAAACAGTGTAGTACCAGAGCATGAAGTGATAGAAAAATACAACAAGCCCAATCACAAGGCCAATTAGCGGAAGAATGAATAACTCTAGGACATTCTGCCAAATAAGAGGTGGTATTGAAAGTACCGCAAACGGTATCAGTAGGCCATAGAAACCCTTTCGCATTGCGATAATATGTCGACGAAACACATAGAGTAACTGCTCTCCGTCTCGCTGACCCTCAAACTGCCTTTTCGGCTTCGCCCCATCCTTCTTCATATATCTATAAGTATACCAAACTGAGTCGTGCTACAATACTTACTGTTACATAAGCCTCGGTAGCTCAATTGGATAGAGCAGCTCCGTCCTAAGGAGAAGGTTGCAGGTTCGACTCCTGCCCGGGGTACCATTTCGGAACAAAATTGGAAATCGTCGCCCGTGAGGGCGGCTTTTTCTTTGGTTTTGCGTAGCAAAAACCAAATGTTCTTGGGGGAAGAAATTTCTAGGGCAGCCGTTGGCTGCACTTTTTTGGATTTTAGAAACAGGTTCAATCCTTCGATTTCAAGCAATGCCTGCTTTTTGGCAAATAGGTCGCTATCTTTTGCGATTCTCTTGAGAGAAACGGCCGTTTTTAGCCATTGTCGCATAGGTTCTATCCACGCATTGGCGGCAAGCGTTAGCTTGCCGATTTGTTCTTCTAGCGACTTCTTCTCGCTCATCAGTTCGGCTTGCTTTGCCCGATACGTTGGTTGGTCTATGTCTTGGTTGAGGTAACTGTCCAAAAGTCGCTGGAGCTTGTCCTGCAAGCCTGTGATTTGTATTTGAGCGTCAGCGATAAACACCGCAGAACTTTGTTCTGCTTTCTTCTCGTCATCATCGAGCATTGTCGTGAGGGCGTTAGCCCACGACTTGGGCAGAGCGTAGCCCTGCACAATGTCCGAGACTTGTGTTACTAGGTCTGGTTCAGTTATGGCTGACTCGGTGCAACGAATAGTCTTGTTCTTCCTCGTGCAGTGATAATACACATACTCATGGACATTGCCGTTCTTTTGGTGCTTGATTTTCTTTTCAGCAGTGATAGACATCTTGCACGCTCCGCACTGTAACAACCCGCAAAGTATTTGCGGTACGTTGGTCGATTTCTGGGGCTTGCTTCGTCTTTTGAGGATTGCCTGTACTCGGTCAAACAATTGTTTGTCGATTATTGCTTTGTGTTTACCGTCGTGAACCTCGCCACCATAGCGGAAATGTCCGTAGTAAAAAGGATTTGAGAGTATTCTGGTTATTTGGTCTCGGTGCAACGCTTTGCCGCCTTTGGTTGTAATACCGTTTTCTTTCAGATAGTTAGCAATATCTTGCAAGCGTTGGTCGCCCTCGGCGTACCGCTCAAAAGCGGTGATAATAATCAGTGAACGTCGTCTATCGACGATAATCGTCTTATGTCTGATATCGTTGATATACCCGATAGGGGCGATGCTCGGATAATGTCCGAGACGGACTTTATGTCGTAAGCCGCGTTTTGTGTTCTCTGAGAGATTGTCTACATAATATTTCGACTGGCTAAACGCCATAGACAACATAAACTTGCCCTGAGAAGTGTTTTCGAACCAAAAGCTCGGAAACTTGAGAGCGGTCAGCAATAACTGGTCGAGCAAGTAGATGATTTGTCCACCGTCTACACTATTTCTAGCCAATCTGTCGGGGTGCCACGCAATAATTCCGTCAGCCTTGCCTTCTTGTATCTGTTCGAGCATTGTATTGAACTTTGGACGACCGGGAATCTTTGCAGATTTCTTTTCGACAATTGTATCAACGATTGTCAGGCTGTTATCTCTTGCAAACTTTCGCAGCTCGACTAGCTGTGCCTCGACAGACAATACTTGTTTATCTTCGACATCTGTCGATTTCCGTACATACAGGAAATACTTTTCGCTCATAATGCCCCCTTGAACTTAAATAGCCGCCTCGCTGGACACAATTTAGAGATATCTCAAAAATTGTACGAGACGGCTATTCAAGCCAAATAAGAAAAGATATCTCTGCTAAATTGTGTCCACTTCTATTTTACCAAGAAAACCGCCTACGGCGGCTAAAATCCAAAAAAAGTGCAGCCAACGGCTGCCCTAGAAATTTCTTCCCCCAAGAACATTTGGTTTTTGCTACGCAAAACCAAAGAAAAAGCCGCCCTCACGGGCGACGATTTCCAATTTTGTTCCGAAATGGTATGTTTCTACCTTTCCGCTCGAACCTATTTTACCACGAAGTGCTAAAGCTCAGCCCCGACGCCTGCGGGCGTGAAACGCCCGCTCGCCCCACCAGAAAAACCCTTTGCCTTATTTTTTGATTTTCCCTCGCCGAGATTTATTTTGTAGTTGAAAAGGGTGTTTTCTGGTGGTTCGACTGCCAGCATTGGCAGAGGCGGCGGGGCTTCGCTGTGGCGACATAGCCGCCGTGCTCCGCATGAACCTTTAAACGAAGTCCCAGGTGACTGGTTCTTTAGCCCGTTCTTCACGCTGACGCTTCCACTCTTGTTCTTGAGCAATGCGTTCAGCAATCCATTGGGGACTTGAATAGTTCCTAACAGACTCTTTGCTAGTAGCTATGCTCTCATCGATCTTAGCGAGAGCTTTCTGTTGTGTATCGCCCGTTAATTTAGCCGCAACTACGTTGCGGTATCTCTCTAGTACCTCAAGGTTGGCTTCCATAAACTCCAAGTCACTAGAGTAATCTTCGGGTGTCTTCTCTGATTTATAAGGCTTACCATAGAAACCAGCACTATTTATCGGTGTCGTCATCCAACCAACAACCTCTCCAAGCTCTTGGTCGGCAGAATTCTTTCCTGCAACTTTTGAGGAGTGGTAGTCTACGATACCATAGCCTTCTTCGGGGTCATAAAAGATATTTGAAGGCTTAGGATCAATTTCAATGCCGTGTTCGCTGACTGCTATGAGGGTGTCTACAAGCTCTCCGAGCTGTTGATCAGTTACTCCATGAATTTCTTTGAGAGTTAAATCTCCAGTTTCTTTACCTGGCATTACTTCGGCTACAGTAACACCGTCTTTGTACGAAGCAGCGACTATTTGCTCTAAGTGGGGGATACCCTTACCCAAAACAGCACCTGCAAGATGACTGTCTATCGTAGAAGGGTTGGAAGCGTCGCCATTTGGTACTCGGACTGCATAAGATTTGTTACCCTCGCTGATTGAGAAAACCATAGCGTTTGAACCATTACCCAAGAAATTAGGGTGTTCCTTGCGTCGTGCTGGGTCTGCGAGCTCGGCTCTAAGTGTTGCAATAGTTGACTCAAAATGATCGTATGCTTGTAGCATTTCAGCACGACCTTGGATTGCCTCGTACCGTGAGCCACCTACTGAACGCAAGAAATCGGTATATTCAGAAGATGTAGCAACTGTTCGCTCTGTTCCTTCTGGCACTCTCAAACTATTATTGCCATTGTTATCTTTGTGGTATTCGGTAGATTTAGTAACCCGTGTAATATCTCCTACTTGACTTATTGCTAAGTTGCCGAGGTTATTAAAGATGTGTCCGCTATCTTGATAGTGCTCGACTCGCTCTGCGGCAAATGTAGCTAATTGAGCTTGAATTACTTCTGGTGGTTTCGGTGTGGTTTCTGACATATTTGTTTTTGAGATTAACTGTAAGCATACTAGCATATTTTTTGCTTTATGTCAATCTGCTGTTCTTGTTAGATATTCTGAAGAATCATCCTCAGATAATCATACTTCGGCTCATCAATCTCTTTAAGCTGCTCAAGAGATATAAATGCGACTTCGTCGCCGTCATCACCTGGAGAAAAATCCATTATATCGGGCTTAATGATAAAGATGAGTCGCACCTGAAGTACTTTCGCGTTTTTCAGCTCTGCTGGGTCATCGACATGAGCAATTCGATAGGTGAAATCGCCAGTGAGATTAACCTCTTCCTTCATTTCACGAGCAATGGCTGTTTTTATATCCTCTCCATGATCCATGCCACCACCTGGCAAGTCCCACCAATCACGTCCGCTTTCTTTGACAAATAAAATCTCGCCAGCGTTGTTAAGAATGATACCTTTGATAGATAGCCTATAAAGATAATCTGTTTTACGGCTACTATCTGGGTGTCCGACCACTCCATGCACTTCGCCGGTCATAGGTTCTCCTTGATTTTTTCGGCTATTACCTGCAAAACTTCTCCATCAACAATATGGTCAATTTTCTCTTTTCGTGGATACCACTGCGTATCCTCAAAAGTTTCATTTGCTATGGTTACAGGCTTGTCATATCTTGGGTGAATATGCCAGTGTACATGCGTTTCTTGACCACTCATAGCGGCGAGATTCATTAGGCACGACCAGTTGAAATGATTTGGTTGAAATGCTTTTTGCACAGCAGACTCAAGACGCTTAACAAGTATTTCAAAGTCTTTCCAATCTTCTTCATCAAGATCGGAAAGCGACGCTTTATGCTCGAGTAGAGTTACGAAGGATTTTCCTAAGAATTGTTGGTTCGAGTCGAGGACGACTCGCCATTTTTCTGTTTCAATAATTTGTACGTCTTTGCCATTGTTGTGCGTAGCTAGGATTGGACAGATTTCGCAATTATTCATATCTTAATTGTAGCAGGAATAGTGCGGAGCACGGCGGCTATGCCGCCACAGCGAAGCCCCGCCGCCTCTGCCAATGCTGGCAGTCGAACCACCAGAAAACACCCTTTTCAACTACAAAATAAATCTCGGCGAGGGAAAATCAAAAAATAAGGCAAAGGGTTTTTCTGGTGGGGCGAGCGGGCGTTTCACGCCCGCAGGCGTCGGGGCTGAGCTTTAGCACTTCGTGGTAAAATAGGTTCGAGCGGAAAGGTAGAAACATACCAAAAAGACAGCTGTCTGACAGCTGCCCTTTTTAATTTATAGATCCACTATCTATCTTGTAAACTTTTCGTTTAGTATTTCGTAGTCATAAAGCTCGCTATCGCTAAACCAATGGTCAATCTCGCGGACTGCATCTTCTACGTCTCCAGACGCATGAATGAGGTTAGGTATGCCCTTATTCTTTCCATCGGCATATTCAAAGCTCATGTGGCTAAAGTCTCCACGAATTGTACCTGGAGCTGACGACTTTGGTTCGGTTCCGCCAACCATCTTTCGCACCAATGCCACAGCGTCTACCCCCTCAAACACCATCGCGATTACAGGACCTTCACCCATCAATGATAGCGTAACGTCAAATGCTTTTTCGCCACGTCGCGTAACCATGTGGCCGATGTCTTCGTAATGTTTATAGTAGTGATCGCGATCTGGCGCAATCATTTTTGTACCTATAATCTTTAGTCCAACTCGCTCAAAGCGAGTTAGTATCTCACCTACAAGACCGCGCTGCACTGTATCTGGCTTAAATAATACTAATGTCTGCTCAATATGAGGTTTTGTCATATTTCTCCTTTTTTACTAAAACTATTGTATCAGATATATGGTCAGTCATGTTAACAGGATATAATGGTAATATGTTTACCTCGGAACTAATACTGGATTTCATAGAATCACTAGAGGTTGAGGGTGGTAGATCTAGCAAAACCGCCGAAAACTACAAGCTATATTTAGAGCGCTTTGTTGAATATACAGAAGATATAAAAGTTGAAAAAATAACTACAGAAACAATCAGAAAGTATCGTCTATGGCTAAATCGTTATGAGAACGACAACGGTGATGGCTTGACAACACTAACTCAAAGCTACCATCTTATAGCTTTGCGCGGATTCCTTCGCTACCTATCCGAACGAAACATAACTAGCCTTGCGCCAGATAAAATCCGCCTACCCAAAACAACCCGAAAACAGGTCACATTCCTACATTACGAGGAAATTCAACAACTACTAGATGCCATCAATCTATCCAAGGAAGAGGGCTTGCGTGATCGGGCCATCATAGAGCTACTGTTTTCTAGTGGGCTGCGCGTATCAGAGCTAACAAACTTAAATCGCGGACACGTAAACACATCTAGGCGTGAGTTCATGGTGCGCGGTAAGGGTCAGAAAGATCGACCAGTTTTCGTTAGCAATTCTGCTGCAGAGCATGTCGAAAATTATCTAAAGGCCAGACTGGACAACCTCCCTCCCCTATTTTTAAGTTATAGCCGAAATAATATATCTAGCACCAGTGGCGACTACCGACGACTTGGACCGCGCAGTGTTCAGCGCATGATTAGTAAATATGCTCGTCTCGCTGGCATAACTAAACATGTCAGCCCACACACCTTGCGTCATAGTTTTGCGACGGATTTGCTTATGAATGGCGCCGACTTGCGCAGCGTTCAATCAATGCTAGGCCATAGTAATATCTCTACAACTCAGGTATACACGCATGTTACAGATGAACACCTACGTGATGTACACGAAAGATTTCATAGTAACTAAGTCAGCGATGTCTACGGTTAAGGTTCACACTCGGGGTTGTTCCTGTAATCGTTGGCATTGTCAGAAACCGAGAAATCCTTGCACAAATCACCATTAACATCAATGGTTGCCAATGGATAATTGCCAGCTGAGAGGTCGATTCTAGCTTCAACTCTCCTAAACATATCGTTAGCCCTGCCCGTAACATCTACAGCCGGAGCAACGACGCTAATAGGTTTGCCAGTAGAATCAATGGCTTCTATCATATAGTCAGTGTCGCCATAGATTGCACCCAGTTGTAGATATAGTTTTTTCAAATTTTCTTTTTTTGGAATAATAGTAACCGAGCAAGCAAACCCGCCCCCCTCGTAGCTATCTTCACTGCAATGAGAGGGTATTGAATTTTTTCTAGAAGCCTCACGAAGTGTCCTTATGTCCTCCGCGGAAGCATGGATGTCGACGGGCAATGCCGTCTCTGAAGGATACAAAAATAACGTACTAGTACTATTACTATTTCCAGGAGATGTATCAAAATTGAAGTCATCTGCACTTATGCTACTGCCGTGTTGGATTATTTGCGTGCGCAACATCGGTGGAGTTCGACTACTGTCCTCAGACCACGGCTCGCCACTACCCCCTCCCATAGGAAGCTCACCTACTGGATTAGATGGGAATTTAAAGCTACTACTTCCATCTAGGCTATCGGCTTTTTTCTTAAACCAGCTAATCTTTAGTTTTCTGATGTCGCTACCCGCTGCCCCAGAGTCTACGACGATTAGCTTTGACGTGCCGCTATTAACCGAGCCTAATATTTCTTTGGATGTATACCTAACGGTCGCACAGGTGTATGCCTGATCCATACTGTTGCCACTTTGGTCTGTCGGATTTAAGCGAATTTTTACCTCCTCCGTGGTGTTGCTGTGGAGTCCGCGACTAACAGCTGTGCACTTACCTCCGTCGTCTTCAACAGCAGACTCTATTCTTACACATTCACCTACTTCGGGGGCTGGAGTAGGACTAGTTGACCTCTTGCAATCATTATATTTTAGGAGTAGGCGCTTTGCATCCTCCACGCCAGCTAGAGCTGAGTCATAGGCACTAGCAGATAAGTCCGTGTCCATAGTTTGTTGTTGATTTCGTAACATAACACTCACAAAACTGGCCGAAACTATAAGCACCAATAGCGCACTGAAAATTACTACGAATATCGAGACTCCGCCCCTTTTAAACAAATTATTCCTTTTTAGCATCCTATATACTCTCTATTACCCATTACCTGTTCTAATTATAACCTTAAAATCATTCACTGCACAGTATTCTCCGCCAGACTGGTTATCGCTAGGGGGCTTGCAGCGCCCAGTGCTATCGTCTATTTCACTAGACCTTCCTGTGCCAATCCTGAAATTAACCGTCAAAAGACTTACATCCGGGTCTCCTTCAAGATTCATGACACCTGAAGTGTTTACCTCAAAGCTCATTGGCGCCAGACCACGGTCACCCCCGCCTAGTACCTCTGTCATCTTTATGCCCGTATGTGCGTCTTTATACTGACTTAGTATATTGTTGTAGGTTAATATTCCGTGTCCGCCAGTCGGACATAAAACCCCACCCTGATCTCTTAGTTTTCCAACGCGCGGAATTACTTCATCATATACCAACGCATTACTTGTTGCATTACCTGACCCAGCGGACTCTGCAGCCTCTATACTTTTTACTGTATTTATAAGATAGCTGTAGCTACCTGTGCAAATTACCTTACTACCGCCACTACCGTCCAGTGACTTTGTTTTAAGTTCTGATAGTTTAGCGGCTCCAAGCGTACGCTTTAAATCTGTAATCAGCTCTGAACCAGACTGATTAAGGTCTTTCATAGTGATCCCTCGACTGTATAAGTTGCCAACATGGATGGTTAGCGTAGCTATGGCAAGCAGTAGCATTGATACAAATGCCATTGCAAGCATTAGCTCTACTATAGTAAACCCTCTTGATCCACTACTATTTGACATGTAGCCTCACTATTGTGCCAATTGTACGTGGCTGGCTACTGTATGCAGACGACCAGCATGCCCTAATGTGAAAATCCACCACAGGCTTTATCTCAGAACTACCGCTAGCTGTTACACTCCTACTTTTTACACCCTCTATCCAAAGCCCGTGAGCAGTCGGTTGCGCCGTTGGTGCTGGATAGCTTAACTGAGAATAGGGCGGTACACCAGACCCAGCTTCAGACATGGGCTTGATTGAGCCCGATGGTATAAGCTTGCCATTTATTGGGTTAACCGCAAAAGCCTTTTGCGGAATCTCTGTTATGCAGGTAGGTTTGCCGAACTCAGACGCGGTGCCATCAGTTATAACGTTATCGTCTTTAATGATATCCATAAACTTATTAGCCAACGTTCCGGCTGCCAGATTCGGGCTGGACTCAGCCATGTAGGCATGGTGTAGAAATCGTAGCGTCTCGGCCTGAGCATCTATCTCATTTCGTACCAAAGTTGATTCCAATGCATCCTGCGCCATAGATATACTTCTGTTCATTACAGCTAAAGCGCCCACGGCTATCATAGAGAATATACTAAGTGCCATCATTACCTCTATTATGGTATCGCCTCTGCGACCCACACTGCTTCCTACTATTCGGAACATTTGCCGCCCTCTGGATCTGGGGTATCGACCTGACTTACGCCACCGGGCCCGTTTGACCATTTAGCTATCATTACAGCTCGTTCGGGCGAAGTAGTCCAGCCGCTCCTGTCAATACAGATATATCGATCCTTTTGATTTGTATCGATTGCATCAAGTCCGGCAGTAAATAAATTCAGTCCCGCTGCCATGCCTGGGTTACTCAAATCTTCACGAATTACATAGCTATATACGTTACCGCTCCGTGGTGATCTTAATATTATGATTGACGCCTTTTTCTTGCTTCCGGCCAGTTTAGTGTCCCACGGCAATGACTCTGTTCGTACGGTTCCCCAATCTATTACCGGTCGATGTGCCGAGATTATCTTAGCATCCGAGGATGAGCCATCTAGTGACACAGCAGGATTGGGCTCTTTTCGACCCACTAGATTATAGCTCCTTATTTCTCCGCTAGTAGAGATTGCCATTAGCCTACCCATAATAACGCAATCGGCCGCACCCCTGAGGGATGGATTACCCGAGTCATCCGGACATTTTTTACCATTCTCCCGATTGTTGAATATTTGAGTTGTGTTGACAAATTCTCGTTGAACCAAGCTCTGAAAGGTATTTACGGCATCCTTATATCGCTGATTATTTATACCCAACGTTGCAGTAGCCATGATTCCCACAGCTAGCAAGCCACTAATTGCGAGGAACATCATCACCTCTACAATAGTAAACCCACGCCGTCCTCTGAAACTACCCATTTGATGTAATTATAGCACAAGCGTAATCAACACTAGGCTATAAAACTAGAAAGTCCGAGATACCAGTCTATTATCGACTCCCCCCAGAGTAGTGAAATGGCAAATCCCACAATCATTAATGGCCCGAAGGGCACGTGTGCCTTCATGGATCTTTTTTTAGTGACTAGAGATGGAAATATAACCAGTATTCCAAGTAGGTTGGCAAGGAATAACGCCAGTAGCGACAGCTGCCAGTTGCCCAGCAATAGTCCAAGTGCCAAACCAAGCTCAACATCGCCAAAGCCAACCCAAGTACCTTCGTATCCAAAACGCCAGCGCGAGTACAGATACAGCGCTAAATATATGCCTGAAAATACCACAACAGACCAAAATATAGCAGAGATCGAATCAAAGCCGCCACCTGCTTGTAGCACTTTGGCTGCTGCTATGATCATAGACGCTACTATTAGCGGATACATGACTATACTCGGTATTAGTAGCCACTTTATGTCGTAGGCAAAGACTATCGCCATCAGTACAATAGCTATAGCCCAAAATACAAATAGCATCATTTCGCCGCTAAGGATGGAGTTACTTCCCCACACTAATGCAAGCGTTGCAAACGATATCGCTACGCCCAGTTCTATAACTAGCTCAAACCAGCCGATTGGTTTTTTGCAGTAACGACATCTCCCGCCAGTACTAATCCAGCTTAGCAGTGGCAACAGATCGTACCATGAAAGTATATGACCACAGTGAAGACACCTGGAGCGATCAGTCTGCAGAGTAGTCTTCGCCAGTGGTATTAGCTGCTTTAACTCATTTTTTTCATGTTTTGTTAGCTTAATTCCCAGGCGTTTATCTTCGACCAGCTGCCTTGCCCGAAGGCGCCACACCATAGCACCAGCAAAACTGCCAAAGGCCAAGCCAAGTAGTGCCATAGACGCTATCAGTATACTCATACTGTTTGATTATAGCAGCAAGAGCCTATGTATACGGTGCGATATATTTAACACTCACTGTTTAGCATGGCTATTGCAAAAAATAAAACAGTCATTGCGACTGTTTTATTTTTTATGGAGATAAAGACTATAGATCCTGGCAGTATAGCTGCTTTTGAGATCCATTACCCTCTAGCGCAGTGACGACAACAACGCTCCGCGCTGTTCCAGCAACTACCGCGATATTCGCTGATCCTGGGGCGGGGGTTGCAGCTGGACACTTCGCCTTAATCTTCACCTTAACACCGTCAACGGTAGGTGTTATTCTACCTGCACCCGCTCCACGTTCTACAGTAACTGATGTCACATCATACTGGTCTAGCCGGTCGATATATTTTTGTAACGCAGCACTACTTATACCGGTAAATGACCCTCTGTTGTTAGATCGATACGTATTAACCGCTGCAGCCACTGTACTAACATCATTTTTTCGAGCCTGATCCCTTTGTCCACGCTGCAAGGCTGGCAGTGCTATAAACACCATTAGCATAATAAGTCCTGCGATCGCAAGAACTAATACAACCTCGATGATTGTAAAACCTTTTTCTTGTTTCTTTACTGTACCCATTTGTTCCTTCCACCTTTCTAAAGAACTGTTAATTGCTCGCTTCTGTTTCACCGAAACGACTTATGCTTATATTACGACAGTGGCTCCTGAATGTCTATAGTCAATGCCAAAATTTTACATATTTATATTGTTGACCAGGCTATAAATCGGGAACAAGACAGCGCCCACCAATCCACCAGCTACGAGAGCCAATACCACCATTAGTATCGGCTCGATGGCTGTAGATATAGCCTTAATTTCTTCATCAATTTCATCTTCATAAACCTGAGCAGCCTTGCCCATCATTTCGTCAATTTTACCCGATTGTTCACCAATTTTTATCATCTGTGGCACAAATGGCAATATGTAATCCTCTGGCTGCAGCGCAACCGATAGAGCCTTGCCTCCCTTTACCTTGCCTGCTGCACGGTCTATGCTAGCCGAAACTATAGTATTGTTAACAGACTGCGAGGTTATTTTTAACATATCTAGCATTGGCACACCTGTCTTTAGTAGAGTCTGACCGGTACGGGAGAATCTAGCCATATATAGCTTTCTAAATAATCTCCCAAACATAGGCATATTTAGCTTCATACTATCTTTAAACTTAATACCCGATTCTGTCTTGAGGAATTGTAGGAAGAAGTATACAGCTACACCAATACCTATAAGCACTAGCCACCAAAAAGCCGCAAAAAAGTTCGCTGCACCAACAAGTAATTTGGTTAGCAGTGGCAAGGTCTGGTTTAGGTCATCGTATAGTTTTTCAACCTGAGGAACAACCGTTAGAAGCATGAAGGCGATTACACCCATTATTACTACTAGGACAATCATCGGATACATCATAGCTCCTCTAATTTTGCTCATCATAGCAGCATCTTTTTCTTGCTGCTCGGCAATACGGCGCAAGGAATCATCTAGGGTTCCCGACGCCTCACCAGCAGCAATAAGTGCTAGAAATATACTATTAAACACATTATCATGCTTTCCAAAGGCTTCAGAAAGTGATTTTCCACCTTCTACTGCCCCAATAATATCATCGATAATGTTGGCAAATCGTTTATTGCTAGTTTGCTCCCTTACGGTATGGAGGCTCTGCACTAAAGGTAAGCCAGCACCGATTAGAGTAGCCAACTGCCTAGTGAACACTACCTTGTCTTTTAGGCCTATGCGCCCGCGAAGACGATCTAGTACGCTGTCGCTGCCGTCTAGCTCGCTAATCTTCTGAGGCGCAAAACCCTGACTCATCAGAAGTTTTGCCGCAGCCCGCTCACTTTCAGCCTGAATAATCGACTTAACAACTTTGTTAGTCGAAAGATCTTTGGCTTCGTAATTAAACTGTTTCACTATCCTTTGACTAGCCTTTCAAACTCATTCACGTCTACCGCACACTGTCGCGCGTCGTCATAAGTAACCGTTCCACTCTGGACTAAATTCACCAAAGTGCGGTCCATTGTTTGCATTCCTTGGTCAGCCCCAGTCTGGATAATAGCATCAAGCTGGTGAGACTTACCTTCGCGAATAACATTTCGTACCGCAGAATTTGCCACTAGCACCTCTGCTGCGACAACGCGACCGCCACCAATGGCTGGCACTAGTCTTTGCGAGCAAATAGCCATCAATATATTACTTAGCTGGGCGCGAATTTGTGGCTGTTGATGAGGCGGAAACACGTCAATCATACGATCGATTGATTGAGCTGCCGAGTTTGTGTGCAATGTAGCAAATACAAGGTGTCCGGTTTCGGCAATAGTAATGGCTGCCGATATAGTCTCGAGATCGCGCATTTCGCCAATCAACACTACATCTGGGTCTTGTCGAAGGCTAGAGCGAAGTGCAGCCGAGAAGCTATAGGTGTCATAGTGAACCTCTCTCTGAACAACCACTGAGCGCTTTGACTTATGTGTAAACTCAATCGGATCTTCAATGGTTATAATGTGATGAGCCTTTTCACTATTTACCTTATCTACAAGCGCAGCTAGGGTGGTGGACTTTCCAGAGCCAGTCGGCCCGGTGACCAGAACAAGCCCTCTTGGATATTCGGCGAAGTTCATAACCACAGGTGGCATACCGAGTTCGGTGACCGTTTTTATCTCATTTGGAATTAAACGAAGCGCAGCCGCTAAATTGCCGCGTTCATGGAAGGCATTAACACGGAAACGGCCTAGCTCACCGAATGCAAAGCTAAAGTCAAACTCCTTGTCTTTTGATAAAATTTGCTGCTGATCTTCATCTAGAATGGCACCCACTAACATTTCTACCTTTGACACATCGAGGGTGTCGTAGCCCGGTATTGGCGCCAGCGCACCGTCAACTCGAAGCATCGGGGGTAATCCAACCTGTAGGTGTAGGTCACTCGCTCGTCGTTTTACCACCTCTTCGAGTAGTAATTCTATTCGTAAATTCTGATTTTCCATATTTACCCACCTTTTCCTTATATATCTGCCGCTACGCGATTTACTTCTTCTAGCGTTGTTATTCCCTGTAGCGACTTCAAATACCCATCTTGCCGCATTGTAACCATTCCATCTGCGACCGCTTGGTGCTGGATCTCTGCACTCGTCGCTCGTTTTACAATTAAACTCTGAATTGTTTCCGAGACGTCCATCACCTCGTACAAGCCTGCGCGTCCTGCATACCCCCTAGGAGTTGCTGGTGTGTCACGGCCTTTGACTAAAGTATAAGCGTTTTGACCCGCAAGTGGCAAGTCTTTATAGCCTAAATCTTCTGAAACAGCCTGAATCTGCTCTCGACTCTTTGGCAGCAAGTGACCAACTGTGTTCAAAATATTCTGGGTTTCAATTGGATTGGAGTTGTACGCATCACGCCTCGGTGCAACTCGACGTACTAGCCGCTGGCCAATGATAGTATTAACCGTACTGGCTATCAGAAATGGCTCGATTCCCATGTCTAGCAGACGCGGCAAAACACCAGCTGCCGAGTTGGTGTGAAGGGTTGAAAATACCAAGTGTCCAGTGAGCGCAGCCTGAACTGCCAAGTTAGCAGTTTCGGCATCACGAATCTCACCTACCATAATTATGTTTGGGTCTTGACGCAAAATAGAGCGCAAGCCACTTGCAAAAGTAAGCCCAACATCAGTATTTACCTGAATTTGGTTTACGCCATCCATTTTGTACTCTACTGGATCTTCTAGTGTTACGATGTTTACGGAGTCATCCTTGATTTCTTTTATCAACGCATACAAGCTGGTAGACTTTCCAGAGCCGGTTGGGCCAGATGTCAGAATCATACCATTTGGTCGTTGGATGCCTTTTCTAATCGCCCTCAAGGCTCTACCAGCATAACCCATTTGCTCAAGATCAAATGTATTGCCAGACTTGTCCAACAAACGTATCACCACCTGCTCTCCCCATACCACTGGGCTAATAGCAATACGGAGATCGACTTCTTTATCTGAAACCTTAACAGCGAACTGCCCATCCTGTGGCGTACGATGTTCGTCAATCTTTAGGTTAGACAAGATTTTTATACGACTTACGAGAGCTGGTTCGATAGATTTCGGAAGCTGCATAATCTCACGCAACACGCCATCGACACGAACACGAATCTTTAAAGTTTTCTCTAGCGGCTCAACGTGAATATCACTCGCCTTCGTTTTTACTGCATATTCTAAAATAGTACTCAAGGCTCGACTAATTGGAGAATCTTGAACAATTGTCTGAATGTTGCCTGCCGCCTCTTGCTTTGACTCTTCTTCGGTTTGAGTTGCAACATCTCCAACAGTAGAAAGATCGGCTTTGTATTGCTCCAAAACATGCCGTATACCAGCCTCAGATGCCATAAAAACTTTTATAGGTCGCTGGATTCGGTTCGCGAGGTAGTCGACCGCCTGGACGTTATTGGCGTCTATCATAGCCACGGCTAAGCGATTCTGAACTTCTGCCAGTGGAACCGCCATGAAGCGCTCGGCTATATCCTCGGGCAGTAGATTTAGTATCTTCTCATCGATTACAGTGCCGCGTAAGTTTACATACGGCACGCCAGAAACTTGAGCTATAGCATGCGTAAGCAGTTCATCATCAACCGTGCCGTTCTCTGCCAATACTGCAAATAGTGGCTGCTTCTTATCGACTGACTCCTTCTGAGCAGCCTCGATATCAGACTTAGCAACTAGCCCCTCTTCTACCAAAAGAGCAGTAAGCTTCTGTTGAATTTCAGGAGTTAGTAGGGCCACCTAACAACCCCTTCTAGTCTTCTTCTTCACCAATGGTGACTTTTACGGTCGGATTGATAGCTTGCTTGTTAAATATGGTTGGGTCTGGCTCTGCAACCGTAGTCGAACTAAATTTATCCATATAATCTACCTCAACTGGCTCTGATGGTGGTTTCAGCATCGATATAGATGATACAGAGAAGTATGCAATTCCTGCGGCCAAGGATGCTATTAGTATAATCATAGCAATATCTGTCTTTTTCATAGATCCACCTTTACTTTCTTGAGGTCAATCGTACGAGATGGCTCATAATAGCCCTCTCCACTAGCTGTCATGCTAAGTCCATTTGACTGTCTTTCGATAGATATATCAGTAATATTGATCACTCTTATAGACCGCTCGAGTCGTCCCAATAGCGCTTTAAGGCCATTGGTATTTGAAGCTGCGGTATTCACTCGAAACTGGAAAGTAATCGGATTTGCGGAAACACTTTCAGTACTGTCTACGTCAGAGTCCTCGTCGCCCTCCACACCACCGACAGGGTTAACCGTCAGCGACTCTAGAACTATTCCCCTTGTAGATAGAAGCTTTGAACTCTGTAGGCTAGCTCCTAGAGCGGCTGAATTTGCGCTTGATGGCAACGCATCCAGCACTACTTGAAGTGGTTCATCTTCAGGATCGGCCCTAAGCGCACGCAATGACTCATCTGTATTGCGGACACGTACGCTATTCTTAAGCTCTTCCACACTGTTGTTGTTGTGTTCAAGATTTGCAACTGTTTCTGACTTTTTGGCTAATACTTTTTCGTTGTAAAGCATTCTCTGCGCCAAAGATATAGACACGACAACGGCAATAGCAGTTATGCCTGCGGCTACCGCAACCCAGATAAACATCACCTTATTAGTACTAGTAATCTGCTGGCGCTTGCGGAGAGCTACCTGCTTATTCTCGTCCATTACTCTGTCTCCTCGCTCTTCTCTACAGTACTGGCACTAAATAGACTCTTTGGCACTGCTATTTTTGAATCTGTTGCATTTTTTCTCTTTGGCGCAATGACCACACCTGATTTCGAGTCTCTATCAAATATCGCTGGATCGCAGGTAAAGCTCAACGCAAATCGTAGTACTTTTCTGCCATCTGCATTTTCACCATAACTGCGCTCGCCATCCGCTAGATTCGAAGCCAGCTGAACCGTAGCCCTACTGCTATCCTCTGACATATAGCTAAACGTTGTGGCATTAATTGATTTTTTAAATTGCTCTAGCGCCTTGTAGCCACCTGTAGCCTCACCCTCAATTGAGACTATACCTTCTGGATCTACACTCATCTTTGCCACAGCCACGCCAGAATCACTTCCTTCTACTATAGCGCTAAGGACATCAAACATTCGAGACTGTATTTTTTTGCTGTCGTGCTGTCCAGAAACTGTATCTAGTTGATGCTGAATAGTTAAAGCGTTTGTCAAATCACTAACTTCTTTAAGTTGATTGTGTTTGTTTGTTATCTCTTTGTTTAGACTACTGTCGCGAAGCTGTTGACCACCGAAAACGTACATTGCCAAAAGAGCAACAACGGCACCCGCGGCGATAGTGATGATTATGCACACAGAAATCACCTGGTTTCGAAGACGCTTCGAACGAATAAACTCCTGCTTTACATCTGGAATAAGGTTAATCTCTATCATAATCGATTCCTTCTCTGGGCCAAGCCAACCGCAGTAGCAAACTCTTGAGCAACAGGTAGCAACTGCTGCTGCATAGACTGATCAATATTAACACTCTGCCATGGGTTGGCTGCAGCGGCGCCAATGTTTGTCTTTGCTGCCACAAAGTCACCAAATAGAGGCACACTACCAGCATAGCCACTAAGCAAAATGCCGCCTATCGGAGCACTCGGATACCTTGTCTGGAAAAACTTTATAGACTTTGTTAGTTCAATTACAAAATTATCTAGAGTAGACTCAATCGCCTTAAGGACTTGGCCCTCTAGCCTATCCTGGGCAAGGCCAAACTTTAGTATGAACTGCCTGGCCTGGTCATCTTTCACGTTTAGATTCTGCGTAGCAGACTTTATTAATGAACTTAGCCCTACGGGAATAGTGCGAACCAATCGAGGAGTGTCATTGAATGTGATAGCAATGTCACTACTTAGCTCACCCATGTCTACGATCATCCTAGCATCTGCTGTGCCCGGTGGAAGCAAGGAGCGAATCATAGCTATAGGATCTGGTTCGGCGGCTATTACATTCAACCCTAGACTCTCGACAAACTCTAGGCGTTCTTCCGTATAGCTTTCTGCGGTAGATGTGATGAGTACCTCTTGTTGGTTTGGATCATGTAAAGACTGACCTAATAGCCTCCAGTCAACCTTTGTTTCATCTATAGGCGTCGGGATGTACTGATCTAGCTGATACTTTATAGTATTGTTCAGCGTACTCTCGTCCATAGTGGGTATATCAATCACAGTGGTAAATGTTTTCTGACTGGGTAGACCAATGGCCACGTCTTTAGCCTTGATGCCGCTTTGACCTATAGCGGTCATTATCACCTCGCTCAGCTTACGCTTAGCCTCTGGGGAGTCAGATGTTGATAACTTTACGTCAATAGGCGCATATCCATAGCCGACTAAGTTCCAGCGATCTTGACCGCTAGATGATAATTGCACTACACGAATGGCATTAGTGCCCATATCGAGTGCAAAGAAATCGCCCACACTTTTTAGTAACTTCATACTACTCATCATTATACATAACCACTATGAATCAAAGCAACCCCAATTATTGACACTTTTAAAACCTAGGTGGCAGCTCTACTAGGTAGGTGGTCTGAGCCCTGTCTTGCTTGTTGGCGTAGTTGTATGCCCAAAGCTGGTTGAGTGGGTTTAGGTGGATAGTTTCTGCCGGGATGCCTGGATTGTTTGATTCAGCACCAGCTGTGCGCCTGAGATAAATTTTGTCGGTGATTACAGCACCCGTAATGACCAGTTCCTTACTGCACGTATTAATGGTCAGTTCACCATGCGCACCACCGTCATCGCTACAGGTATTGATGGTGCCGGGATTAGTGTCCTGGTCTGAATCACCGTCACCCGCTAGCAGCCAGGCGTTTATTTCCTTAACATCTTTTTCGATGTTTATATTTTTAGCTAAGATAACTACTTGCGACATATCGGCAATACTCGACTTACTGGAGTTAATTGCCCCAAACTCTTCACCTCTTATGGTGACCGTTCCAGTCGAGCGAATGACCACGACCCTCCCGTTAATATCGTTTTCGATGACACCGGTTAATATTAGGTCTCTACCTCCAGTATTGTAGACACCTCCAGGTAGAGTAGATATATCTCTCGATGAGTCGGTGATAGGACTACCAGGAGATTCAGATAGACCTTTGAAATAGCTGATTGCATTAGACGCTGGCATAGTCTGCTGAAACCTACCTAGCGGATCTGATTTGTTAGCGAAAGTTAAAGTACTCCAGCCTAGATAAGAAGATGGGGCCGACGAGCTCTCCAAATAACCATCCCTCAAGCCCAAGCCTGACGACATTAGGCTATTGACACCCTTAGAGAATATGCCGTATTCACCCCATGATCCATAGGTACGCTTATCTGAAACACCAGGACTACTTATACCCGAGCTATAGCTTGTATTAATACTACCCTGCACTCTAGCATCACCGCCCATTATGGCAACCTTTGGCTTTTTAACTACCGTCATGCATTCTAGCGCTGTATGTCGCCATCCGCGATAGGATCCATTGTCAGGATCTCCTGGACTGCTCTTCCAGGGGCTGACTGAGGTACTAAAGCAGACCTTAGAGCCAGCGTCTAGATTATCTATAGGCACTGCAGTAGGGTTAGTATCGGGCAGTGGAGTATCTCCTACCCCGAATTCTTTACTGCCATACAGTATCCTCTTGCAATCAGTCCCAATCCTATCACTCGGAAATTTGTGGTATGCACAGGGTGCGGCACCAGCTCCTTCACTAGTACCCAATTCTTCCCTGCTGGGGTTCTCGCCTGGTTTATATATGTACCGATAAACCTCCCATTTTGCTGACTCGCTATATGTCGGTCCAGCATTGTTCATGCCGGGCATTATATTCACATCTTGGCCAGCCTCCACGAAACCATTAGAGTCTGTGGCGATTTTTGGCTTCAACTCATAATCATACGGAACCTCTACACATGCGTATTCGGTTAGCACTTTGCCCTCGCCCCTACTTGGTACGTCTGCATTTGTTCGAGAGCCTGGTGTCGCCTCTATGTTTTGACATAGCCTCCTACCGCCATCAGAAGGTATTATTTTGTAGGTATTGGTGAGCGTTTTTTTATGGTCGCCGCCAGGCTTCCAGTCTTTAGCTATACTGCCAGACCTTGTCGACGGTAGAGTATCTGATCCGCCAGTCTCATTAAAATTCCAAGTTATCTCTACCGTAGTATTATCTGTGTCATTGTTATTTGTCTTGTTCATGAGTGTATGGGTCCAGGTGACATCATTACCGACTCTGCTGCCACCAGAAACTGTAGTTGAACCTTTTATGCGCCAGCGTTGCCAGGCAGTGGCGCAGTTCCCGGTGCCAGATCCTACTGGTCTGTCGTTATCCCATGCTCGCGGAGTAGCCAAGATACGTTCACAAATTTTCTTGCCTTCATCACCCTGAACCGGAGTCCAACTGCCCTTCCTCTCTAGAGTGGAGGTATTAGGAAGCCACAACTGCGGGCTTTTATTCCACGATAATATATTAGTCCAATCGTCATCATTTGTACGATTATTTTTTCGTTGATGCGTCATTGTAATTGTTTCGTTGGCAGGGTCGGGTCCGCTATTAGTCGCCTTGTGTTTCCAGTTTACGGTATTGCCAGGTCGAATATAGCCACCACTAGTCCCCGTCATGGTAGTTGTTGGTGATATTGACCATTTATTTGTCCATTTTATTTTTATACTAAAAGTCTTACAATTATCACCGCTCTTGAAGTTGCCGAATCCAGGGTGCGGATACTTGTAATACTGACACATCCGAGTATCGTTTGCTGTAAAAATATACTCTCCACTACTATTACGCTTGTTTGACCAATTAGGTATAGTGTTACTCATCCGATAAGATCTCGTGGATGCACTTGTTGACGGCTGATTGGACGCTATGCCGGGGCCGCTTGGACCCTTAAACCAGCCAGGATTATAAAGACAGCCATCATTTGCCTTAGGCGGGCAAGACAAACTTACATAGCCACTTGTGTATATCGGACTACCTAAGTACTTCACACAGTCATAGGCGGCACCGCCACCGCTAGGGCCACCGTAGTTGCCCACCTCTGGACACACATTCTGAGATTCCGAGCCAGTGGCAAAGATAGCATAAGCTCGCGTTTGCGTATTATTATTTCCACTACAGCGCTTCCATTTTATATTCATATTGTAGTAAAACTTACCGGTGGCGTCTGGATTGGTAAAGTGGGAAGGCCACATGACAAAATTGACTCTTTTGTTGTTGCAATCAATCGCCATATTATTTTGTGGTGACGTTATTTCAAAACTAATGGCACCAGCAGGCGAACCCATGAATATGGATAGCAGCGCCCACATGGCCACCAATGAAATTATAATTTTTGTTGATGTAAATAGTAGTCTTATTCTACCCATGTAAGAAATCACTGGCTCTCTCCCTCATGGCTTCTCTTTTTTTTACATCTATGCCGTACTCATTGTCATCTATGTCCAGACCCGCCTTTTGCGCAAAATTAATCTTATTGATTAGGCTATAAGAATTAGTAAAATCATCAATTTTATCTGCATAAACTAGCGAGCTATACGCCAAATCAAGCATTCCCCTATCCCACTTTGCTGGATCGGTGCCCCTTAACTTTTCATTCGCATAATCATACTTAGAACCCTCCGCCTTAGCTAGCTCCGCCATATCCTTGTCAGAGTTGCCATAGTTATCGATTTTTATAGGTTTGCGTAGCTTGGCCTCCATTTCTGCGTCAACTCTGGCCTTCTCCTCAGCCTGGCGTTTACTTTCTGCGCCATCCGAGTAGCTCTTGTACGCTATAAATCCACCTAAAATAATCAGCAACACCACTACGGGCGCAATGATGTAAGTGAGTGATTTTCCACCTTTTGAAAAACTCATACTATAACCATCGTAACATAAGCAGATTATGAAAAAAATACCAATCAAGGTTATTTGGCAATAGGCTGCACCATCTCAAAAATAACCTATGTTATGGTATAATACTACTATGGCGCTAGAAATCGGAATCGTAGGTCTGCCAAACGTCGGAAAGTCGACGCTTTTTAATGCTTTGACCGATTCAGATATTCTAGCTGCAAACTATCCGTTTGCAACTATTGAGCCGAACACAGGAATTGTAGCCGTACCAGATGAACGCTTAGATAAACTAAAAGAGATCTATTCGAGTGAAAAAATCCTACCGGCTACGGTTAAGTTTGTAGATATTGCTGGGCTAGTGGCTGGCGCATCCAAGGGAGAGGGCTTGGGGAATAAGTTCCTAGCCAATATTCGCAACTGTGATGCTATTGCACATATTGTGCGTGCGTTTGACGATAGCAATGTAATTCGTCATGATGATGGTAAAGTTGACCCTAAATCAGATATAGATGTTATCAATACTGAGTTAATCCTAGCCGACTTATCGACCATTGATGGCCGAATAACTAAACTTGCCAAAGAATCTAAATCCGACCCTAAAAAGCGCGAGCAGCTAGGTTATATAGAAAGCTTAAAGCGTCACCTCGAAGGCGGCACACCTTTGTCTGCCTTGCCGTCACTCGATCGTGAGGCTATCGCAGACTTGCACCTACTGACATCCAAGCCAGTAGTTTATATTTTTAATGTTGATGAATCTACGCTTACAGACAGCGACAAACAGAGTTTGTTGTCCGCAATGGTCTCCCCTGCTAAAGCGCTGTTTGTATATGCCAAGCTCGAGGAAGAGTTGAAGGGTCTAGACGCTAGCGAAACTGCAGAGTTGCTAGAAAGCTACGGTGTTTCCGAACCGGGATTGACTCAAATTATCCACGCTGCCTACGACACACTAGGACTGCAAAGTTACTTAACCGCTGGACCAAAGGAAGTTCGTGCCTGGACAATCAAAAAAGGTAGTACTGCCCCGCAAGCTGCTGGCGTAATCCATACAGACTTTGAACGTGGATTTATCGCTGCCCAGGTAGTAGATTTTGATGATTTAGTCGCCGCTGGATCCGAACAATCTGCCAAAGCTGCTGGCAAAATTCGCACAGAGGGCAAGGATTACATCATGCAACCCGGTGACGTTGTTGAATTCAGATTCAACGTTTCGAAATAGCTTTTAGCATATAAAACCGCTCGCGGTTGCCCTTTGCACCTGCAATTTCGCTGTCGGCTTTATCTATAATTACAAAAGACTGTCGAGACCAAGTCTCAAAGTCTTTTAAAATCTGGCGACGAACTGAGTCGTTTTTAATCACACCTTTATTTACCTGGCTTTTACCAGCTTCAAACTGCGGCTTTAGCATAGCTACAATCTGCGTATTTTTGCCAGAAAGAGTTGCGATGTGCGGCAAAATTTCGCGCAGACTAATAAAGCTGACATCCATAACTACTATATCTAGGTCTATGTTCGGTTTAAAATCGCGTATGTCGGTTTTTTCATGAAGTTCAATTCGCTCATCTTTACGTAGGCTCGGATGTAGTTGATCGGTACCAACATCGACAGCGATTACCTTTTTGGCTCCATGCTGCAATGCATAATCAGTGAAACCACCGGTGCTGGAGCCGACATCTAAGACAATCCTTTGTTTGAAGTCCAGATTAAGCGCTTTTGCTACACTAGCCAGTTTCAATCCAGCTCGACTAACGTACTTTTCGCTCGCAAGTAGCCGTATGTCGTGCTGACCAGACACAAAATATCCCGGCCTAGTAACCGTTTTGCCGTCAACCATCACTTTGCCAATCCTAATCCAGCTCTCGGCCTGTGAGCGACTCCCAACTAGCCCAAGTCGAACCAATTCTTGATCGAGCCGCTGCTTCATGCTACTTCTTTCGTTCGCGGTACTCGCCGGTTGCGGTATCGACACTAACCACATCGCCAGTTTTTATAAATGCTGGAACGCGAATTTTTAATCCAGTCTCTAGCGTAGCGTCTTTCGTAACAGCATTAGCCGTATCGCCCTTAACTACATCTTCCGCATAAGTAACCGTTAGATAGAGATTCTTAGGCAGCTCTAGGTTGATAATTCTCTCGCCGAATAACTGAAGACTCACAGTGTCGCCTTCTTTCATGTAATCCGCAGCCGTGTCTACAGCATCCTCATTGAGCTCAAATTGCTCGAAAGTCTCTGGATCCATAAAATGAAAACTAGTACCGTCCTGGTAAAGAAACTGGACACTTTTGTTATTCACTTCGGCGGACTCTATTTTGTCCTGCCCCTTAAAAGTTTTTGGCACTACGCTACCGTTCAAGAGGTTTTTTAGCTTAACATTCACTATACTACCGCCTCGTCCCATAACTTTTTGGGCATAATCAATCACCCTATATGGCGTGCCTTCTATTTGGATGATGGTACCCTTCTTTAGGTCTGTGGGTTGATACATGTCTACTCTCCTCTCTTAAACTTCTTGCGCCAAACTCTATACGTAGTAGATAAAGCCAAGCCTAATGCGGCCGAGCCCAGTACGATCTTTACTGTCTCGGAGTCAAATTCATCATCGGAGTATAGTTCAAATCGTGTGTCGACCTCTTCTTCTATTTCACTACCCACCCCAATCTCGATAGATCGATGTCGCCTACCGTGCGCTTCTGGATCGGGAGTATGCTGCATAAAATCCCCTAGTTAGAAACTACGAATGGCAGAAGTGCCAAGTGACGAGCTCGCTTGATGGCAACAGCTAGCTGTCGCTGCTGCTTTACGCTCAGTCCTGTTTTGCTGATTGGCTCAATCTGGCCATAGGCGTTGGTGTAGCGCTTTAGCGTATCTACGTCCTTGTAGTCAAAATACATTGATGCTGGTTTTTTAAATCGTTTCATAAATACTTTGTTTCATCGATAGTACGATGAAGATTCCTTTCATACTACTAACTAATTAGCTTCAAATTATTCTTGATTAAAATGGGATCTCAGAAAGATCAATCGGACTGTCGTCTATATCATCGGCTGGTTTCTGATTCGCCGATCCTGATGACGACTGCTGCCGCGACTCGCTACCACCTTGATCACCTGATGGGCTATCCAAAAACGTTACGTCAGTGGCGACCACCTCTACTCTTGACCGCTTCTTGCCTGTCTCCTTGTCGTCCCAGCTATCTTGGCGTAAGCGACCCTGGACTAAGCAGCGTCGACCTTTAGATAGATATTGAGCAACTAGATCTCCAAGCTTTTCCCAGGCAGTTACATCAAAGAAGTCTGCTTGGCCGTCTGGCGTATTACGATCAACCGCTAGACTAAAGCTTGTTATATTTTTACCAGTGGTAGTCGTGCGAGTTTCTGGGTCGCGAGTCAATCGCCCCATCAGTATCACTTGGTTAATGCTTCTTGCCATACGAGTCTACTCCTCTTCACTGGCAGCTTTTTCACCTGCGCGAGCTGCCTCAAGCGCCTTTCGCTCCTTTTCATCCATCTTTACTAGCAGGTATCGCAAAACACCGTCCGTAATGTTGAATGTGTTGCTAACTTTCAACGGTGCATCAGCTGGAAGTTCAAGAGTCCAGTTAACATACACTGCGAAGTTCTCTTTCTTGATTGGGTAAGCTAGTCTTTTCTTGCCCCAGTTCTCCTCAGTCTTCACCTTGCCATCAACCGACTTTATAATGTCGCGCAGCGTGGTTAATTGTTTTTCCAGCTCACTTTCGCGGTCTGGGTGAATAAGAACCGTTAGTTCATACTCTTGCATAGAAATCCTCCTTTGGAATCCATTTGGATGCTGATACCTCTGTAAATATTTGTATCAGCTAAGGTTAATAACTGGTTAATTATACTATAGATAGCTAGATATGGCCAGTACTGGAACTATCCCTCTTCTGAGTCTAGGTCACTCATGCTACTTATCAGCACTTCACGAGGTCGACTTCCGTCTGGCGGACTAATTATGCCCTGCTCTTCCATCTCCTCCATAATGCGAGCAGCACGACTATAGCCAATGCGCAAACGACGCTGCAAATAACTCGTACTGGCTTTGCGGCCTTCCACTACAACCCTTACGGCATCCTGATACATGTCATCGTCTCCAGAACCACCGCCCATATCAACTACTACTCCACCCTTGCCGCTTAGCTGCACTGGCTGAGAGACAATTTCATCATTGTACTGCGGCGCACTTTGTTCGCGTAGGTGGTCAGTTATCTTTACAACTTCCTCATCCATAACCCACGCACCCTGAATACGTTTTGGCTTTGGCATGTCTGCAGTTTTCATCAGCATATCACCTTGGCCTAAAAGCTTTTCAGCCCCTATTTGATCTAGGATAGTACGCGAGTCAACCTGGCTTGCGACAGTAAAAGCTATACGCGCAGGCACGTTGGCTTTAATCAAACCAGTAATAACATCAACGCTCGGGCGCTGAGTTGCCAAAACCAGGTGAATGCCAACTGCTCGGGCTTTCTGCGCCAATCGCACAACCAACGCCTCCACATCGCGAGCTGCCACCATCATCAAGTCCGCCAGCTCATCTATTACGACTACAATGTACGGCATTGCTCCGTTCTCAACTTCCTGAGCATTGCCGTCTTCGTCCTTTACTTGAATCTTTTTGCTTTTAGCAACTTTGGCGTTATAACTCTTGATATCGCGCAACTTTTCTTCGGCTAGCAGTTTGTAGCGACGCTCCATTTCATTCACTGCCCATTTTAGGGCTGAAATGGTCTTTTCTGGCTCAGTAATAATCGGCGTTAGTAGGTGAGGAATATCTTCATAGGGTGCCATTTCTACTTGCTTGGGATCTACCAAGATAAGCTTCATCTCGCTCGGGCTATTTCTATACAACAAGCTAGTTAGTAGCGTGTTTATCATTACCGATTTACCAGAGCCGGTCTGTCCAGCTATCAACATATGAGGCATCTTGTTCAATGGACCAACCACCGCACGACCCGATATGTCCTTGCCAATCGCAAAGCTAAGCGGCTCACGGGCGTTCATCCATGCCTTATCTTCTAAAACACCCCGCAAACGTACGTCAGCTGCCTTGATATTCGGCACCTCTACGCCAACCGCACGCTGTCCGGGTATGGGTGCCTCGATACGTAGCGAGGATGCCGCAAGATTCAATGCCAGATTAGTCTCTAGGGCAGTAATACGAGTTAAACGCACGCCACTAGGCGGTTTCAATGTATATTGAGTTACCTTGGGGCCAATATTCGCACCCTCCATCTCGACATCGATGCTAAATTCACCCAGGGTTTCCTTGATAATCTGAGCATTACGCTTTACGTCACCCGCATCAGCCGGGCTTTGCTTCTTCTCTAGCAAGTCCAGACTTGGCGCCTGCCAATTTGGATCAGTAACCGACACCAAGGCTGCCCGCTCTTCGGCCTGCTTATCCTGAGTGACACTGCCGCGCAATGACGAAAGACGTGATTTCTTTTTTTCATCAGACTCGCTCTTGTCGAGCGTAGGCACGCCAGCGTTCAAGGTAAATTCAGTTGACTCATTCTTGCTAGACGTAGCGTTCGCCGCACGAATAACTTTGACGTTCTTACCCTGCTCTTCCTCTTCTTCAGACGAAGAAATCATTGACCACAGCTTTTCGAAAATACTACTTGGTGATATGCGCA
This sequence comes from Candidatus Nomurabacteria bacterium, assembly GCA_020631935.1. GTDB lineage: Bacteria > Patescibacteriota > Saccharimonadia > Saccharimonadales > Saccharimonadaceae > JACKGP01. The sequence continues at coordinate 246,658 of JACKGP010000002.1, forward strand.
GAACAAATATTGTAGTCAGCGCAATCAGCAATAGATACAAGAACGCAGCTATTCCAGGGGCCACCATGGCGAGCATTCCGCCATTTAGCGTATCACCAAGCATTCCGCCATTTTTTATGCCATTTGTCTCTAGCAGCCCGAACAATCCAGCAAACCAAAGTACCAGCAGGATCGATGCGAATTTCATCGCCAACGATAACTTACTCTCCTCGCTTCGAAAGATCTCAACCGCTAAATACACGAAAAGTGCTGGCAGTATGTAAACTGCGTAGCCAATCATCGATAATGCAGCGCCTTGCAGCCACTCCATGACAGGCCCACCAACGCCAAACCAGGCTATAACCAGTAATACGGCCAGGGCCAATAGTATAACAGCGCCCACCTGACCCCAGAAACCCTCGGGTAGCGTATGCTGAGGCACCTCAACCTTTTTGGAATTTTTTCTCTTTCTTGTTGATTTACGTTTTGCCATATTCTTTATTGATTATACGTCGGTTTTACTTCTCTGTCGACGCTTCAATTACACAACTAATTGTAGCATATTCTGCAACAAATTGCAAGAACAAAATTAGAACGTCTAATTAAAGCTCTCTAATATGAGAGTAATGTCATTTTCGTCCTTTTCCCGACCAGAGTCTAACTTAGTTAATAGAACCATCTCTGGACGAGCCACCCAAATACCAGTTTCGCCGTCTTGATCGCTCTGCTCTTTTAGCTCGGGTAGATAAATTCTTCCCCTGCCCGTTCTGTCATACTTGTGCATAGAAAAATCCCAGCGATGCAAGTCAAAGCGATCGGCCTCGTCACGTCTAGCAATAACCGTACGTTCAACACTATCGAAACTCACGCCAACACTCATAGATACGGCACGAAATCCGAGTTCATGCTGCGCATAGAGGTTATTTTCTAGGCAAGTACAAGCATCTATATCGCCGCCATCGCGTTCAGGCCTAATGCCACGAATTACCAAAGCAGAGCCGTGATTTATCACTACATCTTCTGGATGCGGCAATCCCAGCTCTGCCACTTCATCGATTATTTTGCGATCGTAAAACTTCATCTAAAAAACTAATATCCGCGCGAGTCTCGCTGAACTCTAGGCTGATTTACTTCAGTATCCGGCACTTGCCTAGGTGGAAACTTCTTTGGTGCCTGTCTAGTAGACTGCTTACTCTTTGCGGCGTTCGAGCCGCCCGAACCCTGAGACGCTCCTCCAATCTCGTTTATAACCGGAATGACGATTGGCGTACGACGAGTCTGATCATATAGAATATGTGTCACCTCATCTTTTATCTCTTTCTTGAACTGGTCTAGGTCTTTCTTTTTACCGCTAAACTCGCGGGTAACCTTTTGCTTAAGGTACTGACGAATCATATTCATCAACTCTTCAGAGTCGCGCAGATATATGAATCCTCGCGAGATAATATCTGGGCTAGTTAGTAGTCGGCCGCTACCCTTTTGCAGAGTCAATACAACCACAAACATACCTTCATTCGCCATATGAATTCGATCTTTCAATACCACTTCGGACACAACAGAGCCGCTGTCATCATACATTATGCCGCCAACCGGTATTCGACCAGCCTTCTTTGCGGCATCAGGAGTTACCTCTATAACATCGCCAGAATCACAGACAAATATGTTGTCGCGCGGAATGCCACACTCTTTTTCGGCTAGCTGTGCGTTGTGCGCCAGCATGTGGAATTCTCCATGAATAGGCATATAGTATGTCGGATTTAGCGCATTGATCAGCTTGACGTGATCCTCGTAGTAGCCATGTCCCGAAAGGTGTAGCGGGCCTATGCCAGTTAGGTGCGTTTTGCCGCTCTGGATAACGTCACTACCCTCTCGCATTAGACCATCGACCGTCCTGGTCACGTATTTTTCATTTCCAGGAATTGGGTTTGAGCTAAATATAATCACATCGGTACCCTTAATCTTTATGTGCTTATGAGCACCTGTCGCCATACGATTTAACACAGCATTGAACTCACCCTGCGAACCGGTACAGATAATCATAATCTTGCTATCTGGAAGCTTCACGATGTCGTCCATCTTTACCACAGTATCTTTTGGTACTTTTATAACACCTGTACGCAAAGCGACTTCAAGATTCTGAATCATGCTATAGCCTGCAAATGCAACCTTGCGGTCGTGCTTTTTAGCCTCTTCTAACATTACCTGTATACGGTGCAGCTGGCTAGAGAATGAGCTCATAATTAGTCGTGAGTTCGGATATTTGTCCATCACTTCACCAATACTCGCCTGGATATCACGCTCCCCATGGGTGTGAGTACCGTCACTTTCACAGTTGGTGCTCTCGTTCATTAGCATCATAATACCCTCTTTTGAAGCGATTTCTGTCAAACGCTCAAGGTCAAACTTCTTCCCATCAATTGGGTCTTCTTCAAAACGCCAGTCACCAGTGTCTACTACAACTCCTAGCGGCGTACGGATAACTGCTGCCGTAGAATCTGGAATTGAGTGATTCACTCGGACAAGTTCGATGCTAAAATTGTCACCTACCTGAACGCGTTCATGAGTATCTGGATTCAATTCATAGTACTCTGGCTCATAGTCAGAGGTAGCATCGTCCATCGTTCGTTTTAGCATGCCGATGGTAAACTTAGATCCGTAAACAGGTGCAGGTATCTGATGAATTAGATGGCGGAATGCACCAATGTGATCTAGGTGGCCATGAGTAAATACATGCGCACGAATTTTGTGCTTGTTTTCTATAAGATAGCTTATGTCAGGTGTAATGTAATTGATCCCAGGGTAATCGCTACCCGGAAATAGGAACCCCATATCTACAATGATAATCTCATCTTCGTATTCAATGGCATTCATGTTTTTGCCAATTCCCATTTCACCAAGACCGCCTATAGGGATAATCCTTAGCTTCGGACCATGAGTTGGCTTTTGTCTCTTCTGGTCGGCTAAGCTAAATTGCCTACCGCCGTAGCCGTTATAAATAGATTTGTTTACCGGTATATTGATAATATGCTGAGAAGCACGTACATTTACATCGTCACTGGTACGACGCTGTGCGCGAAAAACTTCTCCGCGTCTGGTGTTGGTACTATTCAAAACCGTATTGTTAGATTTTTTCTTTTGGCTGTTAGGCCGCTTTGACATATCGTCAGCCTGCGGACTAGCGAGTCTTCTTTGACCCATATATTTCTTTCTCCTTTTAGTTAGAAAATTTTATTGATTTCAAAATAAATTTCAGAGTTGAGAGGTGGTAAAAATCGGCCAAATATCTGTTCCCTCTCTGAAGTTATTTACAATTATAGCAAAAACGTTCTATTTTTACAATCTAGCTAGCTTCGCTGCATGTAAAAAATCGTCTATTAGCACCTGGCGCATCGAGCCGTTATAGAGTGCGGCAGCTGGATGGTATAGCGGAATAACCAAAAATTCGTTCTCGTGGAATTTTACATTTCTGCCCTTTCCATGATCGCGCGAGATTACTAAGTCGGGTATAAAACACATTCCGCTATGTCGTCCTAATGTTACAACTACACGTGGACTTATAATCTCGATTTGACGCATTAAATACGGCCAAAATTCTGCTTTTTCTTCCCGACTGGGATCGCGGTTGTTCGGAGGGCGATATTTCACGATGTTAGTTATATAAACGTCACCGCGATCCATGCCCGCCGCATTGAGCATTTCGTCTAGAAACCGACCGCTAGCCCCGACAAATGGCAAACCCCGCTCATCCTCTTTTTTACCTGGCGCCTCACCGATAAAAACGATGTCAGCGCCAGGATTTCCCTCACCCATAACCAACTGCGTAGCAGACTCCGCCAAGTTCTGGCAAACATTTTTGTCTACTATCTCACGCTTTAGCTCCTCGAGTGTCATAGATCTGCTGCAATTAATTTATTCAGCGTCTTTTAGACTCAGGCTCAAACGACCGCGATCATCGACTTCCATCAACTTGACGCGAACTTCTTGGCCTTCTGAAATCACATCAGTTACTTTTTCAACCCGCTTGTCTGATAGTTTGGAAATATGCACCATACCATCAATGCCCGGCATGATATTAACGAATGCGCCAAAATCCTTAATAGAAACTACTGTACCCGTATAGGTTCGGCCAACTTCTGGCTCCTCAGTCAGACTCTTGATCCAATCAAGAGCTTTTTGGATATGCTCACCATTCGGGCTAGCTACCGTAATCAGACCGTCGTCTTTAATATCAATTTCAGCACCTGTTTCAGATGTAATCTTGTTTATCATCTCGCCACCCTTGCCAATGACAGCACCGATTTTGTCTGGATTTATCTTAATCTTCTCGATGCGAGGCGCATGCTGGCTAAGCTCACTTCGTGGCTCGGGCATTACCGATACCATGTGCTCTAGTATATGCATACGGCCTGGCTTCGATTGATCAATCGCCATTTTTAGAATCTCGACTGGCAGCCCATGAACTTTCATATCCATCTGAAGTGCGGTAATTCCCTTTTCAGTTCCGGTCACCTTAAAATCCATATCACCTGCAAAGTCTTCAGCATCAGCAATATCGCTCAAAACATACGGCGTACTACCATCCATCATTAGGCCCATTGCAATTCCAGAAACTGGCCGCTTGATCGGCACACCAGCATCCATCAGTGCAAGACAGCTTGAACAAGTCGCCGCCATTGAAGTTGATCCGTTTTGGCTCATAATCTCAGTTACAGAACGAATAGTGTACGGGAACTCTTCTTCGGTCGGTAGGACTGCCTCTAGGGCGCGCTCAGCTAGATAGCCGTGACCGATTTCTCGTCGACCAGGACTACCCATTCTACGCACTTCACCTACCGTGTAGCCAGGTGCATTGTAGTGGTGCATATAACGACGCTCGCCGTCGGTAACCTCCATAGTGTCGACTATTTGCGCATAGCTCAGTGGCGCTAAAGTAACTACATTCATACCCTGAGTCACGCCGCGAGTAAAGATGCTTGAACCATGCACGCGCGGCAATACGCCGACTTCAGAACTTAACGGACGAATTTGCTCCAATTTACGACCGTCTGGACGCAAACCATCTTCAACAATTCCACGGCGCACATCTTTATGTAGTGCCATTGTGAATGCTTCGTCGTATTCGTCGCGTAGATCCTTGGTGTAATCCTCTTCGCCAATTTTTTCACGCATTTCTTCGTGGAAAGCCCAGCGTATCTCGTTGATTATATTGTTTCGCTCTGGGTAATCTTTACGAATATCTGAGCCAAATTTACCGTCAACCCACTCATCTACTACAGTTTGAATTTCTTCATTCGGTAGCACTAGCTCGTACTCTTGATCGGCTGGAGCAACTTTCTCGGCCAATTCTCTTTGCAGCTTAATTGCTGGCTGGTAGGCATCGTACGCCCAAGCCAAAGCGTCAACAATTACCTGCTCGTCGACTTCTTTTGCGCCAGCTTCTACCATGGTAATTCCGCTTTCAATACCAGCAACCACTAGATCAAGATCGCTCTGCTCGCGCTCTTCAGCATTCAAAAATGCTTTGAATTCACCATTTACTCGGCCTACGCGCAGCCCGGCTACAGGACCGTCAAACGGAGTTCCTGTTAGCATCAATGCTGCACTAGCGGCAATCATCGCTACCATATCGGGGCGAAAATCTGGATCCATGCTCAAAACCGTAGTCACTACTTGGACTTCCTGGCGATAACCCTTTGGGAAGAGTGGACGAATCGGTCGATCGATAATACGGCCAATCAGAACTGCCTCGTCACTCGGGCGACCCTCACGCTTGATGAAGCGTGAACCAGATATCTTACCAGCTGCATACATTTTTTCTTCGTAGTCGATCGACAGTGGAAAATAATCAAGCACAACCGGCCTAGATCCAACCTGAGCGCTACCAAGCACCACTGTGTCACCATATGTCACTAGCACCGAGCCAGTCGTACGAAAACCAACACGGTTTACCTCTAGTTTTAGCGGTCGACCGCATAGTTCAGTCGTGACAGAGAAAATTTCTTTGCCACTTGGATTTATAACAGACATTATATAGTCTCCTTTCGTTTCGCGGAGAGTAACAGGTAGAAATCCTAGCCTTACAAAAACTTCTATCTATCACCATCCGCTGTTAATACAATTTACATTATACCTCAATTTGAGCTGCTATGCTTGCCGTCAAGCAAAGTACAAAAAAGAACCTCCGCTTACTTGCGGAGGCCTAGAGTTGCGACTACCTTTTTGTATGCATCGAAGTCTTTAGCTTCTAGATACTTCAAAAGTCGCTTTCGTTTACCGACCATCTGAATTAAGCCGCGTCGCGCCATGTTGTCGTGCTTGTTCACCTTTAGGTGAGCAGTCAACTCCTTGATACGCGCTGTCAAAACAGATACCTGCGCCTGAGGGCTGCCGACATCGTTCTTGCCAGTTTGCGTTAGCTTAATAGCTGCCGCTTTCTTCTCTTTTGTAATCATCATTGGCCATTGTATAAGATTTCGCCCCTTATTGCAACCATGTACTGACTTGATCAATGCTCCACTTGCCAATTGCCGTGCGACGAAGTTCTGAACAATACGCTCCTGTGCCCAAAGCGGAGCCAATATCTTCCGCTAAACTACGAATGTATGTGCCGCTGGAAACATGCGCCACAAGTTTCAAATTTGGATAGTCGTAGGACACTAAATCGATAGAATATACTGTCACCTCCCTAGATGGGATCTCAACCTTTTTACCGTCTCTTGCCAACCTATATGCCCGTTGGCCATTTACTTTTACAGCACTATAGGCTGGTGGAGTTTGAGTTATCTTGCCCGTAAACTGCTGAAGCACACTCTTAATTTCATCAAGTCCAGGCTGATGCTCGCTCGCAGCGACTAGATCGCCCTCTGGATCACCCGTGGTGCTTGTCGTTCCCAGAGTAAAAGTAGCCTCGTACACTTTGTCTTGTTTTAAAAAATCGTCTGCCTTTTTACACTCATCGCCTAGCAGAACTATCAGGAGTCCAGTGGCAAACGGATCTAAAGTGCCCGCATGACCAACGCGCAGTTGCCTCTTGGTCGGCTTTTCGCCTTTTTCGATATAATCTCTGCGAATTTTACCGCGAATTTTTGCACACACATCAAAACTAGTCCAGCCAGCTGGCTTGTCAACGAGTAGTATATCTTTAGAGTCCACAGCTGTATTCTAAACAAACAACCAAGGATTCGTCTAGCCTGTCTAGCTATTTAGGGCTTGGTATTTGGAACTGGTTCGGGTCTGCTGGCTGTTCAGGCGCGTTCAAGGGCTGCACAGGCGGTGCAGACAAAGCTGGATCGTTGCCAAATATCGAACCAAGTTGACCAGTGGGTATTGCTCCACCTTGAGGTAGCGGCGGCGGTGGCAGTGCATCCATAGCTGGCATTTGTGGCATTTCTGGTGGTAGTGGCGGCGGTAAGCTAAAGTCCGGTACAGCCGGCATGTCTGGATTAGTGTTGCCAGCTAGAGGTGGAGTCAAATCACTCCCGAGCTGATTAGCACCAACATCATGACGCGGGTTATTAGCTGGATCAAAAGGTGCCCCATCTAGCGCTTCAGCGACCGCAGCCTGGGCGGCTTCACGCTCATCGACACCCGCAGCCTGACTAGATGTCTGCTGTCTAGCGCGACTGTCGATATCGGCTAGCGTCTCGCTAGGACTATTTTGCTGGGGTACATCATTCGCGGGCATATCCACTGGCGGCTGCATAGGCGCACTTGATTGCGGGACAGGTGTCTCAATGTATGCAGACTGTGGCTGATCATCAAAAATATCGACCGACTTTGGCTCCGTAGAGGGCTGCATTGCGGCATTTAGCGGGCTATCATAGATAGGCTCTTCATCGCCAACGTACCTGCCGCTGCCGTGACTTAGGATTTTTTTGTTCTTTGTACTTGCCGCTTCTTGACGAGCCGTTTCAGCGGCCTGTTCGGTAGTTGCGTTCAACGTACCGCCTAAAATTGGCTCTCGATAGCCCGACGCATCATCCACCTGCTCGCTGGCGGCTATTATATCTTTCTGTAACTCCTCTACAGATGGAGTGGCTGCAGCTGGTAAATTCTTGGACAAATCGCTCTCTGCCTTGGCTTCTGCCTCAGCAAGCTTTGATTCTGCCGATTCGGCAGCTTGAGATGTCTTTTCATCAGCCACCTGGCGAGCAACTTCATCTAAGTCACCCTCTTTCTCATGAGATATCGACAAAGATCCATCCTCGGCTGGAGTATCTTTTGGCGGTGCAGGTTCCGACTTGGACGATTGATCTACTTTGCTAGACTTACCCTCTTCCAACGCAGTAGTTCCATCTGCTGAATCAGAGTCATCTGTGTCTTCGTTGTTATCTTTTTTGCCCTCGCCTATTTCATTAGCTTCTTCTAGCCGAGTTGCTATCAGCTGCTGATTGGCACCAGCGGCCATTAACTGAGCCGCCATAGTCATCACCTTGCTACTGGTTTTATCATTGCTAAACCTATCGGTTGAGGCAACTATACCCGTCAAGAGTGCCGATGCACTCTGCTCGTCGAGCACTGGCTTATCTTTTTTCAGGGCCTCAGACAGCGCCACCAACATCTCTGAAATACTACTTGCGCCTTCGTCAACCCAATCTATACTGCCCAGCTTGGACTTTTCTCTGCAGTTTATCGTTGCCACGGTAGCATCGTGCAATATACGACCATGCGCCCCAAGTGCCTTGTCTAGATACTCCTTGCTCGTTACACCAAGCGCTAGCACCAACTCTACGTTGTAGTCGCCCTGACTAAAGTCTAAATCAGTCTCATCAATAGTAGTTCTATAAGGCGTGATAAATATTTTTACTACGTCACCATCTACTTTATACCTCAGATGGTCGGCTTTTTCTTTATCTAGTGCAATTATGAAATCGCGCAAGCTATCAACAGTATTTTCAAACGTCTTGCCTGGCTCCAAAAAGTCAATCGCAGGCGGCACATCACCAGAAACCACAGCAGTGGCATGCTTATTCATGCCATTTAGCATTATAGTCAACCCCAACGCTGCAGATAATTCGTCTACACTAGGGTTTGTGCTAACAGTTACAAGTATGTTGGTCGAGTCTTTTATCTGCTCGACTATCTGTTGTTTTGCGCCCGTACTACTAGTAGAATCGTTCATGTATCAATGTTTTTGTTTATAGGTTGCTTTGGGAGTAGTGTAGCACAAGCGCTTTAAAGTGGTCAACTACTTTTGACTTTTTCGTCTGCATACTCTATAATTACCCCTTGATTAGCAATATAAATCTAAAATAATAAAGGAAGTTCTCCCCACTATGCCAATCATTAAGTCTGCTATAAAGCGAGTTAAACAAGCTCAAGTACGCCGCGAGCGCAATGTTGCCACAAAGCGCACCATCAAGACAGCCGTAAAAGCCTTTGAGGCAAAACCAACTAGCGAATCCCTATCAAAGGTTCATTCTGAGCTAGACAAGGCCCTAAAGAAAAACCTTCTTCACAAAAATACAGTTGCTAGACGAAAAGCTGCTATCGCTAAAAAAGCCAAAGATTCTGGTGTTAAACTAGCCGCTGCAAAAAAAGCCACTACAGCCAAGAAGAAGCCGACCACAGCTAAAAAACCAGCCGCAGCCAAGAAGCCAGCCGCTAAAAAAGCTACTGCAAAAAAGGCTGCACCAAAAAAATAATCACTAGTTAGATTTATTGCTTAACTGCTACTATCTTTAGTAGCAGTTTTTCTACTATCATCCAGGGGTCGTTATCTACTGTTTTCGTTAACCTGTCGGCCTCGGCAGTCCACTCCAGTATGCTTAAGGTGACTTTTCTATCCATGCTTCTTGAGTATGGAGTCAGTCGGTTCATCATAAATGGCGACACCCCCATGTCGGCAGCCGTAAGCGAGCTAGATTTTCCACCCAAAACCAACGCAACAAGCTGCTGAATTTGACTTGCAAGCAAACCTAGCACCCTATAGGCATCGTCGCTACGCTCTAATCCATCAATCTGCTGCTTTATAGCTGCGCCATCACCTTTTAGAGCAGTCTCCAGTAGTATAAATACGTTCGACTCCATGGCTGGATCTACTGCAGATTTGATGGCTTTCTCGTCAGCTACACCGACAAGTTCTAGTTTCTCAATCGCCTGATGAAGGTCTTGCTGATTTACACCCACCCAGTGAACCAGAAACTGCGCTTCGGCTGGATTTACTTTAATGCCACGCGACTTTATTTGTTCTTGTACCCATGCTGCAGCCTTGCTCGAGTCTCGTTCTGTCCACGGCTTATGATCAATGATTTCAGCATTTTTCTGCAGCCACTTAAATGTCTTTGTGCGCTTGTCTGGCTTTGGCTCAACCAGCACCAGCGTTGTGTCCTCTCCTGCCCTCTCTAACAGTGGAATTGCTTCCGACCACAAGTGCTTGTTATCGCCAAGTGAATCTATCACCACCTGGCGTTTCGATGAAAAAAGTGTTGATCCAGCGCATATGTCGGCTAGCTGCTCAAAAGATAGCTCTATGCCATCGTAGCGCTCAGCGCCGACATCTAGCAACTCGGATAGTTTTCGTCGCAACGCAAAGTCATTTTCACCAGTCAGTACATAAATCATTTAGTTCTAGTATAGCCGAGAACCGATGAAGCAGGCTAGACTATCTGCGCAGTGCGTACTTATATATCACAGCCAGAACAGGTAGCGCCAACATAGCTATTAGCGTAATAATGCCGATACTGCCTGGTGTACCCACCCCACTATCCGGCGCCCTAGGTACGTTCTGTAGGCTGGCGTTGGTTGGGGTGTTTGGGTTGGCTGGTGTTGGGTTTGAGTAGGTAAAGTTAACTGTGTTTATGGCATTAGCTAGGGTGTAGGTGTATGGAGAGGTTGGAGTTATGATACTGTAGCCTGATATTTGTGGAGCTGTGAATTGTTGAGTGGCTCCGATTCTAAAGTATCTAGATAGATCATTGGTATCGTTTTCAGATACTTTATAGCTAGATAGTCCTACTCCAGTCATAGTTACTGAAGGAGCAAGCTCCTTACCTGCGGTGTCGGCATAGTTGACTGTTACTTGGGCGGGGTTGATGAGGTGGCCGCCATAGTTGATGTCGTCATCCATAAACATCGAGTCTTGCAAATTGTTTGGATTGGATGGGCTGTTAGTGTGAAGACGGACATACTCTATGGTTGCCATATATTCCTCTTCTGTAACTAAGCCTTCAGCAAGATCGTAGTAGGAGTGTGCTGGATTATTCGCGGCAAAAGCAGCCTCGCCTATAGTCGTTACCGAGTCTGGGATGGTGACGGAGGTGAGTTGGTTGAAGACGAAGGCGTAGTCACCGATGCTGGTCACAGAGTCTGGGATGGTGACGGAGGTGAGTTGGTTGTAGGCGAAGGCGAATTCACCGATGCTGGTCACGGAGTCTGGGATGGTGACGGAGGTGAGTTGGTTGGAGTAGAAGGCACCGATGCCGATGCTGGTCACAGAGTCTGGGATGGTGACAGAGGTGAGTTGGTTGTAGGCGAAGGCAGAGTTACCGATGCTAGTTACTGTATTTGGGATAGTGACGGAGGTGAGTTGGTTGTAGGAGAAGGCACCGATGCCGATGCTGGTCACGGAGTCTGGGATGGTGACGGAGGTGAGTTGGTTGGAGGAGAAGGCAGAGTCACCGATGCTGGTCACTGAGTCTGGGATGGTGACGGAGGTGAGTTGGTTGTAGGAGAAGGCACCGTTGCCGATACTGGTCACAGAGTCTGGGATGGTGACGGAGGTGAGTTGGTTGGATTCGAAGGCAGAGTTACCGATGCTAGTTACTTCCACTCCGCCAATACTGCTCGGTATATCTACATCTTTGGTACAGGCTGGGGCGCCAGTTACATTACCTTCTGTATCGTAGTAGTCGGTAATGGTATTACTAGCAGCGTCAAAAGCAAAGCATGAATCTGGTGGAGTGGCGGCGTTGGTTGGTGTGGTGAAGAATGCTGGGGTTAGTAGTGATACGGCTAGTACTGCTGCCGTGTTTAGTAGTTTGTTTTTCATGATTGTATTTATGTTCCTCCCTATTTATATACGTACCCTCACCTCAGGTAGTTATTTTATGGGGATATTATAGCATAAGTATTATAGAATACATAGATTTCAGGTTTCGACCAAGTGAGTCTGACAGACCAGACATACATGTGTCCCTCGACCAGCTACGCGAATTTTCTCAATCAAGACGTCGGGGTGCTCCGGGCATGGCAACCCTTCACGGTGAAATACCCTGGCAAAATCCATATAGCTACCCTTCTTACCCTCGGCATCTACATAGTTACGATTGGTGCTGCCACCTTTTTTAATAGACAAATTCATAACGTCTTTTATCTCATTGAGTAGCTTCTCAAGCTGTGCATCTGGTATGTCCCTAACGCGAGTTGACGGATGAATTTTTGCACCCCACAAACTCTCGTCGGCGTATATATTCCCCACTCCAGCCAGTACTGTTTGGTCCAAAATCGCTGCTTTTATAGTAGTGCCGTTTCTTCTGCGAATCCGCTGAATAAAATCTTTGGCCGTAAAGCTATCTTCAAGCGGCTCGGGGCCGACTTTTTGCATAAATTTCATATTCGGAACTTCTGACGTAGGCAGCAACTTTACCCAGCCAAAGCGGCGCTGATCGTTAAAATACAAATGCGATTCGTCACTAAACTCAACCACCACCCGAGTGCTTCTGTCGGGCAACTTGCCAACCAGACTGTCGCTTGGGTGCCCCGCGCCAAACCTATCACTTTTGTCATCAATAAACACCAACTGTCCGGTCATTTTAAGATGAATTACTAGTGTGTACTGGCTCAATAAATCAATCAAAATTACTTTTGCTCGCCGACGGACCGCTATTATGCTAGATCCGACTAAAAAATTATCAACTTCGCTTGGCACGTTCGGAAAGCTCTTTGGCGATTCAATATCTTTAGCCGATTTTATAACTTTGCCAACAATCAAACGTCGCAAACCACGACAAACTGTTTCAACTTCTGGCAGTTCAGGCATTTTTTTGCCCTAAAATTTCGCCTAGCTCCGCTATGCACTGCTCGTTGGTTTTGTACCAAATAGCCTGCATACCAGCTGCAATAGCACCATCAACATTATCCTTTCGATCATCAATCATAACGCACTCTTCAGGCCTTACGCCTAATTTTTCGGCGGTAATGTAAAAAGCTTCTGGGCTTGGCTTTATCGCGCCAACATCACTAGATAAAACCGTCGCATCAAACAGTTGGGATTGCTCATCACCAGAAAAAAACGACTCCATGCCACCATGTCCAATATTGCTCAGCATGCCAACTTTGTAGTCGGATCTCAGCTCCTGGCTGTATGACAATAGCGAATCGTTCAGCGTATGCTGGCCGCGAACATTCTGTCTGATGAAATCCTCATCCAGGCCAGTAATTGCGGCAATCTCGTGCGCATGCTCTAGGTCATTTATATAGCCGTAGTCGTACCTTTTGTCGATATCTGAAATTTCAATGCGTAATTCTGAGTAATTTTCTACTTCACGTTCGTAGAATAGCAGACTCGGATCGACATAAAGCACACCGAAACAATCAAAAACAATAGCTCGAATCATATACTCAATATGATAGCATCTACTGCCCTAGTAATCGAGTGAGCGCGCTACTACAGCCTGAGTGAGCCCATGCCAGTTTGTCTGAATGGGTTTAGATCTTTATAGGCTGGAATCTGCTCTCGGAATAGATTGTTTACCTGTGCAGAGCTAGCCTGCAATGAGCCGCGAGATCCCTCACATGTAGACGACCATAGCCGCTTTACTGTCTTGTCATCTTTCAGTACAAAATACTCATAAACATAACCAGTGGCGCAAATTCCACGAACGTCGTCCTTCTCTTTGTCGGTAGGTGCAGAGCCTTTCATGTAGTTTGCTTTATCAAGCGCATGGGCAAATTGCTCATAGGCATTCACGTTATTTGCGTAGGTCTTACCCTGGCTAATGCTTTCTAGATAGCCTCTATAAATATTCATACTCCTTTTTTCTGGAGAAATATAAATCTCATAAGAACGATGATTCTCATCTGAAACAATAGGCCCTCGTGCAATCATCTTTATGCTCGAGCCTTCACTAGAATCTAGCAGTGCTTGACGCCCCGCATCACTTGATGATTCTGCTTCGGTAGCGCTCTGCTGATTATTAAAAATCGCACGTCCAATCGATATTAGACCAGCAATAACCATGACAACTACTATGATAGTTACCAATATTGGAAAAAATTGGGGACCGCCTCGCTTTCTCATGATTTCATAATACCATTTTTATAGTTTTATGTCAACTAAGTTGTGTTGTTTTAGATGATGTATTTACCACTGTCGGTTAGCGCTCGGCGCAATAGCTCACCTAGATTAGTCGTATCTTCAAACTCAAAGTTTGTAATTGGCCCCAGATGCTCTGTAGATATTCGCACTAGCACTGTTGGACTAGGGTCTGATTTAGGCCCGCTATCGACCTGGCAAAATCCAGCCTCCTCGCAATCGATACGAAACTGTTCGTTTATTCGCCGCTTTTCCTCTAGCCTTAGCAGCCTAAAGTGAAAAGATGAGCTAGTTTTGCAGTCAATGGCAATAGAGCGCTTTGTTTCTGGATCAGTAATAATCATGTCGACGCCCCTCGAATCCTGCACACGGCTAGTCATGCGCGCCAATAGCCCCTCTTTCTTGGCACCTCTATATACAGCAATTTCTCGGCTAAGGCCATGAACAATCGCCTCATACTGCCTGTCTGTAAGTTTGGTGGTGTGCATTCTTTCGCAATGATGATCTAGCTCTCGTCTAAGTCTTTCTGGAAAATCTTCCAGTTCTTCACTAGGCATACTGAGCACCAAATCAACAAAAGTATCGTTGAAATCAATTAGCTCAAACACTCGTGCCTGGCGATTATTGTAGCCGCCCTCTCGTCGATCCATCTGTCGCTGGGCGCGAACCGCAGCAGGAGCCTGTAATATCAAAAGAGCCATCAAGTATTCAGCCTCGGGCACGCCACGCTCGCGTAGCTTTTTAGCAGCCTCCGTGCTGCGCTTTATGGGGTTTCGCGGAATGCGGCTAGTTCGCCTAAGCATATCGTAGGCAATAGTGCGAGCAGCTGCATATATACTGCTCGTATCGTATGAGCCTGGATCGCTCATCGCCCCACGAACTTTCCGTGGCCTAAACCGCCGCCATACTACCTGTCTCCTAGCCAACCCTAGCCCCTATTTTGATTATTGGTTTTTCATTGTCATACATAACCACTATTGTAACCCAACTACTTGCAGACTTCTGTATTCTCTCTAAACCAACTGCCAATTTTACCATCAGACTCGCAAGTCTTTTTCTGAACATTTAGTGAGTCACTCGCCGATGTTTTCATGTCTTCAATCTTTTGATTAGTCTGCCCAATAAATGCTACGACTTGCCATAACAAAAAACCTGCAATCACTATTCCGACCAAAAATAAACTACCGAATAGTGTGATCCAAAAGTTTAGAATCTTCACCTGGCGAACCAGCTGCTTTAGCAAAACTTCGTTTTTCATTTTGCACCCTCAATTAATTTTTTAACCCTAACTTCTATTTTATCAGCTGTTTGCGCCATAAAATCATCACTAGTTTCTGGCTCATACCAGGGATCAGAAACATCCCAAAACTCTGCCTTGTGACTACCCTTCACATAGTCGGGCATAAAAGATGTCGGAAACCAAATCACCTTGTCGGCCGAGTTGAACATTTCTTGCGTTAATTCAGTACTTTTCTTATCTGCTACATTAATGCCTTTTGCGGCCATCACCTTTACTACATCTGGGTCAATATCACGACCGTTTCGGGTTCCAGCTCCGGCACTAGTCGCATCATCCGTATCCGTCAGGTAATTATAAAACGCTTCGGCCATCTGCGAACGCATAATGTTACCCTCGCAAATAAACAAGACTTTCACCTATATCTCTCCCCAGTTATTGCCAATCTCAACATCAACCTTTAGCTTGATTGGCAGCTCTGGCGCAATCGACTCCATAGCTTCGTGCATAATTTTTGCAACTTCCTCGGCACTATTTTCTGGACACTCTACCAATATTGAGTCGTGGATTTGTAAAATCTGCTCAGCGGCTTCTGGCAGCGCCTTATCGATTTTTAGCATAGCGCGCTTCATTAGGTCGGCCTCGGTGCCTTGAATCGGCATATTTGCTGCGGCTCGCTTGGCTGCTTCTCGTACCATAAAGTTGCTCGACTTTATGTCTGGAGTTGGACGACGACGGCCATAAAAAGTCTCAACAAAACCTTCTTTGTCAGCCTTTTCAAGTGTCGCATCTATGTAATCACGAATTGGTTTTCGTAGTTCAAAATACTGCTCGATGAATTTTTTGGCTTCGCCAAACGTCATGCCAGTATTTTGCGCCAGAGCGTGCGGACCCATCCCGTAAAGAACGCCAAAATTTACAACCTTTGCGTCACGACGCATACTTTTTGTAACTTCACCAAGCGATATTCCATGCAAATCAGCTGCCGTTTTGGTGTGAATGTCTATGTTGTTGTTAAAATCTTCAATCATGTTTTCGTCATTGGCAAGTACTGCCGCCAAGCGAAGTTCAAATTGTGAATAGTCGGCACTAACAAAAACATTGCCTTCATCAGGCACAAAAGCATCGCGAATTTTACGGCCTATTTCTGTACGAATCGGGATGTTCTGCAAATTTGGATTCGTACTACTTAGCCGCCCGGTTGAAGCCACATCTTGATTAAAGGTTGTATGCAAGCGACTCTCTTTATCAACCAATTTGGGTAATGTGTCAACATAAGTATTCTTGAGCTTGGCTAGTTCCCGCGTCTTTTCAATCAGTTCTATTATTGGATGCTGGCCACGCAACTTGTCTAATTCTTTTTGACCAGTCGAGTAACCGGTCTTGCCTTTTTTGATACCTGTTGTCGGTAGTTGCAGTTTCGTAAACAGCACTTCTGAAAGTTGAGCCGGACTAGCAATATTAAACTCATAGCCCGCCTGTGAATACATTTCTTGCTCTAAATTGGCATACTCCTCGGCCAGCTCCGCACTCATCTTCTTTAGTAGCTTCGTATCGAGTTTTATACCCCGGTCTTCCATCAAGAACAATGTTCGAACTAGTGGAAAATCGAAATTTTTAGCAATTTTAGCCTGGTTTTCGTTTGTCTGAAAAGCCTCTTTCTGCCAGGCATAAACCTGCCAAATTGCGCCCAATTTGCTAACTTCTCCCTCGATTTCGCCACCGACTAAACCAGCCAGGCTGCGATCGCGACGAAGTGGATCAAGCAAAAATGCCGCTTGGCGAATATCGTGCAAATCACTAAATTCTACTTCAATATCCTGCGCCGCCAAATCATGATAGAGTTGCTTTACGTCATAGCTAACTACTTTGCCAAACTCTATAGCTCGCCAAAAACTAGCGTCTATTTCTTTGATTTTCTTGTGGCACGCCGTCTTCTTGTCAAACGATGCCCAAAGCTCATCCTCAACCACGTTCAGCACAAACTCGCCGTCAATATTCACCATGCTAGGCCAATCGACTTCCTTCAGGCTTACCGTATCAGCTTCGTGGAAATATAGGCTAGTGTCGGCCGTTTGTTGCATATTTTTGGGGAGTCGCTTGATTAATGAATTAAATTCTAGTCGGCGCAAAATCTCGGCCACTTTACCTAAGTCGCAATCGTTGACATCGGCTTCATCCCAATCTAGCTCAATTGGCACATCTACCCAGATCTCAGAAATCTTCTTTGATAAGTAGGCTAAATCTTTACCCGATTCAAGTTTTTTCGCCACTGTTGGTTTAATATTTTGTAAATTATCATAAATTCCATCGATCGTTTTATACTCTTGAAGCAAAGCCACGCCAGTCTTCTCACCCACGCCAGGTACACCCGGAATATTGTCGCTGGAATCACCTTTCAACGACTTTAAGTCTAGAAATTGAGTTACCGAAATACCGTATTTAGTCTGGAAATATTCAATATTGAACTCCTCGATATTCGATAATCCATTTTTCATTGCGTAAACTTTTGTCAGCGGACTAACTAGCTGCAGCGCGTCGAGATCACTAGTTAGTAAGCAGGTTTCAATTCCTCGAGCCTCAGCCTGCTTGGCAAACGCCCCCATTATATCGTCAGCTTCGTAATCATCTATCTCATAAAGAGGCCAGCCGAAAGCATCTAGAAGCTCGTGCAAAATCGGAACTTGGTCATAAAAATCTGGCGGAGCTGGTTTACGACCAGCCTTGTACTCTGGATAAATCTCGCGGCGCTTGCGAATATTAGTTTTAGGCTTATCCCAGGCCACCGCCACATAGTCAGGCTCCAGTTTCTTAATTAGCTCAATCGCCAAACTAACAAACCCAAAGACTCCGCCAGTCGGCGTACCGTCTTTGGTTGAAAGCCCGGGCATAGCGTAGTAACCACGATAAAAAACACTCTTTCCGTCTATAACTGCTAGGCGCTTAGTCATGATACCAGTATAGCACCGTACTCTGGTGCGGGGTTATCGAGGCTCTTGATTTTGAGCAGACCGAAGAGCGTAGCGTGCTACGTTGAGTCTTGACTCGAATTGCGACAACGGTATACCAAGAGATCTTGCTGCCTCCTTTTTTGATGGATGGCTGGAGTATGTGTTCAGAATCTCAACATGCTCATCTCTCAGGCTAGATTCTAACAAATGCACAGCCTCTGCGATCCTCACACGCTCCGTATTCCTACCACCTCTGCGACTAACTAGCCTATCTTTTGTTTCTCGTCTCGCAGCTATTTTATGCTCATCAAATGACTCAAGACCATCTGACATTCCACGCAGTATACTCAAAGCCTTTTTTTCGATCTGACGAATACGCTCCTTGCTAACTCCAAGTGTCTTGCTAATCTCATCTAGTGTTTTTGGCTCAGGGCCAGACAGACCAAATCGAGCAGAAATAACATAAGCTGAACGAGAATCTAGTAGGCCAATCACGGAACGCAACTCTTCTGATACAGAGTCGGTGACTATTTGATCTTCAGGACTCGTCACCCCCTTGTCGTCGATCAAGTCAATGAGCGTACTGCCGTCGGCATCATCTCCGATTGGCAAATCTAAAGATACATAATCTCGGTCTTGATCAATCAGGTCAACGACCTTCTCTGTAGGCAGCCCAAGTTCTGCAGCCAACTCGTCAATACTAGGCTCCCTACCTAAGTCGGCCTCCATCTGGCGACGCGTCTTTTGCATGTTGCTAATTTCCTCAATCTTGTGCATTGGCAACCTTACCATTCGCGCCGACTGGGCTATTCCTCTTGTTATCGATTGACGTATCCACCAAGTAGCATAGGTAGAAAACTTATAACCTTTTTTGTAGTCAAACTTTTCTACTGCCCTAATTAAACCTAGGTTTCCCTCTTGAATAAGATCAAGCAGTGTCAGACCCCTGCCCTGATACCTTCTAGCCAAACTAACCACTAGCAAAGTATTTGCCTCCAGCATCTGATTTTTTGCTAATTCACCGTTATCTATCAACCACTCCAGCTCATCGACACTGCCCAATGATAGATCGCCACTCTCTAGCATCTGCCCGGCGTATATTCCAGCTTCAATCCGCTTTGATAGCTCAACCTCCTGCTCTGCATCAAGCAGTGGTACTCGACCAATCTCATTTAGATACTGCCTCGTTGCGTCTTCAGTAAGTGGCTTATCGCCAAGCTGCGGCCCAATATCTAAATCGTCGTCCTCATAGTTGGACTTAATTCTCTCTGTACTCATTTATTCAATTATCGAATAGAAATGTATTCATAGCAAGCATAGGCTCTATGCCATAGCCAAGGTGCCATCCCAAGCTGCTATAATCGTACTTAATGACTACAAAACCAAATGTAAAAATTATCGCATTCGTCGGCCTAGCTGGTAGCGGCAAGAGCTCGGCAGTAAAATACGTTTCAGAAAAAGGCTACCCGAAGATTTATTTTGGTGGCATTATTTATAAAGCCATGGAAGAGGCTGGTGTGGATATTTCCTGGGAGAGTCAAGAAAAATTTCGTGAGGAAATCCGTGAAAAAGAAGGTAAAGACTTCGTTGTAAAACGAGCCGTTCAGCAAATAAAAGACTTGATAGAGTCTGGGCAGAATCGCATCGTCCTTGACGGTCTTTATAGCTGGAGCGAATACCGAATACTAAAACGTGAGTTTCCGGGGACAGTGACCGTAATTGCTATCGTAACACCGAAACATCTGAGGTATCAGCGCATGGAAAGGCGTCCAAAGCGACCAATGACTCGCCAGGAGGTTGACGAACGCGACTGGGCTGAAATCGAAAATCTAGAAAAAGGCGGACCAATTGCAATATCCGACTACTTCGTTCAAAACGATGGCGACCTAGGCAAACTTCACAAACAAGTTGATGAAGTCCTGACAAGCTGCAAATTTATACCTAGCTAGGTATTACTTTAGATATTCGTGTAATTTCTTGGAGTCTTTATGTTTTCGGAGCTTATTTAGGGCCTTGGCTTCAATCTGGCGAATACGTTCACGGGTGACGGCAAATTCCTGACCAACCTCTTCTAGGGTATGACTCTTGCCACCATCTAGACCAAACCTCATGCGAACAATTTTTTGTTCACGATCAGATAGGCTAGAAAGTACTTGCTGAACCTGCTCTTTCAACAGCTGAGTTGCAGCGGACTCTTCTGGGGTTGCCGTATCCTCATCTTCAATGAAGTCCTGCAATACAGAATCATCATCTTCGCCATCGCGACCCACACCAGCATCAAGCGACTGAATATCTTGCTTGATTTTAATGACATACTCAACCTTATCTGGCTCCATCTCGAGCTCTTTGCCCAACTCTTCGATAGTCGGCTCCCGGTTAAGCTCTTGTGTCATGCGACGCTGAGTTCGTAGTAATTTGTTAATTGTCTCTACCATGTGTACTGGGATTCGAATTGTGCGCGCCTGGTCGGCAATTGCTCGAGTAATAGCTTGTCGAATCCACCAAGTTGCATATGTAGAAAACTTGAACCCTTTGTCTGGATCAAACTTTTCAACTGCTCGCAAAAGCCCGGTGTTGCCCTCTTGAATTAAATCAAGGAAATCAAGACCACGACCTGAGTAGCGCTTGGCGATAGAAACCACTAAACGCATGTTAGCTTCGGCCATTTTGTCCTTGGCCTTTTTGTCGCCAGATACAACTTTATAGGCCAGCTCCAGCTCTTCTTCGGCATTAAGTAGCGGTATTTTACCAATTTCACGCAAATAAAGACGCACGCTATCGTCACTAACATCATCTAGATACTGGCTATTATTCAGTGTATCGACATCAGCTTCAATCTCTTCGTCTTCTAGGTCTTCGATTGCTGGCTCGTCGTCAATAACCGAACCTGGGGTTATGTCACTATTTATTAGTACTTTTTTATCGTCATCATCTGCCACGAGCAGTCTCCTTAATTAGGCTTGCTATTCTTGGTCTCAACTCTTCAGCTCGCGCATCATCGCCATCCTCTTCGGCGACTCGCAGCTCTTTGTTGAGTTGTTTGAGGGTTTGTTTCTTGTGTTCAATTTGCATCTGCCGCAAGAGGTGTGCGGCTTCGAGCTCTATGTCACTCAGGGGCCACTTAGCATATCGCTCTTCAGCACGTAATTCTACTATTTTTACATAGGTATCAATAGATTGCAAATCAGATGGCACCACTCCATTGAATGGCTGATGATTTACTAGTAGGTATTTTGCCAGTTGACGCTGCTCTGAACTAGAAAACAGCTCGATGTCCACGCCTTCTAGCAGTTGTCTTGCGCTAGGCGACGCGACGAGCATCGCTAAAACGTCGTTATGATAAGCAAAGGTCTTGGGCTCTGGCTTATTTTCGGATTTAGGTTTTATTTTTTTCAAAGTCGGCGACTCGGTTTTGCCCCCCCTTTCCAGCTTCTGCTCAAGGCTAGCCAAAGACGTACCAATCTCGCGAGAAACCACTCCTAGATAATGCTCTCTCTCAACACTATCTCGCAGTCCACGAACTATCGCTAGTGCCGCATTTGTATAAAGGCGCTTCCCTTGAGCAGTTGATAGATCCTCGCGCATTGCATACTGGACCAAAACCCAATCCACCGCTGGCTGTGCCTCCTCTAAGGCTTTTTGCCATAACTCTGGATTCTCCTGGATTAGCTCATCGGGATCTTTAAAACCGCTCGGCAGATTCACAACCGAAAGCTCAACTCCAACTTGTTGAGCCAAGACGATAGCTCGTTCCGAAGCAGCAATTCCAGCCTTGTCACCATCAAACGCCAGTTTTACATTACTACTCAGACGACCAAGTGTCTTTAGGTGATGCTCGGTTATCGCAGTACCAGAAGTAGCTACAGCTTGCGAAAAACCAGCTTGATGTGAACTAACTACATCTAGATTACCCTCCACAACCACCGCCTGGTCGTTTGTGCGAATAGCCTGCTTCGCCAGACTAAGGCCAAAAACAAGGCGAGATTTATCGTAAAGTAGTGTTCCGGGAGTATTGAGATACTTCGGCCCTTTGTCATCGCCCACCAATGTCCGTCCCGTAAAACCAACAACTTGACCATTGCTATCCATTAAAGGCAGCGTGATTCTCCCTCGAAACAAATCGCCATCAAAGCGATTCACTAAGCCAGCTCTCCTCAGTTCATAATTACTAAATCCACGCTTCTTGAGGGCTCGAACCATAGCATCACCCTCGCTTGGCGCATAGCCAATCCTAAAATCACTAACCACTTTTTTGTTTAAACCACGCTTTTTAAAAACGTACTCTAGCGCCGCTCTGTTTCGTATCAAGCATTGTTGAAAATACCGACAAGCTAGCTCGTTTGCCTCTAGTAGGCGCTTTTTCTGTTTGGCCAACTCACCAGATTTCTTGCTATCGAACATGCTCAGCTCAACGCCGGCCTTCTGGGCTAATTTCTCAAGCGCCTCGCGAAACTCCAGACCCTCGACCTCCATGATAAAACTAAATATATCGCCACCCTTGCCAGACGAAAAATCATGCCAAATATTCTTTTCGGGACTAACTGTAAAACTAGGCGTTCGTTCATTCGTAAATGGACTTAAACCCTTGTAGTTCCGCCCCGCACGCTTAAGCTGTACATATTCACCAATAATATCTTCGATATTAAGTCGTGAGCGTACCTCCTCTTTTGCGTCCTGCATACTGACAGTATATCATTCTTTACCTCTGTTATCTTTTATGCTTAAATGATTACATGCAGCCAAACCAGCAACAAAACCCTCAACAGCAGCCACAACCCCTGCAGCAGGCGTCACAACCTCAGAATACCGGAGCGCCAATTGACTACTTGAATCAGATATCTGGCCCGCAAAAAGTGAATACTGTTAATCCGTTATTGCTCTGGGGTGTTATTGGTGGTGTTTTATTAATTGCTATTGCCGCTATCTTTGCACTCGTCGGATCTAGTAATAAGGGGCCCGACATTACCAGTGCCGCGCAGCGTATCCAGATGCTACAGACGGCCACCGAGAGCAACCAATCTAGACTGAGTAGCTCAAAACTACGCACCTACAACACTGCCCTCGACACTATTCTTAGAAACAGTGAGCGTGAGGCTATGGGACTACTAAGTGAAGGTGAAGCAAAGTCATTTAAGAAAACGTTGAAGGACTCACCCATAAAACCAGAGTTCGATAAGTTAGCCGCTACGCTAAATGACGCACGGCTAAACAATGTGCTCGACCGCGTATACTCCAGAGAAATCACCTATCATATAAACCTACTATTAAGGGATTTGCGCATAATATCCAAGAGTAAATCGTCTAAATCAATCCGTGCTTTTGTTGATGATACGGAAAGAAATATCGACCCCATTCTTAAGCAGTTTACAGAATTCAAAGACACACAGCAGTAGGCATTTAGTCAATTTTTGCTACAAGTTCATAACTATGTCGCGCCAGGTCCCGCACCTCATCGTCGGATAGCTGACCACTACATATTACAGTGTTCCAATGTTTTTTATTCAAATGAAAACCCGGCAAGACGGACTCATATGTATCTCGTAGTGTTCTTGCCAATTTTGGATCACACTTCAAGCTAACTCTTAGTGGATTCGAACCTTCGTCAATCAAGGCGAACATCTTGCTGTCTTTATTGCCCGATTCACCAACCTTGTACACGGCTACCTTCTCACCAAATGGGTAGTCAAGCCATGTATGCGGCAAGCCCAATAAATACTCTTCTAGTTCCTTGTGTGTCATTTAATCTTTTTTAGATAGTACATTAATTCTTCTATTGAGCCACGGATGTCTTCAATCGCCCTATGAGCTTCAGGTTTTGCGAACTTCTTCCTGTATTTACCTTCAAAGACAACCTTCCAGGCACTAACATCTAGCATTCGATAATGAAGCTTCTCTGCTAATCTAGGCCATTCGTTATCGATAAATTTTCGATCTTGATGAATCGAATTTCCACCCAGCAAAACTGGACTATTGCTATCAAAATTTTCATCTACAAACTCTAGCAGCTCGTTTTCTACAGTCCCACCATTCTTAGCAGTTTCATTTTGCTTTTGTAGAGCTTCTCGAACCTCGGGAAAGCTATCCCAAAACTCACCGGTCATCCGATTAATCATAAGGTCCGACTCGACCTTCTTGGCAGCTTCATAAGTAGCAATCTCATTAAAGTCCCAATCTGTCGCGATTGCTGCAACCTCTAGTATTCGATCCTCTACAGGATCCAGTCCGGTCATCTCTAGGTCAATCCACAATATTTTTGCTTTCGCCATATCTACCAGTATACTACGAGCTCATCGCTTTTACATCTGATGCAGTCAGGTAGCGATAGTCGTCATCGCCATATTTATAGCGGAACCTTATCTCGCGACCATCGCGAATGGTCAACTTGTCCGGCAGCGTAGATCCATGACTCGGATTGAAGCCACTTATATAGGGAGACGCCTCCTCGCCTTCATAGCTTACGTCATAAGTCCAGTCACCAATGTCGATACTTGTTGGCATATTCTCCTCTATAGATTGCCATTTTTCTGAAGAAATATAGTGTTCAATACTTATAGACTGCTCTACCATCTGCTGGCGCAATGTTGCGTCTAGCTCTCCAAGGCTAGCCACTCCCCTAGCGGCTTCTGTAATCATTGCCTCTAAATCATGCTGTGAAATCGGTGGACGATCAAAAAAGTAACTCATCTGTTGCTTGGGAACGCGTTCAGCTAGATTGCCAAGCGCTCGTTTTAGATCACGAAGTTCACGCTGGGCTGGACCTGGCTTTTCTAGCGCCGCCCTAGACAAAAGCTCAACTCGCCTTTCGTTGTCGGCGACCGCTCGCCGAACATCTCTTCTAGTACTGAGTTGCCCAATAGAAGATGTACTGACAGACTTTAGCCTACCGTCAGCAGATATTGCGGTCTCATCACGCACCGAAAGCGCCGCCCTACCAAGCGCGCTCCTAACTATAGTTTTTGTGGTGCTGATGCCCCTTTCTATCACATTGTGTAGATTATCGTCGTCATCAATATACCACCGTGGATAACCGGCAATGATTTCTGATTTGCCAATTGCCAGTTTCGCCAAGACGCTCCGGTTGCTAACCTGCCTATCATACTCATACGGTGTAGCTTTATCAGGTGCAATTACATTTCTATACCACACTATCGGCGGGTGAGGTTCACGACTGCCGTCTGGGTTGCGCTTTAATCGCCCTCGCCACTTCTTTCGTCCAACTTCATGGTATAGCATATGCGGCAT
Source organism: Candidatus Nomurabacteria bacterium (assembly GCA_020631935.1). Taxonomy (GTDB): domain Bacteria; phylum Patescibacteriota; class Saccharimonadia; order Saccharimonadales; family Saccharimonadaceae; genus JACKGP01. Next base: position 272,321 of record JACKGP010000002.1, read on the forward strand.
TCCTGTTATTAACATCTTCTGGAGTTCAATACGGTCTTCTGTAGATAGTGTGTTTTCGAGATTTTCATAAAGTCTATCGCCGTCCAGGCCCATGCTTCGACAAATCTTTCGATACTGCTTATGGGCTCGCAGCACATTTTTAGCATCAAAACCGGCCTGTGCCAGGCTGTCTTCTGCATTGCCCTCCTCCAGATACTTCATAGAACCCATAAAATAGTCTAACTGAGCTAGAAAATCGTCCTTGGTATCGGTCGATAGGTGTTTTCTAGCTAGCTCTAACTGGCTCGGATCGTATGATGCCAATCCACCAGCCTCTATAGATGCAGCAATGGCTGCCATCTGGTGTTTTTGTGCAACACTACCCCTTGATACAGACTCGGCCACCGCTCTTGCTAGTTCTGGACGAAGTGGATATTTATCCATTTCTCGCCCCATTTCTGTCACCTCGCTTGATTCATCAACTGCACCCATTAGCCTAAGGACTGTATATGCCTCCTCGATAGTTCCTTTAGTAACCTTGTGTATTAGGTAGTCGTTGAGGTTATAGAAATCTCGATTCATTGCAGCTGCACTCAAGACATTTCGTGTGATAACAGTGTGATAAATATCAGCTGGAATATGCTCCAGGCGGTGCTCTAGCTCCGTAAAGTCATCAGCATGGTATGCGTCCTGGTGTCTGCGAACGTGCGGCAATGGCTGCGCCAAAAAGAATGCAGCCCCATCTATGTCGCGACCACCCCTACCCATCTGTTGTATCAGCTCGGCTTGAGTACAAAGACGCCTTGGTAGACCCGAAGCGTTCTCAGCATCTAGCTCGGGGCTTTTTGTCCAACCATCACTAATCACCCGATCAACACCAGGTATTGTAATACCGGACTGCCCTGCAGAAGTCGAAATAATGGCTGTTTTTTGGTCAATACTGTCGTGAAAAATAGCCCTACGCTCAGACTCAGTTATCTTTGAATGTAGCGCCAATATTCGCAGATCTGGATGTCTACGCTGCAACTCATTTTTTATTGCTCCGATAGATCGCTTGCCATCAGTAAAAATCAGCGTTTTATTTGCATCAACACATTCTGCGTCATAGACATCCACCACAGTATCTTCGGGTCTTTCATTATACGAAATGTCGTGCGGTCTACCCTCTACAACCACTCTTGGAATCGGCTTGCCATTGATCGGCATATAGGCTTGCTGGATCTCATTTTCGTTTAGAGTCGCACTCATCAAAACCATGTTCCATCTATCGTGCTCGGTCATCATTTCGGCTGCAGTTGCCACTGCAAACTCAGTCTCAATGTTTCCCTCGTGAACCTCATCAGCAACAATCAATACACGCTTGCCCCGCCATTCAGTCTCAAGCTCTGGCGCACGTTTTTTAAAAACCGCCGAAGTCATTACCTGAATAACACTGTCGTCTCGAAGTGTAGCATGGTCAGAATGCGCCATGCCAACCAGATGCTTTGGCATTTTTAGGTTTTTATCATTAAATTGGACGCTCAGCTCCTCATCGATACGCTCAGATATTCCGTCGGTAGTTACGCGTCTAGGTTGCAGATAGACAATATGGTCGTAGCCCATCTCTAGCGCATATTGAGCCAGTTGAGTCGATTTG
>JACKGP010000003.1 GCA_020631935.1 Candidatus Nomurabacteria bacterium
GCGTAGATTAAGTAACGCCTTTTGGGTGGTAGTGAAGAACTGAATGTCGGTGTCGGCTTTGTAGAGTTCAAATTCAATATGACGCCTGACGCCCTTTTCGACCATGCCATTCTCGGTGATGTAGAGTATGTATGGAAATGGCGTACCAGTTGCACTCCAATCGTCATGGTCAAAGTACTGCATGTAGGCCTTGAGTCGGTACTTGATTCGATTGCTGTGTGTTTCGGCTGGTATGTATTCAACAAAGAAGCGACTGACACCTCGCTTTGTTTTGAGCGATATAAAAGCAATTGGTCGTGGTTCAGGGAAATAGTCGAGGAGCTGGATGTCCCGAGCTGTAAAGTACTGCAGATCGCTATGGGCGGTTACAAGCTGGTTGCGAATTGCAAATAGCACGACGTGCTGACAAATGAATGCTTCGGATACGCCCGGGTCTTTATAGAGTGCTGTGATCATCGGTTCGGTCACGTCAATCGAGCCGGAGCTTCGCAGTTCACGCAGGCCTTTGGGCGTGACATAGTATTCGGCTTCACGTCCGGCAAGCTTATATGATTTATCATATCTCTTGGCAATGTACTCACGCTCTACTAATGATTCCAGTCTTCGATATACCACAGGACTATTTGGGATGCCTAGATACTGACTAATAAGTGAACGGGTGCTGAAACGAAATGAATAGAGTACGGTAAGTACTTCTAACTGTTTCTTGGATAATGATCTTTGATACTTCATTACACACTTTCTCTCTTCTATATTTATATAGTATAAGAGAAGAAATAAAAAGCAAAAAATAACAGGGGTTGAATAGATACAAACTTAGCAATATCGGTATTGCCATATTTTATGCATTAAAACTATTGAAATTATACTTATTTGGCTATATACTAAACATATAAGGTTAGTTTACAGATAGCCGAAGAGGGTAAGAATATGGCAACTAAAGCACAATCTGAGACCGAAATATACGCAGATATAAGTCGTAATGAAGGATTCGAAGTGCTACAGGCCATACTCTCAGCCCAAGGACAAGTGGTGAGCTACGAAGAAGCGGCAGATATAGGCAATGAGCTACTTGGATTCTTTGAAGCCCTTGGCGAGATCAATGAGGAGCTAGAGGAGTATGACAATGGCGATGCGTGAAACTGCTGTTGGAATAGCCCGCGTTTCCAGTAAAGATCAGGAGGACGGGTACTCGCTTGATTCGCAAGAAAATCTCATGAATACCTATGGAGATAATCATAACTATCGACTTCTGAAAGTATTCAAGATTGCCGAATCTGCGTCTAAAGCAAAGCAGCGCAAGGTCTTTCGTGAGGCCATGAAGTTTGTCGAAGAACATGGTGTGAACAATCTCTTTGTTGAAAAAGTAGACCGTCATGCACGTAACTTTCATGATGCTGTTGAAACGCATGACTGGCTAATGGCTAACGAAGGACGGAAGATCCATTTCATAAAAGATAGTATCGTACTCCACAAGAACTCACGCTCGCAGGAATGGCTCAATTGGGGCATCCGCGTGGTCATGGCGAAGAATTATGTCGATAACCTTCGCGAAGAGGCTATGAAAGGATGGACGGAAAAACTAGCACAAGGCTGGATGCCTGGCGTCCCGCCACCTGGCTACGTCAATGTGACGGTAGATGGAAAACGCATCCAAGTTCCCGATGAGAGCACCTGGCGCATCGTTAAGGAGATGTTTGAATTGTACTTGCAGCCAGGCCAGAGCGGCAAAACTATCACAAAGGAAATGGCACTTCGAGGCGTGCGAACGCGAAAAGGTCGCCCTTACGTCCATGGTCGGGTCGACGAAATGCTGACGAATCCATTCTACGTTGGCATCATCCGCTGGGATGGAAAAGAATACCCGGGCAAACAACAGACGTTCATTGATCGAACATTATGGGATCGCGTGCAAGAAAAGATGCATGGCGGCAGACCGGATGTATACAAGAAGCATAATCCACTCTTCAAGAACCTTATTACGTGCTCTACGTGTAACGGTGTCGTAACATGGCAGTTGCAGAAAGGTCGTTACTACGGTGCCTGTCAGCGTCGAAATCCAGCCTGCAAGATAAAAAAGACCATTCGTGAAGACAGGCTTGAGGAAACAATCCAAGAACTCCTCGATGAGCTCGTATGCCCGTCACAGGAGTTGATTGACTGGGCTATCGAGCAACTGGAAGCTAAGAAAGAAACAAATAGTAGAACACACGTGGACTCGCTCAAGAGTATTAACGCTCAAATAGATCGACTAGTGCGTATGGATGGAGACCTGTACGACGATAAGCTCGCTGGTGACATTACAAAGGATATCTACCAAGCAAAGCACAGCAGCTTTATGGAGCAACTGAAAGACCTGAGAACAAAGCAGACGACGCTTGAGAGCAAAGTGAATAAGAACGACCTTCCGCAGCGTCTTGCACTACTGAAACTGACCCAAATGGCCGCAGAACTATACCAGACTCGCACGATTACACAGAAGCGAGTCATATTGACCAAACTTTTCTCTTCGTTCACTTACGGCAATGGTGCTGTATCTGTTAATTACAGCAAATTCGCTGAAGTGATAGCCAATAAATCATTAAAAACCAAGGAAATCTTGGGGAGGTAAGAAATGAGTGATATAACCATTAACAACGAAGAAAGTCAAAACAAAAATCAAAAAACGACCCCTGTTACAGAGTCGTTAGTTGAGTTCGCGCAATCCGATGTATCTCTTCCTGGCGGTGTTTTTCAAATTTGGCTGGGGTGGAGGGACTCGAACCCCCGAATGCATGGACCAAAACCATGTGCCTTACCAACTTGGCGACACCCCAATAAGCGCCTCACAATCATAACAAAAAATGATGCAATTGAAAACCGCCCACATCTAGATGGGCGGTTTTGGTGAGGTGTTTTCGGGCGGACAACTCCTTAGCCGACCGATATCTGGACGGCTAAGATATGGAAACTAGTTGCATCTGCCTAGTGCCTAGGCGACTCCCCCACTGGATAGTCTCTGATATTGTGCGCCCCATCAGAGTTTTACCTAGTGGACTTTCGGAAGATATTCGGCCGTCACTTGGGTTGGCTTCAATACTTTCTACGATTGTGTAGCGCACTATTTTTCCTTGTGTATCAATTAAGTCAACAACCGATCCTAGGGCAACCTTTAGGGCGTCACGCTTTCGCGGATAGAGCCTGGCTGATTTAAGTGTGCGGCGCTTGTCTGCAAGATCTGTTTCGATGATCTCGATTTCGGCTAATTTTTCTACTCTAGCCAGTCTTTCTTCGTGTGAATCGCCCTTCTCTAGTTCGTGCAATTGCTGCAGAGTCTTGGTTTGTGCTCGCTCGAGTTTTGAAATAGACTTCTTCAGTTCCTTCATGCCCTTTTTGCTGAGTAATACAACAGTCGATTTGTTAGTCATAATCCCTCCTTTTCGTGTTTTATGTAGATCACTGGATGACTACAACATTAGTATTACATTTGAAACTGAATATTAACTGAAAATACCTAAAATAGCTAAAGCTACTTTGGTAATTTAATATGAACAGAGGTTTCTTTATTAGGGTTACTAGTTATTTTTATGTCGCCGTTATGTATATCAACTATTTTTTTAGCGAGCGACAAACCCAGGCCGTAGCCTTCGTCTGAGCGAGATTTGTTTCCACGATAGAATCTTTCGAAAACGTGAGGTAAGTCCTTGGGCTCTATCCCAGCACCGCTATTAGTTATTTTTAACTGAATATACGATCTGCGAGCCTTGAGACTAACGACTATTTTTGATTTTTCTGGGCTATACCGCAATGCATTTTCATATAGTATATGTATTAGTTCGCGTAGGCTCGGTTTGTTTCCGTAAATATAAGTCGGTTTTTTGGGTAGGTCGTATTCAAAGCGGGGTGCGTCAGGTTTTTCAGGTACGTTCTTTAGTATCCTATGCATATCTGCTCGAGTATATTCTAGCTTAGACTCTTCAGACCTAGAGAGCTGTAGTAGTACAGTAGACAGGTCGGTTAATCTGTTGACCTCTTCGAGGTTGCTCTCGAGTACCTCGCGTAGATCAGACTTTGTAGCAGACTTATCTCTGAGCAGCACCTCTAGTTCCGATTTCATTACGGCTAAGGGCGTTCGTAGCTCATGACTGGCGTCTGACGTGAATCTGGCCTGGGCGTCATGCGCATCCTCTATCGGTTCTAGTGTGCGCCTGGCAAAGTAATAGCTGCCCATACCTCCAGCTGTTAAGATAATTAGGTTTGCGTAGAATAGTGCGATCAATAAGGCTGCTTTTGTTTCGGCAGTTTGACGCTCTCGAACAGCTGAAAAGTCAAACTCGCTGGGAATCGCCGCTGGATTGCTTTGTAGTCTGGCCTCGAATATGTCGAATCGTGTAGCGATTTGAGAGCTAGCTACATAGTACAGTGTAACGCTGAATATTATAGATATAACCATTAAAACTGCTAGATACCAGAGTGTTAGCTTTAGGGTTGCGGACGCGAACATAGAGCGAATGTTACTGGGCATCTGACTTCGCCTTCTCTGCTATGAGTTTATAGCCAAATCCGCGAATAGTTTCGATATACTTTGTTCCGAACGGCTTATCTAGCTTGTTGCGTAGTTGTTTTACGTATGCCTCAACTGTGTTTGGAAGTATGTCTGCATCGTAATCCCACACGTGAGACATTATAGATTCCTTGGATAGTATTCGGTTTGGATTTCGTAGAAAATATTCAAGAAGTGCAAACTCCTTGGCGGTTAGGGTTACTGGGGTGTCTCCGTGAGATACGGTCAGCCTAGTCGGGTCTAGCGTTATTTCTCCCACGCTTAAGCTAGTTGATGCACTACTTGAGGTACGCCGAAGTAATGATCTTATTCTTGCTAGCAGTTCTTCGATAGCAAATGGCTTTACTAGATAGTCGTCTGCCCCAGCGTCTAGTCCGGTAGTTTTGTCGGTCGTTTGGCCGAGTGCCGTTAGTAATAAAATTGGGACAGTGTTATTTTTTTTACGTAATTTCTTAACAATTTCTATACCGTTAAAGTTACCTGGAAGCATCCTGTCGACTATGATTGCGTCGTATGGCTGCGTCTCGGCCATCATTAGGCCGTCGTCACTATCGAACGAAATATCAACCGCGTAGCGCTCTTGCTCGAAAGCGCGTTTTAGTGCACGAGCCAGCTTTCTTTCATCCTCTATGATTAAAATGCGCATAATACAATTATACGCTGTATTTCTGAACTGTAACTGAAAGGTTTGCGCGCCCTTGGCTATGGTATACTACATTCATGAAGGTCAAGATACAGATTGATACACAAACATTCGTAAGATTCTGGCTAGTTGTAATTGGGTTTGCACTGGCTGGCTATGCGCTATACAGCGCTAGAACTGGAATAATAATCCTAGGATCTGCACTCTTTCTGGCGTTGGCTTTGAATGGCTCTGTTAGTCGCCTGGCGCACTACCTACCCGGAAATAGCCGAATATTTAGCACCGCAATATCCTATGTCGTGGTTGTGGCTGTGCTTGGCTCGTTCATATTCTTGGCTACACCGCCAATAGTCGAGCAGACAGCTAAGTTTGCCCAGACGGTTCCGAGTTTAGTTGATACGGCACGAAAGCAGTCGGCTGGCCTAAATGAGTTCATTACAACCTATAACCTGCAATCACAGGTCGATAATGTGGTTAGATCTGTAGAAGATAGCGCTAGTCGCTGGGCTACTAGTGTGGGAAGCAGTCTAGTTAGCGGAATTGGTTCGTTCTTTGCATTTCTTGCAGCCCTATTTCTGACGCTTGTGTTATCCTTCCTGATGCTTATCGAAGGACCTCAGTGGATGCAGCGAATTTGGGGCTTATATAGAGACAAGGAGCAGATGGAGTATCATCGTCGTATCACAGATCGTGCCGTCAAAGTAGTATCTAGCTACATAAATGGACAGTTGACAGTTTCGGGCTTAGGCGCTGTTTTTGCTGGTTTGACAGTGTTTATACTTAGTCTATTTGCGCCAGTGCCAGCGAATCTTGCTATTCCCACGGCTGCAGTTACGTTCATTCTGTCACTGATACCAATGTTTGGATCTACGATTGCGGGCGCCCTAATAACTGTAGTATTACTTCTAAACTCTCCGGGTGCCGCAATAATTTATGTAGTATTCTTTATCGTCTACCAGCAGATAGAAAACAACTTCATATCACCTAGTATTCAATCTAGGCAGATCGACCTATCTCCACTAGCAGTCCTTGCATCTGTAACAGTCGGTCTTTACCTATTTGGTCTCGCCGGTGGTATTATTTCCATACCAATCGCGGGCATTATAAAAGTGCTGATTGAGGAAAATTTAGCCCGTTCGAAAGCTAAGCGTGAAAAATCCAAGAAACCCCTTGGTAAGCTAGCTAAAGCAGTGAAAAGAGAGGCTTAGACATAGCCCCAGAGTTGTCCATCGGCTGAGTCTTTTACTGATACACCCTGGGAAGCTAGCTTGTCTCGTAGTTCGTCGCTCACATTCCAGTTTTGTGATTTTCTAGCAGCCTCACGCTCATTTAGTATATTGCGCTGTTCGTCAGATATGTTTGGAGTCGAGCCGATTATATCTAGACCTAGCAGTTCGTCAATTTTCTCTAGGAGTTCTTCTATTAGTCGCTTGTTTAATTCCTGGCGTGGTGTATTTTCGATTTTATCGAAAACTCTTTCGATAATCGCGATCGCCTCTGGTGTGCTTAGGTTGTCCGATAGGCTTGCCAATATATCATCTCTTGATGCGTCAAAAAAGTCTTTTAGGCTGTCGCTGTCTTCGCTAGCTTGCCATCGTAGAGCGGCAATGTTTTTCCAGTGTGATAGCCTATTGGTGCTTGACTCTAGTATATTCCAGGTGAAATTACCTTCGGTACTGTAGTGCTTGCCTAGTACCATTAGCTTGAACGCCATTATATCGTAGCCGCGCTCTGAGATGTCGGATAGAGTGTATATGTTTCCAACGCTCTTGCTCATTTTCTTGCCATCGACCTTTATGTGATTGGCGTGTATCCAAATTTTAGCAAATTGCTTTTCAGTTACAGATTCTGTCTGGGCAATTTCGTTTACATGGTGTACTGGAATGTGGTCTATTCCGCCGGTATGAATATCTATCTGATCACCTAATATCTCGCGTGCCATAACTGAACATTCTAGGTGCCAACCAGGGAAGCCTTTACCCCATGGACTAGGCCACTCCATATCTCTTTTTTCGTTCGGATCTGAAAGCTTCCAAAGCGCAAAGTCGGTAGGATTTTTTTTCCAGGTATCGTCTATCCGCGCACCAGATTTCAACCCCTCTATATCTAGGCGTGCTAATTCTCCGTAATTATCTAGCTTCGAGGTATCAAAGTATATGCCATCAACCGTCTTGTAGGTATATCCGCGTCTTTCTAGTTCCTCAACAAAGTCTATTTGCTGCTCAATGTAATCAGTCGCCCGCGGCATGTGATCGGGGCGTATTAGGCCAAGTTGACTATAGGCCTCGTGGTCTGCTATTTGGCTGTACTTTTCTGCAACTTGCCTCGCATTTAGTCCCTCGCGCTTTGCGCCTTTTTGCATTTTATCCTCACCGCTATCCTCGTCGCTGGTTAGGTGGCCTACATCGGTGATATTTTGTACCCTATTAACTTTGAATCCATTGGCGCGCAGAGTGCGAACCAAAACATCCCAGTATATGTAAGCTACCCAGTTCCCTACATGAGGCTGGCTGTATACAGTTAGTCCACAGGTGTATAGACTGATTGTATTATTGCTTAATGGAACCACGTCTTCATTACTGCCAGAGAGTGTGTTGTATAATCTCATGAATTTAAAGCCTTCTCGGTTGCTTCGACTAGCTGCGGTAGCGTCTGCTCGTAGCCTTCATAAATTCTAAATCCGGCTGCATACGGGTGGCCGCCTCCGCCAAAGTAACCTGCTACCCTTTCAGCTATTGGCTCACTGGCTCTTAGCCTTGCAGTTAACTTGCCGTCAGGATATGTTTTGATCACACAGCTAAGCACGACATCCTCTACGAGACGCAACTCGTCACCTATCAATGCACCTGGGTTGTATTGGTCTGAGTATTGCTCTGTCTCCTCAAAAGGTACATGCACCAAAGCAAGCTTACCGTCGCAGAAATATTCAACTCTTTCGATCAACTTTCCCTTGTAGGCAAGTATTTCTGGTGATTTTTTCATAAACTCGCGACGGCGTCCTTCAATCTCAGCGTTTGAGGCGCCTAATTCCGCTAGCTTGCCGGCTACAAAAAATGTTTCTGGGGTTACGCTTTGGGTGGTTAAACCGAGACTGTCGCTCATTAGCGCAATCATCATATTTTCAGCTGCGCTAGCGGATATTTTCCAGCCTGCAGCTGAAGCCAGGTGATAGATTACTTCGCTAGTTGCTACAGCGGCTTCGGTGACCAGCAGGTGGTCGAATGATAGCGTAGATTCAGTCGTGTGGTGATCGATTACTAAAACTGGGTGCGTATCTAGAAACGAACGAATACCAGGATATTCGAGAGTCTTGGTGAGCAGTACATCAGAGGCGGTATCGACGATAATAACTAGATCTGCAGAAGTATCAAATTCATTCACCACCCTGTCCCAGCCTTTGGCATATCGTAAATATTTTGGGATATCTACTGGGCAGTATAGAACAACCTCTTTACCGAGGTCGCCAAGGATTTCTTCTAGCGCCAGACTAGATCCTAGACTGTCGCCATCAGGGTTTTCGGCCTGAACCACGATAATTTTACTGGCATCGTTAATGGATTTTATAGATTCGTCAAACATTGTTTTAATTGTATCAGAATATTAAAATTGCTGACGACCCTCTAGAGCGTGCTGTAGTGTTATCTGGTCTGTGTATTCTAGGTCGACGCCAGCCGGGATGCCCCGCGCAAGCCTACTGAGTGGTATGGATATATCGTTATCCCGAAGATATTTTTGCAAAAACAGTGCGGTTGATTCACCTTCTACACTAGCATTTGTGGCTATAATTATTTCTGCTACGCCATCTTTCTTTATTCGTTCGGCCAGTTGTGGGATGTGCAACTTGTCTGGTCCGACGCCATCGATTGGCGATATTGCACCGCCAAGCACATGATACGTACCTCGATATTTGCCAGTTCGCTCTATGGCTACTATGTCCAGCGGTTCCTCGACTACGCACACTAATGTTTTGTCGCGATCACCTTGGCTGTAAAGTGGCGAGACATCTTGCTCACTATCTATTAGGGCATAGGTGACAGGACATAGCTTTACGCCGTCATGTAAACTTGATAGCGCCTCCGCCAAGCCGACAGATGTTTTTTTGGGTTGGCGAAATAGATAATAGGCGTAGCGTTCGGCAGTGCGAGCGCCAACGCCGGGTAGACTACCTAGTTCATCAATCAAATGCCCGAAGGCTTTGGGCAGTAATTGTGCCATTTTACTATGCCCTACATTCCGGGCAGATTCATTCCGCCCATGAGTGGCTTCATGGTATCTGCTGCAATTTCTTGAGCTTTAGCTAGGCCGTCACGTACGGCTATCTTTATCCAGTGCTGGAGTTCGTCGATATCGTCAAAGTCTATTAGCTCTGGGTTTAGGATTACGTCATCAATCTTCAATTCGCCAGTGACACGAACTATAACCGCACCGTCGCCAGCCTCTACTTCGATAATTTGTTTCTTTAGTTTAGACTGAGCTTTACGCAAATCATTCAGCATTTTCATTTGGTCAAACGCCATTATTACCTCCGTTTATTACCTCTGTAGTATAGCTTATTTTTCTTCCGAGGTATAGACGTAGAAACGATCTGCTGCATTCGATCCGCTGTCGACTACAATATAATTTGGTTTTCGATTGATAGATTTGACCACTTTTTGGGAAACTATAACTGTGCCTGATTCAGTTTGCGGCCAGCCTGTCGTAACAGATACAGAATCTAGGCCATTATTCTTAGCGAATATATCGTAAAAGCCCTTAGATTCACTGCTTGTCACTAGACTCACCTTGTCGTGCTTTTGCAGCTCCTCGGACAATATTTTTATATCAGAAGAAAACACGTCATTTACCTGACTCGAATAATGAAATCCGTATGTAAACTGAACCATTCCAGCTACGATGAGTCCAAGCACTACCGCTCCAAGCGGCAAAAGTCCGCCAACTCTAGCGTATGGATTTACTGGGAACAATTGATACCAGCTGCGGAATAAGTGGTCAATTCCAAATGCAGCAAGGGCGACTATGGGCACAAAGCTATAGACAAGAACGTCTTTTGAGAATAAAAACGGCACGGCCGTTAATGCCAACCAAATGGTCAGTATATAGCTTTTAGCTGTGTATTTTGCCGTAAATAGACGATAGACGCCAACAGCGGCCAGTAGCAGCAGTCCGTAGCCATAGACCGGAGATAGTATGTCTAGCCCGAATGCTGGCGATAATCCTGTTAATTGCCCTGCAATCTCCTTTAAGTGATTAATATCTGGCAAACCTATAGGGCTCGAGAAGCCTAAGTATGGGAGCGCACCCGCGGGGTCTTTGACTATAGACATAACAAGCGGTGCGACTATGGCGCTGAACGCAGCTAGGCCAATGGCTATGGACCATTTAGGTAGCCGCATGACAACGAAGCGAGCGTGTGGATGTATGAATGCTGTAGATATTAGTGCTACAATTCCGTAAATCTGCAATGGTGTGTATAGGCTAGCACCTGCAATGACCGTAGCTGATAGAAACCAAAATGGCCGCATCTTTTTAGAGTGCGAAAGCATGGCCGAGAACAGTAATAGCATCGCAGGATAGGCGATGTATGCAATCATAGGTATGCCGAGTTGAGTCGAGTATAGAAACAGAGCGCTTACTACGACGATGACTGTGGTGCTGATTGCTACGTTTCGCCTAAACCATAGGCGCAAAAAACCATAAATAGCCAATACAGACAAAACTGCTCCAATCAATGAAGGGAGCTTTATGCTAAATACCGAAACACCAAGATTGGCTATGCTAACTTGTTGAGTTAGATGATATGGGAGGTTTAACATTTCACCGCTATTCATAGAAAATAGCTTGGTGTAGTCTATCCCTGCGGTTTTTTCAACTGCGGCCATTTCTTGCGCCGATATTCCGCCTGGTATATATAAAACAGCCGTTACCAACAGTACCGTCAATATTGAGCTGATTAGCATCAACCCCAGAGGGTAGCGCCATCTATAGAGCCAAAAGTCACTAATTTTCATTCTGCTCATGTTCTAAATAAGTATATCACGACTGGTCGCCGTGACGGCGGTCTAGTGACATGAAGCGTAGGCGTTCTGGGTGGAAGTATAATTCAACCTCTCCAGTTGGGCCATTACGGTGCTTGGCTATAATTAATTTGGTAATATTTTCTACTTCTGGATTGTCAGGTTCGTAATAGCCAGGTCGATAAATAAACGACACTATGTCAGCGTCCTGTTCAATGCTTCCTGATTCACGAAGGTCGGCAAGTTGCGGGATTTGCGGGTGACGGTTTTCTACGCTACGAGATAGCTGACTTAGTGCAATTAGTGGAACATTTAGCTCTCTGGCTATTAGCTTTAGTCCTCGTGATATTTCAGAAACTTCTTGAACACGGTTGCCGTCTCCTCGTCTGGCCGCTGCCTGCATAAGCTGTAGGTAGTCAACGATGATTAGCCCGAGCGGTTTATCGTGGTGAATACGCCTAGCCTTTGTTCGCATCTCTAGGACGGTTAGACCAGGTGTGTCATCGATATAGATCGGTGCTTCAGCCATCTCGCCCATAGCATCAGACAATTTTGCAAAGTCGTCATCACTCAAATTTCCTGTACGAATATTCCAAGCGTCAACACCACTGGCATCAGACAGCATACGATCGACAAGCTGCTCCTTGCTCATCTCAAGGCTGAAAAATAGAACTGGCTGCTTGGCTATCGTTGCCACATTGTAGGCTAGGTTTGTTACAAGAGTGGTCTTACCCATTGCTGGTCGTGCCGCTAGGATTATCAGGTCGCTGCGCTGCAATCCAGCTGTCATGTTGTCTAGGTCGCGATAGCCGGTTCGGACACCACGCAGTTGGCCCTTGTTCTTATTAAGCTCCTCCATGCGGTCAAAGCTTTCGGTTAGGATGCTTTCTAGACTAACGACATCCTGCTTAAGGCTCTGATCAGATACGCTAAAAAGTTCTGCTTCGGCTTTTTCTAGCAACTCCTGAGTGGAAGTTTCTTCGTCGTACCCAAGCTCGGCAATATCGGCGCTGGTTTTAATTAGGCGACGACGAACGGCTTTCTGGGCGACTATTTCAGCGTAGCTTTCGGCGTGTGCGGCTGTTGGTACGTAAGTGGTTAGTTCGGTTAGGTATGCACTGCCACCTACGGCTTCTAATTCTTTTTTGCGCTTTAACTCATCGGTTAAAGTCAGTAGGTCTACAGGCTTATGCTTTTCGTACAAGCGCATCATAGCACCATAGATTACACTATGGCGCTTGTCGTAAAAATCGTTGACTCTAGTATGCTCTGATGCATCGGCTAAAACCTCATCATCAATTAGAACTGCGCCAAGCAAGCTCTTCTCGGCATCAATACTTTGAGGCGGTACTTTTCCGCTAGGTACAGTTTTATCGGCCATTACTCTTTGTACTCCACTTCCTCTCCACCTCCCATCATAGCAGCAACTTGAGCAATCTGGCTATCTGGATGCGGTAGAGCACCTGGTAGAATGTCAATTTCAATATTATGATATCCCATTTCTTCTAGGCGGGACGAGATGGCTTGTTTAGATTTTGCCGTATCTAATTTTGTCTTGTAAAACTTTCTTCCTGCAAAAATAGTTAGCGTGTTGCCATCCAGTGTACCATTAGATTTTTTAAGGATACTACTTAGGCCAACGCCAGACTGTATCCCGCCACAAAAGTTAGACCAGTCAAAGGTCGAGTTGTTTTTATTGGCGGGTGCTTTTTTTTGATTACTTTCACTGGCTGGAGGTTGATTAGTTTTATTTTTTATTTTTTGCTTAGGTTTATCGCTGGGTATTTTTTCACTTTCTACTGTTGGAGCTTTAGTGCTGGCTGCAGCTTTTGTTGCTGTAGCCTTACCAGTACCCTTAACTGACCGCCTCTTCTCTGGGTCGCCAGCAGCGAATAATCCAACTACGCTAAGTAGCTTTGCGTATGGGGTGTGAGATTGACCGACCAGAGATAGTCTATCTAGAAGCACCAATGCTGATGAGTCATCTAGTATTTTTTTACGCAACTCATGCGATAGCTGCGATGCGACGACGCGCGGCTGCACCCCATCGTCTTCTAATGATTGGAGTAATTCAACTACGGTTGAGAAATTATATTCTAGCGCGGCTTGGGCAAGTTCGGAAACTCGTTCGCCAGAGGCAAGGCCTAGAATGTTTTCAACACTACTGGCAGTCACAGGCCCTTCGTCAGAGTAGCCAGACAGCTGATCTAGCAAGCTCACGCTGTCTCGGTAGCTACCGTCGCTATGCTGGGCAATTAGCTCCAGTGCGTCGTCATCGATATCTATCTTTTCAGAGGCGGCTATTCTCTTTAAATTTGAGACTATGTTCGGTCGACTAGCTCGCCGAAAAGAATAGCGTTGAGTTCGGCTAACTATGGTATCGGGAAGTTTGTCGGCATCGGTTGTGGCCAGTATAAACACGACATGTTCTGGCGGCTCCTCCAGAGTTTTTAGCAGAGCGTTAAATGCTGGCTTCGACAACATGTGCACCTCGTCAATAATGTAGACCTTTTTAGCCGCACTGGCGGGGGCGATATGGGCTTTATCACGCAAGTTTCGTATGTCGTCGACTCCGTTATTGCTAGCGGCGTCAATCTCTATAATGTCTAGGTGCGACTCTTCGCCATCGTATGGTAGTTTATTTATTTCATGCGCCACAATGCGAGCAATTGAAGTTTTACCCACGCCCCGAGGGCCAGTAAAAAGATATGCGTGCGCTATGCGGCCAGACTTTAGGGCACTTTTAAGCAAAGTTGTGACATGGTCTTGCCCAACAATCTCGTCCAATGATCGTGACCGATACTTTCGATATAGCGCCTTCCCCATTAGTTATATTATACAGGAACAGGCAGCCTTTTCTTTTTATCGCTAGATTTTTCCACCTTCGCGCTGATAGCATTTACCACATAGCGAGTCATACTCAATGTCATTTTCGCCGTCGATGGCAACCTGGCTGCCGTCAAATACGTAGTCGCCGTTTACTTTGCGGGTATTAAACTCTGCCTGAGAGCTGCAAAAGCACATCGTGGGTAGCTTTTCTATATTGTCGGCAAGCTCCAGAAGCCGCTTACTTCCCGGAAACATTTCAGTGCGAAAGTCGGTACGCAGACCGTATGCGATTACTGATATATCATCTTGTTTTGCCAGAGAAAAAAGTTGACACACCTGGTCTTCATTTAGAAACTGAGCTTCATCTACCAGCACGCATGCCAAGGCACTTTTACCCAATTCATGTACAGATTTGCGAATATCGGTGTCCTTATCTGCTAGTATATCGACTCTTCTTTCGTGGCCACCGCGCGCAGATATGCGATCATCGCCCTTTGTGTCGATCGCTGGTTTTATTGTAGCTACGTCCAAGCCGCGCTCTTCGTAGTTATATGCAGTTTTTATGAGTGTGTCGCTTTTCCCGCTATTCATCGCCCCATATTTAAAGTGTAGTTTTGCCATATTAAAATTATAGCAAAGTAAAATCTAGATTCGATTGTATAACTAAAATCTCCGCAATAGTGTGGTGAGTTGCTACAGAGCTGCTTCTACAGCCGCCCAGCTGGCGTCTGGGTTGTCGGTTGGGACTATTATGGTTACCTGATCCCCAACGTTTATTCGGAAGTATGTTACGCTAGCAAGCAGAATTCGGTATTCTTTACCGTTAGCTTCTACGTAGTAGGCGCCATCGTGTTGCTGTAGTGTGCCAATAATCTGAGTTCTTTCAACTGGGCCGATTTGCTTGTAGATAAAGCTTCCGTCGTCTGCAATGGTTAACTTTAGTATGTCGCCCTCAACAAGTTTTGACTTAGAAGCGTAGTTGGCGGGTACGGGATATTCTTTTCCGTCTGGTCCGGCCATTTTCTGGCCATCGAAAACGCCCTCAACAACCTTTCCAGTTACATTTTCTCTACTATTTGATGGTGTTACGATGGAGTCATCCTCCCCTAGGATGCTCATCAATAGTTCTTTTGCAGCTGCCATGTTTGTTTCGGCATCTGAGATAAGCGCACGCAAGCGCTTGACTTGTTTCTCTGGTAAATCAGACATAATTCTCGCAGTTTCCTTGTCTGTTTTTAATATAGTATTACTACCATTATATATCAAACAGACGTAGTGTCGTCAAGCCCATAATTATCCACACACTTTCTCGAGATATAATTAAAACTGTTGTATTATTGTATATTCATTCATTATTTATCCCCCAGTAAAATACCCCGCACTGGAACGTACGGGGTATTTTTGTAAGACAATGCGGTCGTTAAAAGTATTTGAACTTTAGACAAGCTCAACAGTAGCGCCAGCTTCTTCAAGAGCTTTCTTGGCAGCTTCAGCTTCTTCTTTTGGAAGGTTTTCCTTGACGTTAGCTGGAGTATCATCAACGATAGCTTTAGCTTCACCAAGACCAAGACCAGTAATCTCCTTAACAGCCTTGATAACAGCAACTTTCTGTGCGCCTGCATCAGCTAGCTTAACTGTGAATTCTGATTTTTCGTCAGCGGCAGCGGCGCCAGCGTCACCGCCAGCAGCTGGACCAGCAACTGCAACAGCAGCGGCAGCTGGTTCGATACCGTATTCATCTTTTAGGATAGTTTTTAGTTCGTTTACCTCTAATACTGTTAGCTTTGTCAAGCTTTCAGCTAGTTTCTTTACATCAGCCATATAGACTCCTTATTTAATTGTTCGATAGTTTTTCGTACTAAATTTATACGAAAAGCTTTCTCATGTTATGTAGTAATTATTTACAGCTTAAGCTGTAGCTTTGGCTTCAATGCCATCAAGTAGTGCATGTATGTTGCCAGAAAGTGCGTTTGTAGTGTCGTGCACTGGGCTAAGTAGCTGTGCAACGACCTCAGCGATAAGCTGATCCTTGCTAGGTAGACTAGCGAGCGCCTTCACTTCGGCATCTGCAAGAGCAGCGCCTTCTGCAGAGAATCCACCAGCAAGCTCTAGCTCGCTGTGTTTTTTCGCAAAAGAGTCAAGCACCTTGCTTGGTGCGACTTCATCTTCGCTGCTAAAAGCATAGATTAACTGACCCTCAAGCGCAGACGTGTCTGTTGACTTGAAAGTGTCAGAGCTCTCCATTGCTACTCGAACCAAACGATTCTTAACAACGATTAGCTGTACGTTTAACTCTCGGGCGTCTGCACGAAGCTCTTGTAGATCGGCAACAGTAAGACCAGTGTAGCGTGCAAATGCAACCGCTTTTGTGTCCTTGAATGCATCCTTGATTTTGGCAACCAAAGCTTGTTTCTTATCTCGTGAAATTGCCACTTGATAATCTCCTTTGCTTTAGTTTGTTCGACCACATTGTTAAAGGTCGACACTACTTTTAAGAGTAGAAACAAGTAAATTGCCTCGGTAGCAAATTAAGTCAGTCGCGATTATCGCTATGACGGCTACTGTCTTTGGTAATGTCTGGATGAATCATAGCAAACAATCACAGAGCTGTCAACAGGGGTGTATATTGCATTAGCATAATTTTTGTGCTATAATACTGTTTTGTGAATTTGATAGAGAATAAGATTGACCTAAATTCAAGCAGTCCCTTGCCGCTAGTACCCTATTTTCCAGGCTCTCTTACTTATGGAGAAATTCCAAACAGCTATGTACGACAGGTACTAGAAGACAACGATTCGTCCATTGTCCCGCCCGAGGTTTTGGCCAATGTTTTGCATGAAAACTTTAGGCGTCGTGTTAACGAAGCGAACGGTACATTATCTGGCGACCCCGAATTTTCTAGTTTATTCGATGAAGATGGTCGGTTTATGAGCGACGGCGAAGATGATATGGTGAACTATTCCATATTTAGACAGGTCGACTCTAGTGGTAGCGCCTCAGTCGCTGCCAGACTCGATCTGTTTATTGATAATCCGTACTCTGCTGGAAAGATGTCGGCATATGAGATATATGCACGTACTCGATTTAATGAGAGAGATCTATACGATGTTAGCTTCGCTACTAGTTGCCTGAAGATAGTTGCAGCCAGTAGGGGTATTGGAGTCAATTATGATGTAGAGCGAAGTGAGCCAAAGCTAACCAGAATTGTTGAAGACGATAAAAAACGTAAGTTTGGCGTAGTCACCACAAAGGCCGCTGTCGGATCGCTAATACTTGGCAGTGAAGATTTTGTCACGCTAAAGAGTCGTCAGGCGGGTGCTATACCCTTTGATAATCTGCAGTCCAAAGAGCAGGATTTGCTATATTCGCTTTACAAGCACCCTAGGCGAAAGGGCCGGACTGATAAGTTGATGGAAGATCGAAAAAAACTTGGTGAACTGATTGAAGACAATCCTGAACTTGCTTTACCTATAGTAGAATCAATTTACGTAGCCAGAAATTAACAACCTAATCTCTTGTTGAATATCTTCTATCGATCGTAAGCTGCTGTGGCTCATGCACTCAATCGCAGTAAACTCCTCTGGGTATATTTCACACAGTTCGCTATAGTTGCGCTTGGCTAGCTCTAGGTGATTTGCGTCGGCCTCGTGAATATCTCTCTTTTTGTCTGTATAGCTACGAGTCGCCTTTTTGTCTACGTTCTTCTGGGCTATTGCCGTCGGAACGATTAGAACTATATTTTTACTTGGTCTCGGTATGGCGAGTACCTCATACTCTGTTTTTAGGGTTTGGCTGTAAAAAGCTTTTCTATCATTAGCATTAGCTACTTTGGTGCCTTGATGGGCCAGGTTGCTGGCCATATATCTATCTGCAATTACAAGTGAGCTTGGCTTTTCTAGGTGATTTTTAATTTTTTCTTTGGCGGCAAATCTATCGATAGCAAAAGGCAGTACGCCCAAGTCGGCGGGTACGTTGTTTGCGTCGCCATAAACTCCGTTTAGGTATTTTTCAGCGTAGTAGGCTGACGGCTCGCCGTATTGCGGGAAGCTAATCTTGAGCACGTCGAGACCTTGCTCTGTCGCCCATTCAGACAACATCATTGATTGCGTGCCCTTTCCTGAGCCGTCACCTCCCTCGATAGCGATAAAATGTCCCATTTTATTTTATGCCCACTGCTAAGCCGTCAATTTTAGGCGTAGGAATTCTTTGGTCCCTAAAGGCGCGCGGTAGCATATCTTGTGGCTTCCAGGTAGCAATTAATTCTTCTAGGTTGTCGGTGTGTTGATATTTTCCGCTCATTCCCTCGCGTCCACTTGCATAGCCACCCTCGACTGGTCCGGTGCGATGAAATATTAGCTGGCCAATACGCTCTCCTACTGGTAAAACTACGCTTTCGTTCATATTTAAGTTGTAGATTTCCAGTGTAATTCGGTTTATATAACCTGGGTCTACCCATCCAGCGTCAAAACAGACCGCTACGCCATTTCGTCCCCAGCTAGAGCGGCTCTTTACTTCACAGGCCCCTCCATGGGCGCGTATTCCAACGAACTCATGGGTATGGGCTAGTATTCTCTCCCCGGGGCGCAATACTATAATTGGGTGATTTTCAGGTACATTCGTAAATAGTTCCTTATTATATTTTTTGCACCATTCAGCATGCGGCATGGCCTCGAGCGGGCCCTTGAAATAGCGATCTACATCTTCTTTATCAAATGGGTTATATACACCATCTGGCTCTATTTTACTTTCTTGTTTGTAAAAGTAGTGACCGAGTGTAAAGTCTAGGCTCGCCTCCGAAACGTGTTTGTCATTAAATGGTACACAGACAATTGTACCGTCATCAACAGCCGATAAGATCTCCGTGTTTGAATATACCCCCATAAGCTGACTTCATTGTATCATGCTAGAATGGTGATATGAAATCGATCATTGTAGCTATGGATAAGAACAATGGAATCGGAGCCAAGGGTGATTTGCCGTGGGGTCGTAGTCTGCCGGATGATTTGGCTCATTTCAAAAAGCTTACTACAGGAGGTTCTGTGATTATGGGACGCAAGACTTTCGAGAGTATAGGTTCGAAGCCTCTACCGAACCGTGAAAATATCGTTGTGTCGTCTAGGCCGACAGGAGTTCAGGGCGTTTTGACTGCGCGGTCTATGCCTGCAGCGCTAGCCTTGGCTCGCTATGAGGTATTTTTTATTGGCGGTGAAGATATATTTTTAGAGGCACTTAATGAAGTGGACGCTATACACGCAACGATGATAGACGCTGAATTCCCAGAAGCGGATGTGTTTTTTCCGCAAATAAATTCGCAAGACTGGCGAGAGGTGTCTCGTAATCATCACGAAGCAGATAAAGACAATAAATACGCCTTCGATATCGTAGAGTACGAAAGAGCCTAGACTGCAATCGGTGCCTTTATGGCTGGATATGGATCATAGCCATCTAGCCTAATGTCATCAAATGTGAAGTCGTCTATATTTTTTATTTCTTTGTTTAGAGCCAGCCTCGGCAATGCTCGCGGTGTACGCGACAGTTGTTCGTCAACCTGATCTAGGTGATTTAAGTAAAGATGGGTGTCAATGGTAGTGTGCACAAATTCGCCAGGGACTTTGTCTGTTACCTGAGCAACCATGCTTTGCAGTAGCGCATACGATGCAATATTGAATGGCACACCCAGAAATGAGTCGGCACTGCGCTGAGTCAGGTGTAGATCTAGTCTATTTTCAGTTACGCCAAATTGAAACATGGTGTGGCATGGTGGCAGGCCGCCAGCGGCTGCTATATCGTCAATCTCGGCTACATTCCAGGCGCTAACGATATTTCGTCTGCTACCAGGATCATTTTTAATGGTATCAATCGCCTGTGCTATCTGGTCAATGTGGCCGCCATTTCCATCTGGCCACTTACGCCACTGTACGCCGTAAACTGGCCCTAGGTCGCCCCACTCTTTGGCAAATGCGTGATCTGTCGCTACCCTGCCTATAAACTCGCCCATCTGATTTCTCCATTCATCAGAGTTCACTTCTGGAATCGGTAGATTATTCTTTTCTAGGTATGCCTTAAAGGGCCACTCATCCCAGATGTGCACATTGTTTTGAGCTAAATATTCTATGTTTCCACTCCCTTTTAGAAACCACAGAAGTTCGTGGACTACTGAGTTAAAATATAGTTTCTTGGTTGTTACGGCTGGAAATCCCTCGCTTAAGTCGTAGCGAGTTTGACGTCCGAAAACACTTTTGGTGCCGACCCCGGTACGGTCTGTCTTTTCGTCGCCATTTTCTTTTATGTCCTGCAGCAGATCTAGATATTGCTTCATATATCCCCCTTGATTACATCTTATTATACAAGAAATCCTCTTGCACTGGGCAAGAGGAGATTGTGTTATGTATTAGAACGATAGCTGAGGGTAGACGTACGGCTCCGTCCTAGACTTAGAACAGATTAGGAAACGACGTTTTCAACTTTTATACCAGGACCCATACTGGTAGTAATGGCTGTTGACTTAACATAGACACCCTTTAAAGAGCTTGGCTTCTGCGCCTGTAGGCTGTCGAAGAAACTCTGGGCGTTTTGCTCTAGCTTGGTTGCGCCGAATGAAACCTTGCCGATAGCCAGGTGAACTATAGACTGCTTGTCTACGCGGTATTCAACCTTGCCTGCTTTTGCTTCACTTACGGCTTTTGCTACGTCGGTAGCAACTGTACCAGCTTTTGGATTTGGCATTAGTCCGCGCGGGCCGAGTAGACGTGCATATTTTCCTAGGCGTGCCATGTATTGAGGTGTTGACACTAGCACGTCAAAGTTTAGGTTTTCTCTGTCTAGCTGCTTCAAGAAGTCATCATCTCCAACTACGTCAGCGCCGGCTTTTTTAGCTTCAGAGTGGCTATCTTCGGGGGCAAACACAGCAACGCGCAGTGTGCGACCAGTCCCGTTTGGCAATACTACAGTTGCGCGGATATTCTGATCTGCTTGACGAGGGTCAACTCCTAGGCGAACATGAACTTCAACGCTAGCGTCAAACTTAGTCGTGCTAGTTTCAACAGCCAACTTCATAGCGTCAGATAGATTGTAAAGCTTGCCAGTTTCGATCTTCTTGGCTACTTCTTGGTATTTTTTGCCACGACGCTCAATTAGAGGACGAACAATTGGCTTCGGGCCTTTTTTTACGGTTGCCTCACCGCCCTCTTGAGGTGTAGTGTCGCCAGCTTCTTTGCGAGCCTCTTTTTCGGCCTTGGCCTCTGCTTCGTCTAATGATTTTTGCGAGCGCTTTCCGGCTTTTGCAGTGGTTGCTTCGCGAACTTCGTGCTTCTCGGCGGTAGCGATTGCAGATTCAATCTCTGCAATAGTGTTTTTCTCTGAAACATCCAGCTTCAGTTCTTTTGCTTTGTCAAGCAAGTCGGCTTTTTTTGCCATAGTAATTAAAAAATCCTTTCTGTGGTATTAGCGGCGTTTTATTCGCCTCCCATCATTGATATAGTTCTCTTATTATAACAAAAACCACCTCAGTTGTCGAGGTGGTTTTGCTAAGCAGCTTCAAATATTAGTCTACTACTTCTACGCCCATTGAACGGGCGCTACCAGCTACAACTTTAACTGCGCCGTCTAGATCGATTGCATTTAGCTGATCTTTTTTGGCTTCGGCAATTTCTTCTAGTTGCTTGCGAGTAATTTTGCCAACCTTATCTGAGTGCGGCTTGCCACTTCCCTTTTTGATACCAATTTTGTCTCGGATCATGTCGTCAACTGGCTGGCCTAGGCTTCTCCAGGTAAAGGTGCGATCTTCGTAGACCTGAATATGAACAATGACGTCCTTGCCCATGTCGCCCTTTGTCGCTTCATTGAATGGATTGATAAAATCCATCATGTTTAAGCCCCATTGACCAAGCGTAGAACCGACAGGAGGACCTGCGGTCGCGCGACCAGCTGGGATTCGCAACTTCAAGTTGCCGATAATTTTCTTCGCCATATGCTTTAAGTTTCCTTTTAGATTACTGCTAAATTTTGAAGCATTTCGCAGTGCGTAACTGCTGCATTATACCTTTTTTACCTGTAGTGCGTCAAGTTCTACAGGTGTGTCGCGGCCAAACATACTGACCATAACCTTGAGCTTGCCCTTGCTGGTGTCGATTTCAGCAATGCTGCCGTCGAATCCTTTAAATGGACCATCTACGATACTGACAACTTCACCTTCAGCAAAGTCAATCTGATGCTTAGGATCCTCGACGCCCATACGCTTCTTGATTTTAGCGATTTCTTTGTCACTAACAGGAGTTGGTGTAGTATCTGCACCAACGAATCCAGTTACACCTGGTGTATTTCGTACGATGTACCAAGTCTCATCAGTAAGTTTCATTTCAACCAAAACATAGCCCTGAAAAATCTTAGCCTCAACAACTTTTCGTTTACCGTTTTTTATCTGAATCTGCTTTTCTTTAGGCACCATAACGTCGAAAATCTTGTCGGCCATATCAACGGCATTAATACGCTGATGGATACTGTCGGCAACCTTTTCTTCATAGCCTGCATAAGTGTGGATTGCGTACCACTGCCTAGTTGAATCGTAACGATGCTTGCTCACGAGAATTTCTCCTTTATGTTAGTAATGATTCGAATAATGTTTTGAAGCCAGCGTCTAGTAGCATAATAAATAGAACGTAGAAGCCTGAAAATACCAATACGGCAAATGTTAGGCTCCAGGTAGCTTTTCTGGTAGGCCAGTGAACTTGTTTTAGCTCAATCCAAGAGTTCTTGAAGTAGCCTAGGAATGATCGGAGCCAGCCGCCACGTTTTTTAGCTAGGTTTGCTGAGGTTTTTTTCTCTACTGGTTTTTTAGTAGCTTTCTTGTCTGCCGCCACTTTCACAGACCTACTAGTAGAAGCCTTCTTCGTTTTTGAAGATTTTGAATCAGACGCTTTAATGCGCACAACTTTAGAGCTTGCTTCCTCAGTCTTGTTACTTGATTTGGTATCTGACTTTCTCTTTGCCACCTTCTTCTCCCAATCTAAAAGTCTGCTTCGGGGCAGACTGTCAAGTACTATGTTACTACTAAGGCTGGAGTTAGTCAACTTATAATATTAGTCAGGAAGGTTTCGCTCTATACAAATTGAAAATGTCGATCCATGGTTTAGGCGACTTTTGACATCAATTTTGGCTCCAATTTTTCTAGCTAGCTTTGAAGCAACGTACAAGCCAAGTCCCGTACCAGAAGTTTCCCTGGTTCGGTAGTCTTCGGTTCTATAGAATTTTTTAAATATTTTTGCTTGGTCGGATTTTGATATTCCGACACCAGTATCTTTGATGGCAAATTCTACAGATTCCTTTGTGTTTGTAATTTGAATAGTTACATCGCCTTTAACGGTGTACTTGATGGCATTCGTTAGGAAATTCTGCAACAATTCCTCTAGGTATAGGCGGCTAGCGTAGACCGAGCCAGGCTTTCCAGTTAGTTTTAGATTAAGGTGCAACTTTTTCTCTTTTGCTTGCTCTAGATATGTTTCATAAAGTTTCTTTGCCAGAGGTTCAACTTCTATAATCTCTTGGTTATCAGCTACTCCCCTTTCGGCGCGACTCAGTGTACTTAGGTCGTTTATCATACCGGCCAATATAACGATTTGACCGTGAGCCAGGTCGATGCTTTTCTTTACAGTATCGCGAGATACATTTTCACGATCAAAAAGTATTCCGGCATTATCCAGAGAGCCTTCGGCGATGGTAATTGGTGTGCGCAGCTCGTGGCTAACTACGCTAATGAACTCGTCCCTTTCCTCCTCTAGGCTTTTTTCTTTGGTGATGTCGCGAACCGTACATATATAAGTAGTATGACCACTGGACTCGCCAAAACCTTCAGCAACTCTGTTGACTGTCAGGTGCATTCTTATAGAGTCTTCTTCTGTTATTGGTAAAAGAATATCTTCGGTTTCGTATCGACTTGAACCCTCTAATAAGCTAGTAATTTTGTGCTTATTTCCGTCCATATCTACGATC
Organism: Candidatus Nomurabacteria bacterium; assembly: GCA_020631935.1. Taxonomy (GTDB): domain Bacteria; phylum Patescibacteriota; class Saccharimonadia; order Saccharimonadales; family Saccharimonadaceae; genus JACKGP01. Next base: position 24,017 of record JACKGP010000003.1, read on the forward strand.
GGCATCACTTCATCTATTGGCTTTCCGGCAATGTCTGTATTTGTGTCCAGTAAAGATATGAAGGCAGAGTTGTAGAGCCCAATAGTACCGTTATTCTCGATTGTGAATATAGCTTGTGATGCACTATTTATGGTAGTGAGCAGAGCCTGACGTTCACGCTTGACGCGTTTTTGAGCATTTTTTAAGCGGTCTCGGGCGGCCATCTCATTGGTTATTTGAGAAAGCAATAGAGCCGCCACGATGGATATGATTAGGCCACTGAGCATCATTATTAATTGATCGAACCAGTTGCTGTGAAAAGGTGCCGCGCCGTAGATGCTAGCAATAAGGCCATAGAGCAACACGCCTGTCAGTATTGAGGTTAATGCTCGATGCCGACTTAGGGTATATTTCTTTCTTCTCCCACCACGTTTCATATGTCTATAGTTTAGCAGATTGGCTGAAATGCCTTAAGCGCTTTTTTGTGCTGCCTGTAGTTTGAGTCCATTTCTCCTACCAGGTCCCAGAAGTTCGAGCTATGGTTCATCTGTTTTGTGTGTGCTAATTCATGAACTAGTACGTAGTCGATTAGCTCGTGGGGTAACTTCATCAATGCGATATTTAGACTAATAGTCCCATTTGAGCTGCAGCTTCCCCACCTGCTACCAGCATGAGGTAGGCGGACCGACTGGTATTTGTAGCCGAACTTCGATGCAATCACCGCCAGTCTTTTTGGTAGGTAGTTTTTGGCTTCTTTTCGCAGCGCCTTTATAACCTCTGTACGAATAATAGACTGCACTTCATTATCGTTTATATCCATAGACTCTGGCAGAGTGACTATTATCTGAGACCTCAGTGTGGACACAGATAATTTTGTTCCAAATCGTACACTTATAGAGTGTAGCTTGCCAATCTTTGTTCCATCCGAGTATGTCTGCCCAGCTCGTGCAGAGTTGAGCAATTCTTTTAGTTTGCTCCTAGAGCCACGCAAAAAGGCTTTCACTGCAAAATCAGGAGTTCTCCTAGGTACTGTTATGGTTAGTTTTCCGTTTGGTGCTACAGATGCACGCAGGTGTCTGCTGTTGTGGTTATGGCGAACAACAACTTCTCCGAGTATATCGTCCGTAAGTACTTTCATGTATTCGATTCTATTGTACGTTTATTCTACCGCGTCTAGCGCCACTGCTATCTTTAGCCATCTCGCTGCGGCGAGCTGTTAGGTGCTTCAAGACGATCTTTGCCTGGCTGGCGTAAGTATGCTTTCCACTAATTACCACTGCGTGTTCGCGTTCATGCGGTGGACTGAAGCGCTTGACTAAGGCATCAAATTCATCTGGACTAAGCAACTTTGACTTACGTGTGCGTGATTTTGCGGTTGCTTGATCTACCTGTGTCCAGACAAAAAGCGGCGCATAGCCAGCATCACGTACGACTCGAGCTACTTCGGTGCGATTGGCGCGAGTTTCGGTCGATAATTCTAAGACTAGTGATTGGCGAGTTTTTAGTAGCTCGGTCAGATACATATAGGCCAACTGGCCTGCTGCCTCTGGCGAGGCTGCGTATTTACTAATGGCTTGCAAATCGAGGTGAGGCGCGCCGAATGTTTCGGAAAATTTCGAAGCAAAGAAAGTTTTACCACTCCCCGGAATTCCTACCATGATAATTGCATGCGGTTGATGCAAACTTAACTGATTCATTGCAGACCAGTATAGCAACTTTTTGCAAAGTACGCCATATGTTGTGTCGTGGCTATTCTACTTTCTTAATGCATCTGTACTAATAAACATGTAAATATCTGCAAAAACAAAACAGCCCACTTTTTGTTTAGCAGACTGCTTGCTGTTGTATCTAAGTTATGTGTGCATTCTGTTTTGACAGGTGCTCCAGGATGATTGCCGAACCTATTGTGGTATGATATGAAAATATGAATTAGTGCACGGCGGGCAAGAAGCTCTCGCTCTCACTTTGACTCAAAGTTGAATACTTAATTTATGGCAGAACCGAATCGCTAAAACTCACTAGTCTTATCGGCCGTAATTTTATGGATTACTGAATATAATTTACCGTAATCATGCCAGCTAAAATCACCCTCATTGCCACGATACCACAAACTAACAGGCAGATTTTCGTATGCGTTTGCAAGCGCGCTAATTTCTTTTGTGCTAAGTGCGATAATTTGTCTAACGTCATCACCCGGACGATAGGCAGAGTCACCTATGTTTACTCCAAAAAGGAAAGTCTCATTGTAAAATTCTTTTCCGGCTGTATCGATAGCCGAAGTATTAAATTGTGCGAGCGGCGTAAATTGCTCAGGGCTTATCGCTAGACCAAGTTCTTCTTCTAGTTCTCATGACGCAGCTAGAAGAATATCCTCGTCTTCATCGATCCCGCCGCCAAGTAGCCGCGTAATCCCTGTAGGGAAAAACGCAGGTTTTGCACCGGTCAAAATTTTTTCCGATTCATCTTTGACTGCAATTAGTACACATTGTTTACGATAAAGATTACCGAATGCTTGATCGACCTTTAGGCTTAGGTCTATGGTATCTATTTTATTTCTCCACTAACAATAACTGGTCTATTTTCTATTTAACCACAATTTTGTAATATTAACGCCAAAGTAAAACACCAAGCTAGAGCCTGGTGTTTTACTTTGGCAGAGGCTAAAGGATAATTATTGAATTTATTGTGGTATAGTATCTTTCTCGGGATGAGGTGACTATTAAATACGATAGGGTTTTGCAATAAATGGTCGCTTACCAATCTCTCGGAGAATCAGATCTCGTAGGATCTCGGATTTATTCTTGCCGGTGATGTGCGCTTGATGCTTTAAATAGGCGTTGATCTCTGGATTTATAAAGAAGTTAAGACGCATGTCTTTTTTATGAATCTTATTTTCGTCAATAAACGCCCCTATTACTGCACGAAGACTATCTGTATCATATTGCTTAACAGTAACAAGATTATCGAAATCAGGGCTGATACCATTTTTAAACTCGTATTGGTAGATAAGGCGTCTTTGCGTATCATGATTAGTACCGGCTTCTTAAGCTGGACCGCAGTGGCTATTTTATACCCGACAGAAAGACTTTCCTCTGTCGCTTCTACGATGACAAGATCTGCCCTAGCGAGTGTTCGTAGATCCTTTTTAGTGACGATGGTTCTGCTGCTACATCTAACAAAAATGGTATAAAAAACTGATATAATAACCACAGGAGGAGCCTACCCATGATGCTAATCTTTATCAGCCTTATAGTCACACTTATTATCAATTTTTTGCTATTTTTCGTTGCGTTCAAGCGTCAGTCTGACAAACTGACTGATTTTGCCTATTCACTTAGTTTTATTATTGTGACTCTCTATGTTCTCCTCGTGACGTCACAACACTCGTTGCCACTCGTGATCATGAGCCTCATGGTCATCGCTTGGGCTTTACGGCTCGGTATATTTTTGGTCTACCGAATTCGTAAATCAGGCAAAGATGCTCGGTTCGACGAAATTCGCAGCCATTTTGGCCAATTTTTGAAATTTTGGCTTGGGCAAGGAGTTGTGGCGTGGTTTTTGCTTTTGCCACTTTTGTTCGTAGCGCTAAATGATAAAGCAGCTATCTCGCCCCTTTTCTGGGTCGGATGTATCATCTGGCTCATTGGCGTCAGCGTAGAATCTGTAGCTGATATCCAGAAATATCGTTTCAACCAAAATCCGAAAAATAAAGGCACTTGGATCGATAGCGGCGTCTGGAAATACAGTCGGCACCCAAATTATTTTGGCGAGATTTGCGTCTGGGTTGGTATGTACGTGGCAGCTTTTGCTTCGTTGACGGTCCTTGAGCGCGTCATTGGCGTCGCCAGCCCAGTCGCCATCGCGATTAGCCTGCTGTTTATATCTGGCATACCGATTTTAGAAAAATCAGCCGACAAACGGTGGGGCGGACAAAAAGCCTACCAAGCGTATAAGCGCCGCACCAGTATCCTCATACCGCTATGGCGAAAAAAGTAGAAGTCGATGAGCAATATCAGACGGGCTATGGCTACGAGCTAAGTGAGCCGGTTGGTCAAAATTTTCGTGATGATTTTAAACCCGAACTGACGCCGCAGCAAATGTTGCAGCTCGGTGTATTTGGCGGAGATTATTTCAAGGAAGTGCCTTCGGAATTTCCAGCGGACTGGTTTGAAGGGGTCGAACTTTTTAACAGAGGCGGAGGTAATATGAAAAATTTAGATTTCAATATAACAATAAACCGCAACAGGGGTCGCGGTTCTATCATTTTACATTAACAGAGAACAAAGATTCTTGGCAGGGGTACATAGATGAAGATAGAACTTTTTACTCAGTTAATGAAAACGTTATTTTGGGGACGAGTAATATTTAGCTCTTGTCGTGATTACTTGAGAGTAAATCCGCCGTCAACCGCTAGAACTTGCCCTGTTATAAAAGATGCATCTTGGCTTAGTAGGAATGCAATAGTGGCTGCAACTTCTTCGGGAGCGCCAATTCGTCTTATCACAGAGAGATCTGTCGTCCAGCTTGGGTCTTCGCCAGTACTGGTACTGAGCGGCGTATCTATAAGACCAGGTGCCACAGCGTTAACCCTCACAAGAGGCTCGTTAAACTTTCGAGCGAATGATTTCGTGAAAGAAATAATACCAGCTTTTGTAGCCGAGTATATTACACCGTACGGCTCACCTATTATTCCGTCGACGGACGTTAGATTAACGATTGACCCTGTTTGTGATGTCTCCTGGATGAGTCTGCCAAAAATTTTAAGCGATTTGAAGGTACCCTTAAGATTAACGTCGATAGTTCGACTGATATTTTCGTCACTAATATCATCAATTCCTGCAGGCGTCGGAAGGACACCGGCATTGGCGACAAGGCAATCCAACTTTCCGAACTCGGAAACGATGAAGTCTTTTAAATTATGTAAGGCTACTTCGTCTGAAATATCGGCTGCAAAAAAGCGCACTCGATTCTTGTCTTCGAATTGCTCAAGTATAAAAGTGTCTTCATCGGTCGGAGAGTTTAGGACGACGGAAGCGCCGAGGGAATATAGTCTATGCGCGGTTGCGAGCCCAATTCCCTGTGTGGATCCTGTAACTAATACGATTTTGTCTATCATGGTTATACAAATTATACCAGAGGATAGATCATCGGTGCATACCAATACTAGTAACACTTCTCAGCATAATGATAGGTACATGTCAAAAGGAGCTAATGGAGTCGAATTCATCGACAGGGGTGATAGAAGTCGTAAAACTAGAAAAATCATATCCGAAGATATGATTAACAGAGGCCGGTGGTTCTATCACCCTCAAATTAATACCTTGCAAATTTCGTGGCAGGGGCTTCAGGATGATTACCGAACCTATTGTGGTGTAATATAATTTTCAAAGAAAAACAGGCCAGTTGTCCGGTACCTTAGGCTGATATCAGTGACATCAGACCAAGTCACTCGCATTATTCAAGCGGATTTCCCCTGCTAAGGAGTGCGCTCTCCCTTGTTGATTACCCTACCGCTTCTCGACCTTGATGACGTGAACGCCGAGGCGCTCCATGTTCGAGAGTGTAGAGGTAAATGCAGCTATGCCAGCTCGAACTTGATGCCAATGACACCGTTCTTTTTCTGCTGGTCAAAGGAGTAGTACTCGTTGATTTGGCTTTCAAGCCATTCGACACTCTCACCGCCAAACTTTACTGTGCTGTTATGTGCGAAAAGATCGTGAAATGTTTCGTAGCGAAGTAGTCCAACGACTTTCACGGAAACAGTCTGGTCGGTATTTTCTCGGTTAGTGAATGCAACGGCGTCACCAAGCTGGATAGTTTGGCGTTTCTCATCATAAAGTCTTGATTCGATTGTTTATGCGCCGGATGTAATAGAGTCAAATGGTACGGTGGCAAGTCGTAAGTGGTGTGTGTTCATGTCTGACTGCTATCTTATCATTAAATGAGAGGCGTTCTCGTAGTTATGTTAATTTCGCTTCAAGGGTCTGGTCTTTAACAAATCTTTTCTATAAAGACTCTGGCGCACAGACTACCTATCGTTAGAAGATAAATATAGCCACTCAAGAATTTCGACACCTTCATTAAAAAAAAGAGTAGTCGAAAAAAGATCCATTCACTATGACGTCAAGGTCGATATCACCCGGTTTGTCAGAGTAAATGTACGAACCGGCGATTGAGATGTGCAGACAGTTCATGCCAAGTGCCATATTTTTTATCAATAAAATCTAAGACAATTTGAAGATTTTCGTTAACGTGCTGTACACGTTTTAAAATCTCTTCACGTTTCGTCGTATTTGCCTTCTGGTACCAGAAATTATTAATTAAGTATTTTTCGATAAGTTCATTTTTACTGCTTAAATCAATAAATTCATCGGCAAATGTCATAAGTGGGTAGTTTGCCTCAAACGGTAAGCTGTCTCTGCACGATATATCGGACCAAGCTGCCCTTTACTAGTCGATGAGGTCGTATATTGTTTTCTTGCTCTGGGCATGCTAGAGTAATAACATATAATTGAAATTATGCAATGAGTTAATGTGCCCAAGCTATTACGTATAACAGCATCCGACAAGCTCTATCTCCCAGGGCTTTTATACTGTGCTCACAACGATGCGAAAACACTATTCGTTTATGTACATGGTGCAGGCAGTTCATCAATCGTACGAAACACCCTTCTTTTTGAATCACTTTCTCAGACTTTCAACACTGCAGGTGCGGACCTACTAACCTTCATGAACCGTGGAGCTGGATACATCACAAAGTTCGATACGGCTATGGGTAAATCACAACTTGGCGGTATGGCCTATGAGAAAATTAGCGATTTTATATACGATATTAAAGGAGTCGTAAGCTGGGCACGTGAACACAGGTATGAGAACGTATATCTACTTGGCCATTCGACCGGTGCTAATAAACTAGCGCTTGTAGCAGACTATATTAATAGACAAGAAGACATCAAGGGCGTGGTGCTACTTGCTGGTGGTGATGATATTGCCTTGCAACGATCAGCACTTGACGATGCGCTCGTAGATATCCAAAGGCAAGCAGAAGAAGCGATCTCTACATATCGAGATACTGAACTCGCTCCCATCAATACATTGCCCCACCCGATTAGCTGGCGCAGTCTTTACGAACTCATTACTGTTGATAGTGACTACGATATTTTTCACTTCTCTAGGCGTGGTGACATGAAGCGTATACAAAAAACAACTAAACCAACCCTTGTAGTTTATGGCTCAGAGGATTTTGGTACTATCATTAAACCTGCTATCGCAGTACGAGTGCTGGTTGAACAAAATAAACATATCGTAGGTACGATAATTAACGGTGCAGACCATAATTTTACCGGATACGAGACGGAGTTGGCTAAAATTATCCTTGCAGGGGTTAAGGTGTAGTATACATGTCGGAACGAGTACCATTATTTGTGAACGCAGCAATATAAAATCAGGATTATAGTCTTGATGAAAAGCCCTATAAAGCTACCGGAATAATAGCAGCGCGCGCCCTGAACTATTTGTCGGGAAATGATCAAAATGTGCACACCTGGAATACAGTAGGTGCCTTTAACGATAGCGCAGACACTACGGCGGAAGAGCGCCTAGCCGCGAAGTACAGTTCGGATTTTATACGGTGGCCGCATTGATATTCATCGCCTACGCGCGCATTGTACTTAACCGTGGCCGAGGATATTATCTAGGCGCATGTGTGAATGCATTGCTTGTCGAACACCTCAAGAACGTATAGCTGATACAGTTGATATATATTCAATTAAGTGTTAATATAGTGCACAAGACAGGCGACCCGCTTCGCCTTTGTGGATGGCCATCCCAAAAACTCTCGAGAGAAACGAGGACAAAATGGCCTGGTTGGATGGCAAGGAAGCCAAGGTGGAGCGCTCCGGCGGTACCATCAACGTCTACTACGGAGGATCCTTCTACCCCGATGGCCACGGCCACGGGCACGTGAAGGCCACCGGCGGCCCGCTCGGCGAGAACATCGTCTACTGGCGCCTGCCGGCGAACGAGGGCGGCCAGGTGATCGTCGACAACTCGTGGAACACCAAGAACGGCAACGACCTCCGTGACCACATGACCGGCTTCTACTGAGCCACCCGACCTGGACATGTCTTGAAACTGTCCGCTTTTAATTTGGTAAAATAGTAACAATGAACGAAATATCTAAAGCAGTATATGACGCATTCCCTCAGCTTGTCTGCGCTGAGTTTCTTCGAAGCATGTCGCCACTTGTACCCCTGAAGCCAGATACTGTATTCAATATCTTCCTTACTGAAGATCAACACTTTCTAACTCTCGTTGCAACGGATTATGCCGATCCTAAGGCTCAAAGCAGCGAGCTAAAGAGTATCTCGGGAGAATACGAATTTGAATTCACTAATCTTCTTTCAACTAGCGGTAGCGACAAAACAATCGAGATTCTTGATCACGATGATATGAATGGTGACTTTTATATAAGTATGCCGTACAAAAACCACCGACTGTATTACTATGTCGCGAACACGAGCTCCGCTTTTGGTAAGATGCCAAAAGCGTCTGTGTAGCTTGTAGTCTTCGTTATTAAAGCCGATCGATAACATCGAGTAACTGATCGGGGTCTTTGGTGAGATCGATCATAAAGAAATTATCTTGAGCTTCGTGCTTTTCAAGTTCGTCTAATTCCTCCGGCCACAAATCATCATCTACCCACATGAATGGTTGCGAGAAGTCGATACCCTCTGTCTTGAGATCTTTCCAAACAGTCGGTTTTACTTTATCTAGTAGTGCAACTGTTTCGGGTTTGAGATGTGGCGCGAGTACCTCTTTGGCACGATTCTCCTCGTTCCAGTTATGGGTTGTTAGCCAATAGGTTGATTCAGGATACTTCTCTTTAATTACCTCAAGAGTCTTTGTGATGATGATATCCTAGAACCGATGGAGGTAAGCAAGGACGATACTACACTTAACGGTTTCGATATTAGCAACAAAGTCTATCGTGTTTAAATGTTCCTAATTAGAAAATAATGGTGAGGTAATAAAAAGCTTTTTCTTTGCGAGGTCTATTTCAGTTTCTGCATCATACGGCAGTATACAGTGTGGGTACGAGTGTCCATAGTTTACGTTGTAGAGTACAGGTAGATCGTGGCGATTGGCAACCTCCTGCCAAATATCTTTGTACTCTTCGTAGTAGACGTTGTCTTGGGGCTTACCAATAATAATACTTCTTAGACTGCCGAAGCTAATGTATTTACCTAGATAATCAATCATGTACTGCATCCTGTCTGGAGCCGACAGGGCCTCGCTAGATTCTAAGAATAGTATCTTGTCGTTCCAGTCACGCCATTCAGGAAATATACCGTACTTATTTATAATACTCGGCTGCTGCTTGTATCTTTCACCGGCCATCATCTCATACAAGCTTTCGATACAGCCTCCAAGCAACTTACCCTGTACCGACTGTCTGGCTGTTTGTCCTTGCAGTGTTTCGAAGCCAGTAGCTTCGTTAACCTTATCTCTGCTCGTACCTATCTGATCTTCCGAGTATTTGGTTCTCTTTTTATACCAAGTAGGGCTAGACTCTATCTCTAGTCCGCTCTTGTCATTAAAGAACATATCTTGAAAGCAAGCTTTTGTATGAGACAGCATATTATTATCAAGCTCGCCGAAATCTGATAAGAAATCTACACCATAGAATGTCGGCATACCTATTTTGTAAAACATTAAGTGGTTATTGGTAGTATCAGAAAAACCAAGAAAAATCTTCGGTCTTGTTTTGACAGCGTGAATAAACTCCTCGTCTTCCATCAGATAAGGAATTGTCTTGAAGGTGTCGTCACCTCCAGTAGCTACAATGATAGCTTTAATACTATCATCAAGCATTGCTTGCTTGAGATCGTCTGCTCGAGCTTCTGGGTGAGCGGACAAGTATTTCATACCCCGGAGAGAATTATCCATGTATTGCACATTCAATCCGAAGACGTCTAGTAGCCTTTTCTCGGCTATTTCTAACTGATGCTTAGCAAACTCTTCACCCAAGACACCAGAAGAAAGGCTAACGACGGCAACGGTGTCACCACGAAGAAGTTTGACTGGTTTATTCATAGCATCTATTGTAAGCAAGTAATTGCTTAGCTGCAACTGCAGTTACTAGAATCGGCACCCTCCAACTGCCTGCCGTACTGTGCGGTGCGGCATGTATATTTCGTCTGAAATGGGTTCGAATGTAGCAGCATAGCTTCTTTTAACATAAATGATACACCTTTGACGGTGTATCATTTATGTTGGTCGGGGTACTAGGAAATCGGCAGCAAGCTGTCTCCTCCGCTCACTCGCAAAAGAAAATACCTGATCAGGGGCATTAGGAGTACTAAGGTATGTCTGCGTCGCGCTCAGAAAAGTAAACTTTTCTGCCCTGCTCCTTGCTATCGAACCTAGATCTTGCGCCAGCAAGCTGTCGCGATCTAGGTTCGACTCCGAGCAACTCCGAAGATATAGAAAAACGGTAACCAGATGGTTACCGTTTTTCTATGGCAGGGGTAGCAGGACTCGAACCTACGACACCTGGTTTTGGAGACCAGTGCTCTACCAACTGAGCTATACCCCTATAAATGCCTTAAGTTATTGTAGCATATTCTGCTTAAAAAGCGACATTGGGCTTAAAGCTTGTAAAACATGAGCGTAATTGATTATAATTACAGCAGAATAAACGTCAACGATAGAAAACACAAGGGGTGGAATGAAACTATTGATGCTCGGCTGGGAATTGCCTCCACATAATAGTGGCGGCCTTGGTGTTGCGTGCTATCACATGGCAAAAGCGCTGGCAGCAAAAGGTACTGATATTGATTTCGTAGTTCCCTATAGTGCTGGGCATAAAGAAATTGATTTCATGACAATTCATTCAACGTCTAGGCGGATTCCTGGCGGCAAGTACAGCCTTGGTGCATATGATCATATGTCTATCGATGGAATGCGCAAAGCTCAAAAGCAGTATGTTCGACATGTAGAAAAGATAATACAGGCTAATCCTAAAAAACATGAAGTTATTCACGCACACGACTGGCTGACTGTTGAGGCTGGTATACGCGCCAAGGAATTGACAGGCGCTCCTCTGATCGTTCATATTCATGCTACCGAATTTGACAGAGCTGGTGGCACGCGCGGCAATCCGCTCGTACACGAGATTGAGGAACAGGGGCTATTGATGGCTGACAAGATTATTGCGGTAAGTAACATTACTAAGTGGATGATTGTTAAGCGTTATCAGATTCCAGCAAACAAGATTGAGGTAGTTCACAATGCTATAGATGTATCTTCCATGCCAGAGGTAAACCAGGATATTGAAACCTATCGCTATCTGAGATGGCTACAGGATGATGGCTACACTGTCGTCTCGGCGGTAACACGATTTACTATCCAAAAGGGTCTATTGCAGCTACTGCGCGGATTCGCAAAAGCCACTACGCGCTACGACAAACTTGTCCTCTTATTGGTTGGCGACGGCGAACAGCGAGACGAGTTAATTAGAGCTAGTGCAGAGCTAGAGATTGCCGATAAAGTGTTCTTTACTGGCTTCGTTCGCGGCAGAAAATGGCGAGATGCCTACGGCTTGTCTGATGTATTCGTAATGAGCTCTATTTCTGAGCCGTTTGGACTAACGGCACTCGAGGCCGCCCACCACAGTAATGCCTTGATTATCTCAAAGCAGTCTGGCGTTGGTGAGGTTTTAGCAAATATATTACGATACGATTTTTGGGATGAGAGAAAGCTTGCCGATCAAATAGTCGCAGTTGCTTCATCGTCTGCCCTTAGAGACGAGCTGCGTAATAATATCGGCCGAGAGTATGCGCGCCTGAACTGGCGAGACGTAGCACAGAGCTGTATTCAGCTGTACGACGGGCTAAGAAGAGGGGTTGCAGCATAATGAGCCAGCGTGGCATCGTATTTTACTTACACGTTCATCAGCCATGGAGACTTCGAGATTATTCGGTTTTTGACATTGCTAGCGACCATCACTATTTTGCCAATGACCATTTAGATGGCAGCAATGAGGCAGTTATGCAAAAGGTAGCTCAAAAATCCTACCGTCCGATGAACGCACTGCTAAAGAAGTTACTTGATAAACATCCTGATTTTAAAGTGTCGTTATCGATAACCGGTACGTTTATAGAGCAGGCACAGCAATGGGCGCCAGACGTGATCGAGTCCTTCAAAGAGCTGGTAGATACTGGTCGTGTTGAAATTGTCGGCGAGACATACTATCACTCACTGGCATTTTTCTACAGTCGAGATGAGTTTGAGCACCAAGTAGAAAAACACGCTAAGTTAATTCACGACGTTTTTGGCGTGACTCCGACTTCTTTTAGAAATACCGAGCTAGCATATAACGACGAGCTGGGTAAATGGGCTGAGTCAGCTGGCTACAAAGCAGTTCTTGCTGAAGGGTGGGATTCTGTATTGGGATGGCGCAGCCCTAACTATCCGTATAGGCCAGCTGGAACTAAAGCTACCTCCCTGCTACTAAAAAACTACAGATTAAGTGATGATATAGCCTTTCGTTTCTCAAATAAAGGCTGGAGCGAGTGGCCGCTAAAGTCTGAAACTTACGACGCTTGGGCAAACGAGGCCACTAGTGACGCGCCACTTCTAAATCTATTTATGGATTATGAGACGTTTGGTGAACACCAATGGAGCGACACAGGAGTATTTGAGTTCTTCGAGGAGTTTATTGGCCGCTGGCATGAGCGCGAAGGCAATACATTCTATACAGTTACAGAGGCTGCGGCAGCACTAGAGCCTGTAGACGAGGTCAGTATGCCTGAAACTGTTACTTGGGCTGATAGTGAACGTGATTTGACTGCCTGGCTTGGAAATTCTATGCAGCGTGAAGCTATGTCATATTTGTATGCATTGGAATCCAGAGTTATGCATTCTGGCGACGAGCAGTTGATTTATGACTGGAGAAGATTAACCACTTCTGATCACGCATACTATATGTGTACAAAATGGTTTAATGACGGCGACGTACATGCTTACTTTAGCCCATACGATTCACCGTACGATGCGTTTATATATTTCCTAAATGCGATTCGTGATCTGCGCTATCGCACTATGATTCACGGGGTATTTGATGGCTAGACCGCACATACTGGCAAATGGCCGCATGCTAATCGGTATAAACCGTAACGGCCAGGTGCATGACGTCTATTATCCGTATATTGGTCTAGAAAATCATTCGCTTGGCAAAGGCCTGCGGCATATGGTTGGCGTATGGGTCGATGGTCGAATATCTTGGCTGCGCAATGGCGGCGAGTGGCATATAGAATTTATGACAAGTGAGCATAGTCTACACGGTTATACGCGCGCAGAAAATTCAGGCCTGGGGATAGTCCTAACTTTTGATGACGCAGTAGATTCAGACATAGACGTATTCTATCGCAGTATAACCATAGCGAATACGCGCGATGATGTTCGGGATGTTCATTTATTTATGCATCAGGCATTCAAAATTGGCGATGGACGCAGCAACACCGACACTGTTCAGTACCTACCAGATAACGATGCAATTTTACACTATCGAGGGCCTAGGGCGTTTGTTATAGGTGGCGAAACTGATAACGGTACGCCATTTGACCAGCATTCTGTCGGACTATTTGGCATAGAGGGTCGTGAAGGAACTTGGCGTGATGCCGATGATGGTAATCTGGAAAATGGCTCCGTGGAGCATGGTATGGTTGATTCTACTATACGGTTCCGGGTGGAGATGGACGGTCGAAGCGCTCAACATGTTTATTACTGGATGGCGGCAGGGACGACACTTCGAGAAGCCTTGACGGCTCATAAGACAGTCAAAGAGCAAGGCGTTCCTTCTAGGATGCGCTCAACGGCACAGTGGTGGAGAAAGTGGCTGGAGCCAGCTAGTCAGCAGCTCGAAAATATACCAAAAGCCTATCGTCCGCTATATATGCGCAGCCTGATGATCATAAAAGCTCACACAGATCGCGAAGGTGCTATTATTGCTAGCTCGGACAGCGCGATGCTTAATTATTCTCGAGATGCCTACGCCTACTGTTGGCCACGGGATGCGGCACACGTTTTGTGGCCGCTAATGCGACTTGGTTATCGTGAAGAAATAGAAAACTTCCTAGCATTTGCTAAGAAATCAATTCATCCAAATGGCTACTTGATGCATAAGTACCGCGCTGACGGCGCACTTGGAAGTAGCTGGCATCCATATGAACACGGAGACCGAACTGCCCCGCCGATTCAAGAAGACGAAACTGCACTGACTTTATTCCTGTTTTGCGAGTACTATCACATAAATCCTTCACAAGATTTACTGGATAAATACTATAGTTCATTTGCACGTCCAATGGCTAATTTCTTAGCTCGTTACGTAGATCCAACCACTGGTCTGCCTAAGCCAACCTACGATCTATGGGAGGAGCGATTTATGGTGTCTACGTACACCACCGCCCTAGTGATAGCCGCACTTTATTCCGCTGCTGAATTGGCCGACAGTACGGGACATGTAGATGATGCCGTGAAATGGCGATCTGTGGCTAGCGATATGCACATTAAGGCGCAGCAGAAGCTGTACAATGAAGAAAAAGGCTACATAATAAATGGGCTAACTCCTCACGATGGTGACAAATACACAGAGGACACGACTCTAAATATGGCATCAATTTACGGTTCCTTTATGTTCGGCCTCTTTAATGCTTCTGGAAAAGAGATAACCAATAGCCTAAAAGAAGCAAATAAGCGTTTCATGGCATCACGCGATCGACCTGGTGTGCCGCGCTATGAAAACGACAACTATCACCGCATAGGTATTCAGCCGCCTAACTGGTGGTTTGTAACTACGCTATGGACGGCTCAGCATTCTCTAGAAATCGGAGACCAAGAAAAGGCGGAGGAGGTTATGAATTGGGTTACTCGACATGCTAGTGAAAGCCTAACACTCTCTGAGCAAATTTCACCTAGCGACGGCAGCCATCTTTCTGTAGATCCGCTAGTTTGGAGCCACGCCGAATACGTCTCTACCCTGCTTGACCTAATTGGAAATAAAAAGAAATGAAAAAGTCACTTTCGCGAGCATTTAGGACGATAGATCCCCGCAATATATCTAAAAAGTTGAATGACCGCTCTATCGTACAAAGCTTTGCCGACAACATGCGTTTAGTATTTTTTGGACATGTAGACCAGAATGATGAAGACCAGAAGGTCGTCAAGGGTGTCACGGTGTCACGTAGTCACGCAGATCAGTATTATCTAATAGGAAATTACAAAGATTACGACGTGGTATTTGTTGAGCGCAAAGATTCCGTCCTAGAAGCTCATAGGCGCAGGGCAAGGCACACTAGTCACCGATGGCACATATTTCAGTTTGACCTAAAGACTCCGATTGACCACCCCATGATTTTTATTTCGAATCGTCGCCATGAAGAATCGTACAGGGATTTATTGGCAACCAAGTTTACAAATATGAGGGCGCTGCCTGTTAGTAGCGCGGGTGGACACTCTGCCGAGTTTGCGCAAAATTATCATATACTCTCTGTTCCAACCTATTTCATATACACTGAACAGCTAATAACACCAGAAATTACCGACACAATAGCCAAGCATTTCGGGCACTTCGCAATTGAGATTATGAGCAATCATTTAATTATTTATTCCGAGGGAGCGAAACTGTCATCTGGACTACTAAAGACTATGCTCCAAAACGGAACTTGGCTTGCCGAAAAAATAGACGCCCGAAGTCATGAACTTCAGACGCTATAATTTGCAAAAAACTATCTGACTATGATTTGCGAGCTTTTACTTCATTTCGACCAAGGTTTTTCTTGGTTTCTTCGTAGATTGCGTGCTTGCGTGCGATTGGGTCGTATTTCTTGATTGTAAGCTTGCCAAGGCCGTTGCGCTGTTGAGTATTTACAGTCGTATAGTAAGTACGGTGACCCGTCAGTTGACTCACCAAACCAATCAATTTACGCTTTGATTTTGAACTCTTTGCCATATCTCTCTCTTAACGTTTATATTCCAACTTCAAGTTATTGTAGCACACTCTAGACGGTATTACCAGAGGTCTACACTGCAATTAACTTAGTTTACCAAAGGAGTAAGTGCTATAAATGGAGCCACGATCGGGGCTTGAACCCGAGACCTCATCCTTACCATGGATGCGCTCTACCAACTGAGCTATCGCGGCGTATATCACGCTGATACCTCTGTAATTGTAACAAATTATTCACTAAAGAAAAAGTCTAGTTAGCTTAGGTGTACATTTTTTAAAGAGTTTGACATCTCTAGTTTATCTTGAGACTGTTGACCATTTTCTCAATTAAGGATGATTGGTCTGTCTCGCCTGGCAGGATGCCATGCTTAATAGCTACACGTTTCGCTTGATGTCTTATGTCGTACACATAGCTAACCGTTCCCTTTGCGGGATACATACCATCTTCTCGACCGGGTTCGACAAAATAGTATTTTGACACATCGTACCCAGCATCTGTCTTGTATGTTCTCTGTATAGATCCCTCTATATTAAAGTTATTGCCGTCTTTGTAGTCATACACTAATGCAAAAGCACTTGATGACCCGCCTCGCCCACCTGAGGCTTCCGTTATAGTGGCCTTTTGGCCGGCTACATGCTTTATAGACTCGCTACTCCAGGCCCATAGACCATCAGTTCCGCTATTTGACAAGCTGTCGATACTCCAGCCGTCAGGTACTTTAATGCTATATGTATTTTTCGGAGATGAATAGCTAAGCCAATTGACAGTCTCATCAGCTTTTTTTATATTTTCTTTTGGACTTTCTGTCGCAGTTTCTGTGCTGTTATCAGAGCTATCTACTTTATTGACTGGATCATTATTTTTCTGCCTATCCAAGAATAGCCAACCAACTGCTACTGTTAACCCAATCACAGCCACTATGAGCAGTATCTCTATTACTCCAAACCCTTTTTGATTCTTTCTCATTTCACCACCTTTCTTATCGCTGCAATCCATCATTAGTTACGCAGATTGAACAGTATTCATACTTACAATAGTAGCATACGCTTGCCCTAGATGCTATTATTTATGTGAAAGAACGTAGTCATAACTACTATTACTCACTTTCTTCTGTTTTGCCCACTTTGGCGAATCTAATCGCGTCGAGATGAACGGTTCGAGGCTTATTACAAATACCAAAGTAAAAACCATCGCTAGAGGATGGTTTTTACTTTGGTGCCGGAGGTAGGACTCGAACCTACGAAGGCCGAAGCCGGGAGATTTACAGTCTCCTGTCATTGCCACTAGACGACTCCGGCATAGAGTCTTAATAAAAGAGCCAGATATTGAAATAAATCAATGGAGCCGCTTCAGGGATTCGAACCCAGGACCTACTGTTTACAAAACAGTTGCTCTAACCAGCTGAGCTAAAGCGGCGTACACCCTAGCCAGTATATAGCAATGTAGCTACTCCATCAAGCATATTTTGTGAGTTTGTCCTGCGGAGGGCTACTACTAATCTGTACTGCGGTGGTAAATCTCCTCTTTGTTAGTTGGAGGAGAGGGTGCAGTAACTGATAGTGGATTGGTGAGCTTGTCCACCATTCGACTGCTTGTTTCGACGTACCCATTGTTTGGTAGTGGATATTCTCACCATAATATGTACATCCAGCCAACATCTGCTTCATATCTGCTGTGAGTACATCTCCATCAACCCCTTTCGGGTAGTGACTGAAATACCCGCGCGCTACCATGTCGTCCGCTTTCAACTGTGCGGATTTGGCGACACTTTCATCGTAGACTAGTGGCGCTACACCCACCTTCTGGCGCTCTATGTTGATCAGCTCTAGCATTTCCTGCGGATCTGGCGGGCCGACATCGTACTTATTCTTTGGTCTGACTTCCTGGGCCCGTGTAGCAGGTTCTTCTGCGTCAGGTAGGTCACTACCATCTATGGCTGCTAAAACTAAATGGATAGCAAAAGCTAGTATGAGCTTTTTCATACCCTGAGCATAGCATAACAGAGGTATTTGTCGATATTTGTATCTAGTATCTACATAACAACGCGTCGGCGTTTTTTAGCATCTGCGGAGTCCTTATTGCTCGATCGCGAAGATTTACTCTTTTTAGCGGCACGTTTTTTGCTGTTATGCGCCATTACTAGCTTAGCTACCTCTTCTCGGGTGTCTAAGGCTTTGTCGTGCATACCATTGCGTTCGTAGGCGTCTGCTAGTATACCTAGCGACTGCGAAGTGCGCTCTAGCTCTACGGCTCGCTCAAGTGACGCCAACATCTTTTTTGGATGGTTTAACTTTTCATGAACTTTGGCGTAAGCTATGTGTCGAGAGGCAACGTCCTCTTCGATTTTCAAGGCTTGCTCGAATGCTAGCGCAGCCTTGTCATATTTCTCTGCTTCGTAATAAATTAGGCCAACATTGTGTAGACTAGATGCGCTAGGCTCTAGGCTTTGGGCAATCTCAAAACACTCTATGGCATCCTTGAACTCCCTCTGGCGTGCATAAAGGATACCTAGACGGTTGTATGCAGTAGCGTTGCGCTCATCTATGCGCAAAATCATCAAAAGAGCTTTTTCTGCTCGTAGATATTTGTTACTCCTCAGAGAGTCCTGTGCTATCATCCACAGCTTGTCTAGCTTGTCGGATACCTTTGAAGGTAAGTCAGCTACGACCTCTGAAAAAGTTTGGCGTTGAAAGATCACCAAAATAGCAAAACCGACTAGTATTAGTAAACCTAGCATACGACTAGTATACCATGGAGCGCATTAGCTGAAGCTTGATATTGCCATTTCCAGCAATGGCCACATAGGCGTCCTCCAGCCTCTCGCTTAGCTGTAAGTTTTTTACATTTGGCTGTTTGACGAGTATTGATTGCATGGATTCTAGCAGGTCTAATGCGGGTTTGCGTTGAAGGTTAAGTTTGGATATTATGGCTAATCTTTCATATGGATTAGCCGACAGAAGTTCTCTGGTGGTTCTAGCCTCGTCAAAGCGCTGAGTACGATACTTTTCGTCACTAGCTAGACGCCTTAACTCGTCTAGCCTGCCCTCTGCAAGGTACATTAGTTGTGAGCGGGTTTTTTCATCAAATATTTTGTGCTTAGACATGAGCATTTCACTTTCGTGTTTTGACGCGGGCGGTACATATATCATCTCAATTCTTGAGCGTACCGTCGGTAATAGCTCGTCTGGGCTATGCGTCAGTAAAATGAATCTAGTGTACTTATTGGGTTCTTCGAGTATTTTCAAGAATGCATTTTGAGCCGCCAAGCTCATCATATCGGCATCTTGAATGACAATGTCGTGATTGGCTGTAGTCTTTACTTCTTGGCGCAACTCTCGGATGGCATCGATGCTTATTTGAGGGATTGTACTAGCCTTCGTCCGTAGCGTCGGTGCGATATATCTTTCTGACGATGCTACGCTGTCGGCTATAGATTTAAGGTCAACTCCAGGCTTTGAGTGTAGCATTATCGATTGCCAGTTTGATGACTTTAAATTTTGGACTATCTCGCTGGCCTTAAGCATCGTCTACCTTTTCAAGAAACTGCTTTGGTACATCTACGGTAAACGTCCTATGCTCTAGATCTGGGGTAGTTAACTCTAGGCTGTAGGCGTGAAGGAACAGCCTATCATCTTCTTTGCCATAGACTCTGTCTCCTAAGATTGGATTACCGATATGAGCGAGGTGTACTCGTAGTTGATGAGTGCGGCCTGTTCTCGGCTTTAGCTCAACAAGGCTCAGGTCGCCTGTGGTTTTTACTACTTTGTACCAAGTCTGAGCTGATTTTCCATTCGGGTCGGTTCTAAACTGGCTAGGGTGCCTGGGGTTGCGCCCTATTGGTATATCAATCACCGCCTCTTCTTGTTTTGGCTTACCGACAACTACCGCGTAGTAAGTTTTTTTAACGGTGCGTCTTTCGAACTGCTTAACTATCATCTTGGCTGCAGGCTCATTTTTTACTGCCAGAATTACACCGCTAGTATCACGATCTAGCCGATGAATTATACCAGGCCTATTGGAGTCTTTCTGATAGCTTGTATGTGGACGCACAAACTCGGCAACGGTGAACTCGCTGTCTAAGCCGCCTTTGCTATGGGTTAATATCCCGGCCGGTTTATTTATTACAATAACATCACTATCTTCGTAGATAATCGGCAGTGTGTCGTTTTCAAAATTTGGAGATTCAGGTATATCTATAGTGACATGGTCATCTTCGTCTAGTTTATACTTTGTTGATTTTATCGTTTCACCATTGACACTTACGTAGCCTGCCAAGATATACTTTTGCCATAATGCCCTTGAGTTTTCGGGCCAGAATTGGGCGCAGTAGGCGTCGAGCCGCATATCGTCAGACCCTCTGGCGTAGACCAACTGCGCGCTGGACTCTTAAAAGTGTTTCGTTGGCCTGAATGTTCATTGTGGATTCAGATTTTGCAAGTTTGGATAATATGGAAGTATCATCGACTCCTTCTAGTCTAGTCTGAAAGTCTGTCAGGAAGTTTTTTACTTCATCAGCAACGATAGATTTAAAATCACCGTAGCGCTCCATGTCAGCATACTTGTCGGCGACTGCTTGGACGCTAACACCCTCTAATAGAGCCAGTATTTCTAGCAAATTGCTAATTCCGGGTTGATTCTCGTAGTCAAGATTTACACTCGCCTTGCCATCTGTAGTTGCGCTCATAATTTTCTTAGCGGCAAGCTCTGGGTCGTCCCCAAGGAAAATTACTCCTTTGCCGCTATCGTCAGACTTACTCATTTTTCTGGCTGGATCTACCAAATCCATAATTCGCAAGCCTTGATCCTTGCCAAAAAACTTGTGCTGACTGGCGACAGAATCGGGAACTGTAAACAGTTCATCGAATCGTGAATTCATGCGTCCAGCTATGTCACGAGTAAATTCTAGGTGTTGGGTTTGGTCGTCGCCAACTGGCACATATTTAGCGCCATAGAGCAGAATATCGGCTGCCATCAGCACCGGGTAGTCAAACAGACCTACGCTTATCTGACTGTCGCCAAGTTTAGATGACTTGTCCTTGTATTGCGTCATTCTGCTCATCTCGCCCATGCCAGTGAAGCTATTTAGTATGACCGTCAATTCGCTATGGGCGGGAATGTAGCTTTGGCGGTACAGGTAGACACTCTCGTGATTAATCGGCAGTCCAGCCGTAACAAATAATTTTGCATTGTGCAGTATCTGCTCTTGCAGCTTTGAATGATCGATTGGTGTGGTGAAGCTATGAAGGTCGGGTATGAACATGTTTATCTGATATTCATCAGCGTGTTTTTTCGCCATGTCGACAATTGGCAATATACCGCCAAAGTAGTTGCCGATAGTTAGGTCATTGTTGGCTCGGAGGCCAGTTAGAATCACTTGTTTCATCTATACTATTGTAACTCATCTGGTCAAGTAGCCACATAATGTATGCGAAATCGTACTAGAGACTGGTTTTTGATATACTAAAGAGATGAAATCAAAAAATTTGCGCTATTTCGATGTCGTAATGGTCTACTTTGCCACCATGCTACTGATATCAAACCTAGCTGCCACGAAGCTGATTGCCTTTGGGCCAATAGTTACCGACGGCGGCGCTATATTATTTCCCCTAATCTATATACTAAACGATGTATTGACCGAAGTTTATGGATACAAGTATGCTAGGCGTGCAATCTGGACAGGCTTTGGTGTTATGATACTTGCAATTTTTGCATTTACGGTCGTGCGCTATATGCCCGTAGCCTCAGAATATACCGACCAGTCCTCATACGAGGCTATACTAGGGTTCTTTCCAAGGATTGTAGCTGCAAGTTTGATAGCTTACCTCGTTGGTTCGTTTATTAATTCCTATGTGCTGGTAAAGATGAAAATAAAATACCAAGGAAAGAAACTCTGGGCCAGGCTAATTGGTTCTACTTTTGTAGCCGAATTTTTCGATACACTTGTATTTGCACTCGTTGCGTTCGGAGGAGTTCTGGGCATGACTGACATGGCAATATTTATACTTGTTGGCTGGCTATTCAAGACAGGGGTTGAGGTAGTCATGCTGCCAGTTAGCTATAGAATAATCAATGCACTCAAAAGGGTAGAAAAAATAGACGCGAACGATAAAAATACAGATCTTTCACCGCTTAGGTTTGAAATATAGTGTTATTACAAAAAATACTGCTCATGGCGAGCAGCATTTTCAGAATACGTCCTATCTTGCTTATCGCTTTGAGAACTGTTCTTTCTTTCGGGCGCTTCGTAGACCGTACTTCTTTCGTTCTTTTTCGCGTGGATCGCGCTTTAGGAACTCAGCCTTCTTTAGGGTTGGGCGCAAGTCTGCATGCTCTGTGGTAAGTGCCTTCGCAATACCAAGCTTAATAGCGTCAACCTGCCCCGATATACCGCCGCCAGACACCATGACGGTGATGTCGTAGCTGTCTTGTTTTTGAACAAGTGCTAGTGGGTCGGTGATTTCGGCTAGAAGTGTCTTGTTGCCGTCTAGGTATTCCTCGGCGGTTTTTCCGTTGATGGTTACTGCACCCTTACCTTTGTATAAACGTACACGTGCAGTAGCCTCTTTGCGTCGACCAAGTCCGTAGGTATATTTCTTATCAGCCATTACTTAATCTCCACTTTCTCAGGCTTCTGTGCAGCATGTTCATGCTCTGGGCCTGCATAAATCTTTAGGCGCTTCATACGCTCACTAGCTAGCTTGTTTTTAGGTAGCATACCCTTAACAGCTGCTTCGATAATGCGCTCTGGTGCTTTTTCGCGCACCTCTTCGAGCCTAGCGTCCTTGATGCCGCCAGGAAAGCCACTGTGTCGGTAATAAATCTTCTTTAAGTCTTTATTTCCCGTAACAGGCACCTTCTCGGCGTTTACAACGATAACGTAGTCGCCACCATCTACATGCGGTGTGTAGGTAGGCTTATATTTACCTATTAGATACTTAGCAATTTCAGTTGATAGACGACCAAGGTTTGCCTGACTAGCATCTATAACTAGCCATCGACGCGAAACATCAGCTGGCTTTTGTGAAAATGTCTTCATCTATTTCGCTCCTTTCTTGTCGGCTTTTTCAACTGGCTTAATCTCATCAACGAAACTTATCTGTGCCATCTGTGCGCCATCGCCAACGCGAACTCGTGTGCGCTTTACTCGCACATGACCACTGGTTCGGCCAGTTAGTTGAGGTGCGATTACGTCAACTAGCTTGTTGGCAGCTTCTTGAGTGCTTAGCTTTGATATTACAGCTCTACGACCAGCTAGGTCACCTTGCTTTGCTTTGGTGATTAGTTTTTCAATGTAGCGTAGAGTTTCCTTAGCCTTTGGTAGAGTGGTCTCGATAGACTCGTGTATTACCAGGCTAGTTGCGAGGCCCTTTAGGAGAGCACGACGCTGATCGCGCTCGCGGCCAAGCTTCCTTCCTTTATATCCGTGTCGATGCATAGTCTAAAGCTCCAACTCCGCTAATTTGTCACGCACTTCTTCTAGCGCCTTCGAGCCGAAGCCCTTAAGCTCTTTTAGGTCTTGTTCGCTCAGGCTAACAAGGTCGTGTACGCTGCGAATATCGTTATTGATTAGTGAATTTGCAGTACGGGCTGACAGATTTAAGTCTTCGATTGGCGTGTTCATCTGGCTCTGCTCTTCTACTTGCTCTTGGCCTAGTGCCTCGGCAGCTTCTACAACTGTAGATCCAGCAAGAGCGGTGTATTGGTTTACCAAGATAGCGGCCGCTTCTTCGAAAGTTTCACGAGGTGACATAGCACCATCTGTTTCAACAGTTAGAAGTAGCTGGTCTAGGTTTGTCTCTTGGCCAACACGAGTTGCGTTTACTTTGTACCGTACGCGCAAAACCGGTGAAAAGATTGCATCTAGTGCGATCATATCGCTGTGTAGGCGCTTGGCGCTTGAGTCTTCAATAGTGCGATAGCCGCGACCAGACTCAACCACTAGGTCAGCTACGAAGCTAGCCTTTGGATCGTCGATGGTTGCAATTACCTGGTCTGGGTTAACAATTTCAACATCAGCGGTTGTCTTGATGTCGGCTGCAGTTACCGTACCGGCACCTTTCTTCTCTAGGCGAAGCTCAACTGGTTCGTCAGTGTGAACACGAACACGGACATTCTTTAGGTTTAGCATGATGTCTACGACATCTTCCTTTACGCCTTCAATAGTTGTGTATTCATGAGTTGCGCCTTCGACGCGGAATGCAACTATGGCACCACCACGAATACTAGATAGAAGAACGCGTCGCAGGCTGTTGCCTAGAGTGTTTCCGTATCCAGCGTGAAGCGGCTCGATAACAAATGTAGCTTTTGTCTTGCTTTCCTCGTCGATACCAGCTAGCGCAGGGTTGTGAATTGCTTTGGTCATTTGTATAGTCTCCTTACCTTAGCGTGAGTAGTACTCAACGATTAGCTGTTCATTAATCTCTGGCTCTGCTTCGTCACGAGTTGGCAAGCCAGTTATTTCAATCTTCAGTTTCTTTACGTCACTCTTTAGCCAGCTCTTTGGCTCCTGTGTGGTATTACCGACGACTTCGTCGATAGCGCTAAAGTAGCCAGACTTGCGGCTCTTTTCGCGAACTACGATTACGTCACCACTCTTAACTCGAATTGATGGAATGTCCACACGGCGTCCGTTTAGCTCAAAATGACCATGACTAACTAGTTGGCGTGCTGCACGGCGACTAGTGGCAAATCCTGCTCGGTAAACGGCATTGTCTAGGCGCTGCTCTAGAAGCTGCAGTAGGTTCTCACCAGTTAGACCGGGCCTGCGAGTAGCTTCTTTCATCAAGCGCGCAAACTGCTTTTCAAGCAAGCCGTAAAGACGACGTACTTTTTGCTTTTCGCGAAGCTGTGTCTGATAAAGACTTGGCTTGTTGCGGCGTCCATGGGCGTGTTCGCCTGGGATACCAGATTTCTTGACCATTATCTTGTGAGCTTTCGGGTGAAGTGCATAGCCTTCACGACGACTCTGCTTCACAATAGGACTACGATCTCGTGCCATATACTAGACCCTCCGTACCTTTCGTGGACGGGTTCCGCCATGCGGTACTCCTGTAACGTCCTTAATACTGTCAACTTGCATATCAAATCCTGACACTGCGCGGATTGCTGAATCTCGGCCTAAGCCCACGCCTTTTACGAAAACATCGACTGTCTTCATGCCGTGTAGAGTCTTTGCCATTTCAGCGGCTTTTTCAGCAGCTACCTGAGCTGCATATGCTGTACCTTTTTTGCTTCCACGAAAACCGCAAGCGCCGGCGCTTGAAGCGCACAATACGGCACCTTTTTTGTCGGTAAAAGTAACAATCGTGTTATTGAAGCTAGCCTGAATGTGCATCTGTCCAGAGGGAACAGAGCGACGTTGTTTTTTACGACTAACGCTAGGCTTTTTAACTTCTGTAGTAGTTGGTTCTGCCATAATCTATCTGCTCCTTTCCTAGGTTTTAGTTGCTGCTTTAGGTTGTGCGCCACCGACGGCTACGGCGCGACCCTTGCGAGTTCGTGCATTCGTACGAGTCCGTTGACCTTTAGTCGGTAGTCCAGCCTTGTGGCGCATACCACGGTAGGCCTGAATGTCTTTTAGACGCTTGATATTATTTGTTACGAGACGTTGGAGATCACCTTCGGTCGTATAATCGCGATCGATTATTTCCCGAAGTTTCTGTTCTTCAGCCTCGGTGAGATCTTTCACCCGAGTGGTCGGCTCAATTTTAGCCGCCGCAAGGATGTCTCGTGAGTGCTTTTTGCCAATACCGTAAATATAGGTAAGAGCGATATGCACTTGTTTTTCAGAAGGTATTACTACCCCAGAAATTCGAGCCATGCTTAACCCTGCCTTTGCTTATTCTTAGGTTTTTTCTTATTGATGACGCGCAGGCGACCTTTTCGGCGCACTAGCTGGTCATCGGGACTGATTTTTTTCACGCTCGCACGAACTTTCATGAGCTACTAAAAAATCCTTTCCTCGAGGGCCTATGCCTCGGTTAAATTAATATTTTACACCATACTTTACGTACGGCGTTCGTCTCGCATTCGGAAGCTAATACGACCCTTCGTAAGGTCATACGGAGTCATCTCCACTTCGACGCGATCACCGGGCACAAGTCGGATATAGTGCTTTCGCATTTTTCCTGAAATGTGCGCGATAATACTATGGCCATTTTCGAGCTCAACCTTGAATTGGGTATTAGGCAGTGCTTCCACTACCTTTCCGACCATCTTGATAACCTCTTTTTGACTAGCCATAAATACAGTAGTCAATTATACACCAGTTGACACAACCTGGCAAGAGGTCGGTGCGATTATTTTGCTACAGCCCGCAGCATGATGCGTCGATCGAACTGTTGGTAGCGAGGAACCCATTTACCGTCACAGGTAATTAGACTTAATCCCTCTTTATCCTCTTCTGCTGATTTCATCATTTTTTGCATACCTGTCTTGTTGGCTTCCTCGAGAGACATGCTTTCGTTTTCGACTACAGTGTAGGTTATTTTTTTGCCGTCACCTCTCTCTACAATAATTTCATCACCTTTAGTCAGTTTGTTTAATCCGCTAAACACTCCGTTTCGCGTAACACCGCCATTGTGGGCATCTATTAGGACCGCACCAGAGCCGCTGCCTGGAAGCGCACTGTCTTTATACCAGACGGCGTCTGATATGTTAGCCGGAGCCCCTAGTTGACCGTTCTTCTCAACACCAGTGGGAAATATGCGAGTCTCCTCGACTCCTAGCTTTGGAATGCTTATGTAGCGTGGATTGCTTGCAGGGACCTTGTGTTCATCGACCTGCTTTTTTGTAACGGGTTTCTCGTCAACATTCGGATCCGCCTGCGCCTGGGCTATTGGTACAGGAAGCTCATCGCCAAAGAAGTACCAGCGATACCCCAGCCAAGCACTGCTTGCTATGATTGCGATAGATATTATCCAAAAGCCAATTTCTCTAAGACTAAAGAATTTAGACTTATTTATGTTCAACCCACTCATCTATTTTCCCTACTCCTTTTTATTTATAGTCGTCGTATGTAACCATCAGCGCGCGCGAGTCAATCTGACGTAGCGCTTCTAGGGCCACAGCAACCACAATCAGCACACCAGTTCCACCAATTGCTAACTGAGCATTTTGGTAGCCTGTTAGGTTAAATATTATATACTCTGCGATAAAAGGCATCACGGCTATTATACCCAGTGTTGTCGAGCCGAAGAGAATTAGTCTGTTCATAGTTGTCTTTAGGTATTTTTCGGTTTGCTTGCCTGGTCTAACACCTTCAATGAATCCACCTTGCTTTTGTAGGTTTTCAGCAATTTCACTACTATTAAACACAATTCCGGTATAGAAGTATGTAAACGCTATAACCAGCACAAAGTAGGCGGCTGGATATATGAATGCCTGCCAGGTAGCGCCAGTAAACTCACCAGGGTTTGGAGTTTGGAACCACGTAATTAACGAATCTGCTACGCCAGTAAAGTCTGGATTACCGGTAGCTTTCAGAACCTGGCCAATAAATGCCGGGAGACTTAAGAATGCAACCGCAAAAATAACCGGTATGACGTTTGCTGCAATCAACTTCATAGGCAAAATGCTTTTTACGCCGCCATAGCTTGAGTTGCCGTGCACCCTTTTTGCGTAATTGATTGTTACTACGCGTTGAGCTTCGTTTATTTTCACTAGCAGGTATAGTATGGCCAGTGACGCCAGGCCAAGGACAAGGAATACCCAGAATGCGACAGGGTTAAGAGGCAGGGTAAACCAGCCGAATACGCTCATAGCTCCAGCTGAAACATCTGTAATATTGGTAATGAAGAATTGAGCAAAGCTTGGTATCTGACTAATAATACCGGCAAAAATAAGTAGGCTTAGTCCGTTGCCTACACCCTGTTCTGTCATAATTTCACCCATCCACATGAGTAAGACCGCACCAACGGTCATCGCCGTAACCGCAACGATCCATTCGGTCATACCGATCTCGAGCGAGCCCGTGACACCACCTGCCACCTGTGGTGACTGGATAAGTATGTATATAAATGCTATAGACTGAACAACAGCCAGGGGTACGCTCATTATTCGCGTCCATTGCTGAATTTTGCGACGACCACTCTCTCCGTCTTTGTGCATTTCCTCGAATTTCGGAATTGCTTTAGTCAAGAGCTGCGTGATGATGCTGGCGGTAATAAACGGACTCAACCCGACCAGTACTATAGATAGCTGAGCTAATGCACCACCAGACAAAAGATTCAAGAATCCGCCAAAGTCTGACGAGCTGATAACACTGTTTATCACCTCTTTTAGCTGAGTTGGCTCTGCCAAGGGTACGGGAATGTGCGCAAGAAAGCGATACACGACCACTAATCCTAACACAACTAATAGGCGTCTTCGCATATCAGCGTTCTTAAATGATCGCGCAACAACTTTCCAGTTCATTCAAATCCCTCACTTTTGGTATGAATCTCATCTAAATGAGATTCAAGTCTTCTTTCGAATATCTTTATTATACTATGAGATGCATAGTGGCGAAACCACTATTTGTCGTTTTCTTCAGCTTTTTTAGTAGGCTGCTGTAGGGGCGTAGGTACTTTTTCAAATGTACCGCCAGCTTTTTTGATCGCATCCTGCACAGATTTGCTAGCAGCCTGAACTTTTAGGTTTACGGCCTTATTCAATTCGCCACGCGAAATTACCTTTACTGAGTGAAACGGCGTAGCAATTAACCCCGCTTCAAATAGAGTCATATTATCGGCAGTTTTACCCTTTAAATCAGCAAGACGGTCTAGGTAAACCACCTGAGCTGGAGTCCGCAGGCTCTTAAATCCTCGGTTTTTGGGCACGGCCTGCACTAGCTGGCGCTGACCACCTTGGAATATGGCAAGTAGCTTCTTTCCGGTACGAGCACCCTGACCTTTTGTACCACGACCAGCAGTTTTACCACGACCAGCTGCGATCCCGCGACCAACACGACGCTTGTTCTTGTTTGCAGATACCTGGAGTTCATTGTATTTCATTACTTAACCTCCTTCTTGGTAGTGCTCTTAGCTGATTTTTTTTCAGCTGCTAGCCACTGGTCGCGTGGAACGATGCTACGCAAAGCCTCTATAGTGGCGTAGGCTATATTTACCTTGTTTGTTGAACCTAAGCTTTTTGAAAGTAGGTTGTTTATACCAGTTACGCCTATAACCTGACGAACCACACCACCGGCAATAACACCAGTACCTGGCGCAGCAGGCTTGATAAGTACACGAGCGCCGCTTACTTTTACTTCAGCGTCGTGAGGTATGGTCGCGTTCACTACCGGGATGGTGATTAGGTTCTTCTTTGCTACATCTGTAGCCTTCGAAACTGCCGTCTGTACGTCTGCGCCTTTAGACACGCCGACACCGACTCGATTTTTACGGTCTCCCACAACAACTAGTGCCTTGAACCGGAAGCGTCGACCGCCCTTTACGACACGAGCAACACGGTCGATATTGATAACAACTTCTTCAAATTCTTTTGGCGCATCATCGCGCGCATTTCGTCGATCATCACGACGACCACCACGCGGACTTCGGCCACGACTCTGCGGGGCTTCTGCGCGAGGGGTAGTAGCAGCTGTTTTCTTCTCTTCAGCCATACTAGAACTCCAATCCTTCTTTACGTGCAGCGTCTGCAAGCGCTTTTAGTCGACCAGCGTATTGGCGACCATTGCGATCAAAGACAACTGTGGTTATTTTCTTCTTCTTAGCGTTTTTTGCAATTTCAGCACCTATCTTGGCGCATTTCTCTGTCATTGTGCCAGTTGCTTTTGCACCGACAGTAGTTGCAGCGGCCAATGTATTTCCGGCCACATCGTCAATCAATTGAGCCGACACGTGCATATTACTGATGGTAACGCTCAATCGTGGACGTTCAGTGGTGCCGCTAACCTTTGCGCGTACCCTGTTCTTGCGAAGGCTTCGATTAAGTAGTTTTTTAGCTAGTGCATTTCCCATGATTACTTACCTGTCTTTCCGCTCTTACGCAAAATTTGCTCATCAGCATACTTAATACCCTTGCCCTTGTAGGGTTCAGGCTTTCGAAGCTTACGAATATCAGCTGCGACCTGACCGACAGCCTGCTTATCTATACCACTAACGGTAATCTCCATCTTGTTGGTTGAGATTTGAATGCCCTGTGGCGCCTTGTAGAGTACAGGGTGAGAGTAGCCTAAGCTCATCTCTAGGTCTGTTCCCTTCATAGCTACGCGGAATCCAACACCGTTCACCTCTAGCTTCTTTTCGAAGCCTTTAGTTACGCCTTCGACGGCGTTATTTATTAGTGAGCGCTGTAGGCCGTGTTGGCTTTTGGCAATTTTTTCATCGTCTTTTCTAGTGACACTGATTTTTCCATCTTCTGACTTTACAGTTACGTCGCTCAGGTGTGGCACGGTCAGTTCGCCCTTGGCTCCCTTTACCGTGATAACATCTGAATCGACCGTGATTGTCACGCCTGATGGTATGTCAATTGGTAGTTTTCCGATTCGACTCATATCTTATCCTTTCTCTAATACTAATAAACTTTTAGTAGCAGTTCGCCACCAAGTTTGTTCTTTACAGCTTCGGCTCCAGTCATAACGCCCTTGCTAGTTGAAACTAGCACAATACCGCGACCAGATTTCACCTTTGGAATATCAGCCGCAGCCGCGTACATACGTCGACCTGGCTTACTCATACGAGTAAGTTCGGTAAACGTTACGTTTTCACCATCATTATTGATAGTAACGACCAAAATGCCGCGAGGTTTCCCAGCCTCTTCTTTAACATCAGCTAGGTAGCCATTCTTCTTTAGTTGCTCAGCAACGACTTTCTTTAGCTTGCTAGTTGGAACAGTAATTTCTGTCTTGCCAACGGCTGCTGCATTCCTGATTCGGGTTAGGAGATCAGCTATCGGGTCTGTAGATTGTAAACTCATATTCTTTTCTCCTTTCCTTTACCAACTACTCTTCTTTACGCCTGGGATCTTGCCTTCTGAGGCAAGCTTACGGAAGTTAATACGATTCAGGCCAAATTTACGCATATATCCGTGCGGACGACCACTTAGGACATCGCGGTTTTTCCAGCGAGTTGGGCTAGAGTTTCGTGGAAGCTTCTGTAAGCCTTCTTGGTCACCCATTTCCTTCAACTCGGCGCGCTTTTCAGCATATTTCTTTATCATCTTTTTGCGCTTTTCGTCGCGGGCTATCATAGATTTCTTTGCCATTACTTAGCTCCTCCCTGTTTTTCAAACGGAATACCAAACTTTTCTAGTAATGCACGGCTAGACTCTTTGCTGCCGTTGCTTACTACGAAAGTAACCTGAAGGCCGTGAATTGTTTGAGTTTCCTCAAATGTTAATTCTGGAAAAATAGACTGCTCGACAATACCGAGTGAATAGTTTCCTGATCGGTCAAAAGCCTTTGCTTTTACACCGTGAAAGTCGCGAACTCGAGGCAAAGCGACGTTTACTAGCCTATCCAGGAACTCGTACATACGAGCACCGCGCAATGTAACAGTATGGCCAACAGGCTGACCCATATTTGCACGGATCTTGAAGCCTGCAATTGACTTCTTTGGCAAAACTGAAATAGGTGCTTGACCTGTAATCTTTGTTAGAGTGTTCTTTACGGCACTCTGGAACTGCTTGTTGTCTTTAGCTTTTCCTGTCCCCGCTGAAACCGTAATCTTTTCTAAGCCTGGAACTTCATGTATGTTCTCAAGTTTCAATTCGGCCTGTAGTTCCTTGCGGTATGTATCTTGGTACAAGGCTTTCAAGCGAGGAGCTGGAGCTTTGGTGTTTTTGGTAGATTTCTCTGCCATTACTTAATCTCCTTATCCTTTAATGCACGTGCTGTGCGTACTTTTTTACCAGCTGCATTCTTAGACAGACCAACTCGGCTTGTTTTGCCAGTTTTTTCGTCTACCACTAGTGCAACTTTACTAATGTCCATTGGAACATGAATGTCACGCTTGCCACCTTGTGGATTAAGCTGACTTGGGCGCACATGTCGCACACCAACGCCAACGCCCTCTATAAAAACGGTGTTCTTTTTGGTGTCAACAGACAGCACTTTTCCAGTAGTTCCCTTTTTACTGCCTGTGATTATCTTTACTACGTCACCAGATCGAATTCGAGCCATATTATAGTACCTCCGGCGCTAAGCTAATAATCTTTGAGTAGCCCATGTCTCGAAGTTCGCGTGGAACTGGGCCGAATACACGAGTCGCACGTGGCTGCTTATCGTCGCCGATGATAACAGCTGCGTTATCATCAAATGCGATTGTTGAGCCGTCTTTTCGCTGGATTTGATCGCGAGTTCTGACGACTACAGCCTTCACAACAGACTTTTTCTTTACGTTACCAGTCGGGCTGGCATCTTTAACCGTCGCAACAATGATATCGCCAACTCGGGCGTATCGACGACCGCTACCGCCAAGTACTCGGATACATAGAATTTCTTTCGCACCGCTGTTGTCGGTAACTTTTAGGCGGCTTTCTTGCTGAATCATTTAAGCCTCCTTCTGTTCTTTCTTGCTAGACTTTGGAGCCTCAGGCGCTGCCTTCTTCTCAACCAGCTCTTCTTCGTCCTTTAGCTCAACACGACCCTTAGACTTGGCGTCAATACTCTTTAGCTTGAATGCTTTTGTCTTTGAAAACGGTCGACACGCTTCAGCAGTAACTCGGTCGCCTACGTGTGCTTCGTTCTTCTCGTCGTGCACTTGATATGAGCGATTTACTGTGTACTGCTTTTTATAAAGCGGGTGTGTTTCGCGACTCGTCACGACGACCGTGATAGTTTTGTCGCGTGAGTCTGAAGTCACCACGCCACTTAGTTGCTTCTGTGACATACTACTTCTCCTCTCCCTTGTTCATATTTTGCTTGGTTAGCTCTCTCGCTATATCTTTGCGATAGCTTTTTAGTACTCGTGGATTAACTAATTCACCAGCAGCGTGTGACTTGCGTGCCAACTGTAGGTCCGTGCGCAATTCGTCAAGGCTCTTTGCTTTTGCATCAGCCTTCTTAGCTGTCGCCTTCTTGGTAGTCTTTTTCTCTGCCATATTACGCTCCGTGCCTCTTTATAAACTTAGTCTTGACCGGCAGTTTGTGGCTAGCTAGGCGCATTGCTTCGCGCGCTACAGACTCTTCTACGCCCTTCATCTCGAACATGACTGTTCCAGCCTTTACTTTCGCTACAAAGAATTCAGGTGCGCCCTTGCCGCCGCCCATCTTTAGACCTAGTGGTTTGCGAGTAACAGGAGTATGTGGGAAGATGCGAATCCAGATTTTACCACCACGCTTGATGTGACGAGTCATTGCCTGACGAGCCGCTTCAATCTGGCGACTAGTAATACGTTCGTTTGACTGCGACTGAAGACCGTAGTCCCCGAAAGCAACATAGTTGCCGCGAGTAGCTACGCCATCATTCTTACCAATTCGAACGCGTCGAAACTTCGTTTTCTTTGGTAATAACATTACGAGTCTCTCCTTTCGCCCTTGTAAATCCAGACTTTAACACCTGTAATACCACCGCCGTTTGGCATCTGCGCTCGAGCTACATGGAAGTCCACATCTGCACGCAACGTGTGAAGAGGAACCGAGCCTTCAATAAGCTTCTCGCGACGAGCCATTTCAGCATTGTTTAGACGTCCAGCAACCTCGATACGAATACCTTTGGCACCAGCGTTCATAGTGTTCTGAGCTGACATTTTAGTAGCACGACGGAAGTTTATACGGCGCTCTAGCTGGTGAGCTATATTTTCAGCAACAAGCTTGGCTGATAGCTCTGGACGCTTAACTTCTTCGATGTTGATACGAACTGGACTGCTAACAATCTTTTCAATGATAGACTTCAATTCGTTTACACCAGCACCACCACGACCAATTACTACACCAGCTTTCGCTGTATGGATAGTTACAGTCACCATGTTGGCGCTACGTTCGATTTCAATACGCGCAATGGTTGGTCGAGACTCGAATCTCTTTTCAATTATTTCGCGAATTTTGATGTCTTCCGCTAGCCACTTGGCAAAGTCACCTTTACCGGCGAACCAGCGCGAATCCCAGTTCTTGTGAACTTGCAAGCGGAAGCTTAGTGGGTTTACTTTTTGGCCCATTACTTTGCCTCCTCTTTCTTTGCTGTAGCTGGCTTTTTAGCTGCAGCTGGTTTCTTCTTTGGCTTTTCGCTACCAGTTACGACCACTAGGATGTTGCTAGTTTTCTTCTGGAATGGAAGAGCCATGCCGCGCATGTGTGGCTTGAAACGCTTTAGGCGCTTGCCAGCAGTTACGCTTAGGGTTGTAATTTTCAAACTTTTAGCGTCCAGGCCGTGGTTATTTACGGCGCTCGCCTGTGCGCTAGCGATTGCTTTCTTGATAGGTAGCGCTGAACGGCGTGGAACATGGTCTAGGATTACTAGAGCATCCGCTACTGTGCGGTTGCGCACCAAGCTAGCTACGATACTAACTTTTCGTGGCGCAAGGTCTAGACCTTTCGTGTAGCTTCTAACAGTAAAGAGTTCAGCCATGCCTATTTCTCCTTACCGCCGTGCTTACGGAACTTACGGGTTGGGCTAAACTCTCCGAGTTTGTGTCCAACCATATTTTCTGAAACATAAACTGGTACGTGAACCTTACCGTTGTGTACAGCAAAGTTCTTACCGACCATTTCTGGTGTAATTGTTGAGCTACGCGCCCAAGTCTTGATTACAGTTCGATCGTCTTTAGATAGCGCCGCTACTTTTTTAGCAAGCTTGGCGTCGACGAATGGACCCTTTTTGAGTGATCGACTCATAGATTACCTCTTCCTCTTCGCGTCGTGGCGCGTTCGTACGATTAATTTATTGCTTGATTTGCGTCGGCGAGTGCGGTAACCAAGAGTAAGCTGACCCCATGGAGTGCGAGGTGCCTTACCGGTACCATGCGAACCACCGTCACCACCACCATGAGGGTGATCTGCCGCGTTCATCACAACACCACGCACGCTCGGGCGGATACCCTTGCGGCGATTGCGTCCAGCTGAACCAATCTTAACGTTTTGGTGCTGTACGTTTCCAACTGTTCCGATGGTAGCCTGACATTCGATTCTAAACTTTCGAACTTCGCCAGATGGTAGCCTTACGGTAGCGTAGTTACCTTCTTTAGCCATTAGCTGAGCTTTTGTACCAGCGCCGCGAACCATTTGCGCGCCTTTACCAGCCTGAATTTCAATAGCGTAAATGCTTGAACCAACTGGAATTCGACTGAGTGGCATGCGGTTTGAAGTCTCAACTGGAGCATCTTCACCGGAGGCAATCTTCTTGCCTTTCTGCATCTGAGTGTCGGCTAGAACGTAGTGGTACATACCGTGCTGATCTTTTACGCGTGCGATACGTGCAGAGCGATTTGGATCATACTCGATTTCCTCAATAGTACCCTTTAAGCCAGCTGGCAGTTTGTGGTTTACCAAACGGTAGTGCCGCTTTACTCCACCACCTCTGTGGCGAGTTGTAATGCGACCTTGGTTGTTGCGACCGCTCGAGCGCTTCTTGCTCTTTGTTAGACTCTTTACAGATGTGCGAGTTGTTATATCACTCAAATCTTGAGTCGTCATGCCGCGACGAGCAGGAGTAGTTGGGTTATAAGCTTTAATCGGCATTACTTCTTCTCCTCTTTCTGCTCAGTTTCTTCAAATAGCTTAATTGAGCCTTTGCTCAAGGTTACATAAGCCTTCTTTGTATCTTGGCGGTGTGTTGTGCCTGGGTAGCTTCGTTTCCCTCGGCTGTATCGAACAGCCTTTCCGCTCTGGACAGCTACAGACACTTTACCAACACTTACGTCACCAAATTCAGCCTCTACGGCTTCAGCAATCTGCTGCTTGTTAGCGCTCATTGGAACGTTGAATACATATGTATTTTGGGCAGTTGCAAGGCGGTAAGCCTTCTCTGTTGCTCGTGGGGTGATAAGAATACTCATTATTTTTCACCTCCATTTAGCCACTGCTCAATTGTCTTGACTGCCCTTGGCTCAATAACAATATGATCAGCGTTTATTACGTGATAGACATTTAGATACGTGGCTCGAGACAGGATAACATTCTGTAGGTTGCGAGTTGCACGAATTAGCTCTGGCGTTTTCTCATCTACGACCAATAGAGCCTTGCGGTTTAGCTTGTTGTCAGCTAGGAACTTAGCGATTTCAGCGGTTTTACCCGTAGTCTTTATATCTGAAACTGTTATCTTCTTAGCCTTATTCGCAAGCGATAGCGCTTGTTTTACGGCAATGCGCTTAGTTGCTGTAGGCAGTTTCTTGGTATAGTTTTCGTTGCCACTTGGGCCGAATACAATACCACCACCGCGCCAGATTGGGTTACGGGTTGAGCCAAAACGTGCTCGGCCAGTACCCTTTTGTCGCCACGGCTTTTTACCACCACCGCGAACTTCGCCGCGCTTTAGAGTGGTTGCGCTAGACTGACGAGCGTTTGCAAGGTAGGCATCATATGCGCGCTTGACGAGCTCGTGGTTAGCTACCTCGACACCAAACACACTTTTCGGTAGCGTAGTTTTCGTAGTAGTCTCAGCCATTACGCGTTACCTCCGTTTAGAACAATCAAACCTTTACGAGGGCCAGGAACAGCACCCTTTAGTCCGATTAGATTATTGGTTGGATCGATGTAGGCAACAGCTAGATTTTTTACTGTCACTTGATCATGACCCATGCGACCAGCCATGCGCTTGCCCTTAAAGACCTTCTGCGGATACATTGAACCGATTGAACCGGGACGACGAACGTTTCCGTTACCGCCGTGAGTCTTCTTAGATGTATTAAAGTTGTGGCGCTTTACCGTACCGGCAAAACCCTTACCCTTACTTGTGCCGGTGGCTTTTACCAAGTCACCCAGCGCGAAGCTACTGACGTCAATCGCATCACCAACCTTCAAGTCAGCTGGCAATTCATCGACGCGAAATTCCCGAATATACTTCGGCGAAACTTTGGCTGATTTAACGTGACCAACCACGGCCTTGCTCAGGTTCTTACCCTCACCTAAAGCCACTTGCACAGCGTTGTAGCCGTCAGCTTCGACGGACTTCACCTGAGTCACAGTGCATGGGCCAGCCTGAATCAACGTCACTGGTGTCGCAGTGCCGTCTTCGGCTAGGATTTGGGTCATACCAATTTTGGTACCGAGTAGTGCTTTCATGCCTACATTCTCCCATTTAAAACCCTCGGTGGCCACTAGTTTCCGTAGACTTTGCGATTCACCAAGGACAAGTTGTTATTACGTAATAAAGTTACCGTCTAAGATTATCAAATTTGTAAACAGATGTCAACAATCTGTTAAGCTGTGTCCTGACTAAACAACAATTCCTGCTGGCACAAAATAGCTAACAACACCGATTATAAGCAGTACTGCGTACCAGATTTTGCGATCAGATTGGTACTTCTCGAAAGATTTAACCAACACCAGCCCAACAAGTAGCCCCAAAGGCAGTGCATTGATCATAACCCCGTTCCAAACAACAGGAGTGCTAAACTTTAGCCACAGGGTGCCCAGGATGACGCAAATAACTAACTTTAAAAAGTAGGCACTATCACTTTCCAGCGAACGCTTGCGCCATCGATTTTTCGGCGTCCTATTACGCGCATACGTTCTAGGTCGTGCTTTTCGGTTAGTAAAGCTGTTGTTAAACTGTTTATTTTGCATATACGATTAAGTTAATTATACGAAACTCACCGAAAAACACAAGCACTATACACTTTTTAGAGATTACATAGTATACTTCTGTTATGGCTACAAAGAAATCAACTACAAAGAAAACTACAAAGTCGGCTAAGCCAAGTACAAAACGTACTTCGGCAGCACGTGCCAGCCGCGCAAAATCAACTACCCGCACCCGCACTAAAACTACGGTACGGAAACCGGCAAAGATGCAATCATTCCGCGTTGCAAAGCAGCAAGAGCCGTTTATGAGTACCAAGCCAACCGTTCAGACCCTTTACTGGCTTGTTATTGGTGTAGTCGTAGTGGCATTTAGCTTGTGGATTCTAAAGCTTCAAGATGACATCTCTAAAATCTACGACAGTATCGACAGGGCTAATATAGAGAATTCTATTGTAGAGCCAATTGATGGCATTCACGAGTATTAAATATTTAGCTAACTAATAACATTAAAATACCGCTCGATTGGGCGGTATTTTAATAGCATTTACCTAACTCAAATAACTACATTCGTATTTCGGCGTCTACGCCAGCCGGTAGGCTAAGGTTTTGCAGATTGTCGATAGTCTTTGGGGTAGCATTTGTTATGTCTATAAGACGCTTATGCACACGCATTTCGAATGACTCACCACCAGTTTTGTAAACGTGCGGGCTTTTTATGACAGTATAGGTACTTTTTCTAGTAGGTAGAGGAATCGGACCGGCTACCTGCGCACCAGTACGAACTGCTGTATCTATAATTTGCTTTGCTGACTGATCAATTACTTTGTGATCATACGCTTTTAGGCGTATTCGAATTTTTAGGCCTTCATCTTTAGCCATATATACTCCTTTGTTTGCCCTGTAACCTCTAGCTCGAATCGGAATTTAGTCATCGTCTGGCCGAGTTCTCAAAGCGATTAATACTACTGAAAGTAATACTACTACATTACGACACATTGTGCAAACGGTAGCGAAAACATGTCAGCATAGTGCCTAGGCCTTGTATTTTATATCAATGGGAGTATAACTATAATCACAGACGTAATAATTGCGTATAAAAACAAAAGGAGATTCGATATGCAATCTGCAGAAAAAAACCCCTTATCAGACTTTCAGCCTGACAGAACTATGAACGATGCAATCGCAGAGTCGGCGGTTAATCATCTCACAAACACTGATGTAGATGAGTACCGGCCAGACTTTTCAACCGAAGATCGAATGCGTCATATTCAGGCAGAGCTCGCTGCACGCGGCATCAATACTATAATGAAAATCTA
The DNA here is from genome assembly GCA_020631935.1 of Candidatus Nomurabacteria bacterium. Taxonomy (GTDB): domain Bacteria; phylum Patescibacteriota; class Saccharimonadia; order Saccharimonadales; family Saccharimonadaceae; genus JACKGP01. The sequence goes on from JACKGP010000003.1 coordinate 62,941, forward strand.
CTATAGACGTGGCGATGAAACACCTACTATACCTGCACTAAAGAAAGTGGATGGAAACGTTACCGATATCTACCTATCAGGCCGCTAATTACATCTGCTGAGTTTTTCAGTTTTACACTTTCGGGGTCCGATAGCGGGTAGCCGTCGAGAACCGAAACACCCTGATTACTTACCAGCGAGGGCATACTTAATACTACGTCACTTAGGCCATACTCGCCATCCATCAATGAGCAGACTGGAAGCACGCTTTTTGAGTCATGAGTCAGCGCGTCAACTATTTTTGCCAGCACTTGTCCGATAGCAAAGTGCGTAGACCCCTTGCTCTCTACAATGTCGTATGCTCGTTTTTGAATTCTTGAATCTATATCTTTTATGTCTTCTAAGTTGAAATTAGGGTACTGGCTTAGAGGAATCTCACCGATAGATGCGCTTTCGATTGTAGAAAATGAAGAATCTCCATGCTCGCCCATAACGTAAGCTTCGACCTCCCCGCTGTCAACATCGGACATATCTGCAATCGCCGACCTTAGTCTAGATGTATCAAGAGTAGTTCCTGTGCCGAATACGCGACTCCTGGGAAGGCCTGACTGCTTAAGGACTAAATAGGTCAGTACATCCACTGGATTTGTTACGACAATAATGAATGGCTGCTTGCCTGTAGCAATAATCTTATCTGTGACTTCTTTTGCGATACTAGCATTAGTATCTACTAGATCGTGTCTGGTTTGGCCAGGTTTTTGCGAAACACCGCTAGCGATAATAGCGATGTCGTTATCGCTCATATCACTGTAGTCGCCTACCTTAACCCGGACTGCACTATCAAGCCCAAGCGCATCATTAATATCGGCCGATTGCCCCCAAGCTAGCTTTTCATTCACATCTATTAGTACTATGTCGTCAACTAAACCTGCGATAGCAATAGCATAGGCAGCGGTAGCTCCTACCATTCCGCCTCCGCCAATTATGAATACTTTTTGTCTTTGCATAACTTACTAACTAGTTTAACATGTGAATAAAATCAAAACAAAAAATCCTCGTCTTGGTGTGACGAGGATTTTTATGGTTTCTTAGTGTAACTATTTAGTAATTTTAGTTACAACACCAGCACCAACAGTACGGCCACCTTCACGGATAGCGAAGTTTAGACCCTGCTCCATAGCAATTGGCGCAAGAAGCTTTACATTAAAGGTAACAGTGTCTCCTGGCATAACCATTTCTTTGCCAGCTGGAAGTTCAACTTCACCAGTAACGTCAGTTGTACGGAAGTAGAACTGTGGCTTGTATCCCTTTGCGAATGGAGTGTGTCGACCACCCTCTTCTTTCTTTAGGATGTAAACCTCTGCCTCAAATTCTGTATGTGGAGTGATTGAGCCTGGCTTTGCGATAACCTGTCCACGCTCGATTTGCTCACGCTCGATACCACGAAGAAGTAGACCTGCGTTGTCACCCGCCTGACCTTGGTCAAGGTTCTTTTTGAAAGCTTCGATACCAGTAACAACAGTCTTCTGGCTTTCCTTAAGGCCTACGATCTCTACTTCGTCGTTAAGCTTTACGATACCCTGCTCGATACGACCAGTTGCAACGGTACCACGACCCTTGATTGAGAATACGTCCTCGATAGGCATTAGGAAGTCTTTGTCCATGTCGCGCTTTGGCTCTGGAATGTAGTCGTCCATAGCAGCAACTAGCTCCATGATAGCGTCTTCATATTTAGCATCACCTTCTAGTGCCTTAAGCGCAGAGCCCTTGATAACAGGTGCGTTGTCGCCATCAAAGTCGTTCTTTGAAAGAAGTTCACGTACGTCCATCTCAACTAGCTCAACTAGCTCTTCGTCGGCCATGTCCATCTTGTTTAGGAACACAACAATCTTTGGAACACCAACCTGCTTTGCAAGTAGTACGTGCTCACGAGTCTGAGGCATTGGGCCATCAGCTGCTGAAACTACTAGAACAGCACCGTCAACCTGAGCGGCACCAGTAATCATGTTCTTTACGTAGTCGGCGTGTCCTGGCATGTCCACGTGAGCGTAGTGACGCTTCTCTGACTCGTACTCTTGGTGAGATGAGGCGATGGTAATACCGCGTGCCTTTTCTTCTGGTGCGTTGTCAATTTCATCGTAGTTACGAGGTTTGTTGACGTCGCTTGGCAGTTTCTTTGCCAAAACGTGTGTAATAGCTGCCGTTAGTGTTGTTTTACCGTGGTCAACGTGACCCATGGTACCAACGTTGACGTGTGGCTTGCTTCGATCGAAATCTGCCATTGTGAGAAATTCTCCTCCATTAATAATTATATTTTCCGGGCGCAATCTGAAAACAGACTCCGCAACGTATACGGACTATTATACACATCTGCACTCTGCTCTACAAGTGGTAGATTACAATAAAATATAAAGATGGATTATAATATATTGCATTATGGCATTTTGGGATAAACTTGGCACAAGCGGAAATGTAGAGGATAGACGAGGCGCTGGGCCTCTGACCGGCGGTATCGGCATATGGGCTACGCTAGGTGTGATGGTATTGGGACTTTTGGGTATAAATGCCGACCCTAGACTAGTGGAGACACTGTTGGCCTTGGCAGGTGTTGGTACCAATCAAGTATCTACTGCTCCAGGCGACGGGAAAAAGGATGGCTATGCGGAGTTTGCTAGCTCGATAATTGGCTCGACCGATCAATTCTGGACTAGTCAACTATCAGGCGAGGGTGCTACATATAAAAAGCCGAGGATGGTACTATTTCGAGGTGCAACACAGTCGGGATGCGGCATAGCTAATTCTGAGACTGGCCCGCACTACTGTCCAGTAGACCAAACTATATATCTAGACGAGACTTTCTTTGAGGTACTAGAGCGGCAGTTGGGCGGCAGCAAGGGCGATGTCGCCCAAAGCTACGTAATGGCGCACGAGGTCGGTCACCACGTACAGAATCAACTCGGAGCCTTAACCAGTAGCCGCAGCAATAGCGACTCGGTAAAAACCGAACTACAGGCAGACTGCTATGCGGGACTTTGGGCTAGATCAGTGAGAGATAAGGGTATCTTTGAAAACGAAAACGAAATTAACGAAGCATTATCAGCAGCTAGCGCCGTGGGAGATGACCGGATTCAAGAAAAAACTAGCGGAAAAGTTAATCCAGAAACATGGACACATGGTAGTGCCAAAGACCGCAAAGACAGCTTCCTAAAGGGATACGAGTCAACGAGTTTCAAAACCTGCCTAGAGGTATAACTAAAACTTCAAATCGTCTGGCAATCGTAACTCTGGCTTAGTTCTAGCATGCCATGAGCCAATAGCCCAGCTCAGAGGCAATACATCGCGGTGACCAATAAACCCTGCGGCCGTATGGAGCCAGGCTGCTGCTCGACCCGAAAACCTCAATAAACCCCACTCAAATAGTGCCCACTTTCTACCGATAGGTATTACGCATGGCGGCAGCTTTGGCCTATATTTTGCTTTCGAGCCCATAATACGACGAGCAACAAAGTAGCCATCGTGAAGTGCCGTTTGCGCTAGCCCGCTATATGGAGTCGAGGCGTTATCTCCAATTACATATATGTCTTTTCTGGCTTGCATATAATCATCGACGACAACTCTGCCGCGCTTATCAAACTCAAACCACTTTTGATTCTTTTGATAGAATTCCACTGGAGCAACTCCTGATGTCCAGATTACAGTTTCGGTAGCAAGCTCTTTTCCTGCTACTATAATAGTGTTCTCGGTTAATCGCTCGACAGCCTTGCCAGTAGTTACCCTTACGCCCAGCTTTTTAAGTCTTTTAGTGGCCGCCTTGCTAGAGGACTTGTGTAATCTGGGCAGCAGCCTGTCAGAAGATTCAATAATTCCTATTCGCAGGCTTTTCTTCCTGATACCAAAGTATTCACGAAGCTTTAGAATATACTCGCCCAGTGCACCGGCTAGCTCGACTCCAGTTGGCCCGCCACCAACAACTATATAGTTCTTTTCATCATCGCTACCGTCACTCATGTCCTCGAATAAATGCGCCTGCAGACGACGAATCTCTTGCTGCGACTTTATACCAAATGAGTAGTCTGCCATGCCATCGATATTGAAGTAGGTTGTTGTATTTCCAAGCGCTAACACCAAAGTATAATACCTGTAAACCGACTTAGATTTACCGACTAGCTGACGTTTCGTAGGGTCTACCTTGGTTATTTTATCAATTACAACTTTGACATTCTTGGTGTCTGCAAATATCTTTTCTAGTGGCGCCCAAGACTCTCGGTAACTATACCCAGTTGCTGTTGAGTAAAGGGATGGGTAGTATATAAAATTTGGTTGATCAGAGATTAGGGTAATTTGATTCTTCGAGTCTATAGAAAGCTCCTGTGCGGCCTTAATGCCGCCAAAACCACCTCCAACAATTGTTATTTTTGCCATTTTTATTCCTTGTATAAATTGTCTTTATCATTGTAGCAAAAACCACCCGATCGACAAATCGAGTGGTTTCTTGAATCATCTACGCCTATTTGCTGCGCTTTTCGATGATCTCTTGTGCTACGTTTGGAGGTACTTCCTCGTACTGAGAGAGTTCCATAGTAGATGCAGCACGTCCTTGGCTCATTGAACGAATGTCGTTTGTGTAGCCAAACATGCTTGCCAAAGGTACAAATGCTTTGATCAACTTAGCACCACCAGCCAAGTCCTCCATGGCGTCAATTCGACCACGTCGACTATTTAGGTCGCCGATTACGTCACCCATAAACTCTTCTGGAGTGGTGACTTCAACCTTCATAACTGGCTCTAGAAGTATTGGAGCACCCTGTTTGATACCTTCGCGTGCAGCCAGGCTACCAGCCAATGAGAAAGCTAACTCGGATGAGTCAACGTCGTGGTAGCTACCATCGTATAGAGTAGCCTTCACGTCAACCACTGGATATCCAGCTATAACACCGCCATCGAGGGTTTCACGAATGCCCTTCTCAACAGCAGGGCGGTACTCCTGAGGCACGACACCACCCTTAATTTCATCAACGAACTCAAAGCCCTTACCTGGCTCGTTTGGTGCAAATCGTACCCAAACATCACCGTACTGACCACGTCCACCAGACTGCTTAGCGTGCTTTCCTTGAACTTCTGAAGTTCCCTTAATTGTTTCACGGAAAGCAACCTGAGGCTCGCCGACATTTGCCTCTACCTTAAACTCGCGTTTCATTCGATCAATTAGAATGTCTAAGTGAAGCTCACCCATACCAGACATAATCGTTTGTCCAGTATCTTCGTCGGTGTGGATACGGAAGGTTGGGTCTTCCTCGGATAGTCGCTGCAAGGCAATACCCATTTTTTCCTGGTCAGCCTTTGACTTTGGCTCAACGGCAATAGAAACTGGCGGATCTGGGAAGGTGATGCTCTCTAGAGCAATTGGGTGCGCGACTTCACAAAGTGTATTACCTGTAGTAGTACCCTTTAGTCCTACTACGGCCGCAATGTCACCAGCACCAATCTCATCAATGTCTTCACGCTTATCGGCATGCATACGCACAATACGTCCGATTCGCTCCTTATCTCCAGTAGTTGTGTTTAGAATGTAGCTACCAGCCTTCAAAACACCAGAGTAAACTCGTACGAAAATTAGCTTTCCAACAAATGGGTCGGTTGCAATCTTGAACGCTAGACCAGCCATTGGCTCGGCAGCATCTGGCTTGCGACTGATGTCGTCGCCAGTCTTGGGGTTAACTCCCCAGATTGCGTCAACATCTAGCGGACTTGGTAGGTAGTCTGTCACTAGGTCAAGAATCTTCTCAACAATCACACCGCGGCCATCTCCACCAGTTACCAAGTAGAAATCACCGGCTAGCACACGCTTACGAAGAGCCGACTTTAACTCGTCGATTGTAATTGACTCTTCGCCCTCTTCAAGGAATCTCATCATCAATTCATCATCCGCCTCGACTGCATTCTCAACCAGTAGGCTACGAGCATTTTTACACTTCTCGAGCATGTCTTCAGGAATCTCACCCTGGACAAGCTCGTGATCGTGGAAGTCCTCGTAGGTGTACGCCTTCATATCGATTAGGTCAACTACACCATTGATAGTCTTTTCAAAGCCAATCGGTATATGTATCGGGAAGGCCTGATTAGACAGACGGTTACGGATTGACTCAAGAGATTTCCAGAAATCACCACCAGTTTGGTTAATTTTGTTTACAAAGCAAATACGAGGTACGCCATACTTGTTTGCTTGTCGCCAAACTGTTTCAGTTTGAGCCTCAACACCCATCTTACCGTCGAACACGGTTACGGCACCGTCTAGAACACGCAAAGATCGCTCCACCTCGGCAGTAAAATCGATGTGACCCGGAGTATCGATAATGTTGATTTTGTGATCTTTCCAGAAGCAAGTTACAGCCGCAGAGGTAATAGTAATACCACGCTCTTTTTCCTGCTCCATCCAGTCTGTAGTAGCTCCGCCGTCGTCACCCTTTACGGTTCCAATTTTGTGAGTTAGACCAGTGCGGTACAAAATACCTTCGGTAGTAGTTGTTTTACCAGCATCAATGTGGGCAATGATACCGATGTTGCGGTAGTCCTTTAGTGGGACATTTCCAGAGTTAGCCATTGGGTGTTTCACCTCTCGTTATTATTTACTTGCTCGCGTTTTTTTTGACAATAGAAAAATCGCTTTGATAATAGTATAGCAAAATGATGCTAGATATAAAAGTATGATATACTCTGTTTAAATGTCAAAAAGACAAACATCCCTTTACTGTTTCTCGCCGCCAGTAATGCTTGCGACTTTTATGATTGAAATCATAGGTGCGCTCTACATACTATGGCGCTACAAACTTACTGCAACCAGCCGCCTTATAGTTTCAATCCTTATTTGCTTGGCCGCTTTTCAAGGCGCAGAGTACATGCTATGTGGTGGAATGGGTGTAACGGGTGGCCGCTGGAGCCAACTTGGCTATAGTGCTATTACATTGCTGCCGCCACTTGGAATTCATCTAGCAATGACTCTTGCGAAAAAGAAGAATGTTGCCCTACTAACTGCAGCCTACGGATCTGCTGTGTTTTTTGTTGGCTACTTTACTTTTTACACAGCCGCGATAAGCGGCCACACATGCTATGCAAACTACGTAGTGTTCGATGGATCACAGAGTGTAATTCCAATGATCGCCTATGCCGCGTACTACTATGGATGGCTAATCGTCGGAACCGGCCTTCCGCTATATTTCGCTAGCCAAAAAAAGCTACGCAAGGTGCGTCCAGCGCTCCACGCGCTTGCCGCTGGTTACGCAGCTTTTATCGTTCCGACCACTGCTATTAACATCGCTGATCCATCGACCGTAGCTGGAATACCGTCGATTATGTGTGGCTTTGCGGTACTTTTAGCCTTAGTTTTAATCGCAAAAGTGGCGCCAGAGAGTCTGTATGTTAAAAACTCGCCCCGCAGTCTTCGTATACGATACTAATTGCTAGCTATGTCTGAAGTTTTGTCGAGTTCTTGCCAATACTTCTAAAGAATAATACCCAGAAATATTCAATGCTATACTTGTAGTCATAGCGACGCCAAAGAGTTGCCAGAATCAGCCACAGGATTAAATTAACAATCCCAAGCAGCGCACACCATACCAGAGATTCATCCCAGCTAGAATTAATTTTGAAGAATACAGGCCTCAACAGCTCCGAAGTCAGCGTCTCTAGCATATAAACTGTTAGACTTATGCGGCTCATAGAAATAATTGTGGCACTCCATTTCGAGTTTGACCTCGATTTCATTTTTGATTTATTAATTATTGATAGAGCTATAAGACTAAACATTATCACAAATAAGCCAGCCTCTAATAGCACCTTAAAGTACCAAAACCAGCTAGCTCCAAAAAAACTAGGTTGATTTAACACCACACCAGCCCCACCGATAGCCGCAAGCGCAAACCCAAGTGGAATCATATAATTACGCAAGTGATCTTTCTTTTTGTAGTAAACCATCATCCCAATCGCAGCGCCAATAAAACCGTACGCCAAATACGCAATACCAGGGTATGGATCCGCAATAAACAAACTACCTAGCATGGAGCCCAGCCAGTCACTCGACCTTAGTGTGTCCAACCAATCGCCGTACAGATAAATGCGAAGGAAAGAAAGTAGGGCAATCATGACGCCGGTTATTGCCAGAAAAGAGTAGTTGATAGGCCTATCTCGCCCACCACTCTCACGAATAATCAAGTAGACAAAAATAGGTACGATAAGCAAACTTAGACCAATAGTCTTTATGCCCGATCCGGTCAGCAGCTTTTCGAAATGAACACTAACCTCTTGACCTCTAAGTGTCTCTGCTATAACGGTCAAATCAATCGGCGGATACGCACCGAGCGACCACCGCCCAAGAAACAGAGTCTGTATGGTGCCTATCAGTAAAATATATATAGCTCCGGAAAGCACCAGGTAGCCGATAGTCCGACCTAAACCGGCACCAGCCTTGTGTTTTCTCAAAATACTCACAGTATTAACAATCAACGAATAGAATATGAACACGCCACCCCAAAGTCCTGCAGCGCCAAGGGCGAGAACAAATAAGGGCAGCTCAGCGATATTTAAATCCTTAAACTTCGCATAATTGTATATAGAAGCATGTATGAAAACAACGTACATGATGCTAATACCCCTTATGAGGTCAAGGGCTCGATAGCGCACCTCTTGTACTTTAGTCATATCCTATTGGGAATAGCCAATACCACTCGGGCAAGTATACTCTTTACTGCCTCCAGATGATGAATAGTCCGCAGCTAACGTACACTCTTCTTTCGTAACCTCTCCGGTATGATCGATACTATATGCCCACCTGCCTTTGCCGATAAACAAGTAGAACTGGTCACTGCCGGGGGAGCTTCCTCCGTAACCTGCCAATGCCCCATTTCCCACTATCGGACAGTAGTTACCGCTGCTATCCACCTCTCCCGGCTCTACACCGAATGCATCTTGGCAGCTATAGCCATTGCCCAGTGCACTAGATGGTTCAGGAAACTGCCCATTCGCAGCCTTATATTCCAGCAGCTTCTTTCTATTGTTAGTCAAGTCTACCCTGACAGATGCCTCATCCGCACGGTCTCTAATTCCGTTATATGAAACTACTGTTAAAGAGGCTAATACCGCTATCACTACAATCACTATTAGGAGCTCCACAATAGTGAATGCACTGCGATAGTCTGTTCTAGAATTTATCATTTCGCTTATGATTATACTACACTCGAGTAATTTTTGGACTACTTACCATGCAATAAATCAAGCTACTGCGAGTAGAGTGCGTTGTTTGAACTACATTGATATACTTTTGAATACCCAGTAAAAGCCGGAGGAGTTGAGACTTCAGAGCACTGCTCTTTGGTTATGGTGCCATCATCAGAAATAGTGTATCCGTACAGGCCCTTTCCTATGGTAAGCTTAAAGTTTTGTCTTGTATTACTAGTGACTCCGCTCGGGTGGTATGCTGCAAACGCTCCATTGCTGGCAATAGGACAATATATACTGCCGCTTACATCTCCCGGATTGCCGGACTGACACTTGCCTTCAGATCGGGTGTAGGTAAAAGTCGGAGGAAACTCGCCGTTAATAGCCTTGTATTCAAGTAGCTTCTTTCGATTATTCACTAAATCCGACCTAATCGCCGCATCATTTGCACGATCCCTGATTCCGTTATACGACACCACGGCCATAGCAGCTAGTATTGCTATGACTACAATCACCACAAGAAGCTCTACGATTGTAAATGCACTGCGGTAATTCGATCTAGAACTTATCATTTCGTTTATGATTATACTGCATAAGGCATATATAATAAACCGCCCCCTGGGGACGGTTTATTAAGTAGCCTGTGATATAGCCTTTAGCTACGTGCGAAGTGAGCAAACGCTCGGTTAGCCTCGGCCATTTTGTGCGTATCTTCTTTCTTCTTGAAGGCGGCACCAGCTTCGTTGTATGCATCTACAATCTCAGACGCTAAACGCTTCTGATACGGCATACCGGAGCGGGCTCGAGCGCCCTCAACCAACCACGTGTAGGCATAGTGTAGCTGGCGGTGACCGGAAACTGGAAATGGAATCTGGTAATTTGCACCACCGACACGGCGACTTTTCACTTCAAAACTTGGACTAACGTTTTTCAAAGCTTTTTCAAAAACCTCTAGCGGGTCTTCGCTCTTTAGCTTCTTGGCAGCCTCTTCCAGGGCGCCGTAAACTGCGCGCTCAGCAACAAGCTTCTTGCCGTCTAGCATAGATTTGTTTATGAGACGTTGTACCAACACACTCTGATATTTGCGGTCTGGCTTTAGCTCGCGCTGGAGCTTTTTAGTAACTTTTCGTGGCATTACTTAGACTCCTTCTTTGCACCGTACTTTGAACGGCCTTGCTTACGCTTCGCAACACCCTGAAGGTCTAGGGCACCACGAACAATGTGGTAGCGTACACCAGGAAGATCTGGCACGCGACCGCCGCGAACTAGCACAACTGCGTGTTCTTGGAGGTTGTGACCTTCACCGCCAATATACGCCCAAACTTCTTCCTTGTTTGTTAGTCGAACACGGGCAACTTTACGAAGGGCCGAGTTTGGCTTTTTTGGTGTTTTAGTGGTTACCTTAATACAAACACCACGACGAAGCGGTGCATTCTGCTCGTAGTAACGAGTCTTTAGTGCATTGTGAATTTTACCAAGCGCTGGAGACTTGCTCTTTTTAGCAGCAATCTTGCGTGGCTTACGCACCAATTGATTAACTGTTGGCATAGAAAACCTATACTCCTAATTAGACTTAAATTTAATTGATTTTACTGATGGCGAGCAGCAAACTCACATTCAGTATGGATTTTTACCTTTATCTTTTCAAGATGTTGTACACTCACCTCAAAAATAAAGACAGGAAACTCTTTCAATCTATATTATAGCAGCTTAAAGGCGTATACACAACCTGTTTCCAAAGAACCAAGCACTCGCCTTCACGCTGGCGAGTGCTTGATATGAACTAAGTCTGGTGACTAAGCAAAGTCGACAGACTCGTCGAAGACCGACTCTGCCTCTTCATCAGAAGGAGCCTCTTCTTTCGTCTCCACTCCAGTTCCAACAGGTATCTTGCGTCCAATGATCACGTTCTCTTTTAGACCGTTCAAATGATCAGCACGACCAGATGTAGCGGCGTTAATTAGAACACGTGTTGTGTCTTGGAATGATGCGGCCGATAGCCAACTGTCACTCCAGATAGAAACCTTGGTAATTCCTAGTAGCAACTGAGTGTACTGGATTAGCTCTTTACCGTCTTTGGCTAGCTCTTCGTTGGCATCGACTACCGCAGCCTTGCTAACGATATCGCCAGTAACAAATTCGCTACTACCAGCGTCCTCTATTTGAACACGGCTGAACATTTGACGCACAATCACCTCTAGGTGCTTATCGGCAACGTCCTGACCCTGAGCAGCGTAAATACGCAGAACCTCGTTAATGATGTAGCGCTGAGTAGCTTCAGTACCCTTTAGGCGCATCAAATCATGGAGATTTAATGAACCAAGAGTTAGTCTGTCTCCAGCCTCAACAACGTCGCCTGCGTTCACTACAGGCTGCATTGTGCCTGGAATTTCATAACGCTGCGGAGCGCCAGCGTTTGCCGCCACTAGCACAGTGTCATCAGTAAATTCCACCACTCCATCAAAAGGAGCAACTAGCGGTTTAGTACCTTCATCTCCAGCTGCAATAACATCACCAACCTTTACATTGCTACCCGCTTTCACGCTTGGCTTTCGTCCGTCTAGGTCAATTCGTTCAACACTTCCAGATTCAGGGGTAACTTGGACAACGTAATTGCTGCCATCTTCCCATAGGTCAACAAGACCAGAGACTTCGCTCATGTACGCTTGGCCTTTTGGTGTGCGAGCTTCAAACAGCTCTTCAACACGCGGTAGACCCTGAGTAATGTCACCACCCGCTACACCTGATGCGTGGAAAGTACGTAGTGTTAGCTGCGTACCTGGTTCACCAACTGACTGCGCCGCAATAACACCAACAGGCTGAGCTGCAGCTACCAAATAACCTGTTGCCATATCAACACCGTAGCTCTTCTGTGGAATACCACGCAAGTTCTTTGTGCTCAGAATACTCTGAATCTTTACTTCCGTAATATCCTCATCGGCTTCAATTGCATCAGCTATATCACGAGTAATCAATTCGTCCTTCTTTACATATCCAGGTATGTCTGCAGCAGCGAAACGACCAGCTAGTCGGTTTGAAAAATCGATCATAGTGTCTTCCGACTCGCTTCGGTAGATTGCATAACCATCATCATCCCCCGGTTCGTCAGCTACTGTAAATACATCCTGACTCACGTCGACAAGCCGTCTTGTTAGGTATCCAGAGTCGGCTGTCTTTAGGGCTGTGTCAATTAGTCCCTTACGAGCACCTCGTGTTGCCACGAACGCCTCAAGGCTTGATAGACCTTCTTTGTACGAGCTACGGATTGGTAGCTCAATTTCACGGTTTGCCGCATCCACCTGAATACCAATCATCGCGCTTGCAAGCTTGACATTTGATATATCACCACGCGCACCAGAGTTAACCATCACAGAAATACTGGTGTCGATATGTGTTAGTTGATCAAGCAAGAATGACTCGACTTTACTGTCGACGCCCCGCCAGTTAGAAATCGTGAGGTTGTATCGTTCTTCGTCAGTAATCAAACCTTGATCGTACTGATCAGAGATTAGAGCTTCTTTTGCGTCACCCTCGGCAACAAACTCGTCAATCTCGTCAAAGTGAACATAGTCGTCTTTACCAGTAGAAACCGCACCAACGGTTGCAAATCTAAACGCCAAGCCCTTCATTCGGTCGGCAGTACGAGCTGTTTCTTCGGCACCATATTTTAGGAAAACGCGAGCCAAAACCTTCTTTAGCTGCTTTTTGCTCTGTACGCTGTTGTCATACGGGAAGCCTTCTGGGAGTATCTCGTTAAAGAATACGCGGCCAAGTGTGGTTTCACGAATTCCGCCATCAACTAGGATGCGAATAGGCGCCTGAAGCTCAAGCTTTCCGTCGTCATAAGCCATTTCAGCCTCGTAAACAGAGCTGTAGGTCTTAATATCCTTAGTCTGAGCAGCTGGTTTTTCGTAAGTCAGATAGTAGTTACCCAACACAACGTCCTGTCCTATGTTTAGGACTGGCGCGCCATCAGCTGGCTTTAGTAGGTTGTTTGTTGCGCTCATTAGTTCGCGTGCTTCACGTTGAGCCTCTTCTGAAAGTGGTAAGTGAACAGCCATCTGGTCACCGTCGTAGTCGGCGTTGAATCCGTTGGCTACGAGAGGGTGAAGTTGTATCGCCTTTCCTTCAACCAATACTGGCTGGAAAGCCTGAATTGATAGACGGTGCAAGCTTGGCGCACGGTTTAGTAGTACGTAACGACCCTCGATAACAGCATCTAAAGCGTCCCACACAACAGCCTCTCCAGCTTCTATTAAGCGTGTGGCTGAACGTATATTGTGTGCGTACTCGCCACGAATTAGCCAGCTAATTATAAACGGCTTGAATAGCTCTAGGGCCATTTGCTTTGGTAGACCACATTGGTGAATCTTTAGCTTTGGACCAACCACGATTACTGAACGACCCGAGTAGTCCACACGCTTACCGAGTAGGTTCTGACGGAAACGTCCCTGCTTACCCTTTAGCATGTCGCTCAAGCTCTTTAGTCGGCGTCGACCACCAGTTGCGTTTACCGCTCGGCCGCCGCGTGCAGCCGAATTGTCTACTAGCGCATCAACAGCCTCTTGAAGCATTCGCATTTCATTGCGACGAATTACTTCTGGAGCCCTTAGGTCAACGAGCTTTTTAAGACGGTTATTTCGGTTAATCACACGACGATATAGGTCATTTAGGTCAGAAGTTGCAAACCGACCACCAGTTAGCTGCACCATAGGACGAAGATCCGGTGGAATAACAGGTAGTACAGTCATAGTTAGGCTACTAGGCTTAATTCCAGCTGCGTGCATACCTTCTAGAACTTTTAGCCGCTTTAGAAGTTTCTTTTCACGCTGTCCCTTGGCGCCTTCAGCCTCTTCCCGTAATGTTTCAATCAAAGCAGGTAGATCCACCTCATCAAGAAGTGCCTTCAGGGCTGTTCCACCCATGCCAACCTCTATTAGCTCTTCGTACTCTTCTGGAAGATTACGGAAGTCGTTTTCAGAGATTAGTGCGCCCTTGCTTAGGCCATCTAGCTGATTCTTTCGTAGAGTAAAGCGCTCTTCTAGCTCTTCGATTTCGCGAGTCTGGGCTTTTGCAAGTTCCTTTACATCAGCACCCTCCGCCTCAGCATCCTTTTCGTAGCGCATTTTGATAGCGGCACGTCCAGCTTCGGTTTCAGCCTCAAGATCTGTCAACATTTGATCGCGTTTTTCGGTATCAACCTTTAGGATGACGTAAGTAGCAAAATAAGCTATGCGCTCCAAGTTGCGAACAGTTATGCCAAGCAACAGACCCATAGCACTCGGAGTGCCTCGCATAAACCAAATGTGCGCAACTGGTGCAGCTAGGTTTATGTGACCCATTCGTTCACGTCGGACAACTGATTTTGTAACCAACTCTCCATTTTTATCAATAGCAGCCTCACGCGATCGAACACCCTTGAGCTTGCTATCGTGTGGGTTTATGTCTTTTACCGGTCCGAATATCCGCTCACAGAACAAACCATCTCGTTCTGGCTTCTGAGTACGATAGTTAATAGTTTCCGGTTTAGTAACCTCACCGTGGCTCCAGCGCAGAATATCTTCTGGGCTAGCTACGGCTAGGCGAACAGCATCAAAGTCAGCGATGCCTGTAGTTTGTACGACGCGTGACATATTACGCCTCCTCCTTTGCTTCTTCTTGATCAAACTCTTGGGCAATTTCGACGCTCATGCCATCTTCTTCAAGATCAATACCGTCGGCTTCGTCCATTACAGCCTCGTCATCTTTAGTAGTAACGACACCATCTACTGGTACAGTCTTATCCTCTGGGCCACTCTCGGCAATTACGTCTTCGGCGTCCAAAGCCTCACTGCCTTCATCTACTAGGTCAACTCTCAAACCGAGTCCCTGAAGTTCCTTTACTAGGACGTTAAAGCTTTCCGGTAGCTTAGGGCCAACAATCGGTTCGTCTTTGATTATCGATTCATAAGCCTTAGCACGACCGTACACGTCGTCTGACTTGATGGTTAGCATCTCCTGTAAGGTTGTAGCAGCACCATACGCCTCTAGAGCCCAGACTTCCATTTCTCCGAATCGCTGTCCACCATTCTGAGCCTTACCACCAAGCGGCTGCTGTGTAACCATAGTGTACGGACCAGTTGATCGAGCGTGAATCTTGTCTGCAACCATGTGATGTAGCTTGATTATATGCATTACACCTACTGTAGTGCGCTCTTCAAAGGCTTCACCGGTACGTCCATCGTATAGTTGGCTCTTGCCATCGCGTGCATAGCCCGCCTTCTCTAACTCGTCAGAGATGACACTATCTGGCACTCCATTGAACGGTGGAGTTGCAACTTTATATCCTAGCGCGCGTGCAGCCATACCTAGGTGAGTTTCAAACAACTGACCAATATTCATACGGCTTGGCACTCCCAGTGGATTCAAGATAACGTCAACCGGCGTTCCGTCTTCAGTGAAAGGCATGTCCTCGACAGGCAAAATACGGGCAACTACACCCTTGTTTCCGTGACGACCCGCTAGCTTGTCACCGACCATGATCTTTCGAGTTTGTGCAATGAAAATCTGGATCTGCATCAATACGCCAGCTTTTAGCTCATGGCCATTGTCGCGTGAGAATATCTTCACACCGACAACTTTTCCACCGCCTGCGCTGTGCATGCGCATACTAGTATCTCGAACATCCTTGGCTTTCTCACCGAAAATTGCACGAAGTAGACGCTCCTCTGAGCTCAGTTCTTGCTCACCCTTTGGAGTAATCTTTCCGACCAATACGTCACCGGCCCTAACTTCTGAACCGATTTGCACGACGCCCTCTTCGTCCAGATGACGCAAACTCTCTTCTGACACATTTGGTATATCTCGAGTTACAATCTCAGGCCCTAGTTTTGTTTCGCGAACCTCAACTGTATACTCCTCGATATTTATACTTGAAAGACTATCGTCTTTAACCAAACGATCACTCAAGACAATAGCGTCGTCCATGTTGTAGCCCTGCCACGGCATAAAGGCTACCATTAGGTCTCGGCCAAGTGCTAGCTCGCCATCGGCTATAGACGCACCTTCGATTAGCACATCTCCAGCTTTTACCTTATCGCCGCGGTAAACACGTACTTTCTGGTTAATAGACTCTTTGTCGTTACTTTTCGTGAATTTAATAGGCTCGTATTTCTTTACACCCTCTTTGTACTTCACTTCAACGACGTTAGCATCTGCACGGATAACCTCTCCGGCAGCTTCAGCGACAACCAGCTGGCTACTATTTCTAGCTACCGCGCCCTCAATTCCTGTACCAACAGTTGGTGACTCGGGAGAGATTAGCGGTACGGCCTGCTTCTGCATGTTCGAACCAGTCAAAGAGCGGTCGATTCGATTCTTTTCAATGAATGGAACTAGTGCTGCAGTTGCACCTAGGATCTGCTTGTTCGCAGCATCCATGAATGTAACTTCACTGGCGTCAACCTGCGCAGGCAACTGGCCGTTTCGAGCGCTAACACGCTCATCGATAAACTTTCCATCCTTATCTAGTTCAGCACCAGCGTCGGCGATAACTTCTAGTATCTCCTGGCTAGCGTCTAGGTATACGATTTCGTCTGTAACTTTACCATTCTTTACACGCAAGTATGGAGTCTCAATAAATCCATAGTCATTTATGCGTGCGTAGCTAGCGAGATTTAGCACCAAACCAATGTTAGCACCTTCTGGCGTCTCAACAGAACAAAGTCGGCCGTAATGAGTTGGGTGGGCGTCACGAACGTCGAAACCGGCGCGCTCACGAGATAGTCCACCAGGACCCATTGAGCTTAGGCGTCGCTTATGAGCTAGCTCTGAAAGCGGATTAACTTCTTCCATTAGCTGGCTTAGCTGCGAGCTTGCGAAAAATTCACGCACAGCAGCCACCACCGGCCTAGCGTTAATAAGCTGACTTGGAGTAACGCTTTCAATATCGCTCATGCTCATTCGATCCATAGCATTTCGCTGCATACGAAGCATACCTACGCGGAACTGGCGAGCTACCAACTCACCCACTAGCTTTACTCGACGATTTGATAGTGCGTCTATATCGTCGGCTGGCTCTTGAGTGTTGTTTAGCCTAATGATTTCTGAAATCATCGCAACTAGATCACTCATCTGCAAAGTACGATTCTCGGCTGTATTAGCTACATCTAAACCTAGGCGTTGGTTTAATTTGTAGCGGCCAACACGCGAATAATCAAAGCGCTTAAAGTCAAAGAACATACGCTCAATCATTTGACGTGCGTTATCTACAGTAGCTAGATCACCCGGGCGTAGTTTTCGATAAACTTCAATTAGGGCTTCATTACTGCCACGAGTTGTATCTTTTTCAATAGTTGCATCAATGTACTTAACCTCACCAGTATCAACATTTTCAAACAGGCTCTTAATCTCGGATGTTTTACTGTGTCCCAGTGCGCGAAGAAGTGTCGTAACCGGCAATTTACGGCGTCGATCTATCTTTACATAGATAGCACCGTTCGTAGCAGTTTCAAACTCTAGCCATGCGCCACGACCAGGTATTAACTTAGCGCCGTAGTAGTTACGGCCAGCATTGTTGTCGGCAGTAAAGAATATACCAGCCGAACGAATTAGCTGGCTGACAACCACACGTTCAGTTCCGTTGATTATAAACGTACCGCGCTCAGTCATCCATGGGTAGTCGCCCATGTATATCTCTTGCTCCCTGACTTCACCCGTAATCTTATTGGTTAGCTCTACCGTAGCGTGCAAAGGTGCATCAAAGGTAATGTTATTTTCTTTTGCGTAGAACTCGCTGTTCTTTGGGTCGCTGAACTGATACTTGCCAAAACGCAATGATAGCTTTTGGCCAGTGTAATCATCGACTGGATTTAGCTCGGCAAAAATCTCACCGAGACTAGTCTCGATAAACTCCTGCCAGCTTCGTTTTTGATGTGAAATTAAATCTGGAAGCGGTAGGGCTGTATCATCAGCCGTAAAAAAGACTCGCTTCCCATTTTTGGGTTTAGTAGTTGCCACGAAAGCTCCTCGCTAAGCTTTATGAGTTGATATATGGGGCGGCCCGAAGTTTTTCTAGCTTGATCTGAGCGGGATTGGATTGCATGACAATCCCATTACACGCAAAAACGCCTCGCCAAATGGCGCGCGTGTATACTCACCCAAGCTTATGCAATCTTCATTGGTGTTTATTGTGAACTATATACCAGCAATAGTCAAGGTTTTTTGATAACTTTATCTGCTAAGCCATAAGCAACGGCTTCTTTTGCGTCCATCCAGTAGTCACGATCGGCATCGCTCTCGATTTTAGATAACTTCTGGCCTGTATTTTTAGCTAGCAATTCATTTAATAGCTTTTTGATACGTACACTTTCTCGTAGAGATATCTCCTGATCTGTCACCTTTCCCTGTGTGCCACTAGATGGCTGGTGAATCATCACACGTGAATTTGGCAATAGAAACCTCTTGCCCTTGGCGCCACTAGATAACAGGAAAGCGCCCATGCTGGCCTGTAGACCTATACCATAAGTAGCAACGTCGGGCTTGATAAACTGCATAGTGTCATATATAGCTAGGCCATCATAAACACTTCCACCGGGGCTGTTTATGTATAGCGAGATATCTTTGGCCGGATCTTCGTTAGCCAAATGAAGCAATTGCGCCACTACCACATTTGCAGTGTGTTCGTTTACATCCTCGCCGAGAAAAATTATACGGTCTTCGAGAAGCCTAGAGTAAATATCATAGCCACGCTCACCATCACGCGTCTTCACAATAACATTTGGTACCAAATATCCTTTTGTCATAATTCTATTGTAGCGAAAAACTAGCACTCGTCAAGTGCGAGTGCTAGTTTTTATTTTTACTATCCTATGGCTATAGTGCTTCTATTTTTAGCGCCGTAAGGTCACTGACTAGTTTGTCGAGATTTTCTTTATAGCCTGGTGCAGTATTGCCGGTATTATCGGTACAAAGACCACCTTGAGGCCCGCGAACTGAGTAAGTGTAGCCCCCTAAAGTGGCCGACGAGCGGCTACCCTCAGCCCTTGATTTGCCTCTTACTATGTCGATGCCTAGCATATTATTGTCACACCCTGGCGTCTGACTAAACTTTCCAAATAGCAGTATGGCGTCTCTATCCAACTTGTAGCTCAGCTTTGATGCAACTGATGTTTTGATGCGAATACCCCACTGAGTTACAGGAAGATAGCCCTCATTGCTGTTCGGGCTTGTCGGCTTATTATCATCGTCTGTTTTCGTATTTTCGTTTAGATTTATCGACTTGTCGTTTTCGTCTGCTTTAATGCTGTCATCCTTTGAGGCAGGCTTATCAACGACTAGCAGCTCCGTATCCTTCTGAGGCTCCGTTTTGTACACAAAATTCTGCCAGAATATCCAACCAAGTGCAGTTAATAGCGCCAATGTAAGACAGACGACCACCACTGTCATTGCGTCGCCTCGATGATACTTTCTATTCATAGTGTTTACCCCTTTTTTGTTTATTGTTGTACTAATAGCTATATATTAGCACAACACAGCCCATGCCACTATATTGTTTATGCTATTTATTTAAATCAGCTAGTGCTTCGACGGTTTTTTCGGTAATTAGCCGATTCACAACTTCGCGCTGGACTTGTGGATCATCGAAACGCTTGGCCATTTCTGGATTGTTTCCATATTGCGACTTGTACATAGCTATGTGCGCTTCTTTTTCCTCGTCGGTTGCATCAACTTCCAGTTCTTTCGATAACTCTGCCAGAACGAGCCCCGCCTTTATTCGCTTTTCTGCAGCCGGCTTGACTTCTTTCTCTCTCCAGTCGTCTTCACTCTCAAAACCTTGTGCTTTTAGGTATTGCTCAAGTGTAATGCCTTGGTACATCAAGTTTTGTTGCATATCCTGCTCGATACTTCGCATCTGATCATTTACCAAAACTTCAGGCGCGGGAGCAGTGCTTTTTTCAACTAACTTATCTACTAGTGCGTCCTTGTATTCATTTTCAATCTGTTGTTGCTTCTGTGTAGCTAGGCCATCTTTTATGCTAGCCTTTAGGTCTTTCAGTGTCTTTACTTCGTCGTCACCAGACTTCTTAGCAAACTCATCGTTCAGCTCCGGTAGCTGCTTCTCATTGACACTTTTTACAGTAGTCTCAAACAGCACGTCGGCACCCGCCAATGTATCTACATGATACTCCTCGGGGAATTTCAAGTTTAAGTCTTTCTTGTCGCCAGCCTTTGCACCAACCAATCCTTCTTCAAAGCCAGGTATAAATGAGTTAGAGCCGAGCTCAAGGGAATAATCTTTGGCTGTGCCGCCATCGAAAGCCTCGCCATCTTTTTTACCTATAAAGTCTATAACTAGCTCATCGCCAATCTCGGCAGCGCGCTTAACTTCACTCTTCTCTGCCTGCGCCTGACGCATACGCTCAAGAACTTCATCAACATCCTTGGAAGCGACCTTTGCTTCGCCCTTCTTTACGCCAAGCTTCTTGTAATCACCTAGCTTCACCTTTGGCAAAACATCTACTTCGGCAGTAAACTCTAACTCTTGACCAGGTACAAACTTTTTCATTTCTACCTCTGGTCGATCCAAGGCTTGGATTTTTTCACCAAGGAAGGCATCGGCAATAGCCTTGCTCATAGCATTGTCTACTGTTTCTTGCGCTAGTTCGTTTGGATTTACGTGTTTTGCGGCAACACTTACTGGCACGTGACCCTTGCGAAATCCTGGCGCCTTTACTTTGCGAGCCATTTTTGTCAGCGCCACTTGCTCGGCCGCTTCTAGCTCCTCTTTTCCAAGCGTAATTGTGACCATCACGCGAGTATCTGATAAATTCTTTATAGCTGTCTTCATACAGTGACCTACTATATCAGAGGTAGCGGGGCTGGTCAAAGAAACTGTCTAAATAAGGTCTTCGATATCATCTTTATCGCGGCGACTACCCAGGATTATACTAACGATACGTTCTGGGCTAGCTTTTTGCTCTTCAGACGAGCGAACATCTTTTAGGTTGTAGATGCCAGTTCTTGCTTCTTCCTCGCCAACAAAAATCATGAAAGGAATCGATTTTTTTATCGCCGTCTTTATTTGTCTATCAACCTTGCGGCCTTCAACACCAAGTTCGACGTTCAAGCCTTCTTCCCTGAGTTCACCGGCAAGCTTTCTGGCCGACCCCGAGTCTGAAAGCACCACTATATACACATCTGTAGTGCTGTCTAGCCTTGGCAATAGGTTGTGGGATTCCAAAAATAGCTGCATAGTACTAAGACCTGGTGCGATACCAACCGCACTGACGGGCTCGGCACCAAATAATCCGACTAATCCGTCATATCTTCCACCGCCGAACATTGCTCGATTGTTTTCTGGATGCTTGTCAAAAAACTCAAAAACCGTTCCAGTATAGTAGTCGAAACCACGCATTAAGGTAATATCAAACTCAACGTTTCTTACCCCAGAAAGTTCAAGCCGCTCAAACAATACTTTTAGTTGCGATACGCTTTCTAAAGACTGAAGTTCACTCGGTAGACTGTCTAGATTACTCGCCTCTGCCAATCTTTTAATTCTACTCAGGCCGCGCGATGCATCGCGTCCGAAAATTTCAGTAGCTTGCGATTCGAACTGCTCTTCGGAAATCTTATTTTTACGATCAAAAAGACGGACCATCATCTGAGACTGTACAGCATCTAGCTCTAGATAGTCAGACATCATGCTGTTGATTAGCTCGCGATTGTTTACCTTTATAGTAAACATGTTTGGCTTGGCGCCAAACTCTTTCATGTAGGCTGCACCCATTTCAATAACTTCAGCTTCAGCATCTATGCCGCTAGCGCCGAAAATATCAACGTTTAGCTGCCAAAACTCACGCTCGCGACCACGCTGCGGCCTCTCGTAGCGCATAAACTGGGCAATGCTAAACAACCTAGACGGGTAGGCCATCTCTTGTCTGCGGGCAGCTATCATACGCGATACAGATGGTGTCATTTCAGGACGAATTGCTACCGTACGGTCTCCGCGATCAGTAAAAGTATAAGTCTGCTCACCAGCCAGCTCTTGGCCGCTCTTTGCGGTATATACCTCTAGAAGCTCCAATAGCGGGGCGTCGTATTGCTCGTAGCCATAGCGGCGACTAATTTTACTCCATATATCAAAAATGTAGTTTCTGATGCGCATATCTTCTGGATACCAGTCGCGCGTACCTTTGTATGGCTGGTGTGAAAGTGATGTCATTATGGGACTCATTGTCACACTTATCGGCAGTTTTTGCAAGGACAAGCACTATTGCTCAAGAGACTTGCCGCCGAGTTTTCGCACAAGATTTTCCCACCTTGTGCTATTCGATTCTTCCGGCGACGGATCAGAAACCTCTGCCTCTCGCAACTGGGCTAAGTCCAGTAACGCTCTCCTGTAATCTTTTTGCTCTTCGGCGTTACTGATAGTAGAGCGAAGTTCATCGTATATCATCTGCACAACCCCATCATCTTCCGAGTCTCCTCCTTGATTCATCATAGAAACAAGCTTTTCGCGCGTTAAGTACTCTATCTCATCTTTAGGCTCACCGCTTCGACTTATTATTCGCTGTATAAACGCCACCGAGTCCTCGTTTCTCCGATAGTGAATAGCCTTGAGCAAAAACTGCGCTATGACATCATCGGAAGCTAGCTCTAGGGGATTATACTTACCCTCCTTGCTTCGCCTATAGCCCGTCAGATTCGTAACCTTGCTTGGCTCAATGTGCTCTGCGCTCATACGCAAACCTCCTTGTTTTAGCTATTAGATTAAATAGAAAACCCAGCCCGCCCGCTGGATATTAAATTACACAAACTTTTTGAACACGATATATAGCGCATGTTCATATGTGGATTGTACCATATGTGGCGTTATAAAGGTAATCGATTTCTACGCAGCCATTCGTACATAACTATCCCAGCCGCTACACCCACATTTATACTACGAGTGCTACCGAGCTGTTCTATGGCTACAATGCAATTTGCTGTCGACAGCATTTCATCCGATAGCCCCGGACCCTCTGCGCCAAACACCAACACTGCATTTAGCGGAAGCTCCGCCTCTGATAGGCTCACAGACTCGCTTACATTATCTACCGCAACCACTGTTTTTCCTGCCGTAGCTGTCATAAAATCATCTACACTAGAGTGATACCTAACTTTTAGATATTTGTCGGTAGCCATAGCGCCGCGCTTGTTCCACTGTCTTCGCCCAATTACATGCAAGGTACGCACACCAAATGCATTGGCACTACGCACAATTGTCCCCATATTAAAGTCGCGCTCAAGGTTTTCAATAGCAATCTCTAGCTCAACACCTCTTTCGTCAAGCTGCTCTATAATCTTATTCTCGGGAAGACCCTTGAATTCATTTGTTACATTTCTACTGTCGGTCATTGCAATCCTAGTACGGTTTTACTAAACCATACGAACATAATTTTAACACCACTTGCAGCAACTATGTAC
This sequence comes from Candidatus Nomurabacteria bacterium, assembly GCA_020631935.1. Taxonomy (GTDB): domain Bacteria; phylum Patescibacteriota; class Saccharimonadia; order Saccharimonadales; family Saccharimonadaceae; genus JACKGP01. The sequence continues at coordinate 86,575 of JACKGP010000003.1, forward strand.
AATCTAGAAACGCGACAAGCCATCTGACTCTGGAGCGGAGTACGATGTGCGTAGTTTTCGAACCAAATCTTTCATTTCGCCCGTCTGTTTTACTCCAGGGTTCAAGATTCCACTAGGATCAAATAGATTTTTAATCTTTCTATACAAATCAAGCACACGATCATCGGTAGCCTGAGTAGCAGCAGGTGCTAGTGTGCGACCTTCACTCCATAGACCAGCCACGCTACCCTTAGACTTCTCAACCAATACACTAAATTCTTGAAGCAATTTCAAATTAGTTTGCCTGTCGGCTACACGGCTAGCGTCTAGTTCAGCCCGAATCCACCAGTACTCGTCTGCTGGTCTGCCGTACACACCAAACTTCATGCCATACTTCTTTGCTAGCTCAGCGATGCCGCCAAAGAATACATCTAGATGACCTGTTGGAATGTATGCGCCGTCAATCACCGGCAATAAACTATTGCCTTGCTCTACTGCTTGCAGCGCCAAGCTTGGAATTGCCTCATAGGCTCGCAAAGGACTGGTCGACATATCATCAGTAAATCCAGTAACCGCACCCTTCTCTGTAAACGCTTTAGTCACCTTTTTTATTGTCTTGGAACGTAAACGTGAACTAATACTCGACGTTCTAACCATCACCAAGGCACCAAATCCGTCCTCTTTTCGAACACTATTCACTAGCTCGAATTCTTTACCTTGCGCCTCCGCTAGCTCAACCATAGACTTGTCGTAAAGCTCCACACTTGATGTATCGAGTTTTCTCAGCAAGTCTATAGCGTCCCGTGCATCATCTAGACTGCGAAATGCCCCCACTACCACAGAGTCTGTGTCATTGACATAGTCGGCTTTTGCAATCAACTCGCTAACTATGCCCAATGTTCCTTGGCTACCAAAAAACAGTGGTGTCAAATCGAAAGAACCGTCTCTTTGCTTGACATTAGAAAGCGCAGGATAGCCAGCAGTTGGCCGGTCAGCCAACTCTGCAACCAAATCGGCATTTTCTTCTATCAGTTCATCGAGTTCGCGATAAATTTTGCCTTCTAGGCCTTTTTCGGCCTTCTTTTTGCTCAGTTCACGCTTTGAAACACGGCCAGTTTGTAAAGTTGCGCCACTTGAAAGCACCACCTCTAGTTTATCTACCCAGTCGCCTGCGTCGTAACGGCTAGCTATGGCACCACCGACAGTCACAGAATTAGTCACATCAGACAGCGCAGTAATAGCTACCCCCTGAAGTCTTAAACTATTTCGCAATTCGCCCAGTGTCACCCCTGGCTGCAAGCGTACAAGCTTTTGCTTTGGGTCGTACTCGAACACCTTATTCATGTGCGCCGTAAAGCCTAAAACTATTCCGTCACCCAAAGATCCACCCGTCGTGTCCGTACCAGCACCACGAGCAGTTATTGGAAGCTGATGGCCCTTATTGGCTAATTGTGACGAGAAATTAACTATTTTTCGAACATCGCTAGTTTCTCTTGGAAATGCCACAATTTCAGGAACAAGCCGAAGAACACTACCGTCTACAGAGTGATGATTACGAACTGATTCATCGCCTGTAACTTCGCCTAGTAAATGTTGGTTGAGATAGCGTACTAATTTATTCATTAAACCCCCGTAAATACTAACTACAACTATAGCACAAGTACTTTTACTCATGAAATATCTTTGCTATAATAATGAAACCTGCGGATGTGGTGGAATTGGTAGACACGCGTGCCTTAGGAGCACGTGCCTCCGGGCGTGAAGGTTCAAGTCCTTTCATCCGCACCAAAAATGGACTAAAGTCAGAATTGTCGCCCGCAAGGGCGGCTTTTTCTTTGGTTGCGCGCAGCGCAAGCCAGATGTTCTTGGGGGGAAATGCACTTAGGGCAGCCGTTGGCTGCACCTTTTTTGTTTTTAGAAAGAGGTTCAATCCGTCGATTTCAGAAAAAGCCTGCTTTATTGCCACAAAGTTTCCATTATTCGCAGTTTCACGGAGTGAAACTGCTGTTTCTATCCAGCGGCGCATGGGTTCAACCCAAGCATTGCTGGCAAGCGTCAGCTTGCTCACTTGCTCCTCTAGCGACTTCTTTTCGGACATAAGTTCCGATTGTTTGGCTCGGTATGTTGGCTGGTCAATGTCTTGGTCTAAATAACTGTCTAAAAGTCGCTGGAGCTTGCTCTGCAAGCTTGCAAGTCGTATTTGGGCGTTAGCTACAAACAGACCAGAACTCTCGTTTGCCTTTGTCTCATCATCAGCAAGCATTGTTTCTAGCTGTTCTGCCCAACTTTTGGGCATAGCGTAGCTATGCAAAATATCTGACAACTGCACTGATAAATCTGGCTCGGTTACGGCTGGTTCTTTGCACTGGATTGTTTTGTGCTTTCTTGTGCAACGATAATACACATACTCATGCACATTGCCGTTTTTCTGGTGTTTTACTTTCTTTTCGGCAGTTATGGCTAGATTACAGGTTGCACAGCGCAAAAGTCCGCAAAACACTTGCGGCGCAGTTGCGTCTTTTTGTGGTCGTCCACGCTTTGCAAGCGTAGCCTGCACTTCGTCAAAAAGTTTCTTGGAAATTATTGCTTTGTGCTTGCCCTCATGCACTTCACCAAAATAACGGAAATGTCCGTAGTAAAACGGATTAGTGAGTATCCGCTTAATTTTATCTTTCGGAAACTGTCTGCCAGATTTCGTTAATATTCCTTTACTGGCTAGAAATATGGCGATGTCCTCTAGTCGGCTTGCGCCTTTGGCGTATAACCCAAAAGCTTCAATGACAATCGGCGAACGCCGATTGTCTACGACAACCGTTTTTGTTCTCACATCATTTATGTAACCGATGGGCGCAAGCCCGGGGCGTTCGCCCCGTCTGACCTTCTGTCGCAAACCTCTTTTGGTGTTCTCGGATAAATTATCTACATAATATTTGCTCTGCCCGAAAGCGATAGAGAGCATAAACTTTCCCTGAGAAGTGTTCTCAAACCAAAAAGAGGGAAACTTGAGTGTGCTGAGTTGTCCGCTGTCTAGCAAGTAGATAATCTGTCCACCGTCCACACTATTCCTGGCAAGTCGGTCAGGGTGCCATGCCAGAATATTGCCGCCGTTTTTCTCTATCTCGGCTAATAGTTTGCCAAAAACAGGACGACCAGTCATTTTAGCAGACTTTTTCTCTATGAACTCGGCGGCAATATGCAAGTTTTCGTGCTTGGCATATTCTCGCAGCTCAACGAGTTGCGCCTCAATGGATAAAACTTGTTTGTCCTCTACGTCAGTAGATTTTCTGGTGTATAAATAGTATTTTTCGCTCATAACACCCCCTCAACTTAAATGACCGCCTCGGTGGAACCAACTTAGGAAACCTAAATTGTCCGAGACGGCCATTAAAGCCCACGACAAATAAAAAAGTTTCCTAAAAGTTGGTTCCACTTGCAATTATACCAAAAACCGCCAATGGCGGCTAAAAACAAAAAAGGTGCAGCCAACGGCTGCCCTAAGTGCATTTCCCCCCAAGAACATCTGGCTTGCGCTGCGCGCAACCAAAGAAAAAGCCGCCCTTGCGGGCGACAATTCTGACTTTAGTCCATTTTTGGTGTCTATCTACAACGAAGCTCGAACCTATTTCCAGCAAAATGTCTGAGCTCAGCCCCGCCGCCTAGCACGCCTTGCCGTGCTGCGCCCCGCCAGAAAAACCCTTTGCATATTTTTTTGAGATTTCCCCCGCCGAGATTTTTTAGAAAAGGAAAAGGGTTTTCTGGTGGTGTGCTCAGCTACACAGCTGCAAGGATTTGCACGGCACTTTTTTCCTCATTTGAAAGAGCTTTGAGTTTTTCTGATGCCTGAAGCACATAGGCACGGTCGCCAGTTTCTGCAACTTTTTCAAACAGCGCGATTATCTCAGACCAACTTCTAGCAATGGCGACGAACGCTCTATGCGCCTCACCAATCGTCTGATTGCCAGTCAGCTCATAGGCCTCTTTCAAAAAGTCTCGATAAAGGTTGCGGAATAATGCGCCGCCTGTTCCTGCTCGCTCCATGATCATGGCTGAGGCTGCGAACTCAGTCTTGATATCTTTTGAACGGTCAAACCACTTGATGATTTCTTCGCTCGCTTTTGCTATACCTTTATAGCCAAGATTTTTGATCGGCGGGTTTAGGTACGCTTTCGTGTTTGAACGAATAGCGGCAACAATGGCGTCTTTGAGTGAGGTGATTTCGCCGTTTTTCTCTATGATGTAGTAGAGATTTCTCGATGACATTGGACCTTTTTCGTTGCGCGCTTTCTCCAGACTCTCCAGTGATGAAGTTACCTCTGAGCCTTGTTGCTTAGTGTCTACCAAAAATGCGTTTTTGTCATCATAACCAAGAATAGCTACATAATGCCCAGCAAAGTGTATCGGGTGCGTGAAATATTCAAGGCAATAACAGTCGAGTTTTAGACCAACAGCCTTACCGCTATCGAGTAATTCTTTAACCTCTTGCCATGCTTTCGTTGTTGACGACGTTTCTTTGACGATTAGCTTTAGCCCAAGATTTCTTGCAATATTTGCAGTTAGTAGGTCAGTCTTTACGCGTCCGCCGATAAATGGAAAACCCATTATCTTCATGTTCCAAATAATGAAACTCAAGCCTTCGCCAAGCCCAAACAACATTGGTTCACTTAGGTTCACGCCGATTTGCCCTAACAGGGTGCCAGTGGCGGTGCTTTCGCAGTGCTGTCCGATATATGGTTTTGTGTTTACTTTCATTTTTCAATCCTTTCTTTTTAACTCTTTATTCACCCAATTCAGTTCTGCCTTAAGCAGTACTTCGCTTAAGTTAAATAATTGCCGTGCAGATCGTGGCATACGTTCAACAGATGATGCTTTACCCTCTAATACTTTTAGGTCGGAGGCGAGGGTTGCCTTTCGTTGTTCCAGTGTTTTGTTAAGTTCGGTGTCCTCGATGAGCTGGCTCGTAGCAAGTCCAGTCATAAAGTGCGTATTAGCAGGCTTGCGTTCTGCAATAAGTTTTTTTGCTTCGCCTTTCAGCGCAGACACGCCAGTGTCTGTGATTGAATACTGCTTCTTCTGCTTGCCTTGCGTATCGCTACTTGTGGCTAGACCTTTTGCCTCAAGCCGTTCAAGCACATAGTAAATGGAAGAAAAGCCAACGTCTGTCCATTTTCTCATGCCTCTATCAGTAATGACTTTTTCGATGTCATAGCCGTGTCTAGCTTGCTCAGACAAAATACCGAGTATAAGTTGCTCAGACAACGATAGCTTCATAAAACTATTCTAGCACTAGAATAGTTTTCATTGCAAGAGCTTGTTGTATTTGTGTATGTTCTTGCAAGCAAGGACATGGGCGGCTGTGCCGCCCCGAGCCACGCCGCCTCTGCCGTTTACGGCAGGCACACCACCAGAAAACCCTTTTCCTTTTCTAAAAAATCTCGGCGGGGGAAATCTCAAAAAAATATGCAAAGGGTTTTTCTGGCGGGGCGCAGCACGGCAAGGCGTGCTAGGCGGCGGGGCTGAGCTCAGACATTTTGCTGGAAATAGGTTCGAGCTTCGTTGTAGATAGACACCAAAAGAAAAAGATGTCCGAAAGGATGTCTTTTTCTTTTCTAAAGTCACACTCGACAGACAACACTCAGTAACAATATAGACAAAGCACTAGAACACTTGCAGGAAAAGATAGCCAGAGATCTAGCTCGCGCAGCTGGCTGCCCTGGCGTAAACTCTTTAGATAGCGCAGGTAGCGGCAAACCAGCCAGACACGCACGCTACCAGTCGCTGTCTAATGACCTATGGGCTTAACTTTTATACAGTTTTGTGGTATAATATAAAGATATAGTTGCTTATAGTAATACATATCTAGACATAGCTGTTGCGATGTCGTCAGCCTCTCTGGCAAGTAATTTTTAGGTTAAGCCACGGGGGCTTTTATTTTGGAACTCTACGATCCAAGACCGATATAAAATCTATTCACTACCCATTCTCCTTATACAGTTCAAACAAATGGGCGACGCGGGCGGGGTCGTTTTGGAAGCCGGATTTTTGGTAGAGTCTATCGACGTATCGGTCGAGGGTTTTATGGGCTTTGGCGAGTGTGGGTGGCATGGTGAGTGGATCGTAGAGGTCGGCGAGTGAGCTGTCTGGAAACTTGGCGCGGGCATCGAGGATATCTTGGGCGAGGCGTTCGACTTCGGCTTTTTGCTGGTCGGTCACTTCTGGCCAGATGAAGTTGTTGTACACGATGTCTTTGCTGTAGCGATAACGGCTCTCTAGCCTGCCAGCGACAGCACGCATCCAGGCCATGTGCATCTGACTGGTGAGGATACCGAAGTGGTAGAGGGTGGCGTTGGAAATTATTTGACAGGTGTCGCCTGCAATTTCACTATTTTGGTATATCGCCATAGGAACGTATTCTCGTCGCTCAGATGACACACGCGGGACTACAACAAATTTTTCAGGATTTGCAGTATCGCGAAACTCCGCTGGCCTAATTGCGTGAGCATTCGTGCTTGGCGTATTGCTCGCAAGACGAAAATCTTTAACCGCCCGCACTCGTGCGAGCACAAGCGGCAACGATTTTAGTGCTGTAGGGCTAGCGCCCTTAAACCAAAGGCACCATTTCGTTTCATTACGCAAGAATTCTTTCGCTCCGATAAACGGCTTGATGAATTCCTTAGCTGCTGGTTCGGCGTCCAGCAATGCGTCCTTCTCATCTCCTGCAAGCAATAGATTCCCGCCATCCAGCGGCATATTGCCAAAACTCATTGGCGGCACAGCGCAAATCGGCTTGCCTCGCCTTTCAATAATTACACTTGGTGCGTCTATGCCATACCCATTAATATTTTTCGCCTGGATTTCGTTCGGCTCACCCTTGATATCTTCGTACTCAAAAATACGTTTTTCGGGCTTATTAAAGAGTGCAAAACCAACAATCGTACAATACACGGCAGCATTACCCTTAGCATCGTTGCTCCATTTGAAGGTTTGGTGCAGGAAGTTGATGGCAACACCCTGTTCAAACAAGTATTTCCACAAAATAGGCACTTGCTCGCCCTGAATTATTGAGTTCGTAGACACAAGTGCAGTTTGGATTTTTGGGTTCTGCTTCATGTAATTGGCGGCTTTAGCATACCAAGCGGTGACAAAATCAAGCACACCTGCGCCTTTTACGTCTGGGAACTGTGCCAGCAGCTCATCACGCATAGTTGCTGTCATCATCTTGCTACCGATAAACGGCGGATTGCCGAGAATATAGTCTAGCTCGCCTGCAGGAATGACGTCGCTCCAGTCGGTAGTGAGGGCATTTTTGTTTACAATAGTGGCGCTTTTGGTTAGCGGTAAACGCTTGAAGGTACGACCAGACTGCTGGCTATATTCGACGTTCATTTGGTGATCTGTTAGCCACAGCGCAGTCTGAGCTATCAGACTCGGGAACTCGTCTATTTCTATACCGCACATTTGGTCGACGTTTACTTTCAGTACACCGACACCTGCACCGGCTGAAGCAAACATGTCTTGCTGATTGGGGTCTTTTGCTAGCATGGCGACAATCTTGTGCTCTAGACGGCGAAGCTCGCGATAAGCAATGACGAGGAAGTTACCGCTACCACAGGCTGGGTCGAGGAATTTTAGCTGAGATATTTTGTCTTGAAGTTTGCGCAACTCATCGTACTTTTTGCGTGGACCAGACTGTACAGCGCGGGCAAGCTCGACGTAGAGATCGTCTAGAAATAGTGGCTTGATGACGCGCAGAATGTTTTTCTCGCTGGTGTAGTGTGCGCCTAGATTGCGACGCTCTGTTTCGTCCATGACACCCTGAAACATGCTGCCAAAAATAGCTGGGCTAACTTTCGACCAGTCTAGATGCATGGCATCTATAAAGGTGTGGCGCATGGCGCTATTGAATGTTGGAGTCTGAATATATTCAGCAAATAGACCGCCGTTCACGTATGGCAAAGTAGCCATAGCCTCGTCGAGCGAGTTTTGGCGCTTGTTTTTCGGTGTATTTAGCACTTCAAAAATCTGAACTAGGCGCGAACCTAGGTCGGAGCCGTCCTTTGCAGTGCAGTTTTCTACGTACTCTAGTATAGTTGCGCGGTCGAAAATACCGCTGTCGTCGGCAAACATTAGAAAAACTAGGCGCACCAACAAGAGTTCTAGGTCGTGACCAGTGTAGTTGTCGTCGCGCAGTTGATTATGCAAGTCTGCCATAGCTTCGGCAACCTGGCGATTGACTGGATCTTGTTCGGCGATATTTTTACTAGTTTGGCCTAGTAGAAAGCCAAAGAGTTTAACATTTTTTGGTAGGTCTAGCAGGCTGAACTCGGTCTTATTACGAGTTTCGAGATCGATGAACTGAAAGGTTGCAAAATCACTAATGACGATAGCCTCTGGCAAGTCGTGATCTGGCATAGTAGAGAGGTATTCGTAGGCCTGGATGTTTGCTTTCGATAAATCTTTGCCGCCAGATTTTTGCTCGGCAAGCAACTTGCCTGGCCAAAACATATCTATAAAACCTTGTTTTCCGCTGCCCTTTTTGATGGCATATTCAAAGTATGCGCCATGACGGCGACGATCGATGTCGAAAATATTTAGAAAATCCGACCAAAACGATTGGCTTTCGCCTTTTTCGTATGTTTCACCTTGCCACTTGCTCGCAAATTCGGCCGCGCGGTCTTGTATCTCATTCCAGGAAATGTTTGCCATATGTAAATACTATAGCACTCTACGGGCTACTATAGATGACTAGCCAGTTTTCGCACCACAGACTCGACCATTTCATCACGTGTACGAATACTGGCACTGCCGATGTGCGGCAGAATAGTGCAGTTTTTCAAGCTAAACAGCGGATGATTGGTGGGCAGCGGCTCTGGAGTGGTAACGTCGATACCAGCCGCGTATATTTGCCCTGAACTCAAGGCATCGTACAGCGCTTCTTGGTCAACCAATCCGCCACGGCCAGTATTTATGAAGATAGCGGTGTTTTTCATTTTAGAAAAGAACTCGGAATTGCACATCTTTTCAGTTTCTGGAGTCAGGGCATTGTGAATTGTCACAAAATCGCTTTCGGCCAATAGATCGTCGAGATTGCGATAGCTAACTCCCAGCGACTGCTCGAGTTCTGGTTTTGGTGAGCGGCTATTGTATATAACATTGCAGCCGAATCCCGAAAGTCGTTTGGCTACTGCCTCGCCAATAGCACCAAGGCCAATTATGCCGACCGTTGACTGGCTTAAATCACGACCGGTTAGCCAGTACGGCGACCAAGTAGACCACTCGCCATTTCTAGCGGCGTCTATTGATTCCGAGATACGCCGAGACGAATTTATCATCAGAGCAATCGTTAAGTCTGCCACAGATTCGTTCAAAATTCCCACCACCGACTCTAGTTTGATGTTTCGAGCTTCTAGCTCGGCGGTGTCGATGTGATCAAAACCAACCGACACGGTGCCAACAACAGAAAGTTGATCACCTGCAGCATCTAGCAATTCCCTGTCGATATTATCGGTTAGTATGCACAGAATGGCATTTACGCCCTTCACTCTATCGAGCAGCTGATCTCGTGGCATTACTTCATCTTCTAAATTCCACATATCTACATCGAAATTTTCATATAGCGGTGCGATTGACTCAGATTTTAATTTTCTAGTAATTAGGATTTTTGGCTTCATACACCCAGTCTAGCATAGGCATAATCGGCCTATCTGATACACTAAAATCATGAAGATCGCATCGACATCAAAACATCATCCATTGCACACAAAAAGACGAGATACAAAAATACCCCTAGGCGCACAGCGATTTTTAGCGGCATTCGAGGGTATAGAGGGGGGATTTGCCATTGGCTCTAGCATCATAGTGGCCTTAATGTTCGCGGATTTAAGTCGAGAGTTGTTGCTGTTGACCGTAGTAGTAAGCATTGTTGTGAACGGCTTTAATACTGCTAGCGTGAAATATTCTAGCGAACACTACCTAGACCAGCTAGATGGCGCCGAGAAAAGAAGTCCTTTTAAGCACTATTTTATTCCCGCGTTTATAGAGTTTGTGTCGTACTTTGCGATTAGCTTTATATCGGTTATACCGCTCATTGTTCTAAGCGATTTAACTCATGCCGTCATATGGAGTGTTTTGATTACGTTGATAATTCTATTTGTGGCTGGCTATACACGTGGGTATATGTTGCGCATGAATGCTTGGCGCGATGCCCTGGAAACCCTGATACTGGGTAGTGGCATTATCCTAGTTGGCCTAATTTCTGGCTTCATAATACACTTTTTGTAATAAAAAAACGCTCTTTCTAGAGCGTATCTTCTTCGTGGCGGAAGAAGGTGAGAAAAGCGTTTCCATAACTACGATTGTCCACCACAACAATTCTTTTGTCCTGAATTGGCACCTCACCTCTTCCTGAATGAGATAATACCATAAGCGCACCAGGTTTGAGAAGACCTAAAAGTCGCGAAATCGTAGCAAACTGTTCGTCATGGTATGGCGGATCGGCAAAAATAATATCGTAATCCTGTTCATCGCGACGAGTTTCCAGCCAATTACTAACAGTAGTTTTAATGACTTTTGCGTCTTCGATTCCTAGCAAATCAATGTTATTTTGAATGATATTCGAGGCAATTCTATCTCGCTCTATAAATGTGACGCTCGCTGCGCCGCGACTCATAGCCTCTATTCCCACAGCGCCCGAACCGGCAAAAGCATCAAGCACACGTGCGCCTTGAATTTCCTGTCCAATGCTATTAAAAAGTGCATTCCTGATTCGTTCACCCATGGAGTGGGTGCTTTTTCGACCAGGAGCATCGATAAACCTGCCACCATATTTACCAGCTATAATTCGTACGTTCACCTATTCGCCTCCAGCGCTGCCACCCTCCAGGCACACATTACCATGCGGGCTATTTCTGGAACCAATATATCTCTAGTCTGCCTTGCTAGGCGTCGATTCCAGCCCTTTAAGGCAAACTCTCCATACATATCTAGGTCAGAAATCTTCTGCAGGCTGGCCAAGAACTGCTCGATCATCTTTTCTTCTGAATCAACAGCAAGCCATTTTTCACCAAAAGAGTCGGTATCAAAGCGTATAGCCGTAATGGTAGAGGCAACACCAAGCTCAAACTGCAGATGCATATTCATGAGACCTTTGGCGCCCCAGTACTTCCAGTTGTTTCGCAAAACGTCGCGACGAGTCGCACCAGGCATGACAGCTTTTTTGTATTTTGAATCACGAGTCATGTGATGCTCGCCCTCGCGTATTTCGGCCAGAGCAGCCTCGTACGGAATGTGGTGCGCTGGCGTTAATCCATCGGTAATGGCATGAGCCAACCAGGCTGCCTCGAAAGCAGCACGCTCGCTATTTTTTGAAGCAAGTGCAGTGCTAAGATTCTGAAAATGGTCTAGTATGTCTTCTAATAGCGCGCCCTTTTCGGTATCTAGTGGGTCTATGAAGTGCCAAGGCTCGTCCGTGCCTGGACTTTTCCTCTTCAGGCCATCGGGCCCGTTCTTGCCTTCAAAATGTAGTATATCTTTAGCGTCAGGAAAAAATACCTTGCTAGGCAAATGTTTTTTAATATGGCGACGAGCGATACGGTCGATTTTTTGATGCACGCCCATGATTCGGCCAGACTTTTTATTTAGCGTGGTGCCTGAATACATAAATGTTTGCCTTGCTTTCTAATTTAATATCGTTAGCCTTTGATAACGCTCGACTTCGCTGGCTAGTTGTTTATATTGTACCAAGCTTTCATTCGATGCGATGAACTGCTCGGCCGCCACTTGAGCCTGTTTGATTAGCTTTATGTCCGCCAGGCTGGCTATTCGTAAATTCAAGTCACCATGCTGCGCCTTTCCGTAAATCTCACCTGGACCACGTAAATTTAAATCCACCTCAGCTAAATAAAAACCGTCGTTTGATTTTTCAATTTCACGTAGGCGCTGGCTAGGTTTCGAAGTGTCGCTCATCATCAAGTAGCAATAGCTTTGATGTTCACTACGACCAACTCGACCGCGTAGCTGATGAAGTTGCGCTAGTCCAAACTGGTCTGCATTTTCTATCATCATCACGCTAGCATTCGGTACGTCAACGCCAACCTCAACGACTGTAGTACTAACCAAAATATCGTACTTTCTATCCTTAAAATCCACCATAACTTGCTCTTTCTCGGCCGGTTTCATCCGGCCATGCAACAGTCCGATTGAACGATGTCCGAATATTGAGTTCTTGAGCTTTCTATACTCAGCTTCGACCGATTTTTTCTCGTTTTTCTCATTATCGTCTATCAGGCTGCAGATTACATAGGCCTGGCGACCTTTTGCAATCTCTTCGTCAATCTTTGCATAGACAGTCTTTGCCGATACTGGCGAAATAAGCTTGGTCTTTACTGGCTTACGGTTGGCGGGTAATTCATTTAATATACTGACGTCTAGCTCTCCAAAAACCGTTAGCTGTAGGCTGCGAGGAATCGGTGTTGCCGTCATAGCCAACAGGTGCGGCATTTTGTCTGCTTTTCCTAGCAATCTCTGCCGCTGCTCGACACCAAAACGGTGCTGTTCATCAATGACTACAAAGCCGAGTTTTTTAAACGACAACTTGTCTTGAATCAGCGCATGAGTGCCAACAACTATCTGCACTTCGCCGTTAGAAATTCTTTCATACAGCTCACTTCTAGCTTTTCCCTTTACTGCCCCCACTAGAAGCCCGATAGTTATGCCAAATGGCTTCAGCATATCCGCCAAAGTTTTAGCGTGCTGCCGGGCTAATATCTCGGTTGGTGCCATAATTGCTGCCTGAAAACCCGCCTGCGCCGCCTGAAGAGTTCCAATACCCGCAACGACAGTCTTTCCAGCCCCTACGTCGCCCTGGAGTAGGCGATTCATTGGTGTTTTGCGTTCAAAATCTTGGATTATTTCCCAGGCAGCAATCCGCTGGGCACTTGTTAGCTTGAACGGTAGCCTCTCGACAAAACTCTTGACCAATTTTTGATCAAATGGAATATGCCAACCGTCTAGTTTTGCGTTCGCTTGCTTATTTAACTGGCTAGCTAGCAGTAAGCAAAACAGCTCTTCGAAACCTAGTCGCTCGCGAGCCTTGGCGATATCGTCACTAGATTTCGGAAAATGCATACCCAAAATTGCGTCACTGTAAGAAATTAGCCTATTTGATTTTACAGTTGCGGATGGCAAAGCTTCGGGAAGCATGACAATAAATGGCTTAAGCTCTGCCAAAGTCTTGCGCACAATTTGGCTCTTTAGTCCTTTTATTTGACGGTAGATTGGCAAAAGTCGATCAGTTTGAACAGGCATTTCGCTAACCTTTTCTGCGCTCGGACTAGTTAACTGATATCGACCTCCGCGAAAACCGAAATCGCCCGAAAATAGATACTCTTCATCGCTTTTAAACTGCGTAGCTCGATATGGCTGATTAAACCAAACTGCGCGCACTTTACCGCTATCATCGGCTAGTACTGCATTTATTACGGTCATGCCGCGCCTAACTCTCTTGACTTCCACAGATTCGCATTTTGCTTTGATGGTTTGTTTGCCTGGATTTAAATCAGCGATTGGCACAATTTCCGAAAAATCTTCGTGCTTTCTTGGTAAAAAATTAAGCAAGTCGCCAACAGTCTCTAAGCCAGCTGCCTGAAATTGTTCAGCGGTTTTCGGCCCGACGCCTTTTATTGAGTTTAAGCTAGTACGTAGATTCACTTGTCTCTATTATGACATGTCAGGCACTGCCACACCATCATAGTGTAGTTTGCCAAATACTGTAAATTTCTATCCGCAATTTACAATACCGCAGACGGTCGACTGCCATAGGCGGACTTATTCAAGACTAATACGAACGTATTTTTACCTTTTTTGACTAAAGATGTATCTGTTATGTCTATATTTTCGGTAACTTTTTGACCATTTACAGAAATGGCGTTGTTGTCTATCAATCGCTTAGCCTCTCCATTCGAGCTAGCTGCTTTTGATCCGACCAAAGCCCTCACTATATCCATCGGCTCAACCACAGGAATCTCCTGAGCTAGCTCGTCGATATCTTCACTCGACAAACCAGCAAAGTCTTCGCCACCAAATAAAACTCCAGTAACTCTCTCTACAGACTCGCGTCTCTTGCGGCCATGAACAAGCTCAGTTACTTCGCGGGCTAAGGTTTTTTGGAGCAATCTTTCACCCCTGTTTAAGTCGTGGTTTGAAATCACGTCTTCAATAATGTTTCGATCTAGGAATGTGTAGACTTTTATCAGTTCAGCTGCAGTTTCGTCGTCTAGATTTAACCAAAATTGGTAAAATTTGTACGGGCTTGTCATTTCTGGATTTAGCCAGATAGCGTTGCCTTCGCTCTTGCCAAATTTCTTGCCGGTTGCTCGGTCTATAATTAATGGAACAGTCCAGACATGAGCCTCTTCGCCCTCTAGCTTACGAATCATTTGTGCGCCAGAAATCATATTTCCCCACTGATCCGACCCGCCGACCTGCATAGTCGCACCTTTGTCTCGATACAGACGCAAGAAGTCATAACCTTGAATTAAGCTATAGCTAAACTCTGCATAACTGATGCCGCTACCGCCTTCTCCTATTCGTGCCTTAATAAATTCACGATCGAGTAGCTGCGTCATAGAAAAGTGCTTGCCAATATCGCGCAGGAACTCTAGGTAGCCTACGTCCTTAAACCAGTCATAATTATCTACCAGGTCAAACTCTTGCCCGTCTAATAAAATACGGTACTGGTCTGCAATACCAGCTTTATTTTCATCTATTTCGTCCAGGGTCTTTAGGTCACGTTCAGCATCTTCCTTTGGATCGCCGATCATACCCGTCGCTCCACCAACCAGCACGATAGCTTTGTGTCCATGATTTAGCAAGTGCTTTACGACCATTACCTGTGCTAGATTTCCTATGTGCATACTCCTGGCACTAGGATCAACACCGAAGTAAAATGTTCGCGGTTCGTTGATGTCTTCAGGCCTCGAGAATGTAGTTTGATTAGCTAGCCCACGCCACGCGAGCTCCTCAGAAAGTTTTGTCATGTAACAAGTATAGCAAAATAGCTTGTTTTATGGCGGTAGATTAGTGATATAATGAAGTAAATAATGCTTATGAGGCGAGAGAATTAATGAAAAAACCGACCCGAAGGCGAATGAATACATACGCCAACTTAGTGCAGCGACGCAAAACACGAAAAGATGCTGCGGCTCGCAGCCGTGCACACTACTTGGCTAGCTTGCCAAAAAACCCAGTTAAGCGAACCATATATCGCATGCACCCAAAGCGCGTCTTTGGCTTCCTATTTTCAAAACGTGGCGCTGTTGCAATGTTAAAAGTAGCTGGCTTGGCGACACTATTGGTGGTACTAGGAGCTGGAGCACTCTTTGCCTACTACCGACAGTCGCTAGACGATATTAGGCCCGGCCAGCTAGCTAGCCGTGTTCAAACTACAGTATCTAGATATTACGATAAAAATGGCAAGTTACTCTGGGAAGATAAAGGCAACAGTAATTATAAGCTGGTCGTAGAGAGTGATGAAATTGCCGACGTAATGAAAAAAGCTACTGTTGCGATAGAAGATAAAGAATTTTATCAGCATGGCGGAATAAGCATCTCTGGCCTAGTCCGAGCCACGCTAAACAATGCCAGTAGCGAAAGCGTACAGGGCGGATCTACACTTACCCAGCAGCTGATAAAGCAAGTTTACTTTGCAGATGAAGCCGGCAAGCGTGGATTTGACGGAATACCTAGAAAGATAAAAGAAATAATTCTTTCCCTGGAAGTCGAACGCATGTATAACAAAGATCAAATCCTTAACCTATATCTAAACGAGTCTCCATATGGCGGACGAAGAAATGGAGTTGAGTCGGCTGCGCGTACATATTTTGGTATTAGCGCCAAAAAGTTAAATCTTGCTCAGGCGTCATTACTTGCTGGAATACCAAATCAGCCTGGACTCTATGACCCATATAATAAAGCCGGTAATGGAGCGCTCATAATTCGTCAGCACAAAGTCTTAGATAGTATGGTTGATAAAAAATACATCACCCAGAAAGAGGCAGATGCCGCAAAGAAAGTGCCTATACTGAAGAATATTAAGCCCGTAGCCGACCAATATCAGGACATCAGGGCACCTCATTTCGTGCAAATGGTACGCAGCGAACTAGAAGCAAAACTAGGCAAGGCAGTCGTGGGCCGCGGCGGACTAACTATAAAAACTACTCTAGATTTAAATATGCAAAACATTCTTGAAAAAGAGATGAAAAGCATGTTTAAGTCGTACGTGCCGGCAGCCGGAGGGTTTACCAACGGTGCGGGCAGTATCGAAGATGTTCGAACAGGCCAGGTATTGGCGTTAATGGGAAGTAGAGATTTTAGATATCCTGGATTTGGTGAAGACAACTCGGCTATAGCTTCAATTCAACCAGGCTCATCAATAAAGCCACTAGTTTATGCACAGCTATTCTCTGATCACAGCCCTGGTCTGAATTTTGGAAGCGGCTCAATACTTTCCGATACCCCCACCGATTTTGGCGGCGGCTACAAGCCTCAGAACGCTGACGGGGGCTTCAGGGGAAATATCTCAGTTAGGCGAAGCTTAGCCCTGTCTAGAAACATACCAGCGATCAAGGCCATGCAGGTCTCTGGAGTCGACCCGACACTAAAGACAATCCGCTCACTTGGTAACAAATACTACTGTACAATTGGGCAGGAAAAACAAGCTGGGCTATCATCGTCTATTGGTGGTTGCGGCACTAGATTAATAGATCACACCAACGCCATAGCGTCACTCGCTAGACTGGGCGTATACAAGCCACACACTACAGTACTGGAAGTAAAAAACAACGCTGGAGAAACCTTACAAAAGTATAAAGATGAGAAAAAGCAGATTATCAACCCGCAAGCTGCTTATATAGTTAACGACATCTTAGGAGATGGCGGCGCGCGACTACCCCTTTACGGACGTTCGATTACTCCATACTCTGACGCTGCTGGAATAAAAACCGCTGTTAAAACCGGTACGTCAAACATTGAAATTAACGGGCGCGTATATCCAAAAGATATATGGACCATGACCTACACGCCATCATTGTCAATCGGCGTCTGGCTAGGCAACCCAACACCAACTGCAACAAACAGCCTGTCGTCATACGCATCACTAATTGCAGACCCAGTTATGGCTCAGGCTACCAAATACTACCAGAAAAAAGGTATTGCTAAAGCTGGAGAGTGGTTTAGAGCACCGGGCGGAATCCAGCGAATTGGCGGTGAGATATATCCGTCCTACTACAACAAGAAGGATTCTATGTCCAACACAAAGCTTTCTTTTGACAGAGTGTCAAAAAAGCGCGCCACTAAATGTACTCCAGAAGCTGCAAAGATAGAGGTTGGAGTCATAAAGACAAAAGACCCAATAAGCAAAAAAGATATCTTCATCGCTCCGAATGGCTATAACACAAACGAAGAAGATGATGTCCACAAGTGTAACGACGTAGAGCCGACCGTTTCGGGAATTAGTGCAGACGGAAACAGAATAGTAATTCGAGTTAGCCAGGGAACTTTCCCGTTGGAATCTATATCCTTATCGGTTGATGGCAAGCCTATCGGAGACTTGAGCGTTTCTGGGTCGGGCGCATACTCGACTATGTACACATTCACAAAAAGTGCGACAATCTCCGCTACAGTTAAAGACAAGGGCTACTACTCTGGCTCTAATAGCTGGAAATACAATCTCAAAAATGACGACAGGGACGACAGTAGAGAACCGGGGCCACCACCTAACCGACCAGATCAATAATAGTGTCTTCGGTTGTCTTCTTGGGCTTTCGGGCTGATTTAGACTTCTGATGTGAGCGAGAAATTGTTTTTGCTCCAGAAGTGGCCTTTGAGATCTTTGACCTTGACTCACTTTTACCGCTAGTAGTTAATTTTTTAGCAAACAACATGCGTCCAGCTGCTGTTTGCAGGCTACGTATGAATTCCACATTTATGGTTTTGTCTACGTCGTTACCAGCACGCTCCACCACTACCATAGTCCCGTCGGCCATATATCCAACACCCTGATTCGCACCGTCACCCTTTTGTTGAATTTTTATACTTACTTTTTCTCCTGGCAGGTGGTTCATTCTTAATTGCTGAGCAACTTCATTTATATTTAGTACTGCAATTCCCTCTGCCTGAGCAACTTTGTTGAGATTAAAGTCTACTGTACAAATACTACCCTTGTACCTTCTGGCTAGTATCATAAGTTGATCGTCTACGCCGATTTCGCGCGGCTTCCTGTCTCTAAAAACACCGGCATCGATAATTTTACTGTTTGTTAATTGCGATGCGATATCAAGTCCGTGCCTTGCTCGCATACGCTTATCAGAATCGCTACCATCGGCTAATAGCTGTAGCTCATGTAGTACGCTATGGGGTATTTTTACATTTCCTGGCAAGAACCCAGTCTCGGCTAACGAAGATATTCTTCCGTCCATCAAAACTGAAGTATCTACGAAACACGGTTTTTTTCCTGGCCTTAAGCGTATAAATACCACAACTGCTAACGCAATAAATTCTGCCTGTAGCAAAAGTAGCAACATTATTTCTAAACTCATATTTAATTCCTGTTCTTTATGATTTTAAGTAGTCTATTAAAGCTTGCCGTAAGTCCTTTACGCTATGTACAAACTTTATGTTTTTTTGCCCAGAAGGGGCTAGGGCTTTTGAGAAGCCTAGTTTCTTGGCTTCTGCAATTCTCCGCTCGGCATGACGAGCGCTGCGTATTTCACCGCCTAGGCCGACCTCGCCAAACACCACAACGTCATCGTCTAGTCGACGCTTGGCAGCCGCGCTAGCAATTGCCATACAAACTGCCAAATCCGCTGCGGGATCAGCCAATTTCAAGCCCCCAACAACGTTTATAAAAATGTCTTTATCTGATAATTTCAACTTTGTACGTCGTTCGAGAACTGCAACCAAAAGATTTAAACGATTCAAGTCAAATCCACTGGCTGTTCGTTTAGGATACCCAAAATTGGTCGGATTAACAAGTGCCTGGATCTCAACCAATAGCGGTCGAGCGCCCTCCATCGTAGCCAATATAACTGACCCGTCGGTATTTTGCCTCTCGGCCAGCAGCATTGCTGACGGGTTTTTAACCAACCTCAGCCCCTGGCTATCCATATCAAATATTGCTATCTCGCTAGTTGACCCAAAACGGTTTTTACTGGAACGAACCATCTTAAACCCTCCGTATCGGTCACCTTCAAACTGGAGCACTACATCAACCAAGTGCTCAAGCACCTTTGGACCAGCAATACTCCCCTCTTTGGTAACATGACCAACCAGTATGACCGCAGTTGATGATTCTTTGGCGGCACGTATAATGACGTTACTGGAATTTGTAATCTGACTAACGCTCCCCGGCGCACTGCTAATCTCCATCAATGATAGCGTTTGAATAGAATCAATGATCAAGAGATTGTATTTTTCATCACGAATTGTGGCAGCTATATCATCAGCGCTAGTGCTTGCGGCAAATGACAGCATTTCCTCTGAGTCTGCGCCCAGGCGCTCCGCCCGCAGTTTAACCTGCTCTGCGCTCTCTTCGCCACTGACATAAAGCACGTTGTTACCCCTGGCAACATGCGTTGCGACCTGTAGCAATAGCGTGCTCTTGCCAATGCCCGGCTGGCCAGCCAATAGCATAACGCTACCGTTTACAATTCCACCGCCCAAAACTTCATCTAAATCGTCAAAAGAAGTTTTCATTCTAGACTTAGGACCATCGACACCAACCTCGCCTATTTTTTTCGGATTCAAGGACTTACCAGTGTTACGCGCTCTCGAAACAGCCGAGGCACCCTGCTCTATCTGTTGCTCGACAAGGCTATTCCATTCGCCACAATTCTCGCAGCGCCCGCTCCATTTTGGGTAGTTTGCACCACACTGCTGACATGTAAATTGTTTTTTTAGTTTAGCCATTATATTTCTAGTATACTCTACGACCGACCAGATGGAGCAGTAGGAGCTGGCGACACCGTACTGTTTATATCCATATTGAGCTGATTGTAGCGCTTAATCAATTGATTATACTCATTGCGGTCTTGGTTTGACGAATCGATATCCCGTCTAATCCTCTCTAGTCTGGAGTTTAGCTCATTTTGCACCGCGTAGAAATCATCAGCGCTAGTAAATCCTCGAGCATTGTTTTTCTCGATAAAATTATGCCTATCCTGTCGCCAGATTGATATCTCAGACTCAATTCGACTTGTGTCCTCATTTATTTTCTTCTCGATTGCAGTTAATTTTGTACGAATACCATCAAAAACCCCTTTGTAATTTTCATAGTACTTGACCACATCGCTCCTACTCACAAAATAGCGAGCGTAATGATCCTCTAGTAATGGCGACAACTCACTGAATTCTGTGCCAAGAATAGCATGGAGCTCATTCTTGCGCTCGCCAGGTTCAGTCTTTTCGTAGTATGCCATGCGCTTTATTAAGTCGGGCGTTTTAACACGTTGGTAGACACTCTCTAGTTCACTATCAATCTTCTGCCTGTCCAAGTCGGGTAATCGCTTGTAGACAGCGTGTAGCAGCTCATGCGCTGCCGTTGTCTCTTCGATTCCTGATAGTTCATGATTATTCACATCAAAAACATAAATCCGATCTTTGTAATAGCACCCGACAATTGGATTGTTGGTCTCTTTGTTCTGCTCGCAGTTTACATTAAACTCACTAGCAGTATTTATTTCAGGCTGGCTTGCCTGAAATAAGAAATCGCCAGAAGGAGTAAGGCGTATATTTTGCTTTATCTCAGCCATTCGAGCAGACGGTTGATAGTCCCATCCAAGGATATAGTCATAGATGAGCTGACGGTTGTAGGCCATCGCCGTAAAAATACCAACGACAACTATAGTCATGACGAGCGCGACTACACTCGTTCTTCCGCTATTTGTCCTCATGAACCTCACTTACGACAACCGATTTACCCTTCTTTTCCGCTGTTAGTAGCATGCCCTTTGTAAATTTACCCGCCAAGACGCCTTCTGCGACTGGATGCTCTAGCATGTCCTGCATAGCTCTCCTGAGTGGACGAGCACCGTATTTCTTGTTAAATCCTCTGTCGATAATCATTCGCTTAACCTCTGGCTTCACTGTAAGACGCAAGCCTTTTATGACCAACCTCTCGTTTAGCTCGTTCAACAAATTGTCAAATATTTTGCTTATTTCTCGCCTGGTTAGCGCCTGGAAAGTAACTATAGCATCGAATCTATTTATTAGCTCGGGTCTCATCATTTTCTCTAGCTCTTCACGGGTAGCTTCGGCATTTTTTGCATGAACATCATCAAGCTTTTCACGCTGCTTCGATGTTGTGGCATAAAAACCAAGCTCCGACTCACGA
>JACKGP010000004.1 GCA_020631935.1 Candidatus Nomurabacteria bacterium
GTCTTCAGTATCTACAAGTTCATTCTGAAGGCTCAAGAAGTTTTCATTTGCTTTTAGATCGGGGTAGGCCTCAGCTACGGCGAACAAGCTCTTTAGGGCGCCTTCAAACATATTCTCGGCTTCTGCAGTCTTTTTGGGGCCTTCACTGGTAGCGTTGACTACCGCCGAGCGCGCCTCTGTCACTCTCTCGAATACACCCTTTTCATGCGCAGCGTAGCCCTTCACGGTCTCAATAAGATTCGGGATTAGGTCTGCGCGACGCTTCAATTGAACAGTGATGTCGCTCCATGCCTCGTCTACTCGAACACGTAGACTTACTAGTCCGTTGTATATAGCAATCACAAAACCAACAAGCGCCAATACTAGCACGCCAATTATTATTGCTACTATAATTCCTGTACTCATGATATGCATTTCCCCTTTTGGATTAATTTTCTACATCATTATTATATCAGTTAATCATGAAAACTACCACATACAATATCGTCTTCCAAAGATAGGGCAGGATGATTTATTTAGTACTCTTTAAGTAGCTCTTGTTTATACTAGTGGCTGCCGCTGCAGTGCCGAGCAGACCGACTGAAGCTATGATTAGGCTAGTGGTAACTCCGTAATCGGAAAAGTACTTGAACGGTATCGTAATAATGGTCAATACCAGAAAGAACGATGCGCTACCTAATAGATATCTGCTCTGGTGCGCAATACTCATATAGAATAGGACGATAATGCTATAGTTTTATTAAAATACCTAAGTATGGTGCGCGGGGCGGGACTTGAACCCGCACGAGCTATTCGCTCAAGAGATTTTAAGTCTCTCGTGTCTACCAATTCCACCACCTGCGCATATTTACGATTTAGACTTAGTCCTAAATCAACACTACTGACTTTAATGAACGCACATATAGCCACTTGTGCCGCAAGCGGCCGACCCCAAGCACATATGCTTATATAGTATACTAAAAATATGAAACAAGTGTGGATATTTCATGGCGGAAATAGCTTTTATAGCTACGAAAGATACATGGACGCATTAAAAAATAGTGTCATTCAGTACGAACGCCTGCTATATTCGACCGACTGGAAGCCGTGGCTAGCCCAGCAACTTGCAGGCTACGACGTATTAACTCCATCTATGCCTAACAAGCAAAATGCCAATTTCGATGAATGGTCAATATATTTCGAAAAGCTAATGCCATTTTTTAGCGATAATGTTCAGCTAGTCGGTCATAGCCTGGGTGCAATGTTCCTAGCCAAGTACCTTAGCCAAAATCCCCTCAACAAGAAAGTTAGACGAATTATTTTAGTCGCTGGCGGCTATGATGATAGCACCCGTGAAGACCTAGGATCTTTTGGCTTGAACTCTATAGGTAAACTTACAGATAGTAGCGACGACATTCACCTGCTGCACAGCAAGGATGACCTAGTCGTTCCATTTTCCGAACTTGCAAAATACCAGAAAGAACTACCAGGTGCAGCTGTTCATATATTTAACGGCAAGAGCCACTTCTTCGATCCAGAATTCCCAGAATTATTAGAAATCTTAAAACAAAAATAATCCTGATTTCTCAAGATTATTCATGGAGGCACGTACGGGTAACGCTCCCGTCTACCTGGTTTTGCAGACCAGTGCCTAACTTCTCGGCCAACGCGCCATGCTAGCTCATGAACTATTATAGCAAACATCTTACAGAGGTTGCTGGTGCACTGGAGAAGACTTGAACTTCCACGTCCGTAAATGGACACTAGCCCCTCAAGCTAGCGCGTCTACCAATTCCGCCACCAGTGCATAAACACGAGACACCATGTATTCATAAAGGTTCAAGCACGCAAGCCTAGATGCCTAACGAATTATACTATATCCTAAGGTGTAGTGTAAACGTTTGACCTGTCGGCCGTCCAATACAGCACATCACTAAATCGATCACTCATCATCGGAGTAACAGTATCTTTAATTGACGGCCTGGCACTAGGGGCGGTGACATAAGACATACTGGACTGATAAAGCGCGACCGCAGGCGCGTCGCTCATCCACTGTTTTACAAATCTACCATATTTCTCGTTACGAACTTTTACATCGACTGCGCTTCGGGCGGTTGCAAGATTGTAGTCCGCTACATCATTCTTGTAATTCGACAGGTTCAAGCCCAGTGCTCCGGCCTGACTAGAGTGCCAGTATGGGTAAACGTCTGGATCCGCTCCCAAAACTAATTCGTTTATCAGAACATCATAAGATCGCGACTGCAAAATTGTCTGAGCAAAACTTTGAGTAGTTTTTGTAGAATCAAAAACCGTAGCATCCACCTCCACTCCAAGCTCTCGCCATTGTCTCGCCAGCTCTTTGTACGCTGCCTCGTACCGAGAGTCCTTGATTAGCGCCATCTTCAATGATAGAACTTTTTTGTTCTTAATTCGCGTATCGCCATCCTGGCGCCACCCCGACCTATCTAGGAGCTTCCTGGCCAGCGAAACGTTGTAGCTAGGCTTGCTGGATAATTTAACGCCCTGTAGTTGGGATTTCAATATAGGCGAATCTAGTTCCAAGCCCTTTATATCTAAAGCTTCGAGAACTTTTTTTGTGTCCGTACCAAGCTGTAGCGCTTTTCTCACTCTAACGTCCCGCAATATACCGCTTGAATTGTTAAATATGGCATACACCCCACTGCTAATAGGCTGGTTGTGGACAGCAAACCTGTCTGGCAGCTGGCTTGCTATGTCCGCACCCTCATCAACTGCGGCAATTATATCGCTAGTCTCCAGGGCTGACTTTAGGTCATCTCTAGACGAATAGGCATGAATTTCAAATCTCTTTAACTTTGGGACTCCGCGGTAGTAGTTGCTGTTGGCAGCCAAATATACTACCTTCTGCTTGCGTGGAATATTCTGAGACTGCAAAAGCTTTACCTGAAAAGGACCGCTTCCAATTGGCGATGCGCTAAAGGTATTTTGTCGTATGGCATCTTGAGGTAACTTTTCCAGTAAATGAGCTGGTAGGACTGGGAATGTTAATGCATGAAGGAACGATGCATAGGCTGCAGGCAGCTTAAACCGAACTACTTTTTGGCTAACCTTGCTGACATCTATACCTCTCCATGTCGATGCTTGGGTTGCGCGAACTGCGGGGTTCTTCATTGATTCAACCGTATATATCACGTCATCGACAGTTACAGGCTTACCGTCGTGCCACAAGGCATCAGACCTCAGCTCTATGTCGTACTCTGTCTTATCTTTACTAACTGTCAGCTTTGAGGCCAGGTCATCTCTTATGCTTCCTGTTGAGTCATAGTCGTATAGGGAAGAATATATCAGCTTTGAGGCCGCTAATTCAGCGGAGTTTGTAGCAAACAATGGATTAAGTGTGGCTATTTCGCCCACCAACCCTTCGGAATATGTACCACCCTCTACTGGTGATTTCGTAGACATTTCCTTTACTGCAACAGCCAGCTGGCCAGCTGCTGCCGCAATAATTAGACCAACTAAAGCCAGCCAAGAAAGTATCGCCTGCCTTGAGTCGCTAAGATTTTTCAAGCGTGAAAGTACAAATCTGTGCGCATGTCTTGTGGTGGCAGTTTCAGCTTTTTTTGCACGAGAAGACAGCGACCGCGAAGATAGCTTTATTTTCTGAAATCGTTTCCACCCTGACTTCTTCTCCATAAGGCCTAGCTAGTGATTAAGCAAACAATAATCCGCCCAAGATTGAAAATACAAAAATTACCGCTAGAAATATCGTCGCCTCAAACAGGTTCTTATCTAGGCCGCGGCGGGTAGTGTAAAGCTCGCCCGAACTACCAAATCCTGCACCAAGGCTAGCCCCTCGCCGCTGCAATAATATGCAGAGAATCATTAAAACTCCAGATATAAGGTTTATATATTGTAATATTGCTCCTAATTCCATCAACTACTCCTCTACTTGTTTTGCGCGCTTTGGCATGCCAAAATCAAACACATTGCTTACTATATAGTTTACCAAACTAATGACAATGCCCGTAATAATCGCATAGAAAAATTTCATACTTATACCCGGTGCTAGCTTTAGGGCAATCCAAACCATAGCACCATTGACAACCAGTGTAAACAGCCCGAGAGTTAATAATATAGCAGGTAGTGCCAAAATGATTGCAATGGGCCTTAGTACAGCATTTACTATAGAGAATGTGAGGCCGGCCAATATTAAAATCCAAAAACCAGCATCAACCTCTTCAGCACTATATCCAGTACCAAATATTCGAATAGCGAGCCATAGACCTATGGTATTTAGCATCCATCGCACTAAGAAACTAGCAGTTTGCGCTCTCATTGTTTGTAATTATACCCCGATAACTACCAAGCTGTCGATAGCTTAGCGCTAATGTTATTGTGTCCACTGTTTGTAACCAACACATCATCTTCGATGCGAACACCAATAGACTCTTCTGGAATATATATTCCAGGCTCAACCGTCAGCACCATATACTCTAGAAACATCTTATTATCACCCAGGCTGTCGTGAACGTCCACTCCTAGCCCGTGGCTAATGGCATGCGGCATGTAGCGATGCAAGGCCTCTGTATCGTTAACACTTTTTGCTAGGCCTAGTGACAGCAAGGCCTCCATCATAATTTTGTCTGCTTTTTCCTGATACTCACTAAAGGACAGAAATGGCTTTATGATTTCAATGACTCGCTCTTGAGCCTGTTGAACAGCATCATGCACCGCCTGCTGACGTTTGGTTGGATTTCCTAGGGCATAAGTTCTTGTAATATCCGCTGAATAGCCGTTTTTTCGTGCACCGATGTCCAATAGCACAAACTGTCGGCGGCTTAACTTATCGTTATTCTTTACATAATGCAGAGTGCAGGCGTTTAAGCCGCCGGCCACTATAGGGTCATACGCGTGACCGGTAGCACCTCGCGAGCGAAAGTAATGGGTAAAACTGGACTCTACCTCGTATTCGTAATTGAAGCTACTTATGGAACTCCGCACTTGCTCAAACGCATCGACAGTCAAGTCTACGGCTTTTTTTATAGCCTCTACCTCGACTGGCTGTTTTATAGCCCTAAGCGCGGCAATATCTTTTTGGCAATCTCTAACGGAACTAAATATACGCTCTAGAGTCCTCTTGTTCTTGGACAGGGCTGGATTTAGCGAAAAATTAAACCTGCTAGCATGCTCAGAATCGAAGACCGTATAGGCCACACTGTGCCTCTTGGCTAAATCTTTCAAAAGATCCTGACCTTCATCATGAGACAATACTCGATCAACGCCACTTACATCTTTTGCTGCACCATAATCAAGAGATCCGTCGAACGTCTTGTGTACTTCGTTAGTTTCTGGAGCTACAAGCCAGGACTTTCCAGCTAGGCCGTCGACTATTAACAACCAGTTAGGTTCTTCAATTCCACAAAAATACCAAAAATTACTTTCCTGCTCAAACTTAAACGCCGTGTCATTGCTGCGCTGAATAGCACAATAAGCGCTCAATACAAGCAGACCTCCGTCGAGCTTACTCGTAACATTGCTTCGATTATGCGAAAAAAATGGAGCGTTCACTGCAGCTATTGTATACCGCTTCTCGCTACCAGCAAAGCCATCAGGTGTAAAAACAAGCTTTAGCCATTAGTCAGTTAATCGCATAGGTAACCTATAGTTAAAACTAAGCCTATGGACATGTGCCGTTTTTAATCTCTCCTGTTTCAGTGACATACATCTTAACCGAGCTAATACTTCTACTAACCGAATTAATGCAGTAGCTATTATCATCCCCGCTAGCATAACTAACTTCAGCCCCAGGGGGTTGCTTGAATGAGTTCGGTAAGCCACTTGGAAATGAATTCTTAAAATTCTGGTGGTTCTTCATAGCTAAAGCGACATCGGACAGACTGGATGACACTTCAGTTTCGGCTGTGTCTTCGCGCCAATTACCAAAACCGACAATTATCACACCAGACAGTATTGCCAAAACTACTAGCGTTACAAGCACCTCCACCAATGTGAAGCCCGCTCGTCGTCCTCTTGGATTTATTTCTATATGCATAGACTACTTATATGATTACATAATACGCTTGTGCTTAGGCTGATTATATCACCAAAGCTCCTAACCGATAAAGTCTTTTATAGCCTTCGCTTTATTGGAGCCTATTAATTCGGCTAGCTCATTTTCTGGCACCTCGGCCAGTCTTGATACACTGCCAAATGTCTTAATTATTTTTTGTCTAGTTTTTGGACCAACGCCAGGTATGTCTTCTAGGCAACTCTTTGTGGCATTCTTGCGCTTTAGTACGGAGTGATAGCTAACCGCAAAACGATGAGATTCATCACGGATTCGCTGGAGCAGCTTAACTAGCTCGGTATAAGGACTCTGGGTATCTTCACCTCGCAGATTTTTGGTATGACTACCTAGATTCCGCTGTCCAGCGTGGAGGTTAATAGTTATAAAGTCACTGTCTTCACGAAAATCCACCCCTGGAGTGTGATTATTTATCATATTTTCTATAAACTTAATGCTTACATTGGAATCGTCACGATGAATAATTAACTCTTCCTCACGCTTGGCAACTGACACTATTGGAAAGTTAGTATTACGATCTTTCTGAGCACGAATTGCCGCATTTAATTGACCTTTTCCGCCATCAATTATTAACAAATCTGGCCTACTCCAGCCTCTCAAATTACGTTTACTTAGTCGTCGGTAAACAGTATCGTAAATCTGCCCCGTATCGTCATTTACCTGCCTAGTCATTTTAAACTTTCGGTAGCTAGCTCGATCACTAACGCCATTTGAAAAAACAACCATACTCGCCACTACATTCTTTCCGCCCTGATGTGAAATATCGTAGCACTCAATACGACGCGGCACATCGCCCAGCCCCAAAAGAGTGGTTAAATCGTCAAGCGCTTTGTCTTTAGATATATGCAAGAATTCTTTGTCGCCAAACATTATCCTACGCTGCAATTCATGAAAATTTCGCAAACGGTTACGGAGCTTTGCCGCAGTTTCAAAATCCTGAACTTCAGCAGCACGCCTCATGTCGAACTCTATTTCTCGAACCAGCTTTTTTCGATTTCCTTTTATGTAACTAACCAGCTTACGTAAATTTTCCTTATAGGCCGCGGAGCCATCGTTCATGTCTGGCTTCAGGCCAATCTGCATCTCGAGTTTTGAATCGCGCAAGTTTGGCTCACGGATAAAGTAGGGGAATACCCGGCGCAAGTATCGCAAAGCTTTCTTTACTGCATAGCCGCTATAAAATGGGCCAAAGTACTCTGCGCCGTCATCTGCTGGATTGCGAGTGAAACTAACGGTTGGCCACTCGTCTTTCATTGAAATGCGCACAAATGTTTGCGACTTATCATCGCGAAGCAAGACATTATAGCGAGGCATATATCGCTTCACCATTTCGCTCTCTAAAAATAATGCATCTATTTCACTATCGGTTTCCATCCAGTCAACATCATCGATTTCGGCCACGAGCGCCATAGTCTTTGTATCAAGCCCGCGACTTGACTGAAAATACTGACGGACTCGATTCCTCAACATGGCCGCTTTGCCAACGTAAATAATCTCGCCAGATTTTGATTTGTAAAAATATACTCCAGGCGAGCGTGGTAGGGCAGCAAGCTTTTTTTCGAGTCTTACGTTCATAGCCCCATTATACTATCCTGCTAAAATCAACCGAGATTGCCGCCAATGACAGTACCAATACCATAGGTGACGATTGATGAAAAAATAATTATAAGCAGCTGCCTTAATGAACCATAAACTATAGACTTACCACTAGATTGAGCAGTATAGCCACCGACAAAAAGTCCGGCTAGTGCCGTTAGTGCTATCGCCACTACTATCGCCGACATTCCATGCAGACCAATAAGCCACGCCGCTAAGGGTATTAGCGACCCGCCAGAAAATAGCGCAAATGAAGCTATCGCCGCCCTCCATGGAGAACCAAGCTCATCGGGATTAATACCAATCACCTGTGATGCGTAAAGATTAACCAAGTCGGCATTATCCGAAGAAACATCTTCTACTGCGTTTTGGGCATCTTTTTTAGTTATACCGTACTTAGTCAATGAGTGGGCTAAGTTACCCATCAACTCATCCCGATTCCTTTTTAGCTCGCTACGAATATCCTTTAAAACACCTTCGAAAAGCTCGACTTGAGTTTGAACCGATATCCATTCTCCTGCCGCCATTGAAATAGCACCGGCAACGAGCCCGGCAAAGCCAGCAGTTAAAACTACACCCGTATCGGCGCCGGCAGCAGCAACTCCGATGACCAAGCAAAGCGTACTAACTAGCCCATCGTTTACGCCAAGTATCGCGGCACGAGCCCCGCCCCTCTGAACTTGAATAGCACGCTCGGCCAAAACCGTACTAACTTTTTTCTGTGACTTATTTTTCTTCATCTAGGTAATTGTACATCTTTTCTAGTAAATATTTAATGATAGTGTCCGTGATGATTGTGCGTTAAAGCATGTCCGCGACCGCGACTCAAGAGATAGGCGTTGACTGGATAGGCTGCCAAAAATGCAGCCAGGAGAGCGATGCCCATCGATAGCCAAAACAAACCATCATTCAAGCTAGCATCCATAGCTCCAGGAATTAAATACATGGCCAGGTTATCGACTATCTCCATAACCGCAATTGATAAAGTGTCGGCGGCCAATACTAATTTCATAGAATCTTTTAGCCTCATGCCACTTCGGACAAGTGGCAATAGAGACAAAGAATACCCAGAGACAAAAGCTAGAGACACCGCGATAATAATCGTCAGCACATTATCTAGCCCATAATGCGCACCAATCATCATGCCGGCAACTTCACCTATTGAGCACCCAATCAAGCAGTGCAGGGTAGCTTGAAATGCTAGCTTGTTTATTTTCATAAGATTAAATGTGCTTACTGATTTCTTCTTCCAAGACGCCGCGTGGCCGCATGCCGACTAACTGATCAACTACTTTCCCACCCTTGAGAACTTGCATATTTGGGATGCCCTGTACTCCATACTCTGTAGCCAACTTGGCATTATCCTCCGACTCTTCGACATTGACCTTTACAACCGCTACATTGTCTACCATGTCCTCGGATATATCTTCAAGTATTGGCGCCATAGCTCGACATGGCGGACACCACTCTGCCCAAAAATCTACCAAGACAACCTTCTTGCTATCTAGTACATTTTCTTTAAATTCATCGCGGGTTTTGGTTGATATTGTAGCCATTCAATTCTCCTTTTATTTACTTATCTATACACTCACAACAAGTGCCAACTATTTTCAACGATCCATTTAATCTACAGTCGCCAATCGTACTGCGTAAAGACTCACGACATGAAGTTGAAACTGTTATATCTCGCAGTTTTTCACACTTTGCACACTCAAAATGATCATGGATATCTATATTGCTATCGAATACCATTGCACCATCGGCTGCGTTAGGCGCCAGTTGAGTCTCGCCATCCTCCAGTAATCTCTGCGTTATCCTGTGTACTGTTGTGTCACTAACGTGCGGGTAAATCCGCCGCAGATCATCAGCCAGCTGCGCATTAGTTGCATGGCCAAAATAGGCGAGTGACTGGCGCACAGACTCCACGTATTTACTACGCCGACGCTTTGTAGCAGTTTGCATACTACTATTGTAAACGATTTACACCAAAAATGAAAGGGTAGTGCCAACGCAGGCCCTGAGGCTTCGATAAATAACACATACATATTGTGGCGTACGATAACCAGTGTAAGTAGTATGCACATAAATCAATAGCTTGTAATTGCACAAGAGCTCCCGACTCTGCAATCAAAAAACCCATACTTCTCTATAGCTGGCGATGAGCGCAAACTATAGCATACGCCCGCCTGGTCTAATCTACTTACCTTTTTTTCTAGACAACTTAGACGGCCACCACATAGGCTTGCCTATCTCGAGAGTTAGAGCTGGCACTAGAATTGAACGCACGATTAGCGTATCTAGCAGCACGCCGAAGGCTACAATAAATGCAATCTGAGCCAAGAATAGAATTGGTATAACATAGAGCGCAGCAAAAGTTGCTGCCAATACAACTCCAGCACTCGTAATTACTCCTCCAGTAACAACTAGCGCCTTTAAGGTACCATCTCGCACACCCAACTTCTTCGTCTCCTCGTGAACTCGCGTCATCAGGAATATGTTGTAGTCGATCCCTAAGGCAACCAAGAATACAAAGCCGAATATAATCACCGCTGGGTCAGCGCCTGGAAAATTCCAAACATGATTAAATAGTAGTGCAGCAATTCCAAGCGTTGCGCCAAACGACACGACTGTCGTAAATAGCAACACAAACGGTGCCACAATCGAACGTAATAAAATCATTAATACCACGGTAATTGCCAATAGTATTAACGGAATTACAATTTTTAGATCATGATTTGCAGCCGTGTTAGTATCCAGCTGTACGGCACTCACGCCACCAATCATGATGCTGTTATCGACTTTCTTTAGCTCATCACGTAGCTGGCTAATTGTCTGACGAGCGCCAACCGAGCTAGCCGAATTCGTCAAAGTGGCCGATATCAGTACAGTGCCGTTGATGGTTTTTGGTTCAATATCTTTGAATGGATCTGCCTTTTTAGTCAATTCATCAACTGATGGTATATTAGCTAGCGCCTCTTCGTACACCTGATCAACTACGAAGTCTGGTGCTCCTACCATCTTTGACTTTATACTGCTCCGCAATTCTGCAATATTTTCGCTACGCTTCTTTTCAACTTCCTGCCGAATCTCTTCTCTGATTTCTCTAGCATCACTGCCGACTGGCATCCTAGATTTTTCTTTGTCAGTTGTAAATACACTTACACCATCAACCCCCTCATTAGACTCAATGGCGTCAACTATTTTATCTTGTAAATCAGTTTTTGCGACGATGTAGGCTGGCGAACCGGCACCGCCTGGGAAGTGATTATCCAAGATCTCCTGACCTTCGCGAGCTTCGCTCTTGCCCATGATTAGGTTATCTTGCGATACGCCCTCGGCTTTAAATTGCGGCACCGCCACACAGGCCAGCAACAGCAAAGCCATTGTGCCAACCCATAGCCTGCGCGGGTGCTTACCAACCAACTTTCCGACCTTACTCCAAACTGGGTGCTGAGATTGATAGTTTTCTTTAGATTTTCTGTTTTCAAACTTTGGTTTTCGTGGCCAAAAAGCTACTCTGCCAAACAGCAGCAAAACCGCCGGCAAGAATGTAAGTGCAATAAGTATCGCAAATATCACGCCTATTCCACCAATTGGACCAAGCGACTTATTTGACCCCAAGTCTGAAGCCAGTAGACACAGCAGCCCAAGCGAAACTGTACTACCAGCAGCTACAATAGGCTCGAGCGAAGCTTTCCATGACGCAACAGTCGCACCCCAAGCCGTTTTATGGCGTGTTAACTCTTCGCGATATCTAGCAATATAAAGTAGCGAGTAGTCAGTCGCAGCGCCAATAACTAATATGAATAAAATTCCCTGCACCTGACCGTTTAGTTGAACTATGCCGTGCTTAGCTAGATACCAAACTAGCAAGATAGCCGAGGACAGTGCAATAATTGCGCCTATCAGTGTAACTACTGGCAAAATTGGCGAGCGGTAAACCACAAGTAGTATTACAAATACAACACTCAGCGCCACAACCAACAGCGTTCCGTCAATTCCCGCAAAAGCCTTGTTCAAATCTTTGGCAAACATGGCCGGACCAGTAAACTTGTAGTTTAGACTAGGTTTTGTATCGGCAACTGTCTTTTGCAAACTTGGTACGGTTTCACGAAATTCACTATCGCTATCAAGCGGCACAACTAGAAATGCCGCTTTCTCATCCTCGGATAGAACCGCTGGTGATATCGTATCAACTACAGCGCTGTCTTTGCTAAGTTCGGCACGCACAGAATCTATCTCATCCTGTTCTTTTTCAGTTAGGGCAGAGTTGCTTTCGAAAACAACAATTGCTGGAATACTAGACGAGTCTACGAATTTATCTATCTTGTCGTTTACCTTTGTAGACTCAGCACTCTCTGGCAAAAAAGTTGCCAAATCATTACTCGAGACCTCCTCGATCTTGCCAAAATATGGACCACCGATGGCCGATGTAACCAACCATGTCACTATGATTAATATAGGTAGCCCAACTCTGAGTAATTTCGACACCTTAGTTTTTGCCATGCGAAGTAGCCACTTTTCTCTTTACGTCATGCTGTCTCTTGCAATCTTCTGTATGAAATAGTAGATCTGGACTTTCTTTACAGTTCTCACAAATTAACACCAAACTGTTGCATTCGGAATGGGCGCAATTTTCGAAATTTGATGTCTTGCCTTTGCAGTGAGTACATTCACCAATAGTTTTTGCCTTATCAGAAAAATTTATCACCATACGATCGTCAAACACTCTTAAGGCGCCCTCCCATAATCCGTCGTCGCCATATTTTTCGCCATACTTCACTATGCCGCCGTCAATTTGATATACGTCCTTAAAGCCACGTTTTTTCATCATGGCACTAATTACTTCACAGCGCACACCTCCTGTACAGTAGGTGATGACTTTTTTATTTTTAATGTCATCGTATTTGTCACTTTCAAGTTCAGCAATAAAATCACGCGAGGTTTGTGTATTCGGCACAATCGCATTTTTGAACTTACCAACCTTAGCCTCGTGCTCGTTCCTGCCGTCAAAAAATACTACATCGTCGCCATATTTTTCAATCAATTCATGAACCTGCTTTGGCTTCAAATGATCGCCGCCATCTATTACGCCATCCATATTAACATCGAACTCATCGTCGGAATTTTTAAATCCAACCAATTCACGACGATTCTTCACGCTCATTCTGGGAAAGTCTTCACGGCCACCATCGCTCCATTTAAAAACCGTGTCTTTAAATCCTGGATACTGTTTGGTAGATTTTATGTAAGCCTTCAAATCATCAACACCGCCGCCAACCGTACCATTCAGTCCATGGCGACTAACGAGCACCCTTCCGCGTAGATTCAAGCTGTCACAGAGTGTTTTTTGCCATAGCTTAATCGCTTCCGGATCAGAGATTGGTGTAAATTTATAATAAAGAAGAATTTTTTGCATCAGTACTAATTATAGCACCTTGCGTCATGCAATAAATACGAGAAATTCTAGATTGCGGCGAGTTTTCTACGAGCAAACATTGCCAACACCGAGGCGGCCACTAGATATATTGCGCCAACCACGCATACATGCAGCACTCCATAACCAGCAACAACTAGAGCTACACCGCTAGCGGTCGTTAAACCCATGCCAGTGTAGTGTAGATTTAAAGTCGACTTAGCTGGCTTGGCGACAAGATATAGACCAGCCGCCAAACTAGTAAACGCAATTGCTATATGTAGTGCCAATAACATATAGCAATTGTAGCATAAGTACTAAGTTTGGTTAATTAATCAGATGATTATTCTGACTTATCTTCAGACTCTTCGGCACTGGCAGCTTCATCATCGCCACCGTTTTCGCTCTCCACCTCAGACTCGTCCTCGGCATCGCCAGCGGCAGCTTCATTTGCGGCCTGTAAGGCAGCTGGCTCCCAAACACTAGCAACCATAGTGTCTAAGATAGTTGGCTTCTCTTCGCCCTCTTCTAGCTCTTCATCAACACGACCATCATCATGCTCAACGTACTCAACACCCTCTGGAAGCTCAGCGGCAGCTAATGTTAGTTTTTCGCCAGCCTCTTTTAGGCCTAATATTGAAATTTCAACAGCTTCAGGCAGGTCCATGGGCAAGGCCTTGACCTCAATCTGATCCAGCGTCTGCAGGACTACAAGTCCATTCTTCTCAGCCTCAGACTCACCCTCGCCAACTAGGCGAACTGGAACAACGGCCACTACAGGATCGCTAGCCTTAACTGCGTGAAATGATACGTGACGAACTTCACCCCGTACTGGGTCAATGTCGACCTCTTTTATCATGGCTATTTTCTTTTTACTACCAATGTTCAGGTGAACAGGTGTGTAGGTTCCAGCCTGTCGGTAAGTTTTATCAAAAACATTTGCCGCAACCTGTACGCTAATTGGTTCCATTTCTGCACCATAAACTACGCCTGGAACTAATCCTTCGCTGCGAAGTTTTGCTACTTTTTTGCCATGAACTTTACGCTCATCTAATGATAGAGTTGTTTTATTTCCCATCTCTCTCCTCTTTCTTTGGATACTTTTCCGGAAATTAGTTTAATTGTCTATTTATATTATCACATCTGATACAATAAAAACAGTGGAAGCATTATTACATCTCATCACTGGATTCGGTGTTATTGCCGTTTTGTTTGTGATATATGCTGAATCCGGGCTACTTATCGGATTTCTATTCCCAGGCGACAGCCTATTGTTTACTTCAGGTTTTCTAGTGCAACAGCAAATTGGCTCATTTGGCAGCATTAATATACACTTATTCGCCTTTTTACTATTCCTGTGTGCTATGTTCGGTCAGCAAACAGGCTACATTTTTGGCAAAAAAGTTGGCCGCAAGCTTTTCGAGCGGAAAAATACAAGACTTTTTAGAAAAGAAAACCTACTGCGCACAGAGGCTTTTTACGACAAATATGGACCGCTAGCTATAGTACTAGCCTGCTACGTTCCTATCGTGCGGACTTTTGTACCGATTGTAGCTGGCGTAAGCAAAATGACTTATCGCGAATTCTTGCCCTACAATATTGTCGGCACTTTTGTCTGGACATACTCTTTTACATACCTAGGATTTTATGCTGGAAAAGTCTTGAGTGAAATGGGCGTAAATATTGAAGTTGCAGCCCTTATAATAATATTCCTATCAACATCGCCAATCCTATATCATGCCCTGAAAGATAAAAAATCGCGCGAGAACCTATGGGAAGGCACAAAGCGCGAAATTAAGATTCTACTAAGAAAAGAAGGTACGGACGACACCAAGAAGTAGCTACTTTAACATGGGCTTCAGGTAATAGCCCGTGTAGCTAGAGTCAGAATTTGCAATAGCCTCTGGCGATCCCTCGGCTATAATCGTACCGCCGCCAACTCCACCCTCGGGCCCCATGTCTATGACCCAGTCTGCCGACTTAACAACATCAAGATTGTGTTCGATGATTATCATGCTACTGCCGCCCTCGACTAGCTGCTGAAGTATGCCAAGAAGTCGCTTGACATCATCTGAATGAAGCCCGGTGGTGGGCTCGTCTAGGATATAGAGAGTTTTTCCGGTCGAACGTCTTGCTAGTTCACTAGCCAGCTTAATGCGCTGCGCCTCACCACCGCTAAATGTTGTAGCTGGCTGACCAAGCCTTATATAACCCAGGCCAACTTCAACAAGAGTAGTTAGCTTCCTAGAGATAGCCGGCACATTTTCAAAGAATCCTGCAGCTTGCTCAACAGTCATATCTAAAACATCGGCGATGGTTTTGTTTTTGTAGGTAATCTCCAGCGCTTCACGATTGTAGCGCTTACCTTGACATTCGTCACAGGTTACATAAACGTCGGGAAGGAAGTGCATTTCAATTTTTATAACCCCATCACCCTGACAGTTCTCGCAACGTCCACCCTTCACGTTAAAACTAAAACGTCCTGGTTTGTAGCCACGAATATTCGCCTCTGGTGTGCCGGCAAAGAGCTCGCGAATTGGCGTAAATACACCAGTATAGGTGGCTGGATTAGAGCGCGGGGTTCGACCGATTGCCGACTGGTCGATTATGATCGCCTTGTCGAGGTGCTTAATTCCCTCAATGTTTTCGTGACGACCCGGTACAGTTTGCGCGCGATGCAAACGGGCAGATAACTCTTTGGCTAGAATGTCGTTTACTAGCGTAGACTTCCCACTTCCCGAAACTCCACTAACAACTGTCATTAGCCCAAGAGGAAATGATGCGTCAATATTTTTTAGATTATTCTCACGGGCACCTCGTATAACTAGCTGGCGGTCTTTTTCGGGCTGGCGCCGTTTTTTGGGAACGGCTATTTTTTCGATACCACTTAAATATTTACCCGTTAGACTTGATGGATTTTTGGAAACTTCACTAGGTGTTCCCTGGGCAACTATCTGCCCGCCATTAACTCCAGCTGCTGGACCGATATCGAGTAAGTAGTCGCTTGCTCTGATTGTATCCTCGTCATGCTCAACTACCAAGATAGTGTTGCCTAAATCGCGCAGGTGCTTCAGAGTGGCAATCAATCGATCATTATCTCGCTGGTGAAGACCAATGGATGGCTCATCGAGTACGTATAAGACGCCCTGTAGACCAGATCCGATTTGAGTAGCCAAGCGAATGCGCTGCGCCTCACCGCCAGACAGAGTATTTGCTGCGCGGCCAAGTTCCAAGTAGTTTAGTCCTACATCACTCATAAAACCAAGTCTGGAATTAATCTCTTTGATTATCTGATGCGCTATAAACTGCTCCTGCTCACTCAGTTTTAAATCGTCGAGCATGTCTAGCGCATCGTCGACGCCCAAACCACAAATATCCATAATATTCATGCCATGAATAGTTACCGCCAAAACAACTGGTTTTAGACGCGAACCACCACAGGCATGACACTTTCTCTCACGCATAAATCGTTCAATATCACGACGCATAAATTCGCTATCGGTCTCTTTGTGTCGGCGCTCAAGGTTCGGAATCACACCTTCGTACGTAGAATCATAAAAGCGACCACTGCCAAGTTGAACTCGGTATTTTTGACTGCCGGTACCATAAAGTACTTTTTGCAGAGCATCTTCTGGCAACTCGCCTACTGGGGTGCGTAGACTAAAACCGTGCGCGTCAGCAACTTCAGACAGACGCTTCATGTACCAAGCGTCTGAATTTACACGATTGTATGGTCGAATTGCCCCCTCAGCAATTGTCAATTTTGGATTAAAAACCAGTTCTGGATCCACCTCTAAGCGACTGCCCAGCCCGGTACACACAGGGCAGGCACCAAATGGTGAGTTAAAGCTAAAAATTCGTGGCTCTAGTTCTGGTATTTCTTCGTCTGGATGCAATTCGCAGGCGTAACGCTGGCTGTATGTCGTCAACTCGTCGGTGTCAGCATTTAGCAACTGCACCACGCCCTTACTAATCTCTAACGACTGCTCAATCGATTGCGTTACACGGCCAGCTATCTCCTCCTTCATAGATACACGATCTACGACTAGCTCAATAGTGTGCTTGTAATTTTTGTCCAGATCCGGAAATTCATCTAGCGCATAAACCACGCTGTCAACCCTTACCCTAGCAAAACCAAGTCGAGAATACTGCTCAGGAATATGTGCATGCTCGCCCTTTTTGCCACTTACAATTGGCGCCAATACAAGCAGCCTTGTTCCCGGTTCAATCTTAAGCACCTCATCAACGATTGATTGTGCCGTTCGACGCTCAACTGGCCTGTTGCAGGTTGGACAGTGCGGTACGCCAATTCGAGCAAATAGTAGACGCAAGTAGTCATATATCTCTGTTACAGTTGCAACTGTCGAGCGCGGATTTCGACTAGTTGACTTTTGGTCAATAGAAATCGCTGGACTAAGGCCCTCTATTCGATCAACGTCCGGCTTCTCCATCAGTCCCAAGAATTGTCGTGCGTAACTCGATAGACTCTCGACGTATCTTCGCTGACCTTCGGCATAGATGGTATCAAAAGCTAGCGATGATTTTCCAGATCCAGAAAGGCCAGTTATTACTACAAGCTTATCGCGAGGAATATCCACACTGACATTTTTTAAGTTGTGCTCGCGCGCACCGACCACACGTATTATATCCGACATTAGATGATATTATAGCAATTTTTCAGTCGTTTTTCCAGGGTCAGACCACTGATGACACTTATGATTGCATAAATTCAACTGGTAGGCTATATTAACGATAAATACACTTACTGCGAGGTGGCATACAATATGAAACAAGCTATTATGATCTGGTCTACGGCACTATCTATCGTATTTATATCGCTATCATTCAAGCTGCACGAAATGCTATTTTCTTTCCTAGTGACCGGCGTGGTGCCCGGCACAGCTACCGTCATACCTGCAAACACTATGCTTGGTCTATATGCCGCGCTAGCAATTGTTATTGCATTTTTTATTATACTCAGGCGAGTCGACAACAAGCCTCTAAAGCCGGCCGAGCCTAGTGTTCACCGATCTAGTTTTCTACCAAAGCGTAGGTTTTCTTAGTTTCCGTAGTCTATCGGCGCTATAGACTCAGCCCAAAGTTGCAGCTCTTCTAGCAGGAACGTATCAACCCCGCTAGCGGCAAGCCTCTCTAAGCTCTTCAGATAGCCTGGCAGTTGGCTATTTATTCTTGCCATCCGCCAATACTCCCATTTTACTTGCTCGTCTTCACTCAATGACTTCGGGTAGCTCCTAGCTTTGTAGTGGAGTAGTAAATCTGGTAATCGTTCATCCTGAAACTCTGGATGAAAATCGGCGAGTTCGGTCTCGCTTGCACTGCGCACGGCTTCAATACGCAAACGGTCTCGATCGTTTAGAAAACTATCGTAAAGCTTAGCCTCCGGATCGGGCAGAGACTTAAACTCTGACCTTGCTTCATAAATCTCACGTAATAACTCAGCAAAGCCTGGATTTTCGAGCAAAACCTTTTTATGCTTTTCAATCTGCTCTTTTGTTATATTAAGCTTTTTCCAACCTTCCCCGTTTTGCAAAACCCCTAACGGCGCTACTGCAGGACAGCGATTATACTGCAGCTGCTTAACTGGTATCGCTATAAAATTATCTTTTTTACGCTCTTCATAGCTTGCATAAATTATACTTTCCAGCTCTTTTTTTGATAGATTTACAAATTGACCTGGATCATGCCTTAAGTCATAGACCAACACATTACCGTTTGGTGCACTATTTAGGGGAAAAGCTACGGTAGTCTTCTCAAACTTAACATCATAACGACCGCTACTGTATACAAACGGCTGTTTGTTATCTAGATTTACTAACTGCTTAACTTGTTTTTTATCGCGCATCTCAAAAAGATAATTAAATAATTGCGACTGCTTGCACTTAATCAATTTAGTTACACCGATCAATGCCTCTACGTCACTTAACGCATCGTGCGCTTTGGTGTGAACTAGGCCATTTTCAGTACTTAAAAGCTCCAGGCGATTAGTGGCACGACCGTCTTTATCGACGGGCCAATTTATACCCTCTGGTCGCAAAGCGCGTGTCATCCTTACGACATCGAGTAGATCCCAACGCGAACGACCATCCCTCCAGGCCCACTCGTATGGGTCATGGAAGTTTCGCCAAAATGTATGCCGAATAAATTCATCATCAAAACGAATATTATTGAAACCAATCGTTACAGTATCTGGTGTAAAAATTTCACTTTCTAGTAGTTTTGTAAACTCAGCTTCGGTTAGTCCGTCGGCTTGGGTAGACTGGGGCGTAATACCTGTCACTACTACAGCGTCTGGACTCGGCAGCGTGTCGTCATTTAACCTAATTAGAACATTGTAGCTTTCACCAATTTGCTCAAAATTTTCATCGGTACGAATACCAGCAAACTGCATAATTCTATCAGTGCGTGGATTTAATCCACTGGTTTCAAGGTCATAAAAAAAGAATGTTTTAGACATTAACAATTATTAGTATAGCAGCTATTGATGCTGTGTTTTTATTGCTCAACTAAAGTAAACTCTGCTTCGCCTATGCGTATACTAGATTCACCAATGGCACCCTGGCGCATCAGCTCATGAGTAATGCCCATTTTTCTCATAATGTCGCGCAGGCGGTTAATTGATTGGAATTGCTCAAAATTTGTACGACGAGCAAACTTTTCTATCTTGTGACCATGCACCGAATACACATTCTCGCCAAGCTTAACCACCCTCCATGCCTCGGACTTCGCTGCGCTGCCCAATGTTATGGTCGGCACCGCATCATCTTCATCACTAGCCTCTTTCGCGGCCAATTCTTCGGCCCTATAGCTAGCCACTTTCTCTACCAATACACGCAGCACATCCATGACGCCCTTGTGGGCTTGAGCTGAAATAGCAAAAATTGGACTTGATGTCACTTCAGACAGGGCGGTTGACTGCATCGCTATTAGTTCATCATCCATACCCTCTACTTTTGTTAAGGCAACCACCTCAGGTCGTTTGACCAGCTCTGGGCTGTACTTCTCTAGTTCCTGTCGAATGGTCTGGTAGGCTTTCGCGACATCGTCATTATAGACGTCTATTAAATGAAGTAGTACCGAGGTGCGCTCAACGTGACGCAAAAATGCATCACCCAATCCCTTACCCTCTGATGCACCCTCTATCAGACCAGGTATATCTGCGACCAGTAGCGTGGAATCGTCCACATCAGCAACGCCTAGATTTGGCGTCAGTGTAGTGAATTGATAGTCAGCAATCTCTGGGCGTGCATTTGATATAACCGACAAAAAAGTAGACTTGCCAGCGTTCGGAAAACCGATCAAGCCAACATCCGCCAGTAACTTTAATTCCAGCTCTGCCTCAAAAGTATCGCCAAATTCGCCCAATTCAGAAATTTTTGGCGCCTGTCGAGTGCTAGATTTAAAATGGGCATTACCAAAACCGCCATCACCACCACGAGCAATCACCACCTGCTGACCGTCATCCACTAAGTCTGCTATCTGTTCACCGTTACGCTTTACGACAGTACCCATGGGCACCTTTACGATTAGGCTCTCGCCGGTTTTGCCGCGACAATTTCGCTTAGCGCCGCTTTGACCATTCTTTGCTTTTAGCTCAGGTTTGTAGCGAAAATCTATCAATGTATTTAAGTCTTTAGTGGCCTCAAATACAACGTCACCACCACGCCCACCATCACCGCCATCAGGGCCACCCTTATCAACATAAATCTCATGGCGAAAGCTAACGATGCCATCGCCGCCTTTACCAGCTTGAATAAAAACCTTTGCAGTATCAACAAACATATAGGGGTATTATATCAGGTTATCACTAGTAATAGCGCTCTGACTAGTGAACGTACTGATAGCCGCGGGCCTGTCCAGCCGATATGGTTCGGCTATTTACAACATTAAATCCACCGTAAGCGTAGTTATTCATTTCACTGATAACGATATCACCATTTGGCTTCACAGACTCTACGACAGCTACGTGACCGTAGTATCCAGCTGTATCAACCAAAATAGCTGAAGGTGCGGGGGTGCCATTCACGGTAAACCCTGCTGCCCTGGCGCTAACAGCCCATGTATTCGCGTTACCCCAGAAGCTTCCGATAGTTCGCCCAAGTTGCTTGCTGCGTTCATAGGCGTACCATGTACAGTTTCCTGGTGCATACCTGTTGCCGGCTGAGGCCCGAGCCATACCAGCATTAACAACCACACCACCAGTATTCGGAGCTGTAGCACCAGCCGTATACTGCGGAGAGCCCGCTGTAGCTTCTGGCTTATCGCCATCAGGAATAATTAGATACTGACCAACTTTTGGCCTACTAATCTCTAGGTCGTTGTAGGCAATAATCTTTGCCGGACTAGTGTCAAATCTCTCGGCTAGCTCATTGACCGTCTCGCCACTCTTCATTTTATGGCGAAGCCCGTCAACGGGTAAAATCACCAATTTCTTACCCTTTTCGATTGAATCACGCTCTAGATTATTTGCCCAGCGAATAGTATTTTCACTTAAGCCCATTTTCTTAGCTACACTCTGTACGGTATCGCCCTTTACAGC
Organism: Candidatus Nomurabacteria bacterium; assembly: GCA_020631935.1. GTDB lineage: Bacteria > Patescibacteriota > Saccharimonadia > Saccharimonadales > Saccharimonadaceae > JACKGP01. Next base: position 21,613 of record JACKGP010000004.1, read on the forward strand.
CACATATGTACTGATGGCACGATTAGTAGCCTCCGGCTGAACTATTTGCGGCTTAGCTATCACCGTATCGTCAGTTTGGGCTAGTTCGCTCTTAGCTGCCAAGGACACTGACATGTTAGCTGCATTGGCGGCAATAGGTAAATTTACCTGTTCGCTCAAGCTAGCAGTTATATCGGTGGCGATTAAGTTATCTACTGACGGGTTAGCAGATTCAGCCGCTACAGTTGGTGCGGGCGTATTTGCTACTTGAGAATTAACTTGACCACTAACAGATTGGGGTGGCTGATAGCCAATTGCTACCACAGCTATTAGAAAACAGAAGCTAATCGTATATCCTACCATTCCTAATGGTGAGCGATTTCGTTTCCTACGTAGGGATAATTCATCTTTTGACGAATCAGTGCCTGGATAGTTACTAATTTCTCTACTCCCGCCAAGAGATTACCCTCAAGGCGTCTACCTTAATCTGTCTTCCTTCTCGCAATAGAACAGGACACGCTTGTCGACCACTTAGTTAATTTAATATTCCTATTTGTTCTTGTTCGGTGCCCGTATCGACATTTCTGGTAGGCCATTTTAGTATAGGCAGCAGATAATTGCCTTATGCAATCCCACCCACTAGACTATTCCAAAATGTGCTGTACCCATACTATCAATGCTTGCAAATCTTGTCAATAAGTTTTCTAGTACTAGATATCCACACGCTATATCTAGAGTATCAGACACTTTTTCTGACAATATTTGTCGATATTATGCTGGTGCTCAGCATTTGTCTTGCCAAAGTACGTCTTATCATCGTCGCCACTCAGGAAGAATAGATAATCAGACTTGGTTGGATTAGCCACAGCAAGTAATGAAGACTTACCAGGGCTGGCTATTGGCCCCGGCGGCAATCCGGAGTATCGTCGTGTATTATACGGGGAGTCTAGATTAGGATCACGATCTTGACCAGTTTTGTCAGCTATATACTGGTACGTAACATCTGAACCAAGATTCATATCGGCTGACAAGCGGTTATAGAATATACCTGCTACCACCTGCTGATCGCCAGCAGTAGGCACTTCACGCTGCACAATTGACGCTAGGGTTATTCCCTCATATAGCGACAGCCCTTGCTTTTTATATGCATCCTTTAGGTTTCCTTCCCGAATAATCTTTTCATACTCCCTAAATGTGCGCTCTAGAATCTGCTCTACACTAGTATCTGCCACAAAATTATATGTCTCCCCATAAATGTAGCCTTCTAGATCAGCTGTGGCCGGCTTGCCATCAAATAATGGTGACTTGTATTGTTTGCTAAAAGCGGCATCAATCTCTGACTTTTCGAAGCCTAGTTTGGCCAAGACTTTTTTATTATCCGAAACTGTTGCACCTGGTAAAAATGTAACGTTGAAAGTATCGGCTTTACCAGATTTTAGCTGTTTTACTATCTCAGACACATTATCACTCTTTTTAATACGAAAAGATCCAGCTTGTAGCTTGCCGCTTTCGCCATTTAGCTTTACGTACCACTTAAAAGCTGTTTCACTCTTGAGTAGCTTAGACTGGTTCAATTTGGCGGCAATAGCGTCCACATCCATGCCTGGATCTATGGTCACAGCAACTTGTTCACCACTTCCTGGCTCAACTGCAGATATACCATCTTGATACCATAACATTACAGAAATGACTACCAGTACCACAAGAAGGAACAGTCCTGCTGCATAGCGCTTCCACGGCCTTTTAGTCTTTTTGAAGTCGTTGCTGCTTCTAGTGTCGACCTGCCTTGCAGCCTGATCCGAATTCAAGATCTCTGTATGTGAATCGATATCTGACGCACTAACCGCTGCAGGCGTCGCAGGTTTATCTATCTTCTGCGTCGGTCTTTTTACGGGCTTACGTCGTGGTTGTATGTCATTCATCGATTTAACTCCAAATAATCTTGTAATATTATTCTTGCCGCTTCGGCATCTATGTCTGCCTTTGTGTGACTAGGCTGCCTTTGTGATAGATTGCGTTCAGCTACAACACTCGTAACAGACTCGTCTTGAAAAACCACTTCATAGCCCCGCTCTTCTATTTTTCTAGCCTCGCCCTCTACAAACTCTGTCTGAGCGGTTGTCTCACCCTGCTGGTTGCGCGGGTAGCCGATTACTATAAGTTCTGGACTATGCTCAGCCGCTAACGCGTCTAGTCTATCAAGAAAATCTTCATCCATATCTAACGTAGTTAGCGCAGCCGCTATCTTTACGCCAGCAGGGGCTAAGGCTACTCCAGTGCGAGTCGTACCGATATCTAGTCCAAGCAGCTGTTTAGTCATTTTTTATCGAAAACTCAACCGTGATTCGTTTATTATCACTCGGAACAGTGTTCAGCCAAAATGGAAAGAACTTCACATCCACTTGCTCAACACCTTTTATAGACTGTACCTGCTGCTGGACCTCACCGTAGCGCATATTATGAGACGCCTGCTTAATTTTCTCTTCGTCGATCTTTGGACCAATCTGAGCAGTAACTACTAGTGTGGCTTTTGCACCCGAGTTAGCCTTGGTGATATCCTGGAATGTAGCGCCCTTGCTGCCATTTTCGTATATGCGCTGATCAGTAACCTTTTCATCTTTGAACTGTTTCTGCATATATGCTTCTACAAATTTACCCACCTCGTCCCTGCTAACACCGTAGAGCTGGTATTTCGCAGTAGTTTTTAAGGTAGCTCCATTTTCAGCATCTTCTCCTACCGCTGGACTGACCGATGTTTTGTCATAAGAAACAGCAAAGCTCTCTGTCAATACAACAATGTCTGTACCGAATTTAGCTTTTAGCGCATCACGCTGTGCGGCAGATGACTGCTTGACCAGATCTTGTTTGGCAGCCTGTACGTCCGCTTCGGTAACAACCTTTATGAACTTGCTAACACCGCCCGAGGTTGGTCCTTCAAATGAACCCGACACACCACTAGGCCCGCCAGACACCTGGCCAGTCGCAGCATTATACTTTGATCCGTTTTCGGCTGCCACTACACTAACACTGGCAGTTCCTGGACTACCGGAGCAGTTGAATATATTCGGGCAATTAACCGAACCGCGTGGTATAGTCACCCCCTCTCCAGTAACAAACTTAAGTCCACCACTAGACTCAAGAGTCGCACCAGCCTGAAGGGTTACGTCTTGAAGTGTCGTGTTTTCAAAAACAACAGTTCCCCCAGCCTTTTCGCCCACATCCTTCCTGCCAGTTGGCTTTACTTCCATAGTTTTCTCCTCGGAACTACTCTCTACAGCCGCCCTTATGGTCGACTTGGCTGCATTAGTGTCCTGCGATGACAGTAGCTGGACTGGCGTATTAATGGACTCGCCGTTAGTTTTGGCGGCAATTTTTATAGTTGCATGAGGAGCAACAAAAATTGACCACAGTATAAAACCGATTATTAACAATACGGCTAGGCCTATTAATATCAGTTTTTTGCGAAATATATTAAAGTCAGGGACTTTTGGCTTCTTCTTTGACTTTGCCGCCACTCTACTGGACAACCCGGACTTAGCAGCGCCTGCTGCCAGAGCAGCGGCCATGGCATCACCCCTAGCATCTTCCTGCTCGGCTTTAGTTGGATGTAATTTTGCGGCATGCTCGCCAACAGGAAGTTGCGAGCCATCGATTACATCGTCTGAATCATCGTTGCTAGCACTTGGCTTCGTAAGCTCAGGCTCCGCTTGAAGATTTTTTGCTACTGGTATGCCGGCCGAGCCAGCTAAGGCCTGCAACGAGCTCTTGTTTGTCACCAAGGAAAGTTTCTTTTTGCCCAGCCTCGCAGTTCTCTCAAGCAATCGCAAATTGACAGCACTCTGCAGTACGCCAATTCTTTTTGGGGGTACAAGCGAAACTGTGTCGCTTTTCGCGGCTTTTACTTTGCCAATAATAGATGTGATATCATCTTCGACGTCTATGTAGATAATATCGTGTTTTGGATCAGCCATATCTTATATACGCAAAATCTTGTTTACTTTTTCTTTGACACTCTCGGTGTCGCTTCCACCTAACAGTGTATCATATCCGACACGGAGCAGCCCCATGGCAGTGATGAATGTGTGGTCATTGGCCTTGCCAGTTTTATCCTTTACGCCCAAAACATCGTCTGGATGAATCAGCTTCACCGTAGGCTTTTTCGTAAAGGGTAGATCCTTGTGCCAATCCTCAGCCTTTAAGCCCTCTATCAACGGGGCCAGGCTAGCACCACCACCACATAGAAGTACGCGATTAGGCAAATGGTCAACTGAATCAAACTCACTGAGCGCCAACTCAACCCCAGATAGCCAAACTTCCAAGGTTCTATTAACAGACTCCCCTAGCTTCTTTTTTACTGTCGGCTTCATCTTGTCATTATCAAAATTTACCTTCAGTTTTTCTGCTGCATCGTAGCTAAGATCAAGGTCGGATGCGATCGTACGAGTAAAGCTACGTCCACCAATACCAAACATTCTGGTACCCTCAACACCGCCATCATTCACAACAGCAATGTCAGTAGTTCCACCACCAACATCTGCTAAAATGGCCGTAAAGTTACTGCTGGCATCATCACCTAGCACACTTCTACTAACGGCAAATGGCTCAGCCGCTACCGCAAGCAAATCTAAAGCTAGCTCATCAGCAACTCGCTCGAGCGCGCCAATATGCACCATCGGTGCAAATGCAGTATAAATCTGTACCGCAACATCTTTTCCCTGAAAACCAATCGGATTCGTCACCTTGTAGCCGTCTATGTGGATGCTAACTAGTGCTGAATTAACCAACTTCACCTCGACAGATTCGTTGCCAGTTTCTAGCGCGATTTGTCGCTGTGCTTTTACCTGAGCTCGCTCTTGAACTTTTTCAATAATTAGCTCCATTTCGGCTTCATCTAGCGCACGGTCTGGCTGCGGTCTGCGATAGCGAATTGTATCAGTAATGCCTTTTACTAACTCGCCAGCTATACCTATAATCACCCTCTTAGCCTGCAGACCAGCTTGCTCCTCTGCTTCAGCCAGGGCAGCCTCGCAATTCTGAACTACAGCAGAGATATCCGCTATTGCACCGGAATGCATATCGCTAACATTTTGCTTCTCGCGACCAACACCGACAATTTTCATTTCATTGTCCTCTAGCCTGGCAATCAACGCCTTTACGTAAACTGTACCTATATCAAGTGCTACGATATGGGCTTGGTTATCATTCTCTTGTCGATTCTCGCGTAGTTCTCGTAATTTTTCTAAAACCATAGATGTTATCCATTATAGCATTAGCGTAACAGTTAAAACCATAAACTTGCAAAACTCTCTACAAGCTTGTAATAAACCCTATTTTATGGTATTATTTGTATATATGGACCGCCTTTCGAAACCAGGTGTTAATTTTAACCATGATGACATAGCAAAGTTGGCTGAAATTGAACAGGCGGCCGACCTGACCGATCATCTAGGGAACTTGCGCCGTGAAATTGATAGGCAGGCCACTCCTACAGTTGCAGAATTTAGTAAATATAAGTTTGATAAATTGGCTATACTTTACGATTATCCAGAGGAGATTCGAGAGCTTTTAAACATTTACGATAGCGATGTAGAGGAGGTGTCTGTGACTGTTGGCAGCCAAACACTCTCGCCATCAATTAGAGTTGCAACCAGCAATATAGGCATATTTGAAATTAACACGGTGAAGGATGAATCCAGTGAATCTACGTACAACCTATCGTTGCGGGCTAGTCATATCGATTTTGACGAACAGGAAGTATCTCCCGAGTCAGTCGGAAACCTGCTTGTTAGCATGGCAATGTCGTCTGATGCTTCGTCTTATGTCGATGAGGTAAAACGTGAAAACAAGAGGATAGAAAAACTAGATCCGCGCGGTCCAAAAACCCTATTTTTGATCGAAAGTAATTTAGCCGAACAGGCCGACTTTGTACAGAAAGTCCAGCAGTACCAGCTAGAATATGAAACCAAGGATGATGCGTCCTCCCTAGTCTTGGATTTATACGTCACAACTCAAAACGACGGTCTAGAGTGCTACGACGCCTCACTTACAGGTTATGAATCAGAAGATGGATATACCTGTATATTTAATATATCTGCCAACTGCATAACACTTTCCGATGGAACATTTGAGTCTAGTGTTCAAGGTAGTCGCACCGTGTCCACGATCGACGGCACAAAAACACACAGTCTAAATAGAATAATTGCGGGTGGATACCTAAATAGTGCCGTATCTGCAATGGGCAAGAAACCAGTACCTGTGCGCAACTCAGCAAAATAGCTACAAAAGAACTGCTTTTATGCGGCGCACGCCAGCACTTGAAGATTCTTCTTTGGTGATTTTAAATTTTTTACCATCTTCAGCTAGCTGCATAGTATGATCAACGTGTGGTCCGCCACAAATTTCAAAGCTAAATGGTCGCTCATTTTCTGGAGAGTTTAAATCCTTCATGCTATAGACTTTCACTGTTTCACCGTAGCGATCGCCAAATTGACCGAGTGCCCCCAATGGGCCAGTTGCCTCTTTGGTAGGGTATTCGGAAAACGAAATTTTTAGATCTTTTTCTATTTGTTCATTTACGATTCTCTCGACTTCATCAAGCTGATCGCGAGTGACTTTTTCTGGATGAGAAAAGTCGAATCTCAGTCGCTCTTTGGTGATGTTGCTACCACGCTGAATCACATGATCACCTAATACATCACGTAAGGCCTGGTACATTAAGTGAGTTGCCGTATGAAGTTTTTTGTGCTCAATAGTCTGGCCGCCCAGGCCGCCTTTGAACGTACCTTTTGCAGCCGTTTGCGAGCGAGTACGCTGCTCATCCATCTTGAAGTTAAATTGCTCTAGCCAGTTATCTGGCAATTTGATCCCCTGCCTGCTGGCCTCTTCGACACTCAATTCAACTGGAAAACCATACGTGTCATAGAGCATAAACAGCTCTTCGCCAGTCAGTCCGTCGTCAGCGAACTTACCCAAATGCTTGATACCCTTTCGCAGCGTTTGACGGAAAGTTTTCTCCTCTTTCGCTAGCGTAGAAATTACTTCATCACGCTTTTTGGCAACTTCAGGGAAGTCATCATGATACAAGTCGGCGATTACCGGCACGACACCTTCGAGGAAATTTTGCTCGATTCCCAACTCAAAACTATAGCGAATCGCACGGCGCAAAAGCCGACGCATTACATAACCCTGCTCTTTATTGCTTGGCTTGCAACCATCGACTGCCATAAATGTTGCTGCCCTCAAATGATCGGCAATTACTCGCATACTTTCAGTGTGGTTTTCATATTTTTTACCACTTAAGTTCTGTAGTTTCTCTATAATTGGCCACATAAGGCTAATCTTAAAAACATCTGGGTCGTTTAATTTAGCAGCAGCGATGCGCTCTAAGCCAGAGCCGTGATCAACATTCGGCTTTTCCAACTTTTCAAACTTTCCGTCCGCAACTTTTTTATAGGCCATAAATACATTGTTGCCGATTTCCATAAAACGCCCACAGTCACAGTTCGGGTGACAGAATTCACCAAATTCTGGGTTATGCTCAATCCCGAAATCATAAAACATCTCACTATCAGGACCGCACGGATCACCAACTGGAGTATTAGCCTCATTACCATTTCGACTCCACCAGTTTTTGCTGCCATCATAGTAAAATATACGCTCGCCGTCTTTCATTCCGCGTGCATAACCAGCTTCTTCCGAGCCAATATCTGCCTGGCTATTTGAAAGACCTTTTTTAGCAAACAGCCCCGCCCAAACTTCAGCCGCCTCGGTATCTTTTGGAATATCAAACTCTGCTGCACCGCTATAGCATGTGACATAAATCCGACTCATGTCCAGCTTTACAACTTCAGATAAAAACTCGAACATCCATTCAATTTGCTGCTCCTTAAAGTAGTCGCCCAAACTCCAATTGCCCAGCATCTCAAAGAACGTAGTATGACGATTGTCGCCAATGTCTTCAATATCTTGAGCGCGCAAACATGTTTGTGAGTCTACTAGACGATTGCCGGCTGCATGTGGCTTACCTAATAGATATGGAATAATTGGCTGCATACCACTACCTGTGAATAGTGTAGTTGGGTCATCGACTAAAACAAGTGGTGCACGTTGAATCACGGCGTGCCCACGCTCTTTGTAGAATTCCAGGTATGCATTACGGATTTGTTGAGTGTTCATATCTGTTAATTATAACATTTCGTAGCTTATATTACGAATAGCGGTGCTCGACTTAACAAACCACTTTACGGCAACGAAACAAACGCACCTCCAAGACTGCTAGTTGTGTATAATAGAAAACATCTATGTTAAGCACGAGCAAAAAGGGTGGTTTTACTATTGTCGAATTGTTGATAGTAATCGTCGTGATAGCGATTCTTTCTGCAATAACCATGGTAGTTTATAGTGGCGTCACTAAACGCACACACACCTCTTCACTGCAGACAGATGTCAAAGCACTAGACCAAGCACAAAAAGTGTACATGGCACTATCCGACAAGCCACCAATTGCCTATGACTCAAACGGCAACCCCCAGGATATGTTAGTCTTTGCTAATAATAAAGGGAATTCATTACTAGTAAAGATACGTAACGACAACCAAAACTACTGCATCTACGGATACAATCCTGACTCATCGTACCCCAACGCCCAAACGCCCCTCATTCGATCGTCTGACGGCAAGGCATGCGACCCCCTGCCTTCAGGAGACCCCATAACAACAAGTAGCGTATACAATACGGTATTTATTATCGGGCAACGGATGGAGACCTTTAAGGTGCAGTACACATACTACCCGCATGTTAACGAACTAACCACTATAGGACTTGTCATCAAGCCAAATGCCGATAGCGCTAATCAGCAGCAGCTTTACTGCCGCAACGATACAAACGCTATTTACTTGCAAATAGATCAGTCTGAGAACAAAGTTTATGTATACGATACTCACACCAGGCAGGTTAGCGAGCCTATCGAACTCGGTAAATTGTCACTTAGCAACATCTGCCCTCAGTTCAATATCGCAGGTCAGCCAGGCTATGAATCAACGGGTATCAAAAACCCTGATATCTAAACAACTACCCCGCCGCCCAGACATTTATTGCCGCTGTAAATAACAGCCGATTGCCCTGATGTAATTGCTCGCTGCTTATCAGCCAGTGTTAATGTATTACCTTCAATAACTGCATCAACTAGGGCAGCGCGATGACGAATACGCACCTGCACGTCCCTAGGCCTTTCTGAAGACTCATCAATCCAATGAATATTTTGTAGCTCTATTGTCTGGCGCCAAATATTATCATCGTTAATGTTTCTAGACACATAGACCTCATTTCTCTCCATGTCTTTACCGACGACATAGTACGGCAGTCCGCCACCAAGATCCAGTCCGTGGCGCTGACCTAGAGTGTAGAATATTGCGCCGTCATGTCGGCCAATTTTATCTCCAGATTGCTTATCAACTATATCGCCCGGCTGAGTTTCTACGTACTGACCCAAAAACTCCTTCATGCCAACTTGGCCTACGAAGCAGACCCCCATACTTTCTTTCTTTCCAGCAGTTACTAGACTGCGCGCTGCAGCCTCTTTTCGAACCTGCTGTTTTGTCATATCGCCAAGCGGGAAGAGAGTTTTTTCTAAAGCCTCTTTTGTAACTCTATACAAAAAATAGGTTTGATCCTTATTTTCATCGGTAGCCTTAAGTAGATTACCGTCTGAAGTCTTTGCATAATGACCCGTTGCAATCATATCAGCGCCTTGATCTAGTGACGCATCTAGAAATAGCTTAAATTTAACCTCTTGATTACACATAATGTCAGGGTTGGGCGTGTGGCCAAGTTTATACTCATCAATCATATATTGAACAACTTGGTCTCTATACTCCCGCTCAAAGTCAAAAACCCTAAAATCAATACCAAGCTTGACAGCTACACGCTTGGCGTCGGCTAAGTCCTCTGCCCATGGGCACTTCATGCCCGGTAGGTCTTGGCTCCAATTCTTCATATAAACACCGATGACATCATAGCCCTGCTCTACTAGAAGGGCTGCCGCAAGAGAGGAGTCAACTCCACCGCTCATGCCTACAAAAACTTTTGTCACTGACTTTCCCCAGCCTGCACTGCACCGATTTTTATAATCTCGCCACCAGCCAGCCACCAACCACGCGGAGTTAGCCACCAGTACCATGGCCAATCCGGGTCGTTACTGACAGGATAATCCAGTACCGCTACATTCTGGAGGTGGGTGCGGAACTCTATGCCAGCCCGACGCTGATGATATGGAGAGGTCACAACAATTACTCTAGAAATAGCATAGTCTTTGGCGGTTTTATTAGTGTTTGCAGCATTTTGCCTGGTAGTACGTCCAAATTCTTCAGTAATGATTGCACTACTGGGAACACCGGCCTTCAAAGCCTGTAGGCGCATCACAGCCGCATTACTTGGACTACTGCTGTCTGCTGCTGCTCCCGAGAAAATGATATACCTAGCCCATCCTAGATTGTATAGACGTATAGCTTCATTTGTACGCAGACTAGTGTTACCTCCGCTAATTGCGACGATAGCATCGGCCTTTTGGCAACGACCCTGCTGGGCAGGTTTTGAATCGCAGCCCTTTAGGTCGTTAGGTGAAAGATAGGCGCTAACTCCGATAATAACGGTTAAAATCAAAAAAAACACCGCGACAATTATACTACGCAACATATCCCTCCAGGCGCATATATTCGCTCTCTATAACTGCTACTATTTTATCGATAGCTACATTCACCATTTCAGAAGTAGTGCCCCTACCTAACGTAAGTCGCAGGCTTCCGCGAGCCAAGCTATCATCCATGCCGATTGCATCAAGCACGTTAGACTTGGTTTGTCGACTAGCCGCACAAGCACTACCCGTGGCAACATAAACCCCCTCATCTTCTAGCAAGAAAATTACTCTCTCGGCGTCAATTCCAGGAAATGAAATATGAAGAAAGTTCGGTAAGCGCTTTTTCTTATGCCCAGACACGACAGCTTGCGGAAACTTATCTAGAAGTCGCGTCTGCATTAAGTCACGCAGCTTCGCAGTGTCAGAAAGCTTACCTGTAGCCAACTGCGCCGCTTTTGCAAAGCCAATTACACCGGCTACGTTCTCTGTGCCACTCCTAACGCCCGCCTCTTGTCCACCGCCAAAAATTAGTGGCGATAGTTTCACGGATGGCTTATGCCATAGCAAGCCGACTTGCTTTGGACCATAAATTTTACCGCTATTAAGTGTGAGCATATCAACACCAAGTCGAGCTATATGAACATCTATGCTGCCAAAACCCTGAGAAGCGTCGCTATGAAATAGTATCGGAGTTTTATTTCCAGATTCAGCACGCGTCTCTCGCTCTTGCTTAATGACGGCTGCAATCTCGCGTAATGGCTGAATTGTCCCCAGTTCATGATTCGCCAGCTGAACTGAGACTAGTTCGGTCTGTGGAGTCATAGATTCGGCAATAGACTTAGCAGATATTAACCCGGCTTCAGTTGGCTTTACAAAAACTACGCCACCATGATGCTTGGCTGCAGAGATAACCGCAGAATGCTCTATTTTGCTAGTAATAATATCACCCTTGATACCGTTAAAGGCTAGATTTATCGACTCAGTTGCACCGGCGGTTATGACAACCTCATCGCCCTTAGCCCCAAAGGTATGCGCCAAGCGATCCTTTGCCGCTTCATATTCCCGACGCACCTTTACAGCAGGAGCGTACGGACTCGATGGATTAAAGAATTCCTCACTGAAGTATGGCTGCATAACCTCCAGGACTCTTTTATCTACTGGAGCTGCAGCCGCATAATCTAAATAAATACTATCAGGGGTGTTCACTCGAGTATTATAGCATTTTTTGACCCGTAGCTGGATCGCGACGGTACACATCACGCATAACTCGCTCGTAATACATCTGAACCGCTAGGCCAAAATTACGAAGTTCCGCACCCTCTATATAGGCGTAACGACTACCTTCCTGAACCTTTAGCACCCCCTTGTCCTGAACTTCGTAACGAGTCGTTGTGCTATGTATCTTATTGCGACCTTCACGAGTTTCCTCATACCAAATCCAGGTTTTCTCGTCTAGATTGAAAAATTTACGACTGCGCCCACTTGGAATTGGCCCAAACAAATCTTTACCTATTTCGCTCTCTAACTGAATTAGCTCACGTTCAGTTAGATTTTTTAATGGACGTCTCTTTTTAATCAAGTCAAGTCTTGGGATTTCGGCATCGCTACCAACTAGTAGTTTGTAGGCTTTTGATAGTATTCCCATTTTCTCAACCTCCAATCTAGTTAGATGAATCCATCAATTCCAGGGAGCGCACGTGGTTTATATATGCGCTTATATCGCTAATACCCTTGCGGATATACTCTCCCTCGTCAACAGCCTCAAGAGTTTTACTACTGGAAGCGTTTTCATTCGAACTAGGAGCAGCATTAGCCGCATGCATACCAAGAGCTGTACGTACACTCTCTCTAGCCTCGTCTTCATTTCGGATCCGTTGAAGCTCCTGGTAAGACTTTATGTTCTCTGAGCTACGATGAAAATCTAACTGAGCCCCATTCACGAGCTGGGTTTCATTTCGCCTCTCGCTGCCTGGCTGTGTCGATTGCACTATGTAAAATACTCCTGTTCTGAATTTGACAGTTGTTGTTTCAGGATTTTTCTTTTAGAGATGTATTTTCTAGATAGAAAATAGCTTCGATGCGTTTGCTGATGTGACTCGTGCGATGTATTCGAGCTCTGCCCCCCGCTCTTTTCGTCTTTGAGCATGATACTCGGCCACATTCCTCACAAACGCTGGCTCGTTTACTTTACCACGGTATGGCACTGGTGTCAAGAAAGGTGCGTCCGTTTCTAAAAGCATACTCTCAAGCGGCACAGAATCCCACACTTGGCGCTGAGAATCATCTTTAGAAAACGTCGAAATGCCATTAATGCCAATAAATAGCCCTTCAGATACCGCTTTTTCCATATTTTCTAAAGAATCAGTAAAGCTATGTAGCACCCCCCTAGTTCCAGGAAAGTTACGAAATATCGGCCAAAAATCATCGAAGGCTTCACGAACATGAAACACTACCGGTAGATTGTTGTCATAGGCTAGTTGTAACTGTGCCTCAAAGGCTTCAATCTGGACTTCCCTAGGGCTATAGTTGTAGAAATAATCTAAACCTATTTCACCAATGGCCACTATTTTTCTTTCACCAGACTTGGCTAATTTTTCAACTTCACTATAGCCATCCTTTGCGTCATGCGGATGAGCGCCAACGCTTGCCCAAACTCCTTCATGTTTTTTAGAAAACTCCAAGGCCTCTATCGAAGAATTATTATCGGTACCAATGCAAACTATGCGACTCACGCCACTATCTATAGCTCGACGCAAAGCACCTTCGGAATCATCATAGCTAGATTCGTGAATATGGCAGTGCGTATCAGTAAACATTATTTAGCTTGGGTAGTTTTAGCTGCTGGATTTGGAGTGTGTTCAAAAATCTTTGTAAACATAACATTCTCAAGTGGCGTTATGACACCTTGGTCGAATGTATTATGAATAGTAGCTGCAGTTGTTGGCATAAACGGAACTAACAGGTCGCCAATTTGTAGCAGATTACCCGTGCAGTGAGCCAATATTTCAGATAAATGATCTTCAGCATCCGTGTCGGATTCACGCCTGCCGGCAACTTCCCACGGCTTCACGCTATCTATGTAGCGATTTAAGCTCTGAATTTTTGACCACACTTCATCAAGAGCCTGGTCAAATCGAAGTGCCTCCATGTGTTCATGGTATAGCGACATGTCATGTTCGCTAAGCGGCGCATCCCCAACCACTCCAGCCTGATATTTTGTAATCATGTTTGCAACGCGCAACACTAGATTTCCTAGGTCATTAGCAAGCTCGCCATTATAGGCTGCCTCAAATTTCTCGTACGTAAAGTCTCCGTCATCTTGGGTCGGAACGTGGCGTGAAAAATAGTAACGGAAAGCATCAAGGCCATACTTGTTTATTATCTCGCCCGGATCAATTACATTTCCAACTGTCTTTGATATCTTCTCGCCGCCAACATTTACAAACCCATGAACTAACAGCTTCTTTGGCAGTTCTAGACCTAAGCCTAATAAAATTGCAGGCCAAATTAGCGCATGAAATCGTAGAATATCTTTACCAATCACCTGCACATCAGCGGGCCAGTAGTTTTTCCAATCAGAATTACCGGGATAGCCCAGTACGGTTATATAGTTAGAAAGTGCATCGACCCAAACATACATTACGTGATCAGGGTCATCTGGTACAGCTACTCCCCAACTTAGGCTCTTTCGTGGTCGCGAAATAGAAACATCCTTTACGCCGTCTTTAATCATCTCTAGTAGTTCGTTCTTGCGAAACTCTGGAAGTATCTTCATTTCATCGTTCTCGATAGCTTGACGAATCTGATCCGAAAAGTCACTGGCTCGCAAATAGTAGTTATCCTCGCTCAAGCGTTCATACTCCTGCTGATGATTTGGGCACTTCCCGCCTGTGACTTCAACTTCCTTGTCGGTATAGAACTGTTCACAACCGGTACAGTACCAGCCCTCGTATTTATCTTTGTAGATATGCGGCTTGAGTTGCTGCCAAATATATTGAACAGCCAGTTTATGTATTTCGTCAGTTGTGCGTACCACATCTGTGTAGCTCGCACCTACCATATCGGCGACTTGTTTAAATAAAACGTGATTCTTGTCGACAAAACTCTGAGGATCCAGGCCAGCTTCGGCAGATTTCTGAGTGATTTTATTACCATGCTCATCGGTACCAATCTGAAATCTAACATCTCGACCATTTTGCTTCTGATAGCGTGTCCAAATATCGGCCAGAAGATAGTCTAGCGCATTACCTATATGAGGCGCTCCTGTTGCATAAGGAATCGCGGTAGTTATATAAAGATTTTTACTGTCAGTAGGCACTTCGCCCTGAATAATCGAATCGGGCATGGTGGTATCTTTTAGATTAGTTTCATTCATCTCTATCATTATAACAGTAGTTTGAGTCGAATAACCAGAGCCACCGCTCAAGACAGACGTCTGCTTTAGTCTAGTTCCGTAGTCTGACTGACAATCCTCTTCCAATCATCAACCGAAAGATCTTCTGCTCGCGAGTCAGGCGAGATACCTGCCTGTCCTAATATTTCCTCAACCCTCTGTTTACTAATAGCTAATCCGCCAGCCAGACTACTGCGTAGTTTTTTCCGCTTACTAGAAAAACCTGCCTTAACTAACCTAAAAAACTGCCTTTCATAGGTTTTATCGATCAAAGGCTCTTTTCTCATTTTTAAGATCACGACCCGAGAGTCTACTTTTGGCGGTGGAGTAAACAGCCCTCTCTCAACCTCAACCCCCAGACTTGCCTCGGAATAAACTTGAGCCGATATCGCCAATATACTCATACTGCCTGGATTAGCGGCAATTCTTTCAGCAACCTCTTTTTGAACTAATAGCACTGCAATACGAGGTCTATTTTCAGCCGTCATTAATTTTTGAACAATCTTACTTGTTATATAGTACGGAACATTTGCCACTACAACATATTTCTCGGGCAGCTCAGACAAATCAAACTGCAAAATATCTTGATTTTCAACGTGTAGATTCTTTCCCGGGAACTGACCAGGTAGCTTGCGAGCTAAACTTTCATCAAATTCAACAGCCACAACTTTTTTAGCGCGCGACAACAATTCGGAAGTAAGAGTACCTAGTCCCGGACCAATTTCCAAAACTGTATCACCAGGATTTATGTCGGCCGAATCAGCAATCTCAGATAAAATAGGCCGATCCTGTAGCCAATGCTGGCCAAGCTCTTTCTTAGGCATTAACGATAGATATCCGGCAAACTAGCACCACAAACTGGCCAAGGCTGCCAACCACGACGCTCATAGAGCGTTCGAGCTGCTGCATCCTGTTCGGCCGGTGTAGCATTGCCATATGGTGCACTGGTCACTCCCGCCCAAGTTCCTCGGTCAAATTGGTAAGCGCCATAGTACGGGCCAGCCGGATTCCAGCTATTATAACCACCTTCACATGATCGCAGCTTAGCTAGTGCAGCACCAAAATCGCCATCAAAGCTCGGTTTAGTGCCGACAATCTCGACCTTCTCGGTTGGCTGCTTTGTCACTACGTGCTTGATTTCCTTGCGGCTAACCTCACGACCATTTTTCATAATAACTTCATAGGTAACTAGTTTCTCTCCTGGCGAGCCAGCTGTCTTAACTTCACGATAACCAACCTTACGGTCAGAGTCTTGAATCTGTCTAACTGGTGGTGCAATCTGCTCTTTCTCTGTAACTGTCTGCTTTCCGTTTCGCCAAACCTCAATCGTCATACCCTTCTTTATGGGGCTGGTCTTTTTTACCGACAGGGTGTCATTTTTGCCAATATTAATGTCCTTTTCTGTCAAAAACTCTGCTACGGTCTTGGATTTTGTGTAAACTGTAGCCGCTTCACCATACATTAGTAGCTTTACGGGTGTTGCGCGGCTAATGACCAACTCGGTGCTAGCACCGTTTTGCAGATAATCTGCAGTAAGCCTAAAACTAGTGTCATCCTCTTGCTGAAGTACTGGCAACTTTGCATCGCGGACAATCTCTTTTGCTGTTCTCTGCGCCGACATTACACGTATGCGAGCATTTCCATCGATAATCGTTACTGGTCGAGCCCTGTACACATTTACTTTATAGGCTGGAGCAACCAGCTCTTCGTCTAGACCAGGCTCAACTACATCGTTGTCGTCTAGTGCTATGTCAGCACTCTTAAAAATCTCACGAAGCGTGTCCTTGTCTGATATAACGCTGCGCTCTGTGCCTCGATCGTAGATTGTGATTAGATGCGAATTCGTCGCCTGGCTTTTAGCATTCGCAGGACTGGTCCAGTTAGCAACTGCTGTAACAAACAGCAAGCTGAACACACTTATGCCCACAGTAAACCAAGTTACTTTTTGTCGTTTAATCTTCATAAATTAGATAAAGACTATTTGGAAGTATTGATACTACCGTCACTCGCTATTGTCTGACGACCCGCAACTCCAAAAGGTCTAACAAATATTGTAGCAAATTATCTTACAAAAAACTAATGGCCAAGTTAATTTAAAGCTTTTGCAATCTGGCAAATTCAACGTTTAGCTTTTTATTCTGACCACTGTCAAAATCTACACTTACGGCCATTCCGTCGATATCCACCACTATGCCGTCACCAAACTGCGGCGAACGTACACGATCATCTATATCAAAAGGCATCTCCATAGAAAAATCATCGTACTCAGGAGGCGCAGCAAACTGCTCATCGGCCGAGCCTACGTTGCAGCCCATGTCCGCCAAAAAGCGGCTAGGCGAACCATAAGCGCGCTGGCCAAACTGAAGACGGCTAGCGGCGTGAAGTAGATACAGCTCCTCTCTAGCGCGCGTCATGCCGACATAGCAAAGGCGCCTCTCCTCCTCTAGTTCAGACCTTCCTTGATCAAAAACTCTTGAATGCGGGAAGATACCTTCCTCTAGTCCAACCATAAACACAACAGGAAACTCCAGACCCTTTGCGGCATGCAAAGTCATCAAGGTGACATTATCACTACTGGTCTCTGTGTCCTGACTAGAAAGCAAAGCTACCTCCTCCAAGAACGCCTCTACACTGGCAAACTGTTGAGCGTCCGCCATTAAAGTTTCCAGATTTTCAATTCTATCCTCAGAGCCAGCCGATCCGTCGTTTAGAAAATCTCGGTATCTTATTCGCTCAATCAGAGTATTTATTATTTCCGATGGAGGCAGTCCGTCTTCAATCTGCACACCAATAATAGAAAGTATCGACCCTAGCTCTTTTATCGCTTTGCGTGCTCTTGGGGTTAGAGTAGACGCCTGGTCTGCACCCCTCATAGCACTTAATATGTCCAAGCCTGTTGCTTGCTGCCAAACTAAGAACTTCTCCAGGCTAGTATTGCCAATTCCGCGGGTTGGAACATTGGCAATTCGGCGAAAACTAACTACATCTTGTGGTTGGTAAAGCAGCCGAAGATAAGCTATGACGTCCCTTACTTCACGACGATCGTAGAATCTGACGCCGCCGACTATTTGATATGGGATCCTCGCTTGCAAAAATGCCCTTTCAAAGGTATAGCTCTGAGCGTTCATGCGATATAAAACTGCGAAATCGCTATATTGACGCTTACCGCTAGCCACACTATTTCGTATCGTCTGAGCAACGAAAAACGCCTCCTCTGCCTCATCGTAGACGCCCTTAACTTCAACTGGCTCTCCGCGACCCAGGCTAGTAAATAGCTTTTTGTCAGTTCGCTCGGTGTTTTTCAATATCACCGATTGGGCAGCTTCTAGGATTGCGCCTGTCGAACGGTAGTTCTCTTCGAGCTTTACTACCTTAGCACCAGCAAAATCGCGTTCAAAATTTAATATATTCGTAAAATCAGCATTTCTAAAACTGTAGATTGATTGCCAGTCGTCGCCAACCACACAAATATTCTGATCGCTGTTGACTAAAAGTTTTACTAATGCATACTGGGCGGCATTGGTATCCTGATACTCGTCAATAAAGATATATTGAAAAGTTTGTTGCCATTTTGCGCGGATATCTGAATCATTTCTCAGTAAATCTACGGTCTGCAGTATTAAATCGTCAAAATCTAGACCATTTGCAGCTTTTCTAGACTTTTCATATTCACGATACACCTCTGCTACAGCCTTCTGAAACGGCAACTTTGCACTCGACTCATACTCATCTGGAGTCTCTAGCTTATTTTTTGCTGACGATATGGCGCTCGAAACCGCACGAGGCTTTACCTGCTTGTCGCTAATAGATAGCCGCTTCATTGCTCGCTTTATTAGGCCCAGCCTGTCATCTTCATCAAAAATTACAAAATTACGCGGAACACCAATACGCTCCCCATCAATACGAAGCAGACGCACACAGATACTATGAAATGTACCCATCCATGGCATAAAGTCGCGAGGAATAACGCTACTCTCAGCCTCAGACGGCTTCAAAATCCACCATAACCTAGACCTCATCTCTTTTGCTGCCTTATTTGTAAAGGTGACTGCTAAAATCTGGCTTGGCCAGACCGACTCTTTTGTAATTAGATATGCAATTCTATGCGTCAAAGTTTTGGTTTTGCCACTTCCGGCACCCGCCAATATCAGCAATGGGCCGCGTGTAGTTTCTACCGCCTCACGTTGAGCCGGATTTAGACCCTCTAGAATATCCATTTATACCTATTGTACTAGAGAATTCCCGAGAAGTAGAGTGCAGCAGCACCCCCTGCGCCCACCACTAGTAAAAGTACTATCCAAATGACACGCGTTATGCCAGATTTTTGCTTAGCTGGATGCTGCAGAGGTTGGGTGCCGGCCGCAGTTGCGTATATATCAGCCTGAGGTTGCTGGGCATTATCTTCTTTTGGAGTTTTAAATTGGTCAGACACCGCGCCACCCCCTATGTTGTTAGCGGCAGATCCGTCTGTGGCGTCTACATCTTTCGACTCGATAGACACCAACTCGTTCTGTAGTTCTACTGGCATAACAGCCGACTTACTATCTGGCCCGGAAGTAGATGACGAACTGCTCATATTAGCATCCAGTGGCCGCTTTTCTACTTTTGCATTTGGTATGAACGGCGAACTATTCGATTGAAGTGTTTTAGGCAGTCCCTTTGCAATCGGATCCTGAGCACGACTCGGCTCTTGGCCTGGTACGGTAATGTTAGTAGATTCAGTTGGATCTGCCTTAGGGCTGGTCTCATCAGCTGGCGCTACTGGCTGGGTGACGTCGACAGAGCTATTGCTTGCAGGGGCATCATTTTCGGTATCAGTATCCGTGCTTTTCTCTGTTGAGTCTAATGATATGGGTGCGCTATCGTCAGATTTTGTTAATAGATTACTTTCTGGATTGTTGTCTTGTGCTGCCTCTTGACTATCGGACAATGATTCGCTCTTGCCACCATTACTAGCATCGGCGTCTAGATTTCTGCTCGCACTTAAGCCATCTATAGACAGAGAGGCCTTAATCTGCGACGAAGGCTCTAGAGTCTTACCGACTCGTGATGGCGATGATTGAGTCACTGTGGCCGCCTGACGTGGCTTTCTATGAAAGCCATCTACAACAGTGCCTCGCCTATGCGGAAGTATCGGAGCAGCAGCTACCGGAGGCTCAGCGGCTTCTTGCGAAACAATCTCCTCCTCACGCTTCACTTCAGGCGAATCGTTTATGTTCGCATCCGCACTTATATCTGTATCTACATTTGGTCGACTATCGGTGGTTGCTGCATCATTATCTGTTGACGATGGCTGACCGCCCGACTCTGAAGGCGCAGAATCTGAAGTTGTACCTGATGCTGGAGCTGGAGATGACGCTTCTTCATTCTTGTTCGCCTGACCCAGAAGCGAGCTCATAGCTCTATCTAGCTCATCAAAGTCAAACTCCTTCATACCTAGTCCTTTCTGCTATAAACATTATGGGCTATTTCGATAATCGAAGAAAATTCTTCCAAACGCAAACTAGCGCCACCTATAAGCAGCCCATCAACGCCATTCACCATCAAAAGATCTGTCGTATTGCTCGTTGTCACGCTACCTCCGTATAGTATACGAATTGTCTCGGAGGTTTTTTTACCAAAAAGATTCTCGATATTGCGTCTAATTACCCTTACGGCTTGCCTCAAGTCATTTGGCGTTGCTTGATTTCCAGTACCGATAGCCCAGACAGGCTCATAGGCAATAACCATGTCTTTAGCCTCTTCCGCCGTCAAGTTAGCCAAACCACTTATGACTTGACCGTGCAAAATGTCGCTAGCCTCGCCCTCGGAACGCTCGATAGCCGTCTCTCCAACGCATAGCACTGGCGTAATTCCATTTCGAACAGCCGCCTGAACTTTATTGCGAATTGACTTCTCGGGCTCTCCAAATAGATGACGACGCTCGCTGTGGCCAATAATTGCATACTTTACTAATCCACGCAGCTGCTGAGCAGACACTTCACCTGTAAAGGCACCTTCATCACGCCAATAAAAATTCTGAGCAGTCAGACTCATCTTATAGCGATCAACCTGCAGACTTAACGGCTGCAAGCAAAGACTCGTCGGTGCAATTGACACCTCTACATTAGTACGTTTTTTGATAGCTTCATTAAGCTTTAGAACATAGATGCTAGCCTGTTGCACCGTAAAGTTCATTTTCCAGTTGCCGATTATAAGTGCTCGTTTGCCCACGCTTTTACTTCTTATCTTAAATACTTATGGTTATATATTTTATTTTAGTTTATCAGGTACAAGCCTACGCGTCTAGTAAAGCCTCTACTCCAGGTAATTTATCACCTGCGATTAACTCCAGGCTGGCACCGCCGCCAGTGGAAACATGCGAGAAGCTTCCTCCTTTTTTAGCGTCCCAGTCGCGTACGAAATCAGCCGTATCACCACCGCCAATTACAGACGTTACCTCCGGGCTAGTAGCCAAAGCTAGCGCCACTCGAGCAGACCCATGCGCAAATGCTTCATTTTCGGCGTAGCCTAGCGTGCCATTCCAGATTACAGTTTTAGCGTCCTTTAGTATATCGACAAACTGCTCAATGGTTTCGTCCCCAATGTCTAGGGCCATTTTATCAGCCGGGAATTCATCTGCATTAAAACTTTCACGATGACTGGAATGTACATCCTCGCCAGCAGCGAGATCTTTTGGTAAAACTAGAAAATCATCTACATTTTCGGCACCCACCTTGTTTTTAGCAAGCTCGTAAATCTCACTAACCTGATCTTCCTGACCATCTTCACATTTGCTCTTGCCCAAGTTCACACCTGCGACCCTCAAAAAGGTATTTGCCATAGCACCGCCAATCAAAATCTTATCCGCTATTGGCTCTAGTGCTTCGATGACAGGCATCTTGTCGCTCACTTTTGCACCACCTAAAATAGCGACAACTGGATGTTTGGGCGAGTCCATAACACCACGAATCGAACGAATTTCACGTTCAAGAAGTAACCCTGCCACACTGGGCGCAAAGCACGTTATAGCATCAGTACTTGCATGCGCCCTATGCACCACACCAAAGCCATCTTGTACAAAGTATCTAGCGCCGGTATCCCTCGCGATAGATTTAGCAAACTTTTGGTCGTTCGCCTCTTCTTCTTTGTAAAAGCGTAGATTCTCCAACAAAGTAATCGTATTTTTGGATGCTTTCTTTACTGCCATGCGAACCTTGTCGCCTATGCAATCCTCTACAAAAATAGCTTTTTTTCCAAGCAACTCGCCCAACCTTTTGGCTACAGGCGCTAAACTGAATTTCTCTTCACGGCCTTCAGGCCTTCCGAGATGACTTATCAATACGACTTTACAGCCCCTCTTCATCAGGTATCTAATGGTTCCTAGACTGGCTTGAATACGAAAATCATCAGCAATTTTTCCATCTTCATCTAATGGCACATTGTAATCTACACGTACAAGAACTGTCTTGTTGTCGATCGGTACGTCTTTAATAGTTCTTTTTGAGAATTTACCCACCATACTTCCTTTAGTGTAGCAAACAAAATCTAATCGTTAAAACCTTTTTCAACCAATTTACGATAGTTCCAGCCACTAGTGCTGCTGGTTTTATAGCTCCAATAGCAGTGGGTATAACCGAGTTTATCAAACATATTTTGCTGGATTTTAGCAAACTCATGCTGTTTTTCGAAACCTTCCTTGTGCAAGACTCCGCTCCATTCACCTATCATTACGGGTTGAAAAAAACTAAAAAACCTAAGCCTTAAGCGCCATTTATTCAGTCTGGCGATCTGCTGTTTATAATGTAAATGTTTTCTGACACCAAAACAAAAATAAATGTGCACATCCATAATCACCGGATAATGCGACCTTTTCCATAACGCACCAGTCAATAGCCAAGGCATAAATGCATCAGAAAAAACTATCCGAGTACCAGGTCGGGCTTTTTTAATAACCCTACGATACGCCCTGCGATAAAAACTTATCAATCGAAAACCATATTTATCAGAGTCTGGCTCATTAAGAAGCTGAATACCCCAGATGTGCGGTTCATTTTTATATCGATCAGCTATGCGCTCCAGCACCGAAATAGTTTTATTTTGATTATCTCTATTACCCAGCCAGGATATAGTGATACTAGAACTGCCGCTACCGCTATGATCGGCCCGATTCTGAGCACCGACCGCTGCGTGCATATCAAGCAGCACCCTAAGATTGTACTTTTTGGCCATTTTTACGGCCCAGTCCAACCTATCCACACACTTCACATAGGGCGGCTCATCGCCAAACACCCAATATCCAAACGGTATTCGAATTAGCTCAACTTCATTGTCTCTCAGCCACTTAAAATCAGACTCATAAATAAACATCTTCTGATGCTTCTTTATGCTATCGCGGCCTCTTTTGGATTGAGTTAACTCCCATTCATTTCTTGCATTAAAACCATCAAAAACCTGTGGGGTCATCCACTTTTCAAGGACTAGCCAACCGCCAAGGTTAACACCTCGTAGTCCGCTTTGCTTTTTCATTGGTTGCTAATTATATTATGCGCTATCACGAGCATAGCTACGCTTTAGCTTGGCTAGCACAGCACGAGTCTTGCCAATATGGCCAACGTGATTTTCTTTATATTTACGAAGTTGGTTGGCAAGCTTAGCCTCTACGATATCAATTGCAGCCATCACGTTTAAAGTAGAGTCTTTTGCGCTCAGATGCTTATCTGGTACGCGCAGCAACACTTCCGCTTCGTACTTATTGCCGTTACTGCCATTTATCTCACGCAATTTTATCTCGGCAGATACGCTTTTACGTGCATGACGCGGCAGGAATCGATCTAGACGACCGATCTTTCGAAGGATATATTTCCTTGTGCGCTCATCTGGAGTGTATTTTACTCCTGTGACTTGGATTGATTTAATCATGTGCCCCTCCTTCCGGTTAGGAAATGTGGTTGTACTGCTATTATACTCCATTTTTGAATTGTTTTATAGCTTGCTAAAATTGGTAGTTTTTGCTATGATTTCTCGAGTAGAATAGATTTTACGGCCTCATCGTCTAACGGTTAGGACACCAGGTTTTCATCCTGGCAATCGGGGTTCGATTCCCCGTGAGGTCACCAAATCAGAATTATTCGCCGAATTATCGGCGATTTTTTCTATTAACAGATAAGATTTAATCTTTTCTGCGGTTCCAAAACCAGTTTCAAAGTCGTACACAATTCCATTCGGGAAAAGTAACAGTTGTATATCCTGTCGTATGTTGGTATTTGCACGGTTCCAGAAAATGTCAGGCGTCTTTATAAAGCTCATGGCGTCGTCTACAATTCGCTCTTTCTCCTTAACGTAAGCGTCAGCCTCTATTCGCTCGTTTTCTAAGTCTTCAATTTTCTGTTTAATGGTAACAATTTGAGCGTTCTTATCTTCTTCCGTGATTTTATCCATGATGTACTTCTCATTGGTAGACTTGCGGAGGTTACGGTAGTAGTCAATCTCGTCCGTGATACGCTTAGCGTTCTCGACAGCTTGTCCGTACTCATCATTCCACGCTCTCAGCACGAGTTCCTTGAAAAGGCGTTCTGTTGCGGTTAATGGCCGTAAATGCTCCAGAGCCTCTCTAAAACGCTTGTGGGCTATATCTGAATCACCACCAGAACTTCTGCCTGTTACTTTCTTCTGACAAGTAGCTTGGTTACAGTGGTATTTACCTCCGCATGGTGCGGACAAGTGTTCTGCAGCCAACAAGGCCGTGAACTACTCGCCGCACCATGCAGAATTCAGGAGGTTGCCGAGAACACGACGTTTCGAAACGACACTGCGGTCGAACCAAAAAGGTCGGTGTCCTTGTAGCGACAGAGCTGGATTGCCAGCCGCACGTTAACCGTCTTGATGTCGACGATCATCTGCCGAATGGGCACGCCGCTCTTGAGCAGCCAAACCATCAGCTGACGGACCTCGTCCTGGTCCTCACAGAAGTTCAGCAGCTTACGCTGCGTTGACCGCAAGATCAGGTTCTTCGTCTTCGACTCGCTTCGAAACATCTCGTCCATCACTGGATCGATTCGGAGTTCCTCCTGCGTCGGCTTGTTTGTCAAACCGAACACCCCTTTCTGTAGGGTTCGTACGCCTTATCCAGAACATCTGGAGCGTATCAAAACACTATATACCTATTGACAATCTCTGTCAAATGTTTTCATATATAGTGTTTACAGCCTGCTTAACACCGCTACATTTGGTGTTTTTATATCTGGTAATACAATTTATTTGCGCTAGTGTTTATTTTGTGTTGTATATATTGACAATTTATATATTTTGTGCTAATGTGATAATAACCTCAATGGGAGGTGGGAGAGGAAACGGGAGAACCTACGGAAGTATCCCCGATTCACCCCTTTTGTGAAGAGGAGTTATTTAACAACTTAGCCAAGTAGTCACTAGCAACTACCCAGTTGTTAGTGAAGTGTATAACTAGATAGTCATTGGGTCTTTATGCTCGCTTGAGTACTTTCGTGCTCGCAGAGCTAAGCCCATAATATGACATCAACTACTGCAAATAGGATCCTTCCTTTATGGGTACGACTTCATGTCAGTGAATAATCGCTGATATCAAGTCGTACCCATCCAGGGGCGTCCAGACAGCCTGTCTGCTTCGGCTCTCGGGCCGTCTGAACCTACTACCCCTTAGGAGGGGATCAACATGTTCAAGCGATTCATCGCAATCATCGCGGCCCTGTTCGTCGCGATGGCAACCATCACGCTCGTGGCTCCGACCGCGAGCGCCAACACCAACGAGGTGAAAATCGAGTCGTCCGCGACTTCGACGGCAACCTCTGAGGTCACCAGCACGATCCGCGCCGTCATCAACGGTGCAACCCAGGTCACCTGGGTCAACCCGAACCACTCGAAGAAGGTGACGAAGAAGCAGCTCCGCAAGGCGCCGCGCATTCGCACCAAGTGCACCGCTGCGAACCGGACCACCCAGAGCAAGCAGATCTTCAAGAAGACCCGCGGCGCACGTGTCGTGGTCGTCAAGAAGGGCTCTTGTCTCTGGAACATGGGTCGATACAACAAGATCGACCTCGGTTTCAAGTGGACGGTGTCCAAGGGTGACGCAGTTCTGGTGCTGAAGGGACGGTACTACCGTCACGCCTTCGACCTGATCGGCGGCAAGCTGGTCAAGAACTGCTGGAACTTCATCGGTAAGAAGGTTGACCGCTATGCAGACAAGGTCGTTCAGGTTCGTTACAACCTGGACATCGAGGAAGATGTGACTGTTGAGGCCAAGGCGAATGCCACGGCCAAGGCTGTCGGTACCCTCAATTGCACCAGCGGCACCCTCTACGGTGAAGCTTCTGCAGCGTCGACTGCTTCAGCTTCCGCCACCATCCGAGTGAAGGTGCGCGGCAAGCTCGCTGCTGTCAACGCCAAAAAGGCAGAGCTTGAGGCTCAGGTCAAGATCGACGCTGAGGCGAAGGCCAAGGCCGATGCATCCGCGAAGATCAACCTGAAGTGCAACGATGTTCCGCCTCCGGTCACCTACCAGGCTCCGACCGTGTCTGCTTCGGCAGGCGCCTGTGTCAAGCCCGGTGAGAAGACCGGTGTGGTCACCGTCTCGGGTGCGAACCCGAACACGACCGCAGCTGGTGGCACCTTCACTCTCGGCACCCAGTCGAAGAGCGCAGGCACTGTCAACGCTGGCGGGACCGCCTCCACGACCTTCACCGGTCTGGGAGTCGGGACGTACTCCGGTACGTTTGCACTTGGTGCACCGGTCAACAAGTCGGCGACCTACACGGTCACCGTCGTCGAGTGTGACACTCCTCCCGTGGTTGACCGCAAGCCTGTGGTCAACATCATGGGGTCTCCCGCTCACCTTTACGTGAACGGGAACGGCTATGTGTGGATCGAGGCTTCCGACCCCGACGGTGACCCCGTCTCGGTCAAGGTCTCTGCCACCGGTGGAACGATCTCTGGTCTCGTACCCGTGAACGTCCGCTGGGACGGCACTGCTTGCCCCACGGGTAAGACGTGCTATCGTGCACAAGCCTGGGCCGGCAACACGCCGGGAAGCATGTCCGTGACGGCAACTGTCGAGGCCAACGGCCTCGCCGGTGAGTCTGACACGGCAAACTTGCCGGTTGTAGCCGACGAGTTCTGACAACTCAAGTTCAATGCGTTTGGTGACGCAACCCTACTATTTGCAACAAAGTTGATGCCATCGCCAGCATGGCGACAAGGATTTAGAGTGGCAACGCTCTCCTTGTCGTCATGCGGCATTCAACCTTAAAGATTCAGTGACTATCTAGTTTACGCAAATAATAACAACCTAATTTAGCATTAGATAATTTTATTTATAAAGGAGAAGTTATGAAAAAATCATTACTTTCTGTAGTTGGAATTATTTCAGCTGCTGTTCTGCTTGCTAGCTCTGCTTTTGCAGCGGCTGCCGGTCAGATCGAAGGCGGTGACATTTACCGTGTTAAAAATGTATCGACCAACAGTGCATTCGTAGACCCTGCTACTGGTACCTGTGGCAACACATTCCAGTTCAAGGTTCGTATTCACAACCCAGGCCCAGACGCCCTAAACAATGTAAAAGTTGTTGCGACTCTGCCTACAGCGAGCGCTACTAGCCACAGCTCAAAGGTTACAGTTTCTGCAAGCAATGCAAACCCATCTGCAACCACTGACACTGCTGGCATCACACTAGCAAAAGCTTCAAAACTTGCTTACGTTAGCGGCTCAACAGAGCTACTAGACGCAAACGGTTCAAAGCTGCAAACTCTTGGCAACACTATAACTACTACTGGTGTAAACATCGGTACAGTTGGTGTTTCTACTCAGCAAAAGCGTTTCGTACAGTTCAGTGTTAAGACTGAATGTTCGACTCCTGCGCCTCAACCAAAGATGATCGAGGTTTGTGATCTAGCTTCAAAGAAAGTCATCAAGATTGATGAAAAGAACTTTGACTCTAAGAAGCACTCTAAGAACCTAAACGACTGCTTGGTAGTAACTATACCTGAGAACATCGAGGTTTGTGATCTAGAATCAAAAGAAGTCATTACCATAGACATGAACGACTTTGACTCTAGCAAGCACTCTAAAGACCTAGCCAGCTGTGAAGCTGCGCCAGTAAAGCCTGAAGAGCCAAAGAAACCACAGCCAGAAGCTCCTGCTGAAAAACCAGCCGAAGTTCCTGCAGAGCTGCCAAAAACTGGTGGTCTAGATAGCCTAGTTGCAATCGTTGCTTCAGCTCTAGCCGCTGGTAGCGTGTACGCTGTACGCGGCCGAAACCTACTTGGCTAAATAGAGACTGACCGCTCCCCTCTTCGAGTCGACAGTCTCGCACAAAGTAAAAAGCCCTATAGAAATATAGGGCTTTTTGTGTGGTGAAAATATTTAGCAATCGTGCTTGCGACTTGTTGTAAATAATGGTGTAGCACGTTGACTAATCTATAAATTTGTGATAGATTGGGTGTATAGTCCCTTAATTGGGTGAGGCACCTTTGGAATGGAGTTCAACTGTGCGTAAGATACATTAAATGTAATTACAAACCTAGCGAGGAGGTTCAGTAATGAAGGGAAAACTAATAGGCTTTGCGATAGCTTTACTATCTGTAGCCACAATTGGTATTGTCCAGCTACAGGCTGAGGCAGTAGACAACACACGTGATTGCGATAAATATGCCGTAATTTACTGCGGTACGATGAGCCCAGAGGAAGCTCGAAATAAGTATAGCCAAGGCTCTAAAATATTTGGCGCCATGGGAATAAGCAAGGCTGCCATATCTGGAGATATTAAGCATGGTATAGTTCACCGTGACGGTCGCATAACAGTAAACGGAAAAACTGTTGCGACTGGAGCTAAAACCGCTATTCGCAACATGAGCGGCGGAAACAAGATTGCTGGCACAAATGCCGCAATTTATCCAACTAGCCGCATGGCCGACGACCAGACCGCAATGGTTAAGTTTGATAAAAATGGTAAATTCCTATTTGCGATTATCAAGCCCTGCGGTAATCCAGTAAATGCTACCCCGGTAAAGCCGCCCAAGCCAGAACCAAAACCAGTGGCAAAATGTATCGACTTGAGCGTTGAGAAGTTAAGTAACACTAGGTTTAAATTCAGCGCAAAGGCAGAGGTTAAAAACGGTGCCAAGATAAACAGCTATGTATTTGGATTTAGAGATGAAGCTGGAAATATAACCAACAAAACTGTCAAAACAGGCAAGGAAACTGCTAGCTATACATACAGCCAGACTAAACCTGGCAATTACAGTGCCCGAGTGACAGCTCAGACATCTTTGGGTAATCGTACAAATGATGCCTGTACAGCACAGTTCTCTGTTCCAAAGCCTGAAGAAAAAACTCCTAGTGTAAAGGTTGAAAAGCTAGTCAACAACAAAGAGCGCGATACTGTAAAGGTTGGCGAAAACTTTACTTACCAAATCAAAGTTACAAACACTGGTGAGGTTGATCTAAAAGACGTAACTGTTACCGATATCCCGAAAGATAACAATATAATCTTGGTATCTGCAAATGTTGGCACAATTGCGCACAATATGTGGACATATAAAATACCGCAGCTAAAGATTGGTGAGAGTCAGTCATTTACACTAACTGCAAAAATCCTTAAATACAAAGCTGGCGATATGGTGAATAACGTATGTGTGGACACACCTGACATACCTGGTGATCCAGATGATTGCGATGATGTGCCAATTGACACCCCGAAGCCAGAGGAGCCGCCAAAAAAGCCAGGAATTGATGTTGAAAAGCTAGTCAATGACAAAGAGCGCGATACCGTAAAAGTGGGTGAAAACTTTACCTACCAGATCAAGGTCACAAATACTGGTGAGATTGATCTAAAAGACGCGGTAATCACCGACACTCCAAAAGATAGCAATATCGTGCTTGTTTCAGCTGAGGCTGGCACTATCACCGACAATGTCTGGACTCACAAAATTGCCGAGCTAAAAGTCGGTGAAAGTGAAACATTTACACTAACAGCCAAGATCCTAGAGTACAAAGCTGGCGACATGGTAAATAAGGTCTGTGTAGATACGCCAGAGGTACCGGGCAATCCTGATGATTGCGATGAAGTACCAGTCGATACTCCAAAGCCGGGCGATGTCGAGGTATGCGACCCTAATACCGGAAATATCATCACCGTTCCAAAGGAAGATGAAAGCAAATACGCACCGATTGACAGCGAAGAGTGTAAAGAGATAAAAGTTTGTGTTGTAGCAGATAAAACTATCAAGGTCATCAAGAAGGCTGAATTCGATGCAGATATCCACTCAACCAATCTTGCAGACTGTGAAACAAAGCCAGTAGTGCCAGTAAAACCTGAGCCAACTCCACCTACTCCTGCTAAGCCAGAGCCAGAAGCACCCGCCGAACTACCAAAGACTGGTGTAGCAGATGCAGTGATGCAACTCGCTGGCGCAGTATCGCTAGCTGGAGCAACAGCTTACTACCTAGGTAGCCGCAGATTATTCTAGTATACTGCCTTTGAGCTATCGGCAATAAGCCTCTCGTAGATTATTTGCGAGAGGTTTTTACTTTGTCGTCTGCTGGCATAGGTAGCCAGAACCCAAACGTACTGCCCTTTCCTTCTGTGCTTTCAAATATTACACCGCCGTTATGTGACGCAATGACCTTTTTGGCCAAGAATAGCCCCACTCCAGTGCCGTCTGGGCGTCGTATGCGGGCATTTGAGGCTCTGTAGAACTTCTTAAACAATTCGGCCTGCTCCTTCTTTGGTACACCTATCCCTTCGTCTTTCACTCTGAACTCTATTCGGTCACCGCGTGTAGCTAGAGTGACCGTAACTTTCTTTTCGGATGGTGAATAGTAAAGTGCGTTGTCTATAAAATTCATTATCACCTGGCGCATCTTTGTTTGGTCTAGTTCTACGACTAGCTTCTTTAGCTTGGTTGATAGCTGCAACTCTAGCCCTCTACTCTGAGCTGTCAGCACAAGACTGTTGACCTCTTCATCTACGATTTTAACCAGGTCTAATGGTTCTTTCTCTAGCATAAATTTACCGGTCTGAATACGCGAAACATTTAGAAAGTCATGGATCAGGCCTACCATGCGCTCACTGCTTATAAACGCCTCTTCAAGGAGCTTGGTAGTTTGGGGGTTTACCTTGCCAGTATCGCCCTCTAGAACCATGCTAATATAGCCCTTTATGCTAGTTAGCGGTGTGCGCAACTGGTGGCTCGCCATACTAATAAACTCGTCTTTTGTAGCATCTAGTTTCTTTAGTCGCTCGTTTGACGTACGCAACTCTGCAGTAGCGGCGTCAATTCGCTGCTCTAGGTGTGCATTCACATCTTTCACTTCCTGAACAGACAACGCATTCTGTATTGCAATCACTAGACCGTCGGCGATTGTTTTTAGGACCCGAACATCACGATCTGTATAGCCTGAGCTTCTTTGCTCGCCCAGCCCCAAGTAGCCAATCACTTTACCCTTTCGCGTCAAAGCCATCAAGATAGCAGTCTTATGACTATTTAGTATCCTGCGCACTTGGTGACGTTCTGGCAAGAGTTCGGCCACTATTACATCACCATCCCTCTCTAGGACATATCGGTTCAAATACTCAACATCTTTCGTTGGTAGTGCAGAGTATCGCTTTGTGCCTGCCATCACTTTGTGCGTGTGATTGTATCGAACGTAAAGAAATGCATGCTCAGCTTTCATAGTAGACCCTATCTCGGTTGACGCTCGGACTAGCAGATTTCGCAGATCTAGAGTCGATGCTAAAGTTTCATTTAGTCTAGCGATAAAATCATCTGAATCATAGCGGTCTCTGAAAAAAATACTGTCTGTTACTCTGTCAAAGAACCTTTTGATCGGCTGAAATATAAAAGCTAGAATCAGAGCCATTGCTATATTAACTGGACTGAAACTTATTCCTGTTGTAGTATTTCCCTGGAAGAACACCACAGATGCAAGATAGGCACTAGCGAAGTATATAGCCGCCAAAGCGCCGAGAGACAATATGTATGCTAGAGTCCTTACGGCAGCAGCGCGGACATCAAAAAGCTTATGCTTTACTATTGCATAGGTAATTACTAGCGCTGTCACAAAGAAGGTGATGGGCAGCAAGAACTGCGCCAGCAAAATATCTACCGGAAATATAAAGTAGAACAATCCGTTAACAGCTAACGGAAAACAAAACCCAATAATTAAAAGTTGTTGGGCTCGTCGTTCACCGCCAAATGAGTGATCCATTAGGTTTCTTATTAGAGTTGCTATGGCCAACGCGCTATAAATCATAGAATAATAACCCTGCATCTCATAGATATACGTAGTCTCGATATGCTGGTGAATGCCTTCGTTGAATACACCTGTAATCATAAATGGAGAAAGTGATAGTAGCGCAAATATGACCGATGGCACAAACAATACACTTGCGAAAACATACAACCTGCGTGACATGTGGCTCAAATTCAAGCTGAACACCGTAGAAAAAACTACAAACATCGGCATAGCAAGACACGAAAATGCAACTGATAGGCGCAGTAAAGTTAGCGATAAGTCATCATCTACAAAAAAACTCAGCATCTGGGAGAATAGCCATGCTACTACAAGCAGCAGCATGACAAGGAAGAGTCGATAAACTAAAGATTCGCGTCGACGCACGTAAAGCAGATATATAATTGCACACATTCCAATAATTGCTGGTACGTATGCCATTAAAATAATGTCCATGTACTTACATTATACACGCACGGTACTTACGCTTGTAAAAATATACTAAATATGTTAAAAATAAACACAGCATCATGTCCAATTTAGAATTTACCAAACCAGATGAGGCCTTAAGGCGCCGCCTTGAGTTCTTAAACCAAGACTTTATACCCTACGCCGACACAATGCCGGGAACGCTAATTGCATGGTGGAATCTATACAATGATTTAGAGTATGCGCCAATAGGAAGTAGTGGTATCGTCATAAGATCATCATACCTTCAATCAGGCAATAGAGTAGTCTATACGTATCTAGGTGATCCAGGCCAAGCTAGTCAGGACATACAGTCGATATTTGAATACGAGCAATCAATAAATCAAGAACGTGTGGTTTACTCCGTACCGAAGTACTCTATCGAACAAATTAGAAACGACTTCGATTGCGAAAACGATGTAGACATTTCTGAATACGTCATAGATATACCACTGTTCTCAGAGCTAGCGTCCAAGGACTACAAAAAAATACGTCGGAAGATTAATAAAATACGCCTAGAGTACCCCAGCTTATATACCAAAGATCTAGTATCGATTAGTCATACGGAGAGAGAAGAGATTTCCAACTTCATAAAAAAAATTCCCGTCGAGAACGATATAGATGATGATGAAAACCGAGTCATGCTAGAGTCTCTCGACAAATTAGATATGTACGACCTGAAGGTGTCGTGTATCTATAACGATGATGAGATAGTCGCCGTATGCATGTATAAAAACGCCCCTCATGGACACGTAAATATAAATCACATACGCGCCGACCACAAGTATCCACACTCCTTCTTATATGCGCTGCACGAACTTGCAATAAAGCTAGGAAAGGAAGGATTCTCACATATGAACATAGAGCAGGATTTGGGTCTAGAGGGATTAAGAACCTTTAAGTCAAGGCTACACCCCTCTATGATGCTAGAGAAGTATACAGTCAGACCTAGGAAAGATCCTTAACCCTGTATTTATACTCTGCAAAGTTTTTAAAAGCACCATATTGATCAGTGTGGGCACCCCCAAAACTAAATACCCCGTTTTTTTCTATCACATCTGTGACTATCTTTGGTATATAAGTTTCGGAAACATTAGTACATTGAAATACTATCTGCATACCATCTCTGTCTGAGCGCTCGTACACATCCTCTATCTTTTTTATGATTGAATCTACGTATCCGCCGCCTTGTTGCGCACGGCTTGACTCTACTACTATACCAGGGAAATAAGCCAAATCGACTTCTTTGTCCTTTTCACGCACCCTGTCTTCATAGTACGCAGCGTCTAGCCAAACACACTTTTCCATATTGTATACAAGGTATCCCAATGCAACAACACTGCCGTCTTCAAAACAAGCAATATTTAACGCACTATCGTCAAGTAGCATGCGCTCAAGTTCTTCTCTGGGCTGAATTTGTAGCGATGGATGGTCCTCCACTAGATGCTCAAACTGCTGACTGTAAATGCCCCAAATTTCATCAAGTATTTCAGGCGACCTACTGAGACAATGCGGACTCAGTACAGCGACTCCGTTTTCTGGAAGCTCAGGACTCTCTAGCGACTTAATGGCATCGATAATGGACATTCTTACACCCCCCCTAGTTGCCTCTGGTGAGCGCTCCGCAATGGCAGTAAAGTGTTTTACGCTCGGTAATCCATATTCGCGCCCATATGCTTCAGTAACAGGCGTACAGTCTGCGCCATATCGAGAGGTCAGACCGCCAACCAGATCGTCGCTACCAGCCATATAATCATACACAACTAAAGCCCCTCTGCTAGATAACTCCTCTAGGTAACCCTGAAGTTGGCTTACGTCAATATCATCAGAATCAGGTAGCGACATGTAGTAGACTTCTCGGTCTGGAAAATGAGTCTCAAAGAACTCTTTTCTGTAGTCCTGATGATACTCAATAGGTATCGCCACGAGCCATTCCGCACCCTCTATTCTTGTGAGCATAGATCTACTATCATGCAATGCTGCTTCGTATGACTCTTCGATAAGCCCCTCTAGTTGGGGGCCGCTTGCACATCTCTTCACAAGATCTTCGTAGGCCTTAAAACCCATGCCCCTACTACTATGCTCTATACTCATGCCCCACTACCAACTCTCAGCTTTATAGACCGCAACGACCATGGCACACACAGGTTCGTCCATACAAATAGCACCGTTTAGCTCCATGTTTATCTCACCGAAACTGACACCTCGAGTCTTCATTAGAGCTTCAAGGCTAAGCTGGATATCACGAGCAACCTTATCGCGATTAGTTCCTTCGTGCTCTACAAAAAGACCCTTTCCCGACTCTTCTTCAATAACCCAGCCTACACCAGCCCAAGCCTCTACGCCTATCTCCGCAGTTCTATATTCTGCCATAACCACATATAACCTATCTCCCCACTCGCCATCAATCGGCATCTCGTGCTCTTTTGGGCGCAGTATGGTAGATCCGGGTGGAATAACCGAACTTAACTTTAGTAGATTATAATTAGCTATACCAGCATCATTCAGTGCGCTATCAAAGGCCGACAGCGTAGTTGGGCCATCGCCTGTTCCTTTTGTAAGATATATATTCATATTAATAACTATCGTAGCAAATTACCATTTTCATAACAAGGAAAGGCTCCCCTAGATGGCTTCTAGGGGAGCATGGTGTCGACGACAGCCTTCAGTACTTTGCCTATTCCCCATCCACCATGGATGAGGGCAAACTCTACTGAGTAGGCCGCAGACAGCATCGCGAAGACAGCCCACTTGGCACGCACTGATACCTGCAAATACTTGTTGAGTTGGAGGCTTGCAATGACGCCGCCAACCAGCAAGGTTGCAAAAAAAGCGGCACCTATAGACGTAACTGACTTCTTGATGGAGTTTTCGCGTCTCTTAAGCTCCTTATTGGATCGCTCTATCATAAGACGGCTCAAAAACCATCGTGCGAATGGGTGCGGACTTTGGCGCACAGCCTGGCTAATCAACCAAAGCTGAAGCGCCAAACTAACCACAAAAGCCGCCAGTGTGGCGATCGACTGACTCACTAGTGTCAGTGACCAAAACACAGGACCAAACAAAATGTCGTCGATAATAACTAACGTGATGATGAGAGTCGCCCACCAAAACGCCGCTTGCAGTAGCTTCATTGCTTTCACCTCCTAGGGGTAATGTTTTGAGCCATGCAATATTTATATTATAGCATAGAATTATAATTTACACAACTATATTAGAGGGTACGGCTATCTAGCAGACCCGCCAACCACTTGATCTAAGTCTACTTCCACCTGCAAATTTTGTATATCGTAAGTCGTCTTAGCTACATATCCAAAACTCACAGCAGAAGCCGCTATAGCCACACCAGCTAGCATACCGCCGACTACACTACGGATTCTCAAGCTATCATTATTTTCATAATCTAAACTTTTCGAACCCAGAGTATCGTAAAAGCTATTCATAATGACTTATATTATACAAATTATACCTAGTTATGTCAATCATGTAATTGCTATGTTATAATTACCCCATGACCAGGATAGCGATTATCGAAGATGATCAGACTATCAGTCAAATGTATCGACTGAAGTTTGAGAATGAAAACTTTGATGTGCAGTGGGCCAGTAATGGACGCGATGGAGTTGAACTTGTGCGCGAATTTCTACCAGACATTATCCTGCTGGACCTGCAAATGCCTGAAATGAATGGAACTGAAGCACTAAAGGTTATCCGTTCAAATGACTGGGGTAAAGATGTCCCAGTCATTATATTAACCAACACAGGCCTAGAGGAGTCACCGGACGACTTAAAGAAATTAAATGTCAGTAGTTATATAGTCAAGGCTGACTTAACACCTAGCCAGGTAGTAGCTCGCATAAAAGAAACTCTTGATAAAAAATAATTTTACTTTTTTCCTGCCGTAGATCGTGCGGCACGAATGACGTTATCGAATAATGCTGCCACGGTAAGTGGGCCAACTCCGCCCTTTTCTGGAGTTATCGCCAAGTCTCTCCTAGCGCGCACATCTAAAGCGAGGTCCCCAACTATTTCGCCATGCTCTGACGATGTTGCTGCGTCTACCACCGTAGCGCCCTTGCCTATAGATTCAGCTGGAATTAGATTTGGCCGACCGACTGCTGTAATAATTACGTCATATTTTGGTAGCTTTCTCAGCATATTCTTAGTATTTTCATCAAATACCTCTACGCTCAAACCGGCATCGCGCCACAATTTTGCCAGCGGTGCACCAACTAGCCTGCCGTTGCCAACTATCGCAATCTTTCTACCCTTGAGGGTTACATTGTAGCCAGCCAGCAGCCAGTCTATAGCCATAGGTGTCGCAGGAGTTAGCTCTGCGCCCTTTCCTAGGCCGTCAACGTCTTTTGATGGCTTTACCCGATTAACAGCCTCTTCGGTCTGAGATTCATCGCTTAGGGGTAATTGGACAATTATTCCATGTACATCATCGCGTTCATTTAGCTCATCGATAGTGCTAAAAAGTACACTGTCGCTAACACTGTGTTGCTCGACATCCACCAATGTGTCCAATCCATACCGTTGCTTTACCCGCACATAAGTATCTATAACTGGGCTGTCCGCTGTGCGCACTATGGCAAGTCGGGGCTCTATGCCCTCGGCCTGGCGCAACCCACGCACTTGTCGAGCCTGTCGCTCTTTTATGAATTCAGCCAATTCTCGGCCATTTAGTATCTTCACTCTAACCATTTTAACAGTTTTGGTGCGCTATACCACCCCTATAGCTAGTTTCCAAACAGCCGAGTGTTTCTTTCGTAGCGCAAATGAGCAAACATTTGCAATAGCTTTACAAGCCTAAGCGCACGAATACCACGCAGAATCTCGAACGATTCGGTCGGTATGGGAATCGCCGCTAAAAGATATATGCCGTAATGCTTCCAGTAGCGCTTACGGTCTTTTGCAAAATGAAGCTCAAAGAAAAACTCTGCCAAAAATATACAAGCAATGATCACATCCAGAACCTCAACTGCAAGGAGCTGCGAACGTGACAGTTTATCAAAATGCTCCATGCCTAAAAATACAAAATTCGCCAGAACTAGCGATAACATGACGACCTCTTTTATAGAAAGGAATTTTTTGAGTTTATTGTTGATTTTTTTCTTTGACATGATCTAATTTTAGCAACAACAATAATATTACTCCAATAAGTGATAGCGCCCACCCCTAATATAAAAAACACCAGACCAAGAGTCTGACATTTTTTATGGAGGGCCAGGAGGGACTCGAACCCTCGACACCCTGCTTAAGAGGCAGGTGCTCTAACCAGCTGAGCTACTGGCCCGAATACTTTTAAAACTATATCAAACAGAGGTAAAAATGTCTACTGCTTTTTACAACTGGTCTTTCTTGCTGCTAATAAACGCGCTCCACTGACGGATTAGGCGCAAGATGGTTTTCAAGGGTAGCTCTATTAGCATATCTAGGGTCATAGCGACAATATTAACCTGTGCATATTTCTCGCTCATATATCTGCCCACCACTACAAATGGCATATACAGAAAGTCTCTAGCGATAGTTACACCGTTTTGGTCACTATCGACACTTTCAAGCTCTCGAATCTGCCTTGATAGTCTGAATCCAAGGAAGCTAGCGGCCGACAAGAATACGAAGAATACCAGAAGATGAACGATATCAAAGCCAAAGAACCTCCAAAGCAGCCAAGCCACACCACCAAACACTATGACAAATGCCAAAGCATAGAAAATAGTATAACCGACCCCAAACTGCTGAGTTTGTCGACGCGATAACTGCCTGCTCTTTGAGTCTCCATAAAGCATTTCTTCAACTTGGGAAACTAATTTTTCGGTATTCGCC
The DNA here is from genome assembly GCA_020631935.1 of Candidatus Nomurabacteria bacterium. Classification (GTDB taxonomy): domain Bacteria; phylum Patescibacteriota; class Saccharimonadia; order Saccharimonadales; family Saccharimonadaceae; genus JACKGP01. The sequence continues at coordinate 60,162 of JACKGP010000004.1, forward strand.
CTACCCGGCAACAATAGAGTGGCACGCAGCAACACCATGTAGAGTGGCGGGAATAAAAGATTTATAATTAACGGAACCCACAGAATTGTACCAGCCACAAGGTAGTCATATGGCACCTCTAGGCCAACACCTATCAGAAACTTCGTGATTATTAGAAATATTACACTCTTTATAATCCCTCGATTAATTTTCTGGGTTGTATTTGAATAATCTCGCTCGATTTGCGCCTCATATTCGCTCAGGAAAACATTTTTATTTTGCAGCTTATCGATAGCGTCCGGATTTGAGTCAACCAAGTGGCGAAGCACGCGTAAAGGCGCCCCGTGTCGATCGATATAGCGAAAAAGCTTGTCTACCGTACCTGAGTCTAGGAGGTCATCAATCTGCTTGTTGGTAGCAATATAGTCGGAATACGCACGCGGTGATTGACCCAGACGTTCTAGCAGACTAGCCCTAACTGTTGCAGAGTCTGACTTTAGCAGGGCCCTATGTATCGCCACAAACAGTGCCGCTTCTATATCTGGTGGCAACTTTCCGCGAAATATTCGCCCAAAATCTACGCTGTCCATGATGCGCTGATGAGCGAAATGAACAAATGCCTTTCGATCGAACTGCTCAACCAGAAGCTGCTCTATCTCAGAGGCTAACACTTCAACTGTCCAGGCTTCAGCACGAGATAAACTACGCTTGTCACGCACCAGAGACTCGTAGGCTGAATAATGCAAACTGGCTAGATTGTTGATTTTCTGTACCGTAACTTCAGGGATAGAATCGTTTAGCACATAGCCCGCTAGAGTTAGCTCTATCGCCAATTCGTCGCCACTTCGAGATATTAAATCCCCATCTCTTAGTAAGAATAATCGACGATAAAAACGACGTATTGCCCGCTCGAGCAATAAATGCTCTTCGGCATATTCGGCAGCGTTTCGTAACTGCTCGTACGCAGCAGTTAATGTACCGCCAGCACCTACTATGTGCACCTTTTCGGCGGCATTGCGCTCTTTACCGTATTCATCACGAGAAATTCTCGCTTGTTGGAGCAAGCGAGCTAATAATTGTCCGTGCTGATTTAAATTATCCATAATATATTATTCAAAAATGGTACACCCGGTACGATTCGAACGTACGACACCTGGTTCCGAAGACCAGTGCTCTATCCACTGAGCTACGGGTGCATATCTGCTGTATTATAGCACTTTTCCCTTAAAACTCGTATACTAGATGCAGTATGAAAGTACACACACAAATACCTCTTCGAAATTACACAACCATGAAGATCGGCGGACCAGCGCGTTTCATGACCAATGTACACACAAAAGAAGAACTGGTTGAAGCCATAAATAACGCCCAGTCTCAAAACATACCATTTCACATCTTAGGCAGCGGCAGTAATACAATAGTTCACGACGAAGGCTATGATGGCTTGATAATTCGAAACTGCATCGAGGGCTCTACGGTGCTATCAGACTCTGCATCTAGTACCACTCTAGAGATTAATGCTGGCGAAAACTGGGATAGCGTAGTTAAGCGAACTGTAGAGATGAATCTACGTGGAATCGAAGCCCTATCGGCAATCCCGGGTACGGCCGGAGCTGCACCTGTGCAAAATATTGGAGCCTACGGCCAAGAAATTGCCGACACGCTAGTAAGTCTAACTGCCTATGATTCACTAGATAAAAAGTGGGTCACCCTAGAAAATGCCGATTGCGAATTTAGCTACCGCAGCAGTATTTTTCGCGAGGGCGAAGCTGGACGATACGCCATCAACTCAATTACTCTCGAACTGTACAAATCACGACCCGAGCCGCCTTTTTACGCAGCTGTCCAGGAATATTTCGACACAAACCACATCACCCAAGTCAGCGTAGCAGACATTCGCACGGCTGTTATGGCAATTCGCGCTGACAAGCTACCTAATCCAGCAGAAAAACCAAACTCAGGATCATTTTTTAAGAATGCAATAGTCGAAGAATGGCATTTTAATGACCTAATAAGAGATTACCCTTCTATGCCCCATTACGATATGGGGAATAAGACCTATAAGATACCGACTGGCTGGCTTATCGAGCAGTGCGGACTAAAGGGTTCTTTGATTAGCGGCATGCGTGTTCATGACAAGAACGCTCTAGTACTTATAAATGAATCTGCCAACGGGTACGGAGATTTAGCTCTAGCGCGAGAAGAGATAAAGGGTGCAGTAAGAGATACTTTTCGCATCCAGATAGAGCAAGAGCCGCTAGAAATATAGTCTAGACCTTGTCTGAAACCTGAATAATGATTATGCTAAATACATGCATAGGCAGTCTGTATCGCGAGGTTTCACGCTAGTTGAGCTAGTTATTGTTATGATTGTCATTGCTGTCATTGCAGCTCTAGGCACTGTTGCTGTTGGAAAAATTCAAGTCAGCGCCCGAGATCAAGAGCGCCGAACTGACATTCAGGCGTTTGCAGCTGCTCTAGAAAATAGGTATCGCACAGGCAATACCAAATCTAGCTCACCCCACTCCGCTACATATACAGCTGGATCATATCCGGGTGAAAATGAGATATTTCATAATATTGAGTGGTTCCAGTCCCAAGTGGCGTCGGAGATATTACCTGGATTAACTAGGCAGTCTATTACCCCACCTGGTAGCACCCCATACATTAGCTTAATATGTTTCACAAACACCACCGGGCCATGCGCTGGAAATACCACCACCGACAGCATGAGCTCCACCGATCGTGAAACGACAATACGTAACCACATATGGCACCTTACTAATGGCGGCAGGGAAACATATGTATATGAACCCATAACCAACGACAATAAGGTCTGCTACCAAAACGACTGCTCGCACTACAATCTGCACTACTACGAGGAAGAAACGGACTCTGTCAAAACCTACAGGAGTAAACGACAGTGATTGATGGTTATAAAAAAGGACTAACTACTGTTGAGTTACTAGTGACGCTATTCATAGCCAGTGCATTTATACTTGCAGGCCATCAGTTATACACACAAGTTCTACTAAGAGGCACTGAATCCAACCGAATGGCAAACGCCTCAATGGCGGCCTACAAATATATGCGCAAATATCAGAACGATGTCAAAACCACAAAAAGTATCTGCTCCCCAGAAACACTAGTGTCGAACCAGCCAGTCAGTGACTCCGATCTACCAGATGGCAAACTAACAGTAACGGTCAAATGCCCAATGACAGCAGCTTCAATTAGTGACATCCATCTAGTAACTTCTACCATAACTTATAAAAAGAGTTCATCGGGAACAGAAAGCGTTAGTCATGCGGGCTATATTCGTTAATAATCGCAGCGGTAAACCTGGCTTTACACTAGTGGAGGTAATGGTTGTAGCTCCGCTAGTGTTAATGATTATTAGCGCCATAGTTGTATATATGTCGATTCTTACAGGAGAGAGCCTTCGTGTAAACACCAAAAACGCCATGTCAGTGGAGGTACAAGAGGCGCTCAATATGATTGAGATTGATGCATCTAGGTCTATACAATTCCTAGAAAGCACAGGTAGTCTTTCTACTCCACAAGGCATAGACAATAATACAGCGGCCTTTACTAGCAATGGTACTGGCTACAAGGCGCTCATCCTAAGATCAGCCGCTACTACGAAGGACTACCTAAACCCAGAACGGAACTTGGTTTACTACGCTAATAAGCCCAACCCCTGTGGTCTACCAAATAGCATAGAACGCAGCAGGAACAATGTCCTAACTACAACACTGGTATACTTCACCAAGACTTCGGGTGAAAAAACAAGTCTATGGAAGCGGACTATATTACCAACATGGAACACCTCTAGCCCAGCAGATACTCATACGGTGTGCGATAGGCCATGGCAGCAAAACAGCTGCGCACCCGACTTTACCTGGCCTAGCGGTAGCCGCTGCGTATCAAAAGACCAAGAGCTGGTACAAAACATTAAGGATTTTTCTATTACATACTATAGCGACGCCTCTTCAACTACTGGAGAGTCCAATCCTACACCAAGTATGAGAACTGTCGAAGTAAAAATCTCTACAGAGAAAACCGTAACAGGTGAAGCCATAGGTCAAAAGGGTGAAGTTAATGTCACCAGAGAAAACTACGCCAGTGCAAATCTAACAACTCCTTAGTCGGCACCTTATGGCTAGGCTACTGAACGAATGAGTTTAAATTTACGTTGCATAGTATTCCTGAGTTTGTTATTATTTGTTTAGCATAACAATTAATAAATTAGGGGGCAAGTCTCTATGCAAACAAATATCAAATCTAAGCGCGGCTTCACCATCGTTGAGCTTCTTATTGTCATCGTAGTAATCGCTATCCTAGCAGCTATTTCAATCGTAGCCTACAACGGTATCCAAAAGAGAGGAAAGACAAGCTCGGCACAAAGTCTTGCATCGCAGGTCCAAAAGAAGGCAGAGGCGTGGAATACTATAGAAAGTTCATATCCAACATATACACAACTTTCTAGCAATGTAAAGACGCCTGGAACTCCAAACGTCGAAGGTCCAGCTGAAGCCAAGCTTGATAACACTAGCTTAGTCCAAGATGCAGCATCAACAGATCCAGCAGATGAAAAGCGAGTTGGATACCGTTCGTGCTCTACTGGTGCACAGGTAGAATGGTTTAATGCTACCGAAAATGCAGTTAAGTATATTGGCCTGGGCGGAGCATCGTCAACAGCAGCCTGCTCGTAGTACGTCTAGAAGCTATGTGCTTGACAAAACAACCCGGAAAAATCCGGGTTGTTTGCTTCAGCGGCTGATAGATTAAGCTAGTAGGGTAGCGAAAAATCTTTTAGAAACTCAGTGGCCTCATTACGTAAACCGGTTAACCTATCCAAATCCTCCCTTGAGTCAATAGCCTGCCTCATCCATTCGGCGATTTGTGGCATGTGCTCCTCTTTGAGGCCTCGAGTAGTTAACGCTGGAGTACCGAGGCGAATGCCACTTGGTCGAAATGGCGGATTTTCGTCATCTGGAATGGCATTCTTATTCAATGTTAGGCCGATTTTGTCTAGCGCATCCTCGGCCACTTTTCCATCTACATCGAAGCTTTTCACTACATCACAAAGTATCAGGTGGTTGCTAGTGCCGTTCGTAATTAATTTAAAGCCTCGCTTCATCATCTCGTCAGCTAGCACAGTAGCATTTTCGACTACCTGGCTGGCATAATCTCTAAACTCTGGCTGCAAAGCTTCGTAAAAACACACAGCTTTGGCGGCAATCACGTGCATATGCGGACCGCCCTGCATACCAGGAAACACCGCTCGGTCAATCAGTGTTGGGATATTTTCTAAAGTTTTTTCTGGCTTTTTAAGAGGATTTGAAACTATGCCCTTTGATAGAATCATACCGCCACGTGGACCGCGTAGGGTTTTGTGCGTTGTAGTTGTAATCACATGAAAGCCATAATCAAACGGATTCTTCGTCACGCCACCAGCAATCAGTCCGGCTATATGCGCCATATCGGCCATCAGTAGACAGCCAGATATTTCGTCACCTATCTCGGCAATCTTCTGATAATCCAGCTCTCTTGGGTAACCGCTAAAACCAGCAATGATTATCTTTGGCTGGTGTTTGTGGGCAAGCTCACGTAGCTCGTCATAATCTATCTCTCCAGTTTCAATGTCCTTCATCTTGTAGCGAACAAAGTTATAAAGCTGAGCGCTTCTAGTAACTGGCGCACCATGCGTTAGGTGGCCACCATGACTCAAGTCCATTGCAAGAACAGTGTCTCCCGGCTCTAGCCAGGCACTATAGACCGCCTCATTGGCTGGAGCGCCAGAGTGCGACTGCACGTTTGCGTGGTCGGCCCCGAAAAGCTTTTTTGCCCTATCAATGGCCAGCTGCTCCACGGCGTCTGTGTTTTCTTGCCCGCCATAATATCTCTTACCGGGGTAACCTTCGGAATACTTGTTTGTAAAAACACTTCCAAGCGCCTGCAGGACATCGCTGGAAACGTAATTCTCGCTAGGAATTAGCTCTAATCCATGCTTTTGTCGCTTAATTTCTGTTAATATTAGATCTCTTACCGCCTCGTCATTCATAGCTCTATTATAGCAGGCGGAGGGTTTGCTGCTATTTATACGCTCTACATTTGCTATATCCTTCGTGATATAATATCTAGCATGAAAACCACCACTTATGCTCAAAAAATTGGCATAGTCATACGCAATGCTCGCCTAGCACGAAACATGACCCAGGCTGAGTTAGCAAAAGCAATCTCTACTTCACAGAGCGCTGTAAATAGAATAGAAAAAGGCGGACAAAACCTAAGTGTCGAACTACTGGGTCGCATTAGCGAAGTACTCGACCAGGATATTATACGTCTAAATACAACTGGTAAAACGAACTTCCGAGTGCACGGCGGCAAAAAACTCTCTGGTGATATAGAAGTAAAGACTAGTAAAAATGCTGCTGTCGGTCTACTTTGCGCTAGCCTACTGAATAGAGGCAAGACTACTCTTGAGCGAGTCGCTCGCATTGAGGAGGTTTATCGCATAATCGAAGTACTCGAATCGATTGGCGTTAAGATTCGCTGGTTACCGAACAACAACCTAGAGATTACCCCACCAAAGCGATTACGACTAGACAAGATGGACCGAGAAGCTGCCAAACGAACGCGAACAGTCATAATGTTCCTCGGCCCACTATTGCATCAATATTCGGAATTTAAACTACCGTTTGCCGGAGGCTGCAATCTAGGATCGCGCACTGTTGAGCCGCATATGGTAGGGTTGGCACCCTTTGGTTTGCGAGTAGAAACAAAACCAAGTACAGACTACTACCATGCTTTTTCCGAACCTAAAGCACCGGATAAAACTATTCTACTGACGGAGCGCGGCGATACCGTAACCGAAAACGTAGTAATGGCGGCGGCTCTGTATCCAGGCGTAACTACCATTCGAAACGCCAGCCCAAACTATATGGTTCAGGATGTGTGCTTTTTCCTACAAAAATTGGGCGTGGAGATCGAAGGAATTGGCACAACTATACTAAAAATACGCGGCAAAAAAGCCATAAATAAAAATATCACCTACGCGCCAAGCGAAGATCCGATAGAGGCAATGAGTCTTATTGCTGCTGCAATCGTCACGAAATCAGAGATTACTGTAAAAAGAGTGCCAATCGAATTCGTAGAGCTTGAATTGGCAATACTAGAAAGTATGGGGCTCAATTATAGCGCATCAAAAGAATACCCAGCCAGAAACGGCTTTACTCGCTTAACAGACATTACTGTATTTCAGTCATCACTAAAGGCGCCAAAGGATAAGTTGCACAGCCTCCCCTTCCCAGGTGTCAATATGGATAATTTACCCTTCCTCGGCCTAATAGCAACTATGGCAAAAGGTCGCACTCTAGTTCACGATTGGAGCTATGAAAACCGAGCAATCTACTTCACAGAACTAACCAAGCTTGGTGCATCTATTGAAATGGTAGATCCGCATAGGGTTTATATATCTGGGCCAACAAAATGGAGGTCTGCAGATATAGTTGCGCCCCCTGCCCTGCGCCCAAGCGTGGTAGTACTGCTGGCTATGATGGCAGCTCCTGGCGACTCCATGCTACGAGATGTTTACAACATAAACCGCGGCTATGAAGATTTTGCCGAGCGTCTAAACGCCATTGGTGCCGACATCGACGTCGTAATAGACTACTAGTAAAAACAGCTTCTATTTGCTACAATACTTGAGGTAAAAGCCCGAAATGGCGGATGTAGCTCAGTTGGTTAGAGCGACGGGTTGTGGTTCCGTAGGCCGTGGGTTCAATTCCCATCATTCGCCCCAAATTAACAATCTCTAGTACCAAGACTAGGGATTTTTAATTTTTATTTATATGGGTTATAGCCCCTACTCGGTGGCTCCTGGAATGTACGCTGCCGATTACTGCTATCATTGCGGGCAGGATTTGAATCTGACACAGCCTCATTTCTAGAAACTCCACTCGAAATATCGTGCCTTTGACCAGATAAAGCACCTCTATATTTGCGATACTTCTCTTCCTGCTCTTTCTTGTCTTTATAACGATCTTGCTTCGGCGCATACTGACTTCCTATAATTGACTTTCGAAAATTATCTATTACTTTACGCGAGCTATCTATGTCCTTACGCTCCTCGAAGCTTTGTGGTTTCACCGCGCCATCGCTACCGTACTGATTACTGTGCGTGTCCTTGGCTTTTATCTTGCCAATGAATTTACCAATCAACATATGCTTATATTCTACCACGAAAACTGCTATAATACCCTGAGTGCGCGGGCGTCGTATAACGGCTAATATACCTGCCTTCCAAGCAAGTGATGCGAGTTCGATTCTCGCCGCCCGCACCAAAACAAGCGACCGGCCGCGAGTCGGTCTTTTACTTTATTAATATGCTCATGTTATGATAGTGCTATTACTGCGTAAAAAGAAAGAAAAATATGCCTAAAAAATCACAAAATAAGTTCAGTAGGCTTAGTCTATTTTTGCTACTAGTGGTACTATTGCTAAGTTTTGCTCTGGCGGCAGCCGCCTCCACTCTACCTAAGCATAGACCTAAACTTATCCAACATAAGGGTAGCTCAAAAAATATCTCTCACGTTAGTCTAGGTGCCATGGAGTACGACCTTAGCAGTGGACGCAGAGCCACCAAAACAACCAGCCCGCTCACCGATAGCTTGCGCGCCTTTTTGAAAGCAGAAGGTAAAAAGAGTCTAGGCAAAAACTGCAGACCCGTATACCACAACGTAGTGGCTTGGAGTGACGACAAAAAACAAGTCCTCCTTAGCTATGGCTGCATTACTCCTAGCATCGGGATGTTCGCTGTTTACGAAAACGACGAATGGAAGTTAATCTCACCGACCAATCAATTTAACGAATTTGGCACACCTCTGTGTAGTCATGTAAATGAAAATAGAATTGATCGCAAGATTGCCCCGGTTTGCTACGAGGTTCCATCTGAAGGAACTGACGAATTAAAATACGTCGTTCGATAGTTTTACGATATTAAACGTTAAGGCATAAGTTCTTTGCTATAATCATACATATGACTAGATCTTCTCTAATGAAACGAGTTATCAGCACAGAATATCTGATAATGGCGGTGCTTGTTGCACTATTTTACGTAGTACTCGGTAAGTTCGACTGGTGGTGGCTAGTAGTACTATTCCCTGTATTTTTCGTCGCGTCAATCGGCTACGGCATAGGCCCTGTTTTTGGTGCGTGGCTATACAATCTGATAAATAGCCTCTTGATACCCGCCATACTGCTGATAGCCTACATAGTGCTAGACGAGAGATGGGCGCTATTTTTGGCACTAATTTGGCTATTTCATATTTTCGTAAATCGTGCCCTAGGCTATGGCCTGAAGCATCGAACCGATTTCAAGGACACTCATCTAGGAACTGTAAGTCCTAGACGTAAAATATCATCTAAAAAATCGACCAAATCTACTCCAAAAAAGACTGCAGCAAAAAAACGTCGCTAACCTCTGGTATAATTATCCATGTGCCCCGATAGCTCAGCTGGATAGAGCAGAGGACTTCTAAGCCTAAGGCCGTTGGTTCGAATCCAACTCGGGGTACCATGAAGTATTTTTATAGTCCCATAGTTAACCTGATGGACTAGTTATTATTTAGCCATTTATAATCATCCGCAGATAGTCGTACTTCGGTTCGTCGATTTCTTTGAGTTCTTTAAGAGACATGAACGATACCTCATCCCCGTCGGCACCTGGAGAAAATTCCATTACTTCGGGCTTGATGATGAATATAAGTCGCACCTGACTGATTTTTGCGCGCTCCAGCATTTTTGGATCATCGACATGGACAATTCGGTAGGTAAAATCACCAGCTAGATTAATCTCCTCCTTCATCTCACGAGCAATAGCCGCCTTTATATCCTCGCCATGGTCCATGCCGCCACCGGGCAAATCCCACCAGTCGCGACCACTTTCTTTAACGAATAGCACCTCCCCATCATCATTAAGGATAATGCCTTTTATAGAAATTCTATATAGGTAATCCGTTTTACGCATGCCATTCAAATACTCAACCACTCCCTGTATGTCGCCCTTCATAGGTTCTCCTTAATTTCTTCAGCGATCCTTCGCAAAACATAAATCTCTACGATGTGGCTATTTTTTCTTTTCGTGGAGGTTATTGACAAATAGGACAGGCTGCCTAGTATCTATATGCTTGCGGATGTCTACTTCTTTCAGAAAATTTGGCAGCAAATTGCTAACAGCAGGATCGATGAACGCCACACGAGCAAGCTCGCAACCATGACTTGTTGTAGTCAGGTTTATGTCATGCTGAAAATCTGACGTATTTTCTATATGATAGAACAGCTCTAAACTATCAATCTGCCTGCCGTCTTGAGGCCTAGAGATAAACTGCTGCATAAATAGCAAGCGACCCACTACAGGAATAACCCCTAACTCTTCCTCAAACTCCCGTACAATCCCATCATTAACGGATTCGCCAATATCTAAGCCGCCACCAGGTGTGGCCCAGTATTCCGATTCTTGATTCGTAACGCTGTCGCGATGCTTAGCAGCAAGAATCTGGCCATTATCGCTGACTACAATACCGCGTACATTAATTCTGCGCTCCATTCTGTTAATTATACGCTATCTGTTTACAGAAACACCCTAAAATGATAATATACTAAGAGTTTTACGTATCTCTTTATCAAAAACATACATAAAATTCGGATGAATGCTCTCTTTTAGTACTGGCGATTCATCACCCTGATGAATGAAAGGTATTCATGACATATTCAAATAATCGCCACAATCGTGGCAATAAATCACGTGTGCGTAATCCGAAGTACACCCCTAGAAATAGAAAATCTAATCGTCGCAAACCTGCAAATATCCCCCAGTCAATGTTTATTAATAAAAACGTTGCCTCAAAAGAGGTTGTGGTATATACACCAGAACATAACTTTGATGATTTTAAGTTCAGTGATCAGCTCAGCAAAAATATAAGTGCAGCCGGTTTTAAAAATCCCAGCTCCATACAAGATCAAACTATCCCAATTGTAATTAAGGGAAGAGACGTAATTGGTCTTGCCAATACTGGCACTGGAAAAACTGGCGCTTTCCTGCTGCCTATATTACAGAAACTTTCGGCTAGCAGGACTAGTCAATCGGTATTAATAATGTCACCGACTCGCGAATTGGCCCAGCAAATAGATTTAGAATTCAAAAAATTTGCAGCAGGCATGAAGCTTTATTCGGCCGTTTGTGTGGGTGGGGTAAATATACATGGTCAAATACGCCAGATTAAGCGAAATCCGCATGTTATCATTGGCACGCCCGGCCGGCTACAAGACTTACTGAATCAAGGAATACTACGAACAACCGAAATCGATACGTTAGTGTTAGATGAAGCCGATCGAATGCTCGATATGGGATTTATAAACGATATTCGCAAGATAGTTGAATCGATACCAAGCGATCGCCAGACTCTATGCTTTAGCGCCACTATGAGCAATGGTGTTAAGTCAATAACTCGCGATTTCATGAAAGATCCGGAAATAATTTCTGTGAAGGTTCGTGAAACCAACGATCACATCTATCAAGATGTAGTTCATTTCAATGGAGATGATCACAAAAAGGAGTTATTGGTAGAGATGCTAATGCGTGACGACTTCTCGAAAGTAATCGTATTTGGTGAAACAAAATACGGAGTTCAGCGCCTGTCGGATAAGTTAGAAAAGTCTGGTATTTCGGCGGCGGCAATTCATGGAAACAAATCTCAAAGCCAGCGAAACCGCACACTAAAGTCCTTTAAGGCCAGTGAGTCCACTGTGCTGGTTGCTACAGATGTTGCAGCTCGCGGACTAGACATTCCAAACGTATCTCATGTCATAAACTATGACCTGCCTCAAAGCTATGATGACTACGTGCATAGAATCGGTCGGACTGGGCGGGGCGGCAAAACCGGAGTAGCTCTGACATTTGTAAAGGGTGCCGGCACACAAAAAATCCCGCGCTCTAACTAACGAGAAAAACGCCCGAACTAAATTCCACATACAAGCTCTATCGAACTTAGTTAATTATTGCATGGCAGTGTCTTTCATAATTTCATTCGCAGCCTCGACTGTGCCCAAAATAGATTCAACCTGAGTTGCTGAAATTTGCACAGTTCCACCCGCGCCAGTCTGTCCGGCTAGTACGGCTTTTGCAACCACATTTTCAACGGCTTTCTGAATAACACGCCTAAGCGGTCTGGCACCAAGCCGTGGATCATAACCGCGCTCGACCAGTATTTCCTTGGCGTCACTGGCTACTTCAACCTTAATCTTCTGCACGCTAAGGGTCTTATTGACGCCCGCAATCATTAGATCGACCACTTTTAGCAGATCAGCTTTTGTAAGTGGAGTAAATGTAACGACTTCGTCAAAACGGTTTATAAACTCTAGCTTAAACTGGTTGCTCGAGATTAGCTCATCGATGAATTGATCTTCAAACTGAGCTGGTTGCTGTCCGCGCATTACAAGTTCGCGAATTCTATCGGCACCGGCATTTGACGTGCAGATTACAATAGCATCACGAAAGCTAACTTCACGATTCTTCTCATCACGCAAAATACCTTCGTCCAGCACTTGTAGCAGCGCAGTAAGTACATTCGGGTGCGCCTTCTCTATTTCATCTAGTAGCACTACGCTAAATGGCTGTTTCATCACTTGAGCGGTCAGGCTACTAGGATCATTTGCTCCATCAGCGATTAATCTAGACACGTCTTCATTCTGAACATATTCGTTCAGGTCTAATCGAACCATGCTAGCCTCTCCACCAAAGTACACATCTGCCAAAGCTTTGGCTAATTCTGTTTTACCAACACCTGTCGGACCGAGAAATAGGAATGTCCCTATCGGTCGATCTTGATTACGTACGCCCGCCCTAGCCCGTCTAAGCGCATCACTAACTACTTGTACTGCCCGAGTCTGGTTAATCATCCTCTCATGAATTAACTGTTCTAGATTTAGCAGCTTATCACGATCGCTAGCCTCAGAGGCTACACTAACCTTTACGTCTAGGGTCTTTTCTATGGCCTGCTGTACGGAATTTATCGTCACCAAACCACTCTCTGCATACCCAGCCGATGCTTCAAGCAACTTCAGCGCCCTGCCTGGCTGCGCAACATCATGTACATACCTCTCGCTCAAGCGAATAGACTCTAGGAGCGACTGATAAGTGTATGTTACCTTACGCTTAAACTCGAGCATAATTAACTGATCCTGAAGCACAGACAGAGTTTCATCACGAGTCGCTGGCGGAATATTGATTCTATTTAGTGCATTCATTAGCTGTGGGTTTCGCTGACCGATCTGAAGTAGACGCTGCTCGTCCAGGGTCAGTATCATCCGTAGATTTCCAGCTTCCAATATCGGCACCAATACACTTGTCAGGTCCACAGTCCCAACTCCCTCAGAAAAGAACATTTCGGCATTGTCTAGGCAAATTATTATATTTTTCGCACTGTGTGCTTCAGACAAAACTTGCATTATTAAGTTTTCTAGCTCGCCCCGACCTGGAGCAGCAGCAATTAACGAAGCCGCATCCAGTATAAATACCTGACGGAACTTTAAATTAGACGGTATGCTACTTTTAGCGTCAAGTAGCTTGTTGGCAAAAGCATAAACTACAGTAGATTTACCAGTTCCTGCTGCACCGACCAAGGCCGCATTCTGTCGGCCGCCGCTGCCAAAAGTATCGATTAGCTGATTGACGGATTCCTTACGTGAATCCAGGCTAACGTTTAGATGACCGCCCCTAGCTAGAGATTCAGATATGTTTTGACCAAAACGAGTCAACAAAGGAATGTAGCCAAATGACCAGTCGCGCGCAATTCCTCCGGTGCGGCGAGGCTTATCGTGAGATTTTATCAAAGACTTCAAGTGATATTGCCACAAGATACCGTGCTCTATATCATCTAAATCAATGTTTAATTGCGCCAGCAGTAGCTCATGGCTCTCAAAATCAGCTAAAAGTGAATAAATAACCATTCCGGCGTTAATATCAGACTTACCAAGCTTTTGGCGCAGAGACTCGGCGCGCTCCCATATATACACTGTCCGCTGTGGATCGTCGCTTGATATGTCTTGCAGTAAGCGAGAGGTTAAACCAAACCGTACGGCATAAAATATACCAGAGGGAACGCTTGAAACCTGTGTGGCAATATTTTTTGGGGTCGGTTTAGCTGGTAATCTCGCCAGTATATCGCCTTCAAGCATATCATCTATAGATTTTGGATTTTTTAAAGGTCTTAGTTGCCTTAGCTCACCATCATACCACTCGGTTATTGCTGCGGGTATTGCTGCTAGTCCAATAACAAACCAGCCAATCGAAATTCCTGTAAACAACATTACAAATCCGCCTACAATCATAATAATCGCCAGAACTTTTAGCAGTTGATTCACTATGCCGCCAATATACTTCCCGAAACGTGCCTTTTCAGATCTCAGACTACGGTAGTTTAACTCCATGCTGGCACCCATCCCCACATATAAAGAAGTAGTCCAGCTAGTGGCGCCAGGGGCACGATAGCCCAAAGTAACAGTGTAATAATTCCTATGGCGATTACGGCCGTAATCACAATTATCCCCATAACTAGCACTATGATACGTACAATCGCACCAATAATCCGTGAAATGCTTCTATCCACCCAAGCACGAAGGATGACAGGAAGTGGGCCGCGAACCTTTCCAGCCGATATTTGCTTATATGGTGCAAATAATGTCTTTAGTAAAAGACCGATTGAAAAATAATCTAAAGTTGAAGCTAGGCGTTCGCGAACTAGCAAAAACCGCTCTTTATACCCTACTCCATACCACCAAGAGAAAAACCCCACAACCAACATAGTCCTATTGTACTACAATAAACAAGCTACTTAATTATTAATGTCCAACAGCTCGTAGTATAATTAATTCTGATGCCAGCTTCATTTAGCGTATTACTCGGAAAGTCTGTAAAAAAAATAGCTGCTCTTCGCGGTGGCGGATCTGCGCTACCTGGGCTTTTTGTCGAGAAAATAAATCCAAGCTTCATAAAGAACACCCTAGCCCAGCTACCCCAGGGTGTAGTCGTGGTTAGTGGCACGAACGGAAAAACTACGACCACCAAGATGGTTGTCGAGCTACTCGAAAGTCAGGGCCTGAAGGTATTTACTAACCGCACTGGCAGCAATTTTACTAGAGGTATTGCCGCCGCACTGCTGAGTGAAATTGACATAAGGGGCAAGCTAGATACCGACATAGCTGTACTAGAACTAGACGAAGCCCATGCTATCCATTTTGTACGTGCCGTAAAGCCCCGCTATAGCCTATTGCTGAACGTGATGCGCGATCAACTCGATCGTTTTGGCGAAATTGACACCACCGCAAAGCTCCTGCAGACTGTTGCCGAAGCTACCGAGGAAACCGTAGTACTAAACCGAGAAGACCCAAGACTGCTAGCAGTCGGCTCCAGCATAGAATCAAATAAGGTCGTTTACTTTGGATTATCGGACAACATGAGATCTGAATTCCCTAGCGACGACGATATGCGAAGCGATAAACTATCCAATATCACAGATCGACCGCCAGCTATCGCAACATTAGACGACCTAACGGAAGATAGTGCTGTTTTTGACATCAACGGCTCAAAACACGAAACCACCTTGAAACTAGATGGAATATATAACACTTTTAATGCTGCCGCGGCGATTGCAACCGTTTCGGCAATCTTAAAAGACGAACTAAATATCAACTCCCTTGTAGCACGTCTAGCTACTGTTACACCCGCCTTTGGACGTGGCGAAATACTGACAATAAATAATCAGCCGTGCGAACTTGTGTTAGTAAAAAACCCAAGCGGATTTAGGCTAGGGCTAAAGTCGTTCAAACCTGATGACTACTCGACAATGATTGCCATAAACGATAACTACGCAGACGGTCGAGACATGAGCTGGCTATGGGATGTTGATTTCGATAGCCTGAAACATGAAGGAGTATCTATGGTTAGCGGAATTCGAGCCTATGATATGGCGTTGCGACTTCAGTATGAAGAGGTAGAGATTGGTGAAGTCATACCTAGTCTAAAGCAAGCTCTTGAATCCTTCTTGCAAAGCGATAAGCCAAAACGCATTTACTGTAGCTACACAGCTATGCTGGCGCTGCGACGCGAGCTAGGAAAAATAACAGAAGTAGAGGCTGTAAAATGAATAAAAAACTACGCATACTGCAGCTCTATCCAAAAGATATGAATATTTACGGCGACTGGGGTAACGTACTCGTATTGAAGAGACGAGCCGAATGGCATGGATATGAAACCGAAGTCCTAGAACACGACACGGGGGATGACTTCCCTAAAGATATCGACATCGTCGTCGGGGGCGGAGGCCAAGACAGCGGTCAGGGCAGAATTCAGGATGATCTGCAAAGAGCTGCCCCGGCAATACACAGGCTAGCCGAAAAGGAAGTTCCGATGCTTGTAGTCTGCGGACTATACCAAATGTTTGGCAAGCGGTTTATCACTCGACAAGGCCAAGAAATTTTGGGAATTGGTTTGTTTGACATGGAAACTCGGGGCGGAGACGAAAGACTTATTGGAAATGTCATACTGCAGTCAGATGAATTTGGCGAAATCGTCGGCTATGAAAATCACTCTGGCCTAACCAACCTCTCTAGCTCTGTAAAACCACTGGGGACTGTAGTTCGTGGAGCCGGAAATAACCTAAGCGCTGGAAATGAAGGAGCTCGATACAAGAACGTAATTGGCACCTATCTGCACGGACCACTTCTACCAAAAAATCCCGAAATTGCCGACTGGATACTCGAAAAAGCCTGCTCAAAAAAATTTGGAGACTTCACGTCTACGGTTATAGACGATAGATTAGCAGATAGCGCTAGAGAGATAGCCAAAACCCGTCCGCGCTAAAACTATTTCATCAGTGTCTTTAGGTCTTTGGCTACTTGATCACCATGATTCAGCGGCGTAACACGACCATAAACTTTTCGTATCGTGCCATTTTTATCAATTAAAAAGGTTTTACGCTGCACGCCAAGCCTGCCAAACATTTTTGAGCCCCATGCGCCATAAGCTTCAATTACCCTGCCCTCTGGATCTGACAATAGAGTAAAGTTTAATGAATGTTTTTCCTTAAACTTCGTATGACTAGCTTGATCATCTTTTGAAATACCAACTATATTAGCACCAAGCTCCGCTATGTCATTGCGCATATCGCGAAAACTACACGCCTCAACCGTACAGCCCGGCGTGTCGTCTTTAGGGTAGAAATACAAAACCAACCAACTGCCGCGATAATCACTCAACTGCCTAGTTTTTCCAGTTTCATCAATAAGACTGAAGTCAGGTGCCTTATAGGGAGGGGTTGGTTTTGGCATACTACAAGTATAGCCTGTATACTGGTAGTATGCAAAAATCATCCGGAACAGTCGCCCGAAGACGCATATTCGAGCTTGATTTACTGCGTGGGTTTTTTATTGCCGTAATAATAATTAACCATCTCCAGTTTTGGCCAAGTCCGTTTACTGCCCTGACCGGAGAAGGTAGGCTTTGGGTGTCGGCGGCAGAGGGCTTCTTTTTAGTTTCTGGCTTATTAATTGGATATGTCCGTGGCTACAAGGGAGTCAAGCATTCGTTGACCACCCTAACCAAACTACTATGGAAGCGTGCCGCCATGCTATACGTATGGGGAGTTGCCGTAACGCTACTGTTGGTTTACTTCACTCTACTTGCTGGCAACCATGCATTACTACCAAAACTACCAAGCACTGATCAACTATCTTCTACATCTAGCTTATTGTCCGCAGTAGTGTCGGGGCAGTATTTCTCTGGCTGGATTTATTTCTTGCGCCTATACGCCATTGTACTTCTCGCTACCCCATTATTCCTGTATTTAGTACGTCGCAATCAAGACTTAATAGTAATATTGTTGATATCCGTCGCCTACCTAGCTAGCTTCTGGATTCCGGAAGGCGCTCTGCAGTGGCAAGTATTCTTCTTTGGCGCAGCGCTAATCGGCTATCGTTTAGAGTACATAATAGATTATTTACGAAAACACCGAACTATTCGTAATGTCGTAACATACGGTTCAATTGTGCTAACCGCCATAACCATGACAATTAGCTTTTTCTTTACTCATGGATGGAGTTTAGCAACTGACGGCACCGGACTGGATTTAATGACCAGAGATGAATTCGTAGCTATAAAAAATACTCTAGACCCCTGGTTTACATTAGCACCCGTACAGATAGGCAGGATTGTTCTAGCTTACCTGTGGCTTGCTGGCGGATTGTTCTTTATACACACTATAAAAGATTTTATTGTCAGATGGTTCGGGTGGCTACTATTCACATTTGGCGAAAGGTCACTGACCGCCTACATCATTCAAGCCCTGCTACTTCCACTGGTCGTGATTGCTATACCTCTAACGGGTGACTGGGTGCTAAACATGCTCATAACCATAGCGGTACTGTTGCTGCATTGGTATCTTATGCGTCTACCAATTATCGAAAAACACCTACCACGCTAGTAAAAATCCTAAAAATGCGCTATACTCGTGCAAGGTAAACTCCGGGGAGTGGCGCAGTTGGTAGCGCGCGCGGTTTGGGACCGTGAGGTCGCAGGTTCAAATCCTGTCTCCCCGACCAAGAAGAATTATCACTTTAATCCACCATCATATCGCATGGTGGATTTAGTTTTATAATATACATAGGACTGCCCCTGCGGTGCATATTTTCGATACTACGTCCATATAGCTACGCCTAATTAAAATACGTAGCAGAGTTAGTACCCAAAGAATGAATCAGTTTTTACATTATCCTGCTCAACGCCCCGCTGTCTCAAGAGTCCACGAGTCGCTCTTACGAAACGAGGACTGCCAGATATATAGAACAGCTGTCCAGGACTTTCCTGACTAACCAATTCACGAAACTCGTCTGAATTGGTTGGATAAAACGCTTTGGTCGCGTATCGTCTTGTTAGCTCGCGAAAGCTATGCTCCCCTCCATCAACATGTATAAGCGTTGTCTTTATAGGCAATGATTTACTGTGTGCACTTGCCAGCATCGAACGAAAGGGAGTTATGCCTATGCCCTGAGTCAGGAAAACGTAACTATTCCTAGTCCCGCTGAAGGTGAAACCCAAAACTGGCCCAACCAAAAATACTGCATCACCATCTCTCATACTCATTAGCTTCTTTTTATACCGACTACCTGTACTGGTGTGGGTGCTTATGGTAATAAATTCTTCATCCGGTGATGACGATATAGTAAACGGATGTGGGCGATATAGACCAGCAATAAGAAATAAGCCGTGCTGACCTGCCTTATGAATTAAGTTCTTGGGTCGTCTAAAATAAAAAGTATAGATGTCGTCATTCTCTAGTTGCTTTTTGACGAACTTTAATCTTTTAATAAAACTCATTACAAATATGATACCTTCGCAGAAAATCAATTACTAGAATTGACTTTTAAAGTTAGCTAGACGCCTTCTTGTTAATAGCAGCCAGGGGGAAGACACCAGTCCCAAAACTCAGTGGTCGACCAAATAAAAAAATAACCCACTAAAAAGTAGGTTATTTTATTATTTACTTAGCTTGCTAAAACTGTACGTATGGAACGTAGGTTTCCCATGCAGCCTTATCGGCCGCACTTAGGCCTTGAGCCCACTTTACAGCCTTATCTACGTCGGCCTTCTTAAGTGTCACCTTCTGACCAACATCTAGCATTGGAGCGCCAACATCCTGAGATAGTTTAGTCTCAGCAGCGATCCTCTCGGCTGAAGTTAGTTTATAGCTCATGGCTGAAACAGCCTGACGAGCTAGCATAGTATAGCTCTCGCCCTGGCCAACTGTGTAGGTAATCGCATCTTTACCATCTTCTAGTTTGGTTTCCGTAGATCCAGTCACCTGCTTTTTGGTATCAGTCTTTTCTGCTACTTTTTTATCAGACTTCTTGGCATCAGTCTTTTCTTTCTCTTTCTTTTCATCCTTTTTTTCTGTCTTTTCTGCAGCAACATCTGACTTTTTGTCAGTGCTTTTTGACTGTTCGCTCGCATACCAGCCTAGTGAAATTAATGCTAGAAACACCAGCACAACTCCAATAACTCGTCCTCGAGATTCTTCGTTCATACCTTCTCCTACTCTTCCACCCGTTAGTGTAATACAAGTGATATTGTACCATGGTCTGTTATTATAGTGCTATGGTTAAAATAAAATCATCAACCATACCGAATGTATTCGGAGTATTTGGATACTTTTCCGTGGTTATCCAGTGGGTCTGGAGCGTGGTTCTTTATGCACCTTATTTTACCAATTCCCAAGCGGCAGATTTATTTATACCCGAAAAATCCTCACAGCCGATAACTACAGTAGCTTCCACAGAGCCGACACCGACCATAGTGATTGTTTCGGTCATCACAATCAGTGCAGTAATGATGCTGCTAGTGACACTAGCGCTCGTAAGACTACCTAAGCAATTTGGTAAAGCGATGCAAAAAACGACTCAATCGGTGGCTGAATCAGTGTTGCCAGTAGTTACTCGTCACAAAAAAATTTCCAAAAAGAAAAAATTACTAATTAGTGAAAAGATTATCAGATTCATAAAGTTACTACTAGCAATATTACCTACGGTAATTTTCCTGGCGCCTCTGCCAATAGAAACCAGTCTTAGATTTGAAACAGCTATATTTATCGCTGCTGTATTAGCAATCATATCAATTATTTGGTTTAGCCTGCAGTATATCAGCGCAAAACTATTGCGTATAGACTCCAAAAATATATACTAATGCTATTACTTGGCAAATTCGATTGCTCGAGTTTCACGAATCACATTCACCTTGATGGTACCTGGATACTGCATAGTGCTTTCAATCTTAGTAGCGATATCGCGCGCTAGCTTAATGCTTGAAAGGTCGTCAATTTTCTCTGGTCGCACAATTACACGTACTTCACGGCCAGCGGAAATTGCGTAAGACTTTTCGATTCCAGGAAAACTGTTCGCAACATTTTCAAGATCACGCATACGCTCAGCAAAGTTCTCGGCAGAGATGTTTCGAGCGCCAGGCCTTGCAGCCGATACAGCATCTACCACGCGAACAACCAAAGCCTCTGGTGTAGTAGCCTCTATATCATCATGGTGGGCCTCGATAGCATGGACCACGTCATCTTTCATGCCATACTTGCGCGCAAGCTCTGCACCGATGTGATGATGCTTTCCTTCAACTTTGTGAGTAACGGCCTTGCCAACATCATGAAGCAGAGTAGCCACTTTAACCGTCCGAACATCAGCACCAACTTCTTCTGCAATCATGCCAGCAATATGAGCCATTTCTGTCGAGTGCATCAATACATTTTGACCATAGCTGGTGCGAAACTTTAGCTCACCGAGCAGGCGTAGCATCTCCTTTGGAATACCAACTACGCCAACTTCACGCGCTGCATCTTCACCCGCCCTGACAACTTCTTTTTCAATTTGTTTTTCAGCTTTGGCAAACACCTCTTCGATACGACCTGGGTGAATTCGGCCGTCTTTCATAAGCATCTCTAGGCCCATTCGCGCCACTTGTCGACGAATTGGATCAAAGCTTGAAAGAACTACCATACCTGGGGTATCGTCCACCAAAAAATCCACGCCAGTCGCTCGCTGCATAGCCTGAATATTACGGCCCTCCTTGCCGATGATGCGACCCTTCATTTCATCGTCAGTCAATTTAACGGCTATAACTGTGCGTTCGGCAGTAACCTCAGAGCTCATTCGCTCCATAGCTGCCAGCAGTATGGTTTGTGCACGATCTTCGGCATCTTCCTTGGCGTCATTTTGCAGTTTATTTACAAGACCTACAAGGTCATTCTTTATATCGCGCTCCGTCATTTGAAGCAGCTTATCGGCTGCATCCTTCTTTTTTAAACCAGCAACTTTTTCTAGTTTTTCCTGTTGGCGCTTGCGAATGTCACGGATTTCGTCCTTCAGCTCCTCTACCTCATCCTCTGATTTTCGAAGTCTCTCAGCTCTTTTGTCTAGCTCGTCGAGTTTCTTGTCTAGACTGGTCTCACGTTCGGCTAAGCGATCTTCAGTTTTCTTCCATTCACGACGACGTTCTTTTTCCGTAGCCAATGCCTCGTCTTTGGCCTTCAAGATAATATCGCTGGCTTTCCGCTCAGCAAGAGCCGTTTCCTTATCTATCTTGTGTTTTGCACTACTCTGCCTCTGCGTATCGTAAATAACTTTTCCGCCCATTCCAAAAAGTGCCCCGGCGACTGCGGCAATAATTCCCTCTAACATGGTAGTTCCTTTCTTGTAGCCTCCGGTCGCGTTTTCATCACGAACTAAATATTTATCACGGAAGCTGCTGTTTCATCAAAAAATTGGTTAGCTTTAGTCGTTGTAATACCGACTAGTACTATTGTAGCCTGAATATACGCGTAACGGCAATGGCATTATATGCCATTTGTGCTAAGAATTTACTTTCGCGGCGTAGTGATGTTAGCCAGGGAGCCATACTCTGGCATGACTATTCGATCATTCTCACCGCGCTCTAAGCGTTCTATAGAAATCTGTTTCCAGTCTGCACCCGAGGCGCCAACGATTGGAATACTCATGCTATCGGCTAGCGTATTCGCAATCGTCAATCCAATCCTTAGTCCAGTAAAACTGCCCGGCCCACTCAACACTCCAATACCTTCTAGGTCATTTAGCTCAGCGTCATGCCTAGCTAATGCATCTCGCAAATAGCCGAGCAAACCCTTGGCCAATTCTCTTCCCGCATCCCATTCGTAATCAAAATGAGTGCCGTCTCTAACTACGACCAGACGACAGATGTGCGTAGATGTATCAAGCAGTATTATCACAGTTACTATAATACCCTACCAAGCAAATAATAGTTCGCCCAGTATGTTCGATGAGCTAATCGGGCCGTTCATTCGTGAATCTATGGATGTCAGTCTATTATCGCCAATTACAAACACCTCGTTTTGTAATAATTTTATGTCCATAGTGTCGCTGGATAAGTCCTTAATCATGGTATTCTCCCATCCCGACCCTTTGTCCGGATTAAAACCCTTGGGATTGTCTTTGTTGTAAACAGTTATTGTGCCCTGTCCAGCGACTATCCTTTCACCTGGCAGGCCTATTACTCGTTTTATCAACCGTCGATCTGACTCTTTGGAATCATGTCCAGTTGAGTGATGTCCGTAGACTTCATCAACCACTACAACCGTCCCTCGATTGGGCTGATATTGTTTTGATGTAAGTCGATTAAAAGTAGCGGGCGCTTTATTGATTGCAACATACTGGCCATCTTTTAGCGTGCTCTCCATGCTCACGCCATTTACTTGATTTACCATGATTACATCGGACATAACTATCGATACAAAGCTAACCGCTAACGCAACAAAAACTACAATCTTGGCAATTAGTCTGCCGTATTTTATGGCAGTGTACATGCGTCGCTGTCTATCTATGTCCTCCTGGCTAAGTACAGCTCTTGGCTTTTCCTTTACGAAGCCATGTGCTATTCGCCAATTACGACGACGCATAAATAGCTTTACGATAAAACGCACTATGACAATCAAGAGCGCTAGGATAAAAATCAATGTAGCTGTCCGAGCAGCAACCACGTTTGTATTGGCTACACGAAACACAAAGTTTCCAAAACTATCCCTATGACTAGCAGGCACAAACTCTTCTATGGCAACCTGTTGGCCAGACGAATAACTCAGCAACCTAACCAGTTTCTGACCTACGTACGAAGCATATCGCATATCAAAATCCTCTAGTGTATTGGTTGTATA
The DNA here is from genome assembly GCA_020631935.1 of Candidatus Nomurabacteria bacterium. GTDB lineage: Bacteria > Patescibacteriota > Saccharimonadia > Saccharimonadales > Saccharimonadaceae > JACKGP01. The sequence continues at coordinate 83,942 of JACKGP010000004.1, forward strand.
AGCGAGCTTATCGTCGACGTAGTAATCAACCGATTTTAATTCATCATTATTAACTAAGCTAGGCACCGTTACTACTAGTTCGTTATCATTCGCATCGGTACTAGTCGGTATTATCGTGCCTTTATGTCTACCGATGCTCACCATACACTCTACTGCAGGCCTGCAGACGGGGTTCTTGGCAGATACGAGCATAACGGCTGGACGGTTCGCACCAAGAGCGCCTATAGATTTACTACTCACTAGTTCAATCGTTGATACGACACCTTCATCAATCTTCCAGCGCGAGACCTTAGTCCACGCATCACCCGATGCCGAAACTTTTGATGAACTTTTACAAACTCTATCACCCATACTGTCATAGGCTATTCTCTGTATCGATACATCTGCCTTTTGTCCGCGTTTTGGCAATTTAAAATACACATCGTAGTCGCCGTCCTTCACCGAAGGCATCTCACCGATAAACGAGCTGCTTGCACGGTCTGATGTCACACATGAGCTACCAGTAGCAGTCGCTGGATTAGATACATAGAACGCACTGCTCAGTAAAGCCATTACGGAAGCAAAGCCAAGATGCTTCAATCCATTTAGTGTTTTTGACGGTTTTACAGATTTCATAATATAGCTTAATTATACAGACTAAATTTTTACAAACTTACACTAACTGTTGTTAAAAACACTTTTTATATTGCTTATGACCAAGAATAATAGTATAAGTATGTTTAATAACACCTAAGTGAAAGAAACAAAAATGCCAAAAAGAAAGTCGAGCAAGAAAAAAACTTTGTTTAATGGAAAAAGTGTCGCAATAGTTTCAGCCTTAGCACTGCTGCTAATTGGCGGTGTTTTTGCAATAGGCTCAAACAAGAATACAAAAACAAATACAGGCCAAGTAGCTGCAAGCACTTGTGGTCCTTGGCCTAAGCTGGCATTAAAAGCCTACCCCAAGAAGCCAACAGCGCCCACAAGGCCAGTGGCGCCCACAAGGCCAGTAGAGCCTATTGCGCCTAAGATGCCAAAGCCCAAGGAGCCAAAAGTCCCCAAAACACATCCTCAATGGAATCTATATCTTAAGCTATTAGGTGCATATAAACAAGCGTGGGAGAAATATAGAAAAGACTACGCTGTGTATCAAAATAATTACAGCAAGTACCTGGCCGCTCTCAACACCCACCGAAATGTACACATACCAAAATATAACAGAGACCTAGATCACTACACTAAAGTTGCCTTGCCAAACTACAACAAAAGCTATGCAGCCATCAAGAAAGAAAATGACAGCAGGGTAGCTCAGCATAAAGTAGCTACCAAAAAATGGGATTCTTGTATAGCCAAGCTGCGCGACAACCTCAAAAAAGCGGAAGCCGTGTACATCAAGCACAACAATGAAGCTCAAAAGGCTCTCCAGACATTACGCACCGCCCAATCAAAGGTTGCTGCACAGAACAAGGTTGTGACAAGCTCACGTACAACATACCTAGACTACACCCTGCAAACAGTGACCAAAAAGCAATCCAATGCAAGAGCTGTCTACCAACGGGCTCTTGACGTTCGCCAGGATGCTCTAGCTAAAAAAGGTAAAGCAGATCAAGTATATATTCAGGCAAAAAGTAATGAGATAAAAGCTCAACTAGCATACAATAAAAACCCAAACCCCAAAACAAAGGCTACTCTAGACGCAGCTAAGGCAAAAAGTGCTCAAGCTAAAAAGAATGCAGATGCAGCTACAGCTAATGCAAAAGCCACTTGGCCACAGTATGAAAAAGCTCGAAGTGAGCGCAACAGATGGAATGATCGGCTAGCACTGGTCAAGAAAATGGATGCCAATCCACGAAATACAAATCTAGTAAAACCGCGAACAGACGCCAAGGAGGCACTAGACAAAGCAACTAAATACCACGCAACTCTAGATAAAACACGAGCAGACTTGAGCAAAAAATATAACGTACAAAAAGCCCAGGCAGACAATGCCAAAAAAGCCTTGAAGGCCGCAGAAGATGCGTACTTTAATCAAGAAGGCGTACTCATGAAGGCTACTTAAATTAACTAGCATACCAGTGCGACGATGTCCTAGCGTACACTCGTTTAAATTCATTAGCAATAAAATTAGCATAAAATTCAAAGGATGAAATAAATGGCTGCAAAGAAAACAACCAAAAAAACTAAAAAATCTCCCTCGGCGGTAAAAAAGACTGCAATCGCTGGAGTTGTAGCACTTGCTATAATTGGCGGAGCGCTAGTCATTACGTCAAATAAAAATACCGACAAAAATGTGTCTCAGATGGCGGCAGGAACCTGTGGCACAAAGCCGGTTTTATCACTCAAGCCCATACCGCCCACCCCTACTCGACCCTCAAAGGCACCAGTACACATAAAGAAACCCACAGACAAGAAGCCAACTCCACCTCCAATTCCAGTGAAACCAACAACCAAGCTTACTTACAATCCTACCCCCCCAGAGTGGACATCATACTACATAGCCATGCGTGAGTATCCTTCTAAAAAAAGTGCTTATGACAAAGCATATAATGAATATAAGCGTAAATGGTTTGCCTGGGCACACGCAGTAGAGAAGTCGACCAAGACCTATCTCACTAAACTAAAAGTATATAATACAAAAACCATACCCAATCACAATAGGCTAGTTGACAGTATCAAAAAGTCAAACAGTATAACACAAAGCCGCTATAATACAGCCTTTAAGAAGTGGAACAGCTGTGTAGCTAAACTTCGTAATGCGTTAAATAAGGCACAGGCGGCATACAATAAGCAGGCGAATGAAGCTAGTCAAGCCCTCAGGTCACTACAGGCTTCTAAGGATAGAGCTAACCGACAAGCCGATGTCGTAAGTAACAAGCGCAGCATATACCAGAGCTACACCCTAGCGGTAGCTGCCGCAAATCAGGCTCAGGCACAAAACGCGCACAACTCTGCAGTTGCCAGTCGACAAGCTGCCCAAGCATCACTAGCAAGCGCGGAACAAACTCTAGCCAAGCGTCAAGCTGCAGTAGCCGAGGCGCGAGAAGCTTACTATAAGAAAAAGAATAATACTCGGAAAAATAGACTCGATGCAGCGATTGCAGCAAGAGATCAGGCCAAGACTACAGTAGATAACCGTATAGCTGCAGTACAGGCAACATGGCGACCATACAAAGACACAAAGGATGAGCTTGACAAACGAAATAGTCGATTAGACCTAGTGAGAAGGATGGACGCCAGCCCTACGAATGCCAGGCTGCTAAAGCCGCGTACAGATGCTAAGTATAACCTAGATGTAGCCACAAGACAGCTGCAGAA
>JACKGP010000005.1 GCA_020631935.1 Candidatus Nomurabacteria bacterium
ACTGCACCGACACCTACTCCTTTTACGGCAGCCATCCCAAAACGAATAGTATTTTCACCAGGAACAACAGCAAATTCGACGAAGGATTCGTTAACGTCTGGCGCTAATACTTTTATTCCCATATGGTTACACTCTGTAATCTCGATAGCTAAACGATCAATGTCATCAGCATCGCTTGTCATCAATGCGGCCATAAAGGCATCGGGGTAATGAGCCTTCAAATACGCCGTCCAGTAGGCAATTAGGCCGTAACACGCAGCATGTGACTTATTGAAACAGTAATTAGCAAATTCCTCCAGGTCATCCCAGAACTTTTCGGCAACTTCGCGCGAAGCGCCACTGTGCTTTATCGCTCCGTCAACAAATTCTGGCTTGACCTTTTTCATTAGATCAATATTCTTCTTTCCTACGGCCTTACGTAATGTATCAGCTTGGCCACCAGTAAATCCACACCACTCTTTTGAAATCTGCATGAATTGCTCTTGGTAGACTAAGATTCCGTAGGTGCTCTTTAATGAATTTTCCATACCGGGGTGACGATAGGTGATAGCCTCGTCACCGTGTTTTCTACGTATAAACGAATCGATGAATTGCATTGGACCAGGCCGATAGAGTGCTACCATGGCAATTATGTCATCAAATACAGTTGGCTTTAGCTGCTTTAGATAGCGCTTCATGCCAGCAGACTCTAACTGAAAAACACCAGTGGTGTCACCCCGCTGAAATAGTTCGTACGTTTTTACATCATCAAGTGGAATCCTATTTAGATCAATTTCCTTTTTATAAACTTTTTTAATAATACGCAGGGCATTGTTGATGATAGTCAAGTTACTCAGACCCAAAAAATCCATCTTCAGCAAACCCAGCTCCTCAACTGGACCCATTGGATACTGCGTTGCTACAACACCCTTCTGGGCCATTTCCAGGGGCACATATTTTACTAGCTCATGCGGGGCAATAACAACACCAGCTGCATGAACACCATGCGACCGAATCGTACCCTCTAGACGTATGGCAAAATCAAATACTTCTTTTGATCGTGGATTGTTTTCATATTCTGCTTTTAGATCAGCATCCTCTTTGATACTTACTTCTAGTGGGATATGACGACCCTGAACTGGTGGCGGAATTAACTTTGCCATCCTGTCGGCATCAGCATACGGCACCTCTAGTACACGAGCCACATCACGAACGGCCGCGCGAGCAGCCATCTTTCCAAACGTTACTATATTCGCCACACGTTCACTGCCATATTTTTGAGCACAATATTCAATAACTTCACCGCGGCGAGTGTCCTGTATGTCGATATCTATATCGGGCATAGATATACGATCGGGGTTTAGGAAACGCTCAAACAGTAGATCATACTTCAGGGGATCCAGATCTGTTATATGAAGTGCATAAGCGACTATTGATCCGGCCGCCGAACCACGTCCAGGTCCGAATATAATACCTCTACTCTTACCCCAGTTTATAAAATCTTGAACAATCAAAAAATATCCGTTGTAGCCCATTCGCTCAAGAACATCAAATTCCATATCTAGCCTGCCTCGCTCGTCGTCGGTCAGCATTTTCCTTATGTCGGCATTTGTCATAGACTCTGCCTCGGCCCTAGTTTTACCATGATAGCGCTCAGCTAACCCTCTGTAGACAAGCTTATCCAGATATTCCTTTTCAGATTCACCATTTGGAGTTGGAAAGGTTGGAATCAATATTCCGCCAAGCTCAATAGTTACTTCGCAGCGATCGGCGATGTGCTTAGTGTTTCTGACGGCCTCGGGGTTAGTTTTGCTCCAGCGCTCTATTATATCCCTAGGGTCAGTTAGGTGTAGTTCAAATTCCTTCAGGCTCATCCTGCGCTCGTCGCTGAGATAGGAGCCGGTGCCGACACAAAGCAGTATCTCGTGTGCATCTTGGTCATCATGGCTCAAGTAGTGTCCGTCGCTAGAGACTACCATTTCAATATCTAGCTCTTTGGCTATTTTTTCTAGGCCTTTGTTTATCTCAACCTGAACTGGCCATGGGCTTGGCGATTCTGGATGGCCGTGATCTTGAAGCTCTAAATAATACCTATCGCCAAAAACCGACTTGTACCATGTAGCGGTTTCTTTTGCGGCGTCATAGTTTCCATTTCGCAAGCTTTCGCCAACTTCGCCGCTAGCGCAGGCACTCATGCAGATTATGCCTTCGTTATATTTCTCTAAAATATCATGGTCAATTCTAGGCTTATAGTACTTACCCTCCAGCTCGGCCAAAGTAGCTAGTTGCATCAAATTTTCATAGCCCTTGTTGTTCATAGCTAGCAATATTATATGGAAACGCTGCTTATCCCTAGCCGGATCTCTATCGAAGCGAGATCTGGCGGCCATATATGCCTCAATTCCAATTATCGGCTTTATGCCCGCAGCAGTCGCAGCTTTATAAAATTCAATCGTACCACTCATCGTACCGTGGTCTGTAATGGCAACCCCATGCATACCCAAGTCTTTCACCTTGTCCACTAACTTGCCAGTCTTAGACAGCCCGTCTAGTAGGCTGTGGTGAGTATGATTATGTAGATGAACATAATCACTTGGTTCTAATTTTATGTTTTTATCCCCCATACACTACTTCTATTATAGCAAGCTTTGCACTAAAAAACCTCGACACTGCTAATGCGTCGAGGTTTAACTGGCCTCTATTTAATAACGGCTATTTTTTATCGCCGCCAGACTTCTTTGAGCCAACCTCTTGTCGAAGTTCATCAATCTTCTGCCGAGCCTCTTTTACGACCTCATCGGCCTTTTTGCCAAGCTCGCCCTTTTTCTTCTGGGTTTCAGCACGAAGCTCATCGGCTCGCTTTTTTATGTCAGCGCGGGTTTCCTTGCCACTTTTTGGCGCAGTTAAAACGCCTGCGATAGCTCCCGCTACCACTCCAACAATTGCACCTAATGCTAATCTACTTTTTGCCATTATTCAGCCTCCTTATTTACGTTTTTTTACCCTATTGAGTTGCTTAACTAATATTGACCCGATTGCAGCCGCAGATGTATACTGCGTAAACTTACTGGTAGCGGTCTCAATACTTGACGCCGTCTTTTCAGCCTTATCTGTGATTCTCTTTAGCTGCAGACTGACTTTTACTAATAATACTCCTATGACTATTCCTACGATTAGAAATATAGCCAAGAATATTGATAATATTATTACTAAAATTTCAAAAGCACCCATAGTTTAATGCTAGCAAAACCGCTCGATGTTGTCGAGCGGTTTTAAATTTTATACTGTTAATAAGTTAATCAAATTTACTTGCGGCCTGTTAGTAGTTTTACTACAAATAGCAAGACTACCGCACCAACAAATGCTACGACAAAACTCCAGATGCTAAAACCAGTGGTTCCATCGATGTTTAGCATTGGCAATAGTGCATTACCAATAACGGCACCGACTATACCTACTACTATATTTAGTATAACTCCCTGCTGTGCGTCGGTCTTCATGACCATACTAGCCACCCAACCGGCCAGACCACCAATAATGATAGCTCCTAACCATCCACCTAGTCCAACTTCCATAATCGTACCTCCTTTTATGGTTATTGTACTGCCTATTCTACATATATTCGTTCAATAAATCAAAATTTTATCTTAGTTTTTGCTCAATATAATCACGCAACTCTTCACCATAACTAGGGTGTTTTAAGCCAAAATCAAATGTAGTCTTTAGATATTCTAGAGGATTTCCAGTATCATAAAAAATCGCACCTTCTATCTCTTTTGCATAAAAACTATGCCCCTCGTCAATCATCTGCTGCACAAAAGTCTGAAAAGTAAACTCACCATCTGAGTGGGTCTTTACACCCTTCTCAACATACGCCAGAATCTCTGAAGGAAGTAGGTAATTAGATACACTTGCCAGCTCCGATGGTGCCGCCTCATGGCTGCCCGGTTTTTCTACTATCTTGGACATTTTCAATAGTCCAGCTTCTAGCTCTTTACCGTCAGCAAAGCCATAACTACCAAATTCACTCTCACTTTCAACACGCTTGCAAGCAAAAACCCCGCCACCATACTCCTCTGCTATATCGATTATTTGTTTTGTTGAATTCGCGTGCGGAGAAAAGAAATCATCTGCCCATTTGTAAATAAAAGGCTCATCACCAATCAAGTGAGCAGCACTCAGAAGCGGCGTCGCGTTGCCATAGGGGCCCTTTTGTCTAACGTAGACAAAATTCGCAATATTAGCCAAGTCTTCAACTAAATCGATTAGCGGCTTCTTCTTTTCGCCGCCTGCACGTAAATTACCGAGTAAGTCTTCTTTTGGCATATCGAAGTGATCTTCGATTGCCCGTTTTGTAGCACTGCCGACGATTATTATGTCTTCAATTCCAGCCTCAACCAGCTCTTCCACTACATACTGGATTATCGGCTTGTCAATTAATGGTAGCATTTCTTTTGGCATTGCCTTGGTTTGTGGCAAAAACCTAGTCCCGAAACCTGCAGCTGGAATAATAGCCTTTGTCGGTCGCTTCATTTTATTTTAATTTTTCTCTAATCATTTTTTGAGCCATACCTGGATTAGCCTTGCCTTTCGATAGCTTCATGACCTGACCAACCAAAAAACCAATCGCCTTATCATTTCCGGCCATAATATCGCTTACTGCCTTCTTCGATGAACCATCGGCCAACACGGAGTCGACGATCCTGGAAATCTCATCTTCGTCACTTACTTGCAACAAGTTCTTCTCCTCGGCTAATTTTCGAGGGTTTTTAGAGCCACGCATCAAATCGTTGAATATCTCACTTGCAGCATTAGACGTAATTTCCGCCTTCTCAACCATTTCAGCCAGATCCAACAGGTCGCCTACACTGACAGTAGCCTCGGCGACACCAACCTCATCGGAATTTAAGCTGCTCGCAATCCAGTTAGCCACTCTCCTGGCTGCTTTTTGGTTTTTTGCCAGCACTTCTGAGACTAACCTTGCATATGACTGATGAGACAGCAAGCCGTTTACAACAGATTCATCGACTCCTAGGTTAGTAAATTCTGACCTATATTCTGGCGGTAGCTTTCCTACACTTTCCTGAACCTTTGCAACTTCCTCTTTAGTTAAAACGATGGGCGGAATGTCGGCATCTGGCATGTAGCGATAATCCTGAGCGTCTTCTTTCGACCTCTGGCTAGTAGTAATCTGCTTGTCGTCATTCCAGCCGCGCGTTTCTTGCACCACTCGCTCGCCTCTCTCCAGAAGCTCAACTTGTCTTTTAAACTCATATTCGACTGCTTTTTCAATACTCCTAAAGCTGTTTAGGTTTTTCACCTCTGCTCTTTTGCCGAGCTCAATCGAACCCTTTGGCGCTACCGATATATTAACGTCAAAACGCATATTGCCATGATAAAGGTCGCCCAGTGTCACGCCAGCATAAGTCATCAGTAGATATAGCTCATTTGCGTAAGCGCGCGCCTCGGCTGGACTGTGTATATCAGGCTCAGAAACAACTTCAATCAAAGGAGTGCCGGCACGGTTTAGGTCAACCAGACTATAGTCACCAAAATGTGTTAGCTTTCCTGCATCTTCCTCTAGATGAGCATGGTGTATCCGCACTCGCTTTGATACTCCACCCTCTAACGGAATATCTATGTAACCTGCCAAGATTATTGGCTCATACATTTGTGTAGTCTGATATCCCTTGGGCAAATCTGGATAAAAATAATGCTTGCGGTCAAACCGCGAAACTTCAGCAATCTCAGAGTTTAGAGCTTTCCCGGCCTTCATAGCTAGCTCAACGGCATGCCAGTTTAGTACTGGCAACATACCTGGTAGACCAAAATCTATCGGATGAACGGTTGTATTTGGTTCCCTATCACGAGCATCGTTATCGGCTGGACTGAAGAGTTTCGTTTTCGTCGCTAACTGCACATGGCACTCGATACCAATTGTCATTTCCCACTTATAGTTCATACCTATATCGCCCTCACGTCCTTTAACGCTTGCTTGAATGCCTGTAAAGATCGTGTCGCTAAATCGTAAGATACCTTTGCGTCAGGCTCATGAGCGATTTTGTTACGTATTTTATGTGCCGACCAGACATGATTTGCATTCTTAAACTCACTATTAGCTGCTTTCATACGCTCCCCCATAGTCTTTCCTCGAAAGCCGCGCTCTTTCAGGGCGTGATCAAGTAGTTTGTCGGCTGCTAGTACGGACATCTGATAGCTCGTGGGCTCATTCTTCTTTAGACTATTCTCTATAGTCAACCATCTGCTTTGATACTTTTCTTTATTTAGATTTTTACCAGCATGCTTCGTCAGCGACACAATCGCAAACACCATTACGCCAACAATTAAAATTGCTAATAGAAATATCAATAATAGTCCGTCTACCATAAAGCCTCGATCTCCTTTGCTAAAGCCAGCAAATCTGAGTCTCTACCGCGATTTCCTAATATTTGTGCGCCGACTGCCAAGCCCTCTTCTGTGTTGCCCGCTGGCACACTTAGGGCAGGCAACCCTGCTAAACTTGCTGGAATAGTCATAGTATCGGCAAGATACATCTTTATGGGGTCCGTAGTCTTCTCTCCCAATTTAAACGCAGACGTTGGGGCGACTGGACTAAGCAACACATCGTACGACTCGAAAAGTCTATCGAATTCTTGGCACAATAAGGTTCTGGCTCTTTGAGCCTGCTGGTAATATGCATCGAAATATCCACTCGACAGAACGTAGCTGCCTATCAATATCCGACGCTTATTCTCGGTCTCGAATCCTTCATCTCGTGACCGACCATACAATTCAGCGAGACTTGAAGAATCCGATCTATATCCATAGCGAACACCATCGTAGCGCGCTAAGTTACTTGAAATTTCAGCAGGTACGATTATGTAATACATAGCCACGGCGTAGTCGGCCATAGGCAATTCTACGTCCTCAATAGTATAACCAGCGGACTTTAGTCGCTCGGCCAGATTGTAAATGCGCTGTCGAACATCTTCGTCGACGTCGTCATTTATCATGTTTTTAACGAGGCCTATCTTTTTTGTTTTTGAACTTGATTCACACGGCTTAAAAAAATCATCCAAGGTTGTCATGTCAGACACATCCTTGCCAGACATAATATCTATGACTAGTTCGGCATCACTGGAGTTACTGGTGAAGCAGCCTATGCAATCAGTACTACTAGCCATAGCTACTACGCCATATCTGCTCACGGCGCCATATGTAGGCTTTACGCCAACAACACCATTAAAGCTAGCTGGCTGTCGTATAGAGCCACCCGTATCAGTACCTAGGGCAAACGGAACAATATCCAAAGCTACCGCTACTGCCGAGCCGCCACTTGAGCCTCCGGCAACTCGAGTTTTATCTATGGAATTAAGTGTAGGCCCGTAGGCTGAGTTTTCTGTACTTCCTCCATGCGCAAAAGAGTCTAGGTTAGTTTTTCCAATGCAAATAGCACCTTCGGCTTCAAGCTTCTCAATCGCCGTAGCCTGAATTGGTGCATTGAAACTTGCAAGCATCTTGCTGGCCGCAGTCGTCGGAGAGCCGAAAACTAAAAAGTTATCTTTCGCCAAAAACGGAACTCCAGCTAAACGACCTGTAATTTCGCCTCTCTCTACTTGCTCGGCTCGATCCAGGGCGCGCTCGGCTGTAGTCGATATAGTAATGTTGTAGTCCTTGAGCTTTTCGAGTTTTTCTAAAGCCTGCGTTACAGATTCAACTGCGTTGTTAGGTTTAAAATCACTAATCTTCATTAAAATTACAGTACTTTCGGAACTTTTATTTGATTATCATTAGTCTCTTTGGCTAGCGATAGCAGCACCTCTGTCTCTATAGGTTGTGAAACTTCGTCAGGCCTAGACACATTTAGTAGCCCTGTAACTTGATAGGTGGGCTTTACCCCTGTAGTATCTAGCTCGGATAGCTTCTCTACAAAGTGCAAAATTCTGCTCAAATCAGCCCGCAGAGAATCTATTTCATCGTCCTGCAAAGACAAACTACTGAGTGCTGCTAGCTGCAACACATCGTCGCGAGAAATTGAATTCATATTTATTAGTATAACTCAACTTTGCTTGAAGTTCGAGAGTCAGATCAGGCTAAGATAAAATATCTACCGCTCTACTGTCTAGATTTTATCTCTGCGATTAAATCGCGTAGCTCTGCCGCCTTCTCAAACTCAAGATTGGCGCTAGCCAACTCCATCTGCCCAGTCAAGTCCTTAACAAGGCTACCGTACTCATCTTTTGGCACTTTCTTGAGATCGATTTTTGGCTTATCGCTATCCTTGACGGGAATTATAGCTCGAAGCCCCTCAGATATAGCCTTATCTATTCCTCGTGGAGTTATGCCATGATCTCTATTGTAGGCGTCCTGCTTTTCGCGCCTACGCGCCGTTTCATCAATCGCCGCCTGCATAGACCTAGTAATTTTATCGCCATACATGATAACCCTGCCGTCAACGTGGCGAGCCGCGCGACCAATCGTTTGAACAAGAGACTGCTCGCTACGCAAGAACCCCTCTTTGTCGGCATCCATAATAGCCACTAGGCTGACTTCGGGTAGATCTAGGCCTTCGCGAAGCAAGTTTATGCCGACTAATACGTCGTAAACACCCATACGCAAATCACGCAGTATGTCGCCGCGCTCCAAAGTATCTACTTCGGAATGTATGTATGCTGTTTTGATACCCAGATCAACTAAATGCTGAGATAAATCCTCGGCCATACGTTTAGTTAGCGTCGTCACGAGTACACGCTGCTGTTTTTCGGTGCGATCACGAATTTCTGCAATCAAATCATCGACCTGACCATCGCTCGACCTAACTTCAATTTCTGGGTCTAATAGCCCTGTTGGGCGAATAATTTGTTCGGCTGGCGCGGGACTATGATCAAGTTCATATTCACTGGGTGTAGCTGAGACATAAATCGCCTGGTTAACGTGTCCATTAAACTCATCAAATCTCAGTGGGCGATTATCTAGAGCGCTAGGTAGTCGAAATCCATGCTCGACCAACACTTCTTTTCGGGCACGATCGCCATTATACATACCCCTCACTTGCGGTAGCGTGACATGACTCTCATCGACAAAAAGCAGCCAATCGTCAGGAAAGTAATCTATTAGAGTTGCTGGTTGCTCGCCCGGTTCACGATTTGTCAAATAGCGCGAGTAATTCTCAATTCCCTTTACAAATCCGGTCTCTTCTAGCATCTCAATGTCATATTTCGTTCGTTGAGCTAGTCGCTGAGCCTCAAGTAGCTTATCGTTATCCTCAAACCACTTAACGCGCTCGTCAAACTCTAGTTTTATATTTTCGATTGCATTTGCTATTTGCTCTTTCGGTGTTGCGTAGTGACTGGATGGAAAAATTCTAATCTCATCTGGCTCATCAATAATCTCACCAGTCAACGGATCAATTTGGGTTATACGATCTATTTCGTCACCGAAAAACTCAATCCGATATGCTGTATCATTTCCAGCCGGATATATATCAACAACATCGCCTTTTACTCGGAACGTACCACGTGAGAAATCGACGTCATTACGCTTATACTGAATATCTGTCAACCAGCGAACAAATTTATCCTGAATCCGTCGCTCGCCCTTTTTGATAGTAATCGACATTTCAGCGTAGCTGTCGGGTGAGCCTATGCCATATATACAACTAACGCTGGCGACTATAATGGTGTCACGCCGAGTTAGCAGGGCTGTCGTGGCTGCATGACGTAGACGGTCAATCTCTTCGTTAATTTTGCTATCTTTTTCTATATAGGTGTCGCTACTGGCTATATACGCCTCTGGCTGATAGTAATCAAAATAACTCACGAAATAGTGAACTTCATTTTCTGGAAAAAAATCTTTGAATTCTGAATAAAGCTGCGCCGCAAGAGTTTTATTATGCGCCAAAACCAATGTAGGTACGTTACGTTTGGCAATTATATTTGCCATTGTAAAAGTCTTACCCGATCCAGTCACACCCAAGAGCGTCTGCTCTCTTTCACCTTTATTCAAACCAGCCACAAGCTGCTCAATAGCCTGCGGCTGGTCACCAGTTGGTTGATACTTAGTCTGTAGATGAAACCTGCTCACCTACACATTGTATCAGTCTCTACTGGTATGGGTCTACGGTGTAGTCCTGTGGAGTGTTGTCGACACCCCCATCAAAGCTATAACACTTGCCGTCTACTAGTTTACTTGGTACTTTTGCCGCCTCCAAGTCACTGCACTTAAAGCCAAGATTCTGCGTGCCTGCGACAGATTTTATGGCTCCAGAGCCACCTTCAGGGCCCCAAATCGAGTAAAACCCCTCCGAATCACCAACCGCGTAATCTCCATAAACACGGTCAACCGAAGCGACCTTGCTGCTGCCTCCATTTACTTCACCGACTAGATAGCTTTTTAGCTTCGCACCAGCATTCGTTAGCCTATCAACATCGGCTTCAGTCTCTAGCCTTACTCCGGAACTGTCTCTGCCGTCCTTGCGATAGTCAATATATGTCGATTTGCCAGTGGTATCGCCATCAGCCTTCGTCTTAGCCTCAGAGCCAGTCCCACTATCTGTCCTGGTAACTACATCGACACTATCAGAATTAGCTGGCGCCTTGTATATAAAGTTCTGGTAGAATATCCAGCCTAGTGCTGTAATTAGGACAAGCACTAGAACAGTCATAATTACTGCTGTTGCTTCGCCTTTTTTGTAGTGATTGTTCATGTTGGTTGCCTCCCTTTAGCTTACTTTAATTGCTATAAGCAAATCATATAATTACTCAAACCACAACCGTTTTCAACAAAGACATTGTGATTTAATTCAGCCTGTGTAGTAACACTATCTATTATTTGTAGTAAACGCTACGGACTATATCGAAAGCTTGGTTGTATTCAGGTTTCTGCAGTTCCTGTCTTGCTTCTTCTGCTGTTTTGAATTTAAAATTTTTAACCTGATGAGGTGGGTCGTACGTATACATTTGAAAGGTTAATATGCCGCCCAGATTCTTGGCACCTGCAAAATGCGGCAATTCAGTACTGCATGGAGTATGTTTACCAATTTTTGCCATTTCTGCATTCTCAGTTAAGAGTATGTCAGGAGAAAAAGTATTAGTTTCATCATTATAGAAGATAGCCTTAACTGCATGCATCATCTCACCCCTCCAGTCCCCGGCCTCTCTCTTTTGGGATAATAGGGGAGTCTCCTCTGCCTCTACGGTGATGTGGTAAAACTTATGTTCATTCGGGTCACACACAGAGCCTACGCCGCCGTGCTGGCTTGCTTCAGCGACTAAAACCAATTTGCCACTAGGTGATGTTATCTTGTCGGAGTCTGATCGGCTGACTGTGCCATCATCCGCCTTACTAGTTTGCGGGCCTGGCTTATGTACCCAACCTTCTGGGTATTTAAAGCATAGCTTCTCGTTAGTTAGGCAGCCCTCTTTCAGCTCAGGCGCTGCTTCGGGGTCTTTGTTAGGGTTATCTTTTTTAGCCACCAAAGAACCGTCACCACTCTCTGCTGGCGCCTTGTATATAAAGTTCTGGTAGAATATCCAGCCTAGTGCTGTAATTAGGACAAGCACTAGAACAGTCATAATTACTGCTGTTGCTTCACCTTTTTTGTAGTGAGTGTTCATATATATGCCCCTTATATAATTTCTACTTATGGCTTAATTAAACCACGCGGTATTTAAAACCACAACCATTTTAGTAAAAGATGCTATACTAATGATAAATGCAACCAAAACCAACATCGAACATACCATCTCAATGCGTGCCGCGCGATATTATGTTACAGGCTGCCATGATTCGACTTGGCGAAATAGACCAAGAAGTAAATGATGGCTACAATATCTTGAGGAAGTACCACAAGACTGTGACGATTTTCGGGTCTGCCAGAACTGAGCCATCAGATAAATACTACATACAAGCACAGGAACTGGCCAGTAAGCTTGTTGAGCATAATTTTGCCATAGTTAGCGGCGGCGGCCATGGAATTATGGGTGCCGCAAACCAAGGCGCTAAGGAAGCAGGCGGAGATTCTATAGGTTTTAATATAAAACTACCACATGAACAAACCCTGAACGACTACACTACCGAGTCGCTATCGTTCAGCCACTTTGCACCACGAAAAATCGTAATGACTCTATTCGCAAACGCCTATGTGTATTTCCCTGGTGGATTCGGAACACTAGATGAACTAAGCGAAATACTAACTTTAGTCCAGACAGGCAAAACCGCACCTGCTCCGATTATCTTGATTGGTTCAGATTTTTGGAAAAAATTCGACACTTTTGTAAATGAAATAATGCTAGATAAGTTTAAGACAATATCCCCAGGGGATCAGCACCTCTACACCATCACTGACGACATAGATGAAGCGGTCAAAATAGTGCTAGCTAATCAAACCTATTGCGAGCATATCGTCCCAGGCGAAAACTTTAATACAAAACGTGACGCAAAATCAGAATAGCACTCCATTTACCAGAAGAGTGCTATTCTTGACTTGTCCTATCTGCTATTTTACTAAAGGTCTGTAACCTTGTAATTATTTGGGGCATCTTTTAGATGCTTTTTTATCTGGGGTAGTGTCAGCAGGCCTTTCTGCGCACCAATATGCTGGACAACGTTCATACTATTGATCGGCGCCCATGTAAGCGCCTCTTCCATAGTCTTTCCTAGCGCCAATGCAGACACTATGGTGCTAGCGAAGGCATCACCCGCCCCAGTCCTGTCGAGTGGTGGAGCAGGATCGGGGTAGTTAGGAATTGTAACCAACTTACCATCAAAACTTGCATACGACCCTTTTTCGCCGTCTGTTATTACTGCGATTTCTGGACCCAAAGCATGAAGCGCATCAGCAAGCTTCTTTATGTCATCGTAGCCCTCGCCCGTAACGTCCATAGCCTCCTCTCGATTCATGATGGTAATGTACGAACGAGCGTATATTTTTTTGAGCTTTTTAGTTCCCCATTTAAAATGGAAAGTTCCGGGCTGAAACGCTAATTTTACATTTTTATGTTTTTCTAGATATTCAAGCGCCTCTTCGTGAAGTGGCCACGAATCCTCGCCAGTGTATGAAAGATATATCCAATCTGGCACACGTTTTGGAGACTTCCACTTGTACTTATATTTCTCGCTCTTTACCAGCATCGTACGGTCAGCACCGTAACGCAACACGTACCAGTAGCTAGTCATTTTACCTTTCTCGGTAACTATAGCATCTACATCAACACCCTCTTTGCCAAGATAGTCAATAGCCTCCTCGCCAACGGCGTCGTCACCCACCCAGGCCATTAAATGTGCATCCAGGCCTAGACGAGCAGCCGAGACTGCTACGTTCGGCGACGGCCCAACTGAACGCACTATATCGACTTGATCATATGGTGGTTTTTGACCAAACGGTAGCGCCAACCACTCGCTTCCGTCTTTCTCAGTAATAATCTTTGTGCTATCTTCGCTCAATTTTATAAAGGCGTCTGTAAACACATCACCGACTGCTAATATTGAAGGTTTCGATGTACTATTCAAGTCAACGCGCTTTGGAAGTTCGGCCGCAAGATCACGAAAATCTTTATCGTTTTTAAGATTCAAGCCTATGTCTTTAGCCATATTCACAATTCGAGGAGTGTAGGTACGCTTATGGTCACTAAATCGTCTAGTGAGTTCTCGGCGCAGCTGGCGCTGTCCGTGACTAACTCGTCGACTCGAAAACGGTATCTCGTGATGGGCGTTGTCGACTACATCTTGTAGGTTGAATGACACAGGGCCATCTACGAAGGGCAAAAGCGACCATGAAGTTCTCTTTAGAAGATCTTCGATATCATCATCATTGCTAGCAGCAGCGCAAAGTGCATAATAAAGCTCTTCGGCGTTTGTATTTGCAGTCGCTACACCAATTCTACGCATCACAGCATGCGAACGCTCTAGCACTTCACCAATCGTTTTTGATGCGATAGCCTCGCCAGCAGAGCGCTCCATTTCTGTAATGTATCGTGTAAATAATGGATTCTTGTTTCCTAAAATATCTCTTAGAAACCGACTCATAACTTAACCTCCTTCATCGGCATATCATGCAGTTTCACGCCAGCTGGCAATATTCCGCGCTTTGCGCCAATATAGCGAACTACGCTGGTGCTGTTGGCGCTGGCAAAGATTATTGAATCTTTTAGACTTTTTCCAGCCGCCCATTGGCTCAAAAAGCCACTACCAAACGCATCGCCAGCACCGGTTCTGTCAATAACTTTTACATCTTCATACATACCGGCCGATACCATAGTCTTGCCATCGCTAGCCACTACTCCATTAGGGCCATCGCTTACAATCACAACCGGCACTAAACTAAGTCCATGGCGCACCAATTCTTCACTAGTCTCGCCGTGAACTATTTGTTGCATTTCTTCCTTATTTACGCTCAAGACTTCTACATCTTCTAGCAGGCCTTTGAGCTGCTTTTCGTTTTCCAGCTCGCCTTTGCCTGGATTCCAAAATATCTTGATGCCCTTTTTTTTCGCAGTCTGAAAAATATCGTGCAAAATATCCATCTGACCGGCGACGCTGGATACATATAGCCAGTCCGCATCAACGTCATCAATTTTAAAATTCTTCTTGCTGTAATGAGTACTTGCCCCTCGATACGTTAGGATAGTTCGCTCACCTGTAGGAGCTAGCAACAGTGTAGAATAGCCAGTATTGTAGCGTTTTGAGTAGCTAAGATATCGAGTATCTACATTCTCTTTGTCTAAATCATCAACAACTGCCTGGCCAGCCGGATCGTGACCTACCGTACCCATAAAAATACTGCCCAAGCCCTGCCTTGCAAATGTAACCGATGCATTGGTGGCGCCGCCGCCCGTACTAAAGGTTATCCTATTCACATCAGCTTTTGCGCCCAATTCTAGATTCATAAAACACTCTTCAGGATTAACACAAACTGCTTTGAATTCATCACTCTGACTTAAGAACACATCCTGCACAGCAGCACCTATCGAGAGAATTGTCGGTACATTCTTTTTCATAGCGCTATGAAACTGCCTTATCTTGACTTCCAAAGGCTATGATTTTCTCCTCTACAACCTTTTGCACTTCTTCATAAACCTCTGGCATTAGCTTTACTACGGCATATTCTTTGGGGTTTTCCGACAAAACTTTCTCGAGTGTTTTTCGGAAAGCATAACGCATATCACTATTGATATTTACTTTGCTAACACCTAGCTTGGCCGCTTCTTCAAAAAAGTGTAGCGGAGTGCCGGATCCGCCATGAAGCGATATCTGGCATCCTATAGCTTTTCGTATCTCGGCTAGAAGCTCAAGGTCTAGCTCTTTGGGTACAGGGTACTTACCATGCAGATTGCCGACGGCAGCTGCAAAAGTGTCTATGCCGGTTGCCTCAACAAAACTCCTGGCACCGTCTGGGGTGCTAAAAGTTTTCTTTATCTCCTCATAATCAATCTCGCTATCATGCACGTTACTACTACCGCCGAAATAGTGCGGCTCACTCTCGACAAGTGCGCCGGTAAATTTAGCGTACTCAACGACTTCTTTGGTTTTAGCTATAATCTCTTCTTCGCTAGCGTCATGATTCGCTTGAGAAATATCTATATGAATAAACTCGTAGCCGACATCGATTGCTCGCTTACAGCTCTCTACATCTGGACTATGGTCAAGATTTATATACATCTCAATTCCATACTCATCACGATAGTTATCTACTAAATCACGTACATTCTCTAGACCCATAGCCTCAACTTCGCCCTGGCTAAGTTCGACCATCACTGGAGAATTTAGCTTTTGAGCTGCACGGCAAATTGCTATTAGCGTTTCCTGATTGTCGATATTAAATGCACCAACCGCAAAATTCTGCTGCCTTGAACGCTGCATCAAATGGCGCGCCCTAGTAGTCCTGTCTCTTATTTCAGAAATTGTTAAACCCATAACTCTCCCTTTTAATTTTAATAACCAGGTTTATACTGTGGAACCTTATCGATAAACTGCTGCACATGCGGCAGCATTGTCTCGGCTGTAAGCCCAAAATGTTCGAGTAGCTCTTGCGGATCACCCGACTCGCCAAAACGATCCTTCATACCTATGCGATGTAGTGGCGCGGGGCACTTTTCACTCAGCAGCTCAGCGACTGCGCCACCGAAACCACCAGCAATTTGAGCCTCTTCGGCTGTAACAACTCGCCCAGTTTTCTTTACGCTTTCCAAGATAGCTTCTTCATCTAGCGGCTTTATAGTGGGAACATGCAAGACTTCTGCATTAACGCCCGAATCTTCAAGCATCCTAGCAAGTAGAAGTAACTGATGTGTCATTAGACCAGTCCCAGCCAGTGTTATATCCGAACCAGTTCTTAGTACATACGCCTTGCCAATCTCAAATGGCGACCCTTCCGTGCTAAAAATCGGTGTCTTTTCTCTGGCTAGCCGTATATAGCTAGGCTTGCCATTTTCAGCAATTGCAATAGTAGCCTTCTCGGCCTCAATGCTATCCCCAGGCACAACAACTACCATATTCGGCAGTACACGCATCAAAGCCAGATCTTCTAGCATTTGATGAGTTGCTCCATCAGGGCCAACACTAACTCCAGCGTGCGAGCCGACTATTTTAACTGGCATATCATTCAAGCATATAGTAGTACGAATTTGCTCCCAGTTTCGCCCTGGGCTAAATGCAGCATAGCTGCTAGTAAATGGAATTTTTCCAGCTCTTGCCATGCCGCTGGCGACCGTGACAAGATTCTGTTCAGCAACGCCAACTTCAACGAAACGCTCTGGAAACTCATCACGAAACATATGCATCTGAGTGCTCTCTGTTAAGTCTGCGCAGAGTGCAACAATATTTTCGTCATCTTTGCCAGCAATCTTCAGACCGCGCCCAAAGCCAGTGCGAATGGGCTCTTTTTTTACATCTTCACTTGCGTAATGAGGATTTAGTTTGTAGTCGCTCATTCATTACCTCCAACAATCTTGCCGTTGAGCGTGCGAAGCTTCCTGAGCGCAGCTTTGGCTTGCTCGCGATTCGGCGGCGTTCCATGCCACTTGTAGTCATACTCCATAAAATCAACACCCTTACCAGGTATGGTGTGAGTTATAACAACACTCGGCTTATTGGTGATCGCACGAGCCATACTGGCGGCGTCCTGAATACTCTCAACGTTATGTCCATCTATCTCCTGCACGTGCCAGCCAAAACTCTCCCACTTACCGCGCAAATCTTCTAGTGGCATAACGTCCTCGGTGCTGCCGTCAATCTGAATGTTATTACGATCAATAAACACAACCAACTGAGAAAGTTTATACTTACCGGCAAACATAGCAGCTTCCCAAATATTACCTTCGTTTAACTCGCCATCACCAGTCGCAGCATATACAAAGCGGTGCAGCTGCTTGTCAAGATATTGCAATGTATATGCGACTCCCGCAGCCTGACTTAGGCCAGATCCAAGTGGGCCACTAGTGTTCTCGAGACCGGGAAGCGCGGTACGCTCGGGATGTCCCTGAAGCCGCGAACCAAACTTCCTCAAGGTCTTTAGCTCACTTTTATCAAAATACCCAGCCTCTGCCATTGCTGCATACTGAACTGGAGCACAGTGGCCATTCGAGAGAAAGAAATAGTCACGCTCACTCCAGTTTGGCTGATGTGGGCGAATATTCATAATATCGAGATAAAGTGTTGTTAATAGATCGGCCATGCCTAGCGGCCCTGCGCTGTGGCCGCTACCTGCGGCTTCTAGGCTATTGATGATATCTTTGCGAATATCATTCGCTTTTTGCTGCAATTGTGTAATCGTAAGCTGCCCACTCATACTGTTATTGTAACATAAGCAGCTTGCTTAAATCACACTGTGTTTGTTTATCTCGGCCACTATTTTTTGATAAACAGCTCCCGGATCATCGCTTTTTGCAATTGCCCCACCAACATTTAGAACATCGATGCCACCTTGGCTTAGAGTAAAGGCATTATCTGGTGTAACACCACCATCCCAGCCTATTTCAACCGTAGGACGTATATCTCTAATCAATCGAACTTTCTCTAGTTGCATCAAACTGGCTATTCCGCCATATCTACCTAGGTCACCAGAGAATATCATCACATGATCGACAATTTCTAACGCGCCCCTTACTTCTTTTGGCACAGTCGATCGCTGAAGAGCAATGCCGGCTTTTATACCCGATTGCTTTATTTTTTGTAGCGTAGGCACGATATCTTCTGCAACTTCAGCGTGAAAGATAATCAAACTCGGCTTCAGTGATATTAAACCATCCACATATTCGCTAGGTCTAGAAACCATGGCGTGAATATCAGCCTCCCATTCGGCAGGCCACCATGCTTCGTTGACGCTTATAGTAAAGCTCGGCGCAAACTCACCGTCACAAATGTCAATGTGGATACGCGTAGCAAACTCGTGTATGCGCTCCATAGATGCTTTGTATTGATCCGCAGTTTCTACCAATATGGCAGGTGCAATCGCAGAAGCAGCCATTAACCGAGCTCATCAATCTGCGCATTACGGCGCCTATAGCGAGCAGCGTTTGCAAAAGGGGTGTTTAGCCAAGTCTCTAAAATTCCCTGCCAATCCTTACCCTCATCCTGACTGTCGTCCTCTAGTATTCGAGCTGGCAAGCATAGTACATTACTGTCGTTATCATTGCGGCTCTCCTTCGCCTCGAAAGCATCCCAAATCGTTACTGCTCGAATACCACGAAAACGGTTTGCAGCCATAGCCATACCCTGGCCACCGGTACATACGAGTATCGCCCTTGGGTCATCTTTTTCGTGCTCGCCCAATACCTTTAGGGCTGCCATCTGAGCAAATTGCGGAAAATCATCATCTGGGTCTAGTTCTGTTCCGCCAACATCCTCAACCTCGTAGCCATTTTTAATCAGATAAGCAAAAATTTGCTCCTTCAGATAAAATCCGCCATGGTCTGCGCCTAAGTAAATCTTCATGTGTCTATAAGTATAAGCAGTTTTGCTATAAGTGTAAAGTGGCTTACTCTGTCTACTTTTTCAATGCCTTGGCAACATCGGCTACTAGTTCAACCAAACGATTAGAATAGCCCCACTCGTTGTCGTACCACACGCAAACTTTTACTAGATTTCCATCTACAACTCTCGTTAATTCAAGGTCGACTATACCAGAGTTGCTGTTACCGATAAAATCACGAGAGACTAGTGGTTCATCGCTAACCGCCAGTATTCCCTGGTAGAACGGTTCTTTGCTGGCTTTTTTAAATGCTTCATTCACGTCTTCGACGGTGACATCTTTAGACAAGAGCGCCGTTACGTCCGATATAGAAACCACAGGAGTCGGTACGCGCATAGATATGCCGTCAAACTTACCCTTTAGACTCGGTAGAGCCTTCGTAACGGCAATTGCAGCTCCTGTGCTAGTAGGGACAATATTTTCTGCAGCATTACGACCTTCACGTAAATCCTTCGCTGGTGCATCCTGCAGTTTTTGACTTGCGGTATAGCTATGGATTGTTGTGAGTAGCGACTTCTCTACGCCAAACTCGGCATCAAGCACGGCCATCGCCGCACCCAAGCTGTTGGTGGTGCAGCTGGCGCAGCTTATCACGTCTGTGCTATCTTGAGTCTTTTCGTCATTAACACCCAGAACAATCGTATCTAGGTCATCAGATTTTGTTGGTGCTGATATAACTACACGACTCGCGCCAGCGTCAATGTGCTTGCTAGCATCCTCCTTTTTGGTGAAAAAGCCAGTCGACTCAATTACCACGTCCACACCCAAATCCGACCACGGTAGTGCAGCTGGGTCTTTTTCGGCTAAAACCTTTACTCTATCGCCGTCAATTGAAATCCCATCATCGTCAGCGGTCACTTTGTGGCCATACGTACCATAGTTGCTGTCATATTGAAGCAAATAAGCTAATGTTTTTGTATCCGTCAGGTCGTTTATCGCAACGACTTCAACATCGCTTCGCTCCCATGCGATTTTAAAGGCTGCTCGCCCTATCCGTCCAAACCCGTTAATAGCGATTTTCGTCTTACTCATTCCCACTCCCTATGAATTAGTACTTATGCTCTTTGTGTATAAGTATACCACTACGCTATAAAGACTGGAATAGCCATAAAAACTCCTTTTGCTAAGGTCGTGCAAACCGACTAGGCTGATAAAATCTTGTTAAAAGGTATAATGGTATCGTGAATGCTAACGATATTATAACTCTGGCAAAATCGCACTATGGCGAGAATGAGGCCATAGAGCTAGAGCATGCTATTGAGGTTGCTACAAAAGCCCACTCGGGTCAAAAACGAAAAAGCGGCGAAGACTATATAACACACCCACTCCAGGTTGCAGCTATTCTAATCGAATGGGAGATGGATATCGACTCCGTACTTGCTGGGGTTCTACACGACACAGTAGAAGATACAGATATAGTACTTGAGCAGTTAGAGACATTTTTCGGGCGTGATGTGGCATTTCTAGTCGATGGCGTCACCAAGGTGTCTCAAGCTCGCAGTGGAATGCGCGAACTAAGCAGCTATCTACCAACTACCAAGGACAATCTTGCAAAGCTCCTAATCGCTGTCGGTCAAGATGTGCGAGTTCTGATTATCAAGCTTGCTGATCGTCTTCATAATATGCGTACCTTAAATCACATGCCTCACGACAAGCAGAAGAAAATTGCCCGTGAAACAATGGAAGTCTTTGCACCACTTGCGGACCGCCTAAACATGGGTCGCGTTCGAGTTCAACTAGAGGAGCTTAGCTTCAAGTACCTCGTTCCCAGTGAATTTATCAAAACCAAATCATTGCTAGAAAGTCGATTAAAAAAGAGTCAGCGCAAGCTAAATAGTGTCCGTCGTGAAGTCATAAAGAGGCTAGAAGATGAAAAGATTGAGTTTAAAATGGATGGTCGCGTAAAAAGTGTCTACAGTCTTTATAAAAAACTAGATCGCGTAGATGGCGACATCGATCGAATACACGATTTAATTGCACTGCGCATAATCGCAAAAGATCTTGATACATGCTACCTGGTGCTAGGTGTTTTGCATGATCTATATACACCATTATTCGAACGAATAAAGGACTACGTTGCCCAGCCAAAACCCAACGGCTACCAAAGTCTACACACCACTGTCCAAACATCGACTGGACAAGTTGTTGAGTTTCAAGTCCGTACCCGCGAGATGCATGAATACGCCGAGCGTGGACTGGCTGCAAGCTTTCATTACAACGAAACAAAACTTACAGATGCCTATAAGCAAGGAACCCTCGCCGAGCTACCTGCCGACCTGTCTTGGATAAAAGACCTGCAGCTAACTGCTGCCCGTGCTGGCAAGGGTCAGGCCTTCGATGCTGAAAAATTTCGAATGAATTTATTTAGCGACCGCATATTTATATACTCACCGAAGGGGGATATTTATGACCTACCCCGCGGATCGTTTCCGCTCGACTTCGCCTACAGAATACACTCAGACCTGGCCGCCCGAACTAGTGGCTGCAAGATAAACGGAGCAATGAAGCCCTTCAGCTATGAGCTGCAACACGGCGACCACGTAGAGATACTAACCAGCAAAACAGCATCGCCAAAACCAACCTGGAAAAATTTTGTTTCTACTAGTCATGCGAAAGAAAAGCTACGCTTACAGTTATCACGAGAGAGTCGGGGTATACTTGAAGTTGTTACCGATAGATTTAGACGTACACGCAAAAAATAACAGGCTACTGGATAGTGCCGCTGCTTTTATATAGCTGCAATATAGTTTTGAATGGTTCGCGAATATCACAATTTGCTAATTCGTCTGCATCAACCCACGAGAAAGCCTCATGCTCCCAACTAAGTTTAATCTCCGGATCATAGTCTAGGTTCAGCATAAATACTACGAGTTGGACATTGGCATTGTGCCTCTCTATAAAACGAGTGCCGTTAGTTAGCTCAACTAGCTGACTTGGCTCGGCCACTATACTAGTTTCTTCGCAAAGTTCGCGTAAAGCGCCCTGTGCGATACCTTCGCTGTCTTCAACAATTCCACCAGGAAGATCGGGTTTTCGAGATCGATCTGGACGCTCAGGCCACTCGCTACCAATCAGTAGTAAATATTTGCCGTCCGACTCTCGTCGAACTAGTAGCTTTGCACCCCTTCTGTCGGCCTTCATGACTATTTTTTATTCCAACGATCGATACACTGCCCGATGATAGCTTTCGCCTCATCGGCATCTCCCCAGCCTTTTACGATTGTTGAGCCTGGCCGTTTTAAATCTTTATAGTGCGTAAAATGATGCTCGAGCTGTTTAACTAGCTGCGGAATATCTTCCAGGGATTCTATGCGATCATCGTCCCGATTGTCAGCTGGCACAACTACAATTTTATCGTCGACCTCACCGTCATCTTCAAACTTCATCACACCGATAATTTTAGCTTCTAGCCAAACTCCCGTAGGTAGTGGCTCTGGACAAATAATTAACGTGTCAAGTTCATCGCCATCCTCATCAAGTGTCTGCGGGATAAAGCCATAGTTGCATGGCTTTGCAAAAATAGCTGGCTCCACACGATCAAGCATAAACGCTGCGTGCTCCCTATCCCACTCTACCTTTAGGCGACTACCTTCTGGAATCTCCACAACTGTATTAACTACACCTTCATCAATCTTGCCAGGTGTCAAAACTTGGTTAAAATCTGCCACTTTATTTCTCCTTTTATTACTACTGATAGTGTATCAAATTTGCTATACTAATCTCAATGTTAATCATCGGTCATCGCGGTATCACTAGTGTCGCTCCAGAAAATAGCCTCAAGGCATTACGTGCCGGCCTAGACGCAAACGTTGATATGCTTGAATTTGATGTACGAATCACCAGAGATGGCATACCGGTTGTTATCCACGACTCCACCTTATTTCGAACTCACAAAAAAGCCACTATAGTAAAATGGACCACTCACGAAAGCTTAAAGAGAGCCACAGAAAAAGGCCATCAAATTGCAACCCTAGAAGAGGTCCTCGATGCACTATTTGGTAAAATTATGCTGAATCTAGAAATAAAATCACGTGGCAGCGGGGTAATTGCTGCTAAGACAATATCAAAATATATAAAGAAAAAAGACGACTGGCAAAATATATTGATATCTTCATTTATGGGTCGCGAGCTTCGCGCTGTGCGCAAATATACACCGCATGCAAACCTAGCGCTACTGCACAACCGCAACCCATTTGCATTCATTGCCTACCATAGACAAATAGGCTTATCGGCTGTCGGGTTTCACAGACTATACACAAACCCACTGGCGTCTGAAATTGCCAAACACCTAGGCCTCTTTCTATATGCCTACACAGTAAATAACCGCGCAACAGCAAAAAGAATGCAGAGTATGGGCATGGATGGAATCGTGACAGATCACCCCGAACGAATAAACCAAGCGCTAAAAAAGGTGTAAAAATGGAAGATACGACACTACTGACAGCACCCAAATACATTGATGACTTGGTGGCAAAAATCAACAAGTCCAAACGACGAGTTACCATGATTGCGCTAGTTATATCAGAGGACAAGGCGACAAAGTCTTTAATCGATGCACTGTGCAACGCTAGCGAGCGCGGAGTAATAGTCAACGTTGCGATGGACCTCTATTTCACCTACAAGGAGATTGAAGCATCGGCAAAAAGAATGGATTACATACAAAAACAATCTCGCGCCCTTCGAGCAACGAAAAAACGACTTAACAAAAGTGGTGTACACGTTCGCTGGCTTGGGCAATACGGTTTTTTGATAATTTCACGACGCACCCACACTAAGTGGTCAGTTGTTGACGATACAGTCTATAGTTTTGGTGGCGTGAATCTACATCATAGTGGTATAAAAAGCGTAGACTATATGCTCAGAACAACTGATAAAAGACTAGCCGAGCGTATAGCTGCCGAGCACGATTTCGTAATCGCTACCGATAACGCCAAGCGCGCCTATCCGTCTCATACCATCGATTTTAATGATGAAAAAATCCACATAGATGGAGGTAGATTATTCGACTCTGCAATTTACGAACGAGTCCTAGAGCTGGCAAGTCAGTCTAAAAGCGCCATTTATGTGTCTCAATACTGTCCAACTGGCAGACTAGCAAATTTGCTAAATAAAATTGATACGGAATATTACTTTAATTCGCCCGAAAATGCACACGACTTCATGAACAAAGCCTTAATTAAATTTGCCATGGCCAGAACTGGCATCAAAACCAAGTACACGAACAAGCGCTACTTGCATGCAAAATGCATCATCTTTACTCTAGAAAACAACCAGAAAGTTGCCATTAGCGGCTCTCATAACTTTGTGGGACTTGGTGTTATTGCCGGCACTCGCGAAGCCGCCCTAGAAACCAGAGATCCAAAAATCATTGCACAGCTTGAAAGTTTTATCGAAAAAGAAGTTAAGAGCTAGCCTCTGCGAGATAGATCTTCCAGATACTCACGAATTTTTAGTGCTGCCGTAGCACCCTCGCCCACGGCAGATGCAATTTGCATAGTGGCACCGCTGCGAACATCCCCAGACGCGAAAACGCCCTTTATGGATGTCTCTAGATTTTGATCAGTCTTTATTAAACCCTGCTCATCAAGTTCTATGTCGGTGCCATTTAAGAATCCGGTGTTTGGGCTCAAGCCTACAAACACAAACACGCCGTCGACCTCTATTGTTTGCTGTACACCATCATGTGTGGTCTTTACTCCAGTTATCTTACCGTCAGTCGATAGAATTTCATCAGTTGTTGTGCCAATATGTACGGTAATCTTGCCCTTATCGACCCACTCCTGCAAATCCTTTTGCAAGACTTCGCTGGCCTTTACGGTACTTCGAACCAGCAGATCTATATGGCTAGCAAATCTAGTCAAGAAGATGGCTTCTTGAACAGCACTGTTTCCGCCACCGACAACTGCGAGCCTCTTGTCGCGATAAAATGCCCCGTCGCAGGTAGCGCAGTAGTGCACTCCGCGACCATAATATTCAGCCTCGCCCGGTACACCGATTTTGTTGTAATCACTGCCTGTGGCTATCAAAACAGCCCTTGCTTCAACATCTTTACCGTCAACAACAACTGTTTTTGTATTGCCATTATCGCGCAGAGCGCTTACCTCGCCATAGGCTATTTCGGCACCAAAGCGTTTCGCTTGAGCCTCTAGCTGAGTAGCCAAGTGCATACCCTCTACTCCTTCTGGGAAGCCCGGGTAGTTATCCACCATATCCGTTACAGCAGCAAGTCCTCCGACTGCAGACTTTTCATAAAGTACAGTATCTATATCCTCGCGTGTAGTATATACAGCCGCCGCTAGTGCACTGGGGCCTGCGCCAATCATTACTACATCACGAACAACCGTGCTATTACTGGAGTCCATAGGCGTCGACTATCTCTTGGGTAGCCTTAGGCTCTTTAAGGGTCTCAAGTTTCTCTACTGGAACAACAACAAATTTCAAAGAAGAGTTGGCAGGTATGTCCTCGCCCTGCTCTTGATCGCCATAAGCCTTATTGCTCGGTATAGACAACTGGTAAACACCACCAATCCTCAGACCCTTCATACCTTCGCTCCAGCCCTTTATAACGCTGCCTGGTCGAACTATTAATGGACTTTTTAGTTTTTTATCATCTATTATACTACTGTCAAATATCTTTGCTTTCTCGTTCCAGCCGATGTAGTATGCGGCATACGTGGTGTCATCTGTTATCTTTTCGCCCTTGCCAGCCCTTAGGGTCCTTACATCAAGTTTTTTAACATCAGAGTTCTTAAACTTTGCAACTCGGCTTTTTTGATCAAATACTGTCTTTTGGTAGTCTTTCGCCAACTCTGGCGCGCGCTTATCCAGCTCCTCTTGCTGTTTGCTGGAGTCTTCAGCAAACTCCTGGTAATCGCGTTGGTAATCTGCCAGCGCCTTTTGCGCCTTATTTTCAGTATCAGATGAAATGATCATAGCAAGAAAACCAAACAGCGTACCTACGACCAATGCAATCGCAATTATCCAAATACCTATTCTCTGCGCACGCGTTGTAGACGACTCCATATTTACTCTCCCTCGTATTTGTATACAGATTAATCTGTCTTATTTATTAGACTAATTGTATCACAAATTGTAATGCCATTACACCTGGCAAGAGCATAGATAACAGTAGTGACCTAACAAAAACAGACTTAGCCCATTTCTGCTGTGCTGGTATTTTTTTAATGTTTCTTCCCAGCCATACTTGCCACCCCCACCAAAGACCAAGTGTAATCAAAATAGCACCTGGCAATAGATTCAGGTCCCCCCAAAAAGTTAACACAGTCGCAGAGCCGATATAAACAACCCAGTAGACAAACATCTCCATCCATACCCTTTGGAACGGCCTAACAACCGACAAGACAGGTAAATTGGCTGCCTTGTAGTCGTCTTTTCTAAAAATAGTAATCGCATAAAAATGCGTCATCTGCCAAGCTGCAATAAATAGAAATAGTAGCCACGCGGTTGAATTTAGTTCACCGCTAATTGCAGCATAGCCAGCAACAATCGGTATAGAGCCCGGAAATGTACCGATCAGTGTGCTGCGCGGCGTAATTCGCTTTGAGTACGTATAGATAAATGAGTAGCCTATGTAGCCCAACATTCCTAACACTAAGACAGTAATCGGTACAAAGGAATAAAGAACAAATGACCCGACTAGCAGTAACAATACTGAAAACACTACAGCATGCAAAGTCCTTATCTCCCCGCTAGCTACTGCCCGCTTTTTGGTACGGTGCATAATGGCATCATACTTACGATCGATTATATTGTTAGTCACACAGGCTGCTGCAACTATCATAGAGGTGCCCACTAAGCCCCAAAAGAGTGCAGAAAATTGAGACAGTGACGTCATTGCCACTAGGCCACCAGCCAAAAAATGCCAAGCATTTCCATAAACAATCCCAGGCTTAATCAGCCTGTACCACGACCTAAGCGACGCCACTACTAAAAGCCTTTTTTATTCTGTTCAATCATATATTGACGCATGTCACTGGGGCCCATATTCATGTTGTAGTTCATGTTCATAACCACCCAAAGAGAGCCGACTACTATTATCAACACCATAATGAAAGTAAACACAAACGACTGAGTCTTCCAACGCGGCTTACTCTCCTCGTCAAGGTGCAAAAAATACCAAGCCTGCACCACGGCCTGCAAAAGAGCTAATAAGAGTATCGCCACCGCGGTCGCTATACCAACCCCAAATACATCACTAACCACAAACCAGTAGGCTAGTCCGGTTAAAACTACAGAGACAAAAAAGCCATAGATGTATCGGTCGCGTATTTTTGTATATTCTTTATGCTTCATGATACAACCCCCATTAAGTAAACGATTGTAAAGATAAATATCCAAACAACATCAAGGAAGTGCCAAAATACACTAAACAAGCCTAGTCGCCTAAGTGCATTTTTATTTAATCCGCGCTTTGTAATGTAGCCGAGCAATACTACACCCCATATAATCCCAGCCGTGATATGTAGTCCATGTAAGCCAACTAGCGAGAAGAAGCCAGATAGAAATGCACTGTGGTCGGGACCGTGACCAGCCAGTATAAACTCTGCGAACTCATATATCTCCATTCCTAGGAAAACTAGACCCAGCACCAGCGTTGCGGCTAGCCAACGAGTAAAACTCACTTTTTGTTTATACTTTGCCGCTAGGTATGCCAGGCCACACGTAAAGCTACTTGCCAAAAGTACAAGTGTTTCGACTAGAGCAAAGTTAACATCGAAAATATCACCACTACTCGGACCGTCATTTGCACCAGGCCGAAGTATCATATACGTGGCAAAGAACGCCGCGAATAGCATTAAATCGCTCATTATATATAGCCAAAAACCTAGTTGTGCGGGTGAGCTATGCTCTTTTTGCATCAGGGTCGCCGTAGATTTTGTCATCCTCTAGCCTCCTTGTCTAATCTGTAAAGTTCTACTGCTGGTATAGTATACTCAACATCATCGTCGAGACCACGACGGATTGCGAAATAGATTATAGCCACCATCGATACAATCATTAGCCACCATACATGCCAAATTGCACCGAATCCAAATAGTCCTACCAGTACAGCTATAACAAACCCAAGCGATGAGTTTTTTGGTAATACGATATCCTTATAGTCGCTTCGCTTTAAGCTCTTCACTCCATCAAGCTTCTGATACCACCATTCGTCACGACGGGTTACTTTTGGTATAACCGCGAAGTTATAAAACGGCGCCGGGCTTGGAGTTGACCACTCTAAAGTTCGACCGTCCCATGGATCACCCGTCTTATCACGTAGTGTTTTGCGCTTATATACGCTGTATGCAATCTGCACTACCAGCATTCCAGCCCCAAGAGTAATTGCCAAAACTCCGATTCCGCTAACAACGAAGAATGGAGTCCACTCTGGATTATCATAATTGTCTAAACGTCGAACTGCCCCCATCAAGCCGAGTGCATAAAGCGGCATAAAGGCTAGCAGGAACCCAATTTGCCAGAAGTAAGCTGCTATCTTACCTAATCCTTCGTGCAACCTAAATCCAAATATCTTTGGGAACCAGTATGTGATAGCGGCTAGGAATGCAAATACCACGCCGCCGATAATTGTGTTGTGGAAGTGTGCCACCAAAAATAGCGTATTGTGAACCTGATAGTCAATCGCTGGCACAGCCATCATGACACCAGTTACGCCGCCGATAGTAAACGTAGCAACAAAGCAAAGGAACCAAATCATTGGTGTGGTAAATTTAATCTTGCCTCGATACATCGTAAACAGCCAGTTAAATATTTTCACACCAGTTGGTATTGCGATAATCATAGTCATTATTCCGAAAAACGCATTGACGTTTGCGCCCGCACCCATCGTAAAGAAGTGATGCTGCCAGACCAAGAAGCTGAAGAACATGATCGCTGTCAGTGCTGCGACCATCGTCTTATACCCAAACAGAGCCTTTCGAGCCATAACCGATACGATTTCCGAGAATATACCAAATGCCGGCAACACTAAAATATAGACCTCGGGATGTCCCCACGCCCAGATCAAGTTTACGTACATCATCGGGTTCCCACCTGCCTCGCTAGTAAAGAAGTGCATTTCAAACAGTCGGTCGAGTGTCATCATTGAGAGTGTAGCTGTCAGTATTGGAAAAGCCAGAAGCACCAAAACCATCGTGATCAAAACACTCCATGCAAAAACCGGCATTTTCATTAGGGTCATGCCTGGCGCACGATGAGAGATAATTGTAACTATGAAGTTTATGCCACTAAGCAAAGTACCGATTCCAGCTATCTGAAGTGTCCACAACCAGTAATCAACACCCGGACCAGGACTATACTCTAAGCTAGTCAAAGGAGGATAGCCTAGCCAGCCACCATTTGAAAAACCGCCCAAAACAAGACTAAAGTTCACTAGAATCATTGCAACCGCAAATAGCCAAAAACTAAAACTATTTAACCACGGAAATGCTACGTCGCGAGCGCCAATCATTAGCGGCAAAGCAATATTTATAAGTGCAAACATAAGCCCCATCGCCACAAAGAAAATCATGATTATTCCATGGGCTGTAAATACCTGCTGAAATGTATCGGTCTGGAATAGTCCATCGCCACCGGTGATGCCTGCAGCAGCTGTATGCATTCGAAGCATGATAGCGTCACCGATACCACGAATCAGCATCAGTACAGACACAATTCCATACATTATGCCGATTTTCTTGGCGTCAACCGTAGTGATCCACTCTTTCCAGAGCCACGTCCATTTCTTGAAGTAAGTTAGACCCGCTACGACAGCCAACGCCATCAACGGCATGCCGATAGCAGCGCCGATAGTAGCCGGCTCGCTCGGTAGATGCTCCAATCCAAGTCTTCCAATCAACCAACTTAAATCCATTTAGTGCTCCATTCCTTCATGATTTGAATTGTCCTCACTAGCTGGCGCTTCGTGACCACCGTGATCCATATACTTCATGAGAATCTTATCGTACAAACCTTTGTCAGATAGACTCATCTGGTGTACTGGTTCGTCGCGAGATGGCTTTGCAATCTCCTCGTAATGATTATAGTCTAGAGTCATTGAACTGCTAGCTATTTTTTTACTTAGTTTCTTAAATGCGTCTCCCGGCATCACCTCAACCGGGAACTTCATATCAGAGTAACCCTCACCGTTAATATTGGTATTGTATCCGTAGAATATACCTGTCTTGTTCGGAATTAAGTTTAGCTTAGTGCTCATGCCATTCATTGCATATATCTGTGACCCAAGACTCGGTATCCAAAACGCGCTCATCGGTGCATCGGCTGCAACTTCAAAAGACACAGGACGATCAACTTCAAGAGGCAAGCTATTCACTGTAGCAATACCCTCTTCGGGGTAGATAAACAGCCACTTCCACTGCAGCGCTACGACCTGAACTTTTAGCGGAGGCTTGTCTGCGACAATAGCCTTGTGAGGATCTAGAGAATGCGACGAAAACCACGTCACAATTGCCAAGGATGTAATAATTATTACTGGAATACCCCACCATATGGCCTCTAATAGAACATTCTCTTGCCATTCTGGTTTATACTTGGCTTTTTTATTAGTATCGCGGTAACGCCAAGCAAATATACCGAGCATTAAAAATACCGGAATTACGACTGCTGCAGACAATAATACCGTCAACATTAGTAGTGACTGCTGATGATCGCCAACTTGACCCGATGGATAAATAACATCGGGCTTTGTTCCAGCCACAAGCCACCACATGATGGCCAAAAACCCAAAAGCAGTACCTATAATTATTATCGGCCAGACCAGCTTCTTCATATACTCTTAGCATACTCTTTATGCTAATCTAGGGCAATATCGTATTTCTTTAACTGCTTTTTAGCCCGCTCACTATCGCCTAGCTGCAGAGCTAATAGCTGAGCGTATATGCCGTCTGTTTTTGCTAATTCGTCAGGAGTCCCGATTTCGTGAACTTTTCCATCTTCGATTGTAACTATCGTATCGACATGCGCAATTGTACTCAGTCTGTGAGCAATTATTAACGTAGTCCTGCCCTTCATCAGTCGTTCTAAAGCCTGCTGAACCTCGGCCTCCGCCCTGCTGTCTAGCGCACTAGTCGCCTCGTCCAGTATCAGTATCGGTGCGTCTTTTAAAATAGCCCTTGCTATTGAAATGCGCTGCTTCTGCCCGCCACTTAGCTTGATTCCCCTTTCGCCAATTTCAGTATCAAGACCATCCGGAAACTTGTCGATGAACTTCCAGGCATTTGCAGCTCGAGCCGCTTTCTCTACTTCCTTAGTGCTAGCATTTGGCCTAGCGTAGGCAATATTTTCACGAATTGTGCCGCTAAATAATGCCGCATCCTGAAAAACGGTTGCGATATTCTTGCGTACGCTCATGCGTGAAACAGTACTTATGTCCACGCCGTCGATAGTAATTTTGCCCATATCTGGGTCATAAAGCCTCATTAGTAGGTTAGATATCGTCGATTTACCCCCACCCGACTCACCCACCAAGGCCAACTTTGTACCAGATTTCAACTCAAACGAGATATCATCCAAGACTTTTTGCGAAGACTCATAGCTAAAGCTAACATTTTTGTACACTACTGTCGCATTCTTTATGCTTAGAGTTTTTTTGCTATCTTCGACTTCGGGCTCTTCTTTCATTGCAGCCAGGTAGTCTCGACTATTTGCGACTGCTCTTTGGTAGCTGTCGACAAAAAAGCTAAGATTACGAAGCGGAAAGCTCACTTGCGTAACTAGCGTAATCAACATCACCATATCACCGACCGTTAACTGACCTTTAGCTGTTTGGTAAAATAAAATACCGTAAATGGCTGCAAATATTGATCCGAACACGATGCCGCGAAGCGCGTTCATACTATGCCAATATCGAGACTGATCTCGAGTTAGGCTGATCATGCCTTCGATGTTGCCCGTAAAGATACGTAGCTCTCGAGGCTCGGTGACATAGCTCTTAACTAACCGAGATTGGCCAATCGCCTCGTTAAATCGTCCGCTAGCAGCATCAAATAAACTGTTCTTTTCCTTTTCTAGTTTCTGCCACTTGCCGCTAGTGCGGGCGGTAAGATAAAGATTGGCCGGTATCAATAACACAAACAAAATAGCCAACGGCCAGCTATATACAAATAGAACTATTATAGTTATGCCGATTGTGAGCAATAGAGACAGTAGATTGTTGCTAAAGAATTGCAAAAACTGTGTTATGTCAGTGACGGCTCGCGTTAAGCGATTAACGATTTTTCCAGTAACCTCGCCGTCGTAATAGCGCTGCGGTAATTTTAGCAATTTTTCAAAATATCGCTTTGATAGCTGATGACGAACTCGAATCGACATTACATCGCCAAACCAGCCGCCAATGTCGGTAGCTAAAACCGTCACAATCGTCACGCCAAGTTGTGCGACCACAAACCAAATAATCGGCATGACGTCAAATGCTCTTTTGCCGCTAACTACTTCAACAATAAAATCAGTTGCGAGTTTGGTGATAAAAGGCGTAGCAAAGTTTATCAACGCACCAATAACACCGGCAATTGCTATTGCGAAAAAATAACCACGCAAGTGCGATGCATAACCTATTATTTCCCGAATTTCTTTCACGTCTGTATATTTTACACCCCTGGGTAATAAAATGCTATTGAAACCGCCTAAAGAGTAGCTATAATAAATACTAAATGGCTCGATTGATGAAAATAAATAGCGTATTAAAAAATATCTTTATGGACGAAGAAGGTACGCTACCTTTTGATAAGTTTGATGAATCGCTAACACCAAACCTGCGAGCATTACGGTTATCCATGAGTATGGCAGACGCGCTACTGTCTATGGATGTAGCCGCGAGCGACGTCGTGGATATGACCCTGGGTGTCACCGACACGTACTGTAAACGAAAGGTTCAAATAGAGATTGTATCCACTCTCCTGATGTTCTCTCAGGATCGCGGCGATGATCGAGAACCTTTAACTCTTATTCGGGCCGTCGGATCACGTGATGTGAATATGCGGCAAATTCAGCGTATTCAAGAGCTTATTCGGTCGATTCACAAAGGCAAGTTGACCCTAGAGCAAGCCGAAAAAAAGTTTGACTACATAATGGATCATCCAGAAAGATATCCGCTATGGCTTCGTACTATTGGAAACGCCCTAATATCTGCTGGTGTAGGCATGCTCGTGACAGCTTCGCCCATCATAGTTGTAATAATGTTTCTTGCCGGCGCTCTCACGGACAACATCGTTCGCATCATGTCAAAGCGAAGAATGCCTGCATTTTTTGTCCAAATAGTGGCGGCTTGTTTTATTACCATGATAGCCGGCCTGGTCGCATGGCTTAGCCACGAAGGTATAGCACCAATCTTAAACGATGTTGATCCAAACTACATTGTCGTTGGCGGTATTATAATGCTTGCCGCCGGAATGACTGTAGTTGGAGCCGTTCAAGATGCAATCGATGAATACTACATCACGGCAAACGCTCGGCTACTGGGCGTTGTAATGATGACCGCTGGAATCGTTGTTGGTGTAGTAATTGGAGTATATATTATGCGAACCCTCGGTATATGGATGGACTTATCGCCAACTTCATCGTCACGCATCGATCTGCCGCTCCAGTACACAGGAGCGACCCTTCTAGCCGCTGGCTACGCCATTGGCCGACACGCTACTATGCTCGGCGTAGTGCTATCGGGTCTTATAGGTTTCATAACATACGCCTCCTTCCTGGCACTTAACATGGGATCACTCTCGGCAATAGCCGCCAGCGGAGTAGCAGCCGCTATAGCAGGTGCGCTAGCCACACTATCATCGCGAGTATCGCGTATACCATCAATTGTCTTGGCTAGCGCCGGCATAATCACACTTGTGCCAGGATTAACCCTATTCAATGGACTAATGGGTATTTTTG
Source organism: Candidatus Nomurabacteria bacterium (assembly GCA_020631935.1). Classification (GTDB taxonomy): domain Bacteria; phylum Patescibacteriota; class Saccharimonadia; order Saccharimonadales; family Saccharimonadaceae; genus JACKGP01. The sequence continues at coordinate 33,839 of JACKGP010000005.1, forward strand.
TCGACTCCAACTCTTGGACTATAGACAACACAGGCTCTGCGCTACTGCTAAAAGCACTGTTTATTGCGTTGTCTGTTGCTGGAGGAGTAAGCTTTGGAATACTGTTCACTCGACCACTACGTCGGACACTTACTCGGGCAAAACGGGTATTGCCACGACGTAAGCTGCAAGGCTAGCACTAAGACAAGACCGCGCCTACTGTCGATAACGCTCGACCTGCGGCATGATTCAAGATTTCAGAAACGTCCCTGTCGGTCAAGGTCTTTTCATGGTCAGAAACCGTAATTCGCAGCGTAATTGTCTTTACTGTATGGTCATCGGCTGGCTGATAGATAGCTACTGGATCAATTTTTATACTTCGATTATCAGACTCTTCCGAAACCACGTCACTTACTGTACTAAACAGACTATCGAACGAAACGTCCGACGAAACTTTCAGCGATAAGTCCTGTGATACGCTTGGATATTTACTAAGCGGCAAGTAGGTTTGACGCTCTGTGTGAATTGCTTTTTTTAGACCCTCGAAATCTAGTGTTGCAGCGGCAGTATAGCTGGGTAATTTAAAATTCTTTATGACACTTTGCTTCAGTTCGCCAATCATACCTATAAATACGCCGTCTTGAGTTTCTAGAAGAGCACTCCTTTTTAAGTCAAATGGTGCAGTAACTGGATAATCCAATTCTTCCTCAACCGGCTTATAACGCAAAGTGAATCCAAGATCTAAACACAGCTGCTGAATTAAATTTCTTACATGGTAATATGCAGCGCCACTCTTTGGCTTCTTGCTGGTATAAACCATGTCAACAAACTCCATTTCTCCCGGCAGGCCCTCATCGTCATCAGTGTGATACTTTTTGTTGTGACCCTTGCCGATTTCATAAAGAATAAACTCATCATGACTAGACTTAATATTTGCGTGGACCTTGTCGAGCAGACTGGGTAGTACACTCAATCGATAATACTGTAAGTCTGGGCTTAGTGCATTACTCAGCCTAAATGCTTGATTCACGTCTTGATCAGATTTTTTCATGACATCCTCATGTACAAAGCTATACGTCAAAACCTCGTTTGCACCGAGAGCTTTCAACTTCTCGCGAATACTCTGCTTTGCACTCGTAGATTCATTTAACTGCGCCGGCTTTGTACTGCGAGCAGGTAGTTCGCGCGGCAGTTTATCAAATCCATACAACCGACCAATTTCTTCAACGACGTCTTCTTTGTCCTGAATATCCATGCGCCAAGCCGGTGCCCAATAACTAAATGAGTCAACGCTACCTTCGCACTCAAAACCAACATTAGTCACGAGTTTCATCATGTCGTCAACCGACAGGTCCAGGCCGAGTCTTGAATTAATAAAATCACGCTCAATCTCTTTAGCTTCAGGCATTGGAATAACCGTAGGCTTAGCTCGCCAGCTATCATCGCTCGTCTTCAAGTCGTCATATATTTCTGTTGCAAGCTTCGCACCCGACAACTCACTTAACATGTTCAATGCAAACTGTGTTACATACGGATTCATTAACATAGACTGACCTTTGTTAAAGCGAGTTAGTGCATCTGTAAATAAGCCATACCGCATACTAGCTTTACGCACTGTGTACATATCAAAGTTAGCGCATTCAAACACTATTCGAGTAGTCTCATTCGAAACTTCACTATCGCTACCACCCATAATGCCACCTAGGCCAATCGCACCCTCGGCATCGGCAATCACAATATCCTCGCTACTCAATTCGTAGCTTTTACCATTTATCAAGGTGATCTTTTCGCCACTATTCGCCATTCGAGCGCCGATAGACTCTCCGCGCAGCTTGTCATAATCATAGGCGTGCGTCGGCTGCGATGTCATTAACATTACATAGTTTGTCACATCGACCACGTTATTAATCGACTTACTGCCCATAGAAACCAGCTTGGCCTGCAGCCACAAAGGACTCGGTGCAATAGTTACATTATCCATACCTACAAACATCAATCGCGAAACCTTTTCTTCGCAATCGTTAAAGCTTTTTAGTTCAAATGAGTTACTAGGCTCGGGCTGCTCGTCCAACTCGTAGTACCATTTTGGATCGTCAAACTGATAACCAAATATTCCTGCGATCTCGCGTGCTACGCCCAGCTGCCCAAATAAGTCTGGTCGATGCGTAAACATCTTGTTTTCAATATCGATTATCGTATCGTCTAGTCCAAAGACCTCCGCAAAACTCGCACCAACTGAAAGCTCTTTTTCTGCTGGCAAGTCCTTCTTAGTTATTTCAACTATCCCGTTATGGTCATCGCCTAGCGCCAATTCCTTTGCGCTTGCTAGCATGCCGTGACTCATCTCACCGCGTAGCTCACGAGCACCTAGCTTGAATGGCTCTTCATCATCAAATGTACTAGGTACGATACTTTCTGGAGGCAGCCAAACCGCCCACATTCCAGCATGAACATTTGGCGCACCGCAAACTACTTGCGTAAGCTCATCACCGCCATCATCGATTTTACAAACGCTAAGCTTATCTGCATTAGCATGCTTTTCACACTCGACAACTTTCACAATCTTAGCATCTTTGTATTTTTCACTCAGACTTATGATTTCCTCGACTCCGCCAAGCTGTGCATTTATCCTCTCCACCAGCTCATCAACTGGCGGCAGCTCAAAATCAATAAGTTGTTTGATTGTGTTTAGGCTAACTTTCATACTCTCACCTTCTTCGTAACAGTTTCGTAAACTTTTTTTGCAATAATTTCGTGTCCAAAATCATTAGGGTGAACGCCGTCGTACATACACTTATCAAGGGAGTTCTTGGTGAACTCATCCCAAATAGACACGTAACCAATCTTGTTTTTTTCACAGAAGGCTTTGAGCACGTCGTTGAACAAAGACATGCGCTCAGTTGAATATGATTTTCCGCTTTTACTCCAAGGCATTGGGTTAAGCTTTTTGTCATCTACTGGGGTAAGTCCAACAAAATAAATGAGGTTGCTATACTTTTTACAAACTTCAACTATTTTCTCCAACTGCGCAACATACTCAGCTGGCTCACACTGAAATTTAGTTTTAGTGTATATCGTGTCATTTGTACCAGTTGCAATAATAAACGCGTATTTTCCCCTTTGCCATTTCCTACTTGCTATTTCACTGTCTATTCTTAATAGTATATTTTTAGTCGTGTCTCCGTCTATGCCGAGATTGAATACGCCAACATAATCTGTGTTTGGACTATTCATAAAATCCTCATCATATCTTTGACGTATTCGAGCCACCCAGCCTCCATTGCTATCCCAAAAACCTTGAGTTATGCTGTCGCCAAAACATAACAATCTCATCCTAAAACTGCTCCAAAAAGTCTAGTTTTGCGCTTTGAAAATGCCGTATGTCTTCTATGTTGTACTTCATCATTATTAAGCGTTCAATTCCACAACCAAAAGCAAACCCCGTATATTCATTGGGGTCAATGTCGGCCGCCTTTAAGACATTCGGGTGAATCATGCCACAGCCCAAAAGCTCAATCCAGCCTTCGCCGCCGCATACCTTACACTGGCTGTTTTTTTCTTCACAGAACGGACAGCTTAAAGCAAATTCAAAACTAGGCTCGGTAAACGGAAAGTAAAACGGATTTACGCGTACTTCAAGTTTCTTGCCATAATATTCCTGCAAGAATTCTTGTAATGTCGCAATCAACATACCAGCATGCACGCCTTTTGCTACATATACGCCCTCCACTTGGTAAAATGTATGTTCATGCCGCGCGTCTAAATCTTCGTTTCTAAATACGCGGTCGGGCACAATTGCTGCAATCGCTTCGCCTTTTTCTAGATTTTGACGGTATTTTTTTAGCACACGATTCTGCATAGTTGATGTGTGAGCTGGGGCTATCAAGGGATCGCCACTTGAATCTTTCTCTTCAGTCATAAACGTATCGTAATCGTCCCGTGCTGGATGACCTTTTGGAAAATTCAATGTCTCAAACATATGATATTGATCGTCTATTTCACGCGACTCTTCAGTCACGTAGCCCATGCGATTAAAAATGGCGGAGATTCGCTCTATCTCGGCCGTAATCGGATGCTTAGAGCCCTGTGTACTCGGAAGTAACTCTGGAATAGATGAGTTAACATCCATAGGTGCCGTTACGTCAATTGGATCGAGTTCAACTTGCCTGTCTTCGTGAGCCGAAACCAGTCGCTCTAGCTCCTGACGCAGCTCGTTTACGGCCTGCCCGTATTCTGCGCGCTGATCTTTTGGTACATTTCGAATACCCGACAGAAGCTCCCGAAGTTCAGGCGCACGCAAAACCTGACGCTTGTCGTCAATCGTGTCGTATAACTCTAGCAAAAATTGTCGAGTTGATTCAATTTTATCCATCAATATTTAGTATAAGATTAAACTTACATGCTAGCAACTGCAAGCCAGATCAAGATAGCTACAGCAGCGATGGCTACAATAACCCAAACAAGACCCAAGCTAGTAGTGACTTTTTTGTCTTTCATATATGCAGAGTCAGCCACTCCGTCTGGGGAGTCATTATCTGCAGCCGCACGCTGCCTGGCTTTTTCTGCTAAATCTGCCGCCACTCTTTCCTGCAACTTACTGCGCTGACTTTCCTGTTTTAAATATAATCCCATGACTTTATTATATCATCAAAACTATGCTATACTTTCACTATATTTCAATATTTAAGGAGGAAATAGTACATGGCTACACGAAAGAACGCCAGCTCATCGACAAGCAAGTCGACTGCTAAGCGCGCTAGCTCTGCTCGTGCCAAAGCATCATCAACTACCAAGACGAGGGTTGTAACTAAAAAAACCGCAGTAAAACCTGCAGTAGCACAGACAGAAACTACCAGGACACGGAGTGGTCTTAACTACGGATTCGCTAAGTCTCCACTACTGGCTGCAAGTATCGCCGAGCTTATCGGTACATTTATTTTTGCAGGCGTTGTTCTGGCTACACAGGGTACAGATATCTACGTATTCTTCGGACTAGTCGCAGTTATCTTGTCTTTTGCAGCTATCTCTGGAGCTCACGTAAACCCAGCATTGACAATGGGTGCATGGGCTACAAAACGAATCAGCGGCGCTCGTGCGCTTAGCTATTTTGCAGCGCAGACAATCGGTGCCCTACTCGCACTAGTCGTAATGAATGCATACGTTTCAGCCGCTCCAAAGCTAAACGACCAAGCAGCAATGTTTGGCGCACAACAAGCGCAACTATTTACCATCCCTGATATCCCAGGTGGTAAAGAGTGGTTAATCCTAGCTGCTGAGTTAATTGGTATGACAATCTTTGCATTTGCATTTGCCCGTGCCGGCTTCCTAAAGAGCCGTCTATCTTCTGCAGTAACCATCAGTGGTGGTCTATTCGTAGCTCTGCTAGTTGGTGGCTTTGCAGCCAAGGCTGTCACTGGTGCGGTCATACTAAATCCGGCCGTAGCAGCTTCTGTACAGGCAGTATCTTGGGACCTGTGGCCAATCATGGTTTATGTAGTAACTCCGCTAGTTGGTGGTGTTATCGGATGCGCACTGCATGATCTTCTTCGCAGCAACACAGCTACGCAAACAGAATTGCAATAGCAGATAAATACAATAAAAAAACCTCCGCCTTGATGCGGAGGTTTTTCTTTGCTTTTTTATTGCGGCTTATCTATCAATACTGGCTCGACTGATCGCTCAGACTTAGAAATCTTTACGATGTCTTTATCCACCTTGGCTAGCTCTTTATGTGCATTGTTATAGTGGTTTACTGTAGTCCCCAAACTACTACCAAGCTTTTGCATGAAGGTTTCAAACTTTGCAATGTGTACACCCAGCTGGCCAACTCTTACTTGAATATCCTTGGCTTGCTCCTCTATTTGCAAGCTGCGCAAGCCCTGTAGTACTGTCTGCAAATACGCCATGAAACTAGTCGGACTAACTATAATCACACGCTTATCACGAAAGGCGTACTCTATCAAATCTCGGGAGCTGCCGCCCTGGCCTACGTTATTTATCAGTAAATCGTAATATAGCGACTCGCTTGGTATGAACATAAATGCAAAGTCCATAGTATTTTCACTTGGGCGAATGTATTTGCTCGTTTCATCGATTCTTTGCTTTAAATCACTCTTCACCTTAAGAAGCAGCTGATCGCGATCCTTGCCTTCAGCTTCAATCATTCGATTATAGTTCTCTAGGCTAAACTTACTATCGATAGGCAGAACCTGACCTTTTTCTAGAAAAATAACTGCGTCAACTGTCTCTCCGTCGCTAAACTTGTATTGCATTTGATACTGGCCAACTGGAAGTACATTTTCAAGCACACTCTTTAGATAAAACTCTCCAAAAACTCCACGCTGCTTTGGATTTGATAACACATTTTGCAATGTCTTTAGCTCATCAGCAACATCGACAACTCGCTTGTTGGTTTCATCAAGCTTGGTTAAGCGCTGCGTAACGTCAGACACAAGTTTTGCGCTCTGGCTAAGCTGCCTCTGCATGGACTGCTGCATGTTTGTCTGACTACGTTCAATTCTATCGCCCATTGTTTCTTGTAGGTGTGCGATCGAGCGACTCAGCTCAACGACGTCACTCTTGATAAGCTCCACTGCGCTACTGTTTTTTAAGTCCTGCAGGCGCCGATTTAATATATATATAACTAAGCCAAAGCCAAGCAACAGCACGGCTAAAATAAAAACAACTAATAGTAGATCCATACCTTAAGTATACACGGTATATGGAAATACTTGAGCTTATCTAGGCAGATATAATTAGGCGCATTAACACCACTATAACTATGCCAAGCACCAAGGCCACCAAAAAGTTTCGTATCTGCACCAACCAAGAAAATGTAGCATACGCGATTGCAAAGAGCGCCATCATAGCAATAGAGCTAATAATCCAGTTTGTATTCAAAGCAAGGATTGTAATATTCCATAAGCCAGCCACAGCTAGTAATACAACTAGAAGCGGGCGATAGACTCTTGACTGCACCAGCGCAAACAGCGCACCTATAGCAACCATTATCGTGGCTGCGGCACTAGCCATATACTCTTTGCTATCACAACTAACTACACCGCTATCCTGACCGCTACAAAAAGTCGTCGTTATTATGTATTTATCAATGACTACAGTTAGCGCAAACGTGGCCAGGCCAACCACTGCGCCGATTAGCGCAACTCGCAATAGCTCACGCCATGTCATCAACAAGACACCAGATGAGGCGACTGTAGAGTTTTCTTCGGTAACGATCATTCTCGCCATTTTATCTCCTTAGATTCACCCACCTAATATATTTTTTTTAAATTGTACACTATTTGGGCGGCTTTGGCCAATAGTACCAGACGGCTCCAAGAGCGGCAATAAAAAACCCTCCTACTACATCTAGCGGGGTGTGCACCAGGGCTAGTACGCGTCCCACCCCCATAATCACAGTCAAAATAATCATAGCAGTCGTCAGTTTTCTACTTTTTGTTGAAAACCAAACTGCTAGAGTTAAAAATGTCGCAAAAAGCATATGATCACTCGGGAATCCTGGGTTCGGCAAGAACGCCGCACCTGGCTGTACACCAAGCTTTTCAAACGGCCTCAATGATTCTGGTTGAAAAAAGTATCCAATCAACCTGGCTAATAAATACGCCGTTAAGCCAGCTGCTACTATACGCCAGCCCCATGGCCACCAAAGCTTTTTTGGCACTTTAAACAAAAATGCATAGATTGCCAGTAGAAAGACTATGATCACCAAGCCGTCGGCAATTATGCGAATTATCAAATCCATACTATTTATTATACAGGCTAGTCGCCAACAACAAACATCGTTATACCGCTATAGCCCTTTCTGGAATTCTGTAAACTTGCAGAAACACTCGTATCCTCGCTCGGTATGAAGTAGGCGGCTGTATGCCTATCATTGCCAAAATCTGCCCTGATGACATTCCAGCCACTGGTCGGCTGCGGATCTAGCGGGAATGCCAATGTATCTGAATAGTATGTCGCAGCAGCAATGATGGCAACCTGACCTCGCTTGACTGGTATTGCATTCGTCGTGTGTTTAACATTATTTGGACCCATACCCCACCCGGCGCCCTCAGTTCTAATTGCATTTGAAGATAGGCCGCGCAATGGAATGAGTGTTAGATTCGTGGAATTTAGCGTAGTCGAAGGAACACTAACTTCAATATCGCCTGTACCAGATAGCCCTGTGACTATGCAGGCTGAAAGCCTAGTCGAACCAGTATAGATGTTTGCTGAATATACCTGATTACATACACTTCCATGCACATTAATGCGCACCGCGCCCAAATATCTTTGACTTTTTAACACCACCAAGGTATCGCTTGGCTCAAAATTTATATCAAGAGGGTAGGTTGTCGTAGCGTCCCCTGGCGGATTGAATGTAAGCGCACCGCTTACGAGGCTGGCAATTGGCACAATCTCATTTGGATCAGAGTGACCTGGGCAAGCACCAGGTTGCAAGTTGCTTGTATTTTCGCTTGTCGTAGACAAGGTGATCTCATCATAGACAGCTGTTAGGCAAAAGCCTGAAGTATCCCCAGAGCCATTGACGGTATACTCATATTTAATATTCGGGTTATTACCCACCGCAGAGCCAACAGCTGTCGCACTCAGGCTTGTCGGATAGACACCTTCTATGGTCTTGCTAGCCTCAAGAACCTTTACTGCATTGGCAATCCCTGACCTTACGGCAGAATCTTTTGCTCTACTCTGGAAACCACCAAAAGAGACTATCGTAATGGCCGCCAAAATAGCAATTACGACCACAGCTATTAGTAGCTCTACTATTGTGAATCCGCTAATGTTTTTCTTCACTAGATACTATATTAGCGCACTTATCTGTATATGGAAATATGTAGTTCTTCCACACATATAAATTCTAAGCACCGCGAAGCAGTGGATGAGGTAGCATAGCAGCAAATATAAAAACACCCGTAAAGACTACCGCCAAGCCTGCTACTAGGAATATGGATATCGGTCTATGATGATACGCCCAGCCGTATTTTCTGGTTAACCACACCGTAGTTGCTAATACCGAGATGGTCGCAAATATAATATAGCCCGCCCTGACGATTACCTGCACGTCCTAACTGCACAGCCTGACACTTCTCAGATATACCCCATAATATTGCACAACCACCAGCACTGCGATAGCCATCTTTGGACAAAAAGAGATAAAATACATAAGAAAATCGAGCGTATATCGCGGCCTAGCAATAGTTGCTGTTACTAGTGTGGCTGGGCTATTTTTATATGTATGCACTCGGTTCAGGTGCGCTGAGTCACGCAACTGCTGTCGTCGATCGGGAGTGTCAGCCTTCGGCTGGCAAACGGCGGGGCTAGAATTGCGATTCTGACTGAAATCTTTGGCTCGAACCTCGCATTGCGAGGTAAGACCCTCATCACCCTCAGCGATAAAAACACAGCTAATACTGGCTCAAAAACTAAGAAATCTAAACCAAAAAATCGCCCATTCGGGCGAAGATTTGGATTTTTACTCTGAAATGGCTCCTTTGTACGCCGAAATTCGAACCCACTTCGAGCAAAATGGCTAAAGCTCAGCCCTGCCGCCTGCGCGGGCAAGCCCGCGCTCGCCCCACCAGAAAAACCCTTTGCCTTATTTTTTGAGATTTCCCCCCGCCGAATTTCTTTTTTATCCTGAAAAGGGTGTTTTCTGGTGGTTCGCCCACCGTAAGCGGTGGAGGCTTCGGGGCTTCGCTCAGATTAACCTTCTAATGGTTTGCAATCTGAGCTATACCGGGGGCTATTTCTATTATATGCGGTAAGCTTTGCGGTTGCGTTTACCGCTGGGTCTATTTAAGTTATAGTATAACCTATGAAGAAGATCTCTAAGCTTCACAAGCTCGCACCTGGCGATAAAGTCGCAATTTTATCGCCATCGTCAGGGCTACCGGGGATTTTTCCTTGGGTTTTTGAGCAAGGCGTAGAAAGACTGCATGAGATTTTTAACCTAGTCCCAGTCGAATATCCGACAACAAGACAGATGAACTCACCCCTAAAAGATAGGGCACGAGATATACTGGATGCCTTTTCTAATAAAGACATTAAGGCCATATTTACCTCAATTGGTGGAGAAGATCAAATTAGGCTCCTTAGATACTTAGATGCTGACATTATAAGAAGCAATCCAAAGCCATTTTTCGGTTTCAGCGATAACACACATTTGCATATTTATTTATGGAATCTGGGCATGCCATCTTACTACGGTGGCGCCATCATGACGCAGTTTGCGATGCAGCAAGGAATGAACGATATCACTATTCAATCTATAAAACGCGCACTGTTCGAAACAGGGTGTTTTGATGTAGACGTTTCCGACACATACAACGACATCGGCTTAAGCTGGCAAGATCCAAATAACTTAAAGAAGGAACGCATATGGGAACCTAATGATGGATTATATTGGGATGGTAAAAATAATGCCTCAGGCACTCTCTGGGGCGGCTGTGTTGAAAGTTTGACAGTGCAGATGTCGTCAGGTATATACCTGCCAAGTGATAAAGACTTAGAAAATACTATATTATTCATAGAGACCGCCGAAGATATACCCGAGCCATGGGTTGTTCAGTATCTCCTGTACGGCTTTGGCGAGAGAGGCTGGCTCGAAAAATTCCAAGGTGTGTTAGTTGGTAGGCCTAAAGCTTGGGAGTTTGATAAGCAACTCAATGCAGATGAAAAGAAAGATTACAGAGAGCAGCAAAGAAAAATCATTTTAGATACAGTTCGCCTATACAACTCATCAATCCCCGTAGTTCAAAACTTGGATTTTGGTCACACTGATCCACAGATTATAATACCTATGGGCAACCAAGCAGAGATCAATACGAGTGATAAAGTAGTCAAATTTTATTACTAGTTAAAGTCTTTATGAATCTGTGAAGGTTGTGGTCCATTGAGTCCTTGGTACTTGCCATTATATAAAACATCGATGTCACCTTTAACTGACCAGAATGTGACTTGTCCTATTGGCATGCCAGGATAAATATAGACAGGTTGCGTAGCATGGAGCATGAGAGTATATTGATTTATAGAACCTATATCTATTAAGTCAGCTGTGATATGAATAAATAGACCTATCCTTCCAGTCGAAGACTTCCCTCTGATAATTGGGACGTATTTGTTCGACCCTATGACCTCTAGGGTGTGTCCAAGGTATAGCTTATTAGGCTCCAGCCTAAGCCCCTTATCGCTTAAAGTAATCTCGCGAGTTTTATTGTTTTTCTTTGGATCCAGGACGTGATTAACATACTCAGTAATCTGATTACCAAGGTGGAAATCGTATGAATTTGTCGTAATATTCTTGCTACTAAATGGTTTTATGATTATATCACCATTCTTTAACGAAGATGCTATTTTGCTTCCCGTAAGTATCATCTTGAGCTCTCTTCTTTCATCGCCTCGTGATATGAACTAGATCGTGGCATATTATGGTCTACATATCCTTTCGTATAGTGAGCGTTGATTTCTCCATCTGGCTGCCAAAAACTAACTTGACCAATTTTCATCCCTGAATATAATCTTAATGGCTGAACTACCTTAAGTTCAAGCGTCCACTGATGTGCTTTTCCAAGTTGACCCAAATCAGCAGTGATCTGTAGAAATAATCCAAGTCTTCCTACGGATGAACGACCTATAAGGCTTGCAACGTATTCGTAACTTCCTATGCTTTCTAATGTATGTCCAAGATAGAGTTTGTTTGGGTAAAGGATCACTCCTTCGCTAGGGATCCGATAGGTCTTTACTTGTGGTTCTTTCTTTGGATCTATGTCCTGGCTTTCAAATTCGCTAATATACTCACCAAGCCTATAGTTGTAGCTGTTAGGATTAACAAGGTCAGCATCGAATGGCTCAATTTGGATTGAACCATTTTCCACTTGTCTCTTGATTTCAGAGCCTGTAAGAATCATCCTTTAAAATAATTCCGTATATCTGTGGGGGTAGTAGCGTGAATCTTTCTTATGCACTAAAATATTATACTTCTGGTATTCTCTCAATTTGTTGGACATCTGCTTAATTTCCATCAATCTAGTGCGCATTGTCAGTAGCACATCGTCCGTAATAGTTGGATGCTGTTGTGAGAATTTTTCAATCGTTGAATTACAGTAATAATCTAGGTCTTCTGTGGTTTCAGGAACCGGTGTATTACGGCTTTCGTAAATAAGAGTTAAGTTACGATACGGTTGCATAACTTCCTTATAGTTGACTTGAGTTACTTCTATTCCAAACACTTTCCTAGCTTCACTTACAAGTTTTTGAGGTATAGCTTTATGACAATAAAATTCTGAACTGAGCAGATAACCACCATCTTTTAACATGGACAGGAGGTGTTCTAATGCAATGGTCGAATCGGGAAAGAAACGGAGTGCAGCACCTATGATTATGTGAGTAAACTCCTGCTTGACTGTATATGCAAGGGCATCACCTGCTTGAAACGAAATATCTGCACCAGGTGCATATTCTTCTTTTAAGCTCTGTGCAGTTTCTATTGATCTTTTTGATATATCAACGCCGATTCCTGAACAGCCTGTCATAACTGACATCTCTCTCAGAGAAAAACCCGTAGTACAAGCGGCTTCAAGGATGTTTGAAGATGAAGTAACCTCTCCGAATGCTCGCCATTGTGATAAAGTTGAGAATGCTCCCGGTGGCACATTCCACTGAGCTATCAAGCCTACAAAATCTGTGTATGACAATGTGTTAATGTCTTCTACTTTCAAAAGCCGATTATTCATTTTTGAGACCCTTTCTTTAACCTCTCTAACATAGCCTTGCTTATATGTAAGCTATCGTATATATATTCTATTGGACTACCCTCATCAATCAACTTAGAGGAATAAGATACCCTGCCTATATAATACTCTAATTTATGTGCTACATCCGAGTTTGCTTCAATTGTAGCACCTGTATGCACTGTTATGTTTTTAAAATCTTCCAATATACCCCAATACGACACTTTATTCTTTAATCCTAGATACGCCGTCGCACAAACATATTCATCTAACATAGCGCCTTCGCCTCGGGTATCGAGTGCTACTCCTAAGTTCGCCATCGTCACAGCCGCCACAAGGGCATCGGCATATTTATACATATCTTGGCTATTTAGTCTCTTAATGAACTCGCTCGGGAGATTCGAATAAATAATTGGCGGTCCATTGGAATAAATCGCCGACATGAGTGTCTCTTCACCAAATCCCCATTCAGTTACTAACGGCTCGTCACCTCTACTGACAAGAATGACATTCCCGATGTCATGGGGCACGTTTGTGTGAATATTATTTATCGCTATTGTTATACCTTGCCCCACAAGATCATCTTCCCCATACGTCCATGAGTAGTAAGATCTATCTTCGGTTTCAATAAGTCTTTGAATATCGGTATAAAATAGCCTTGTTTGTTCCTGTGAAGTTTTTACGACAATTCGGTCTCTAGACACACCTAGCAGCTCTAAAAAATCGATTGCACCATTCACTGTATCGTTGAAGTCACTAGCTTTAGTTATAGCTCCTTGTGTGCGGAAATACGAACAAAATCGTAAGTCATCTTCTGTATAAAATATATCTTTATTCTGTAGTCGTATGCAGTCCTGAGGAGTAATTAGCGGAGGATGGTTGCCATGAGCGATGTCATCAATCAGTGGCTTCCAAACGCTTATTTGAGCACCGATAAATTTTACAGTTGCATCAGGGGATGGATACGGAGGTATTTCATCGGTCGCAGAAAATCCACGCTCTTCGTAGTAGCATCTGAATGCATCACCTACTCGTGCTCGTTCTCCAATGATGGACTCATTTTCACTATATATACCTATAGGAAATTCACTCATAGGGCATCCTCCTTAGGTCACTATTATAAATACCCCGTCTCAACTCCTTGATGAATTTTTGGATATGCCTCGGAATACATCAAAGAGACCTCTTTTTTACTAAGTGTGCGGTCTGGATGTCGCAATGCGATACGGACCAAAACATTTTTCTGGTTTGGTGCCATACCTAGTCTTTGAATAGCAATGGGGTGCATATCTTCAAAACTTGTTGTTTCCAGAATGTCAACCTCTTCTATGAGGTAGCTGTTGTCGCCAAATGCTTCTCTAATTCCTTCCGAGATATCTTCGGGCTCACTGTTAACATCGACTACGTAAGAGAGATCTCTAGTTGCAGGTGGCTGGCTTGAAATTTCTTTATACGGAAGCATGTCATGCATCTGCTCGGCAACTTTGGGATTGGTCGCACGAAGTAGTCTAATATCGCTCAAGTTCTTCCGAGCCATCACAAGTCTATCCAGACCCATTCCAAGTGCAAGGCCAGAATACTCATTTGGATCAAGACCACAGTTCCTCAGCACTTGCGGATTAATGAGACCTGCCTCGAGAACTTCGAGTTGCTCATCTCCAAATTGTGAGTAAACCTCAATACCGTTTACGGTATAGGGATGAACCGCATCATAAACGATCGCCTCTCTATCTGGAACCGCACCCTTAAAAACCGCATCAACCAAGCCTGCCAGATCCGATTCATCCATGGGCTTATTGTTGCCATGCCTCACTACCCGCCATATGTCCATTTGATGAAATTCGCCAAGATGAGTTTTGTCACTAACATCCCTCCTGTAAACTAGACCAGGAAGAACGAAGGTTATGTCATCAGGCGCATCATCTCTCCCGGCAATGTGCTCTAAGAGAGAGGGGATTGAAGCAGATGTGTGGGTCCTTAGCACATTGTCGTTATCGACATATCTAGTATAAACAGATGAGCGTCCTACATTGTCCTCAGGGAATAAGAGTTTATCAAAGTTGTCAGCTACACTTACGACAGGATTGTCTCGCACAACTGTAATATTTGGAAAGTTCCTGTCCTCTAATTGTTTTTGAACAGAAAGTCGTATAAGATTAACAGAGTGAGTTGAGTCCTGCGCAGTAAGATCTTCAAGTTGGAGGGCTTTTTCTATCAGTTCAGGATTGCTTATTTCAAACTTTAGCAATGGATTATATCCTAAAATCTCGCCTGTGTTCTCGCTCATAATACACTTCTCTCTTGTTCGGATTATTTTAATACTGTAACATACTTATAGCAAATTGCAAACCATTAGCAGGTTAATCTGAGCGAAGCCCCGAAGCCTCCACCGCTTACGGTGGGGCGAGCGGGCGCGTGCGCCCGCAGGCGTTGGGGCTGAGCCTGCACGGCTCAGCCAGCATTGCGTTGGAAATAGGTTCGAGATTTTTCGTGGCTGGGGATGAGGGATTCGAACCCCCGATCATGGGACCAGAACCCACTGCCTTACCGCTTGGCTAATCCCCAGTATATTAGTTTTACGTCGATTGCGGACACTTATTTTAAAATGCTCTAGCCCCACGATGGGATGATTGATATATTTTCTCGGTCTTATATGACCTCGGACGGCCACGCCCCTCCGCTTAGCCAGTCACCACAATACATTAAACATTTATATCAAAAACTGCCTCTTATATCAAGGACTGGCCATATGTGGTGTGACGACACGGTAGCTAAGCACTAGCACAATATATTTGTTGTAAAAATCAACAAAATCGCTTGTGTTTTAGAAAAAATTTCTGTATGGTGATAGATAGCGAACGTTATAAAAACAAACACCACAAAAAGTAACTTTTCGCTCTACGATATCCACCACAACTCTAGAAGAGGGGCTCTACCCCTCTTTTTTAGGCCTTCCCGCTGTTCTCTAGGCGCCACTTGGCTATCTCGCTATGATTACCGCTCATCAGCACGTCAGGAACATTGTGGCCATTAAAGCTATCAGGCCTAGTATATTGTGGATACTCCAGAGTCTTACCGTCTGAAAAGCTTTCTATTTCGGCACTCTGAGCGCCACCTAGCACGCCAGGAATCAACCTAACTATACTGTCAACAATAGTCATTGCTGGCAATTCTCCTCCGGTCAATACATAGTCGCCAACACTTAGTTCATCATCGACAAGCTCTAAAATACGCTCGTCGTATCCTTCATAGCGACCACAGATAAATATATAGCCGTGCTCTGATTCGGAATATTCTCTGGCTAATGACTGATGCCAGCGTTGACCGCGGGGCGTCATGAGCAGCACTTTGGCCGTTGGGTCGTTTGCTTTCGCCGCCTCTACCGCTCTCCATAGCGGCTCAATCATTAACAGCATTCCGTCGCCGCCGCCATAGGGCGTGTCATCAACTTGCTTGCGCGGCCCAATGCCAAACTCACGCAAGTCAATAACAGAAAGCTCTACAATGCTATCTTTTTGAGCCTTCCACATCATGGAGCTCCCAAATACCCCAGCAAGCATCTCTGGAAACAACGTAATCACTTGAAATTTCTTCATCATCTCACATTATAACAGTAGCGCTGGGTCTCAACTAAAAAACCGCCTCAATAAGCAGGCGGGTTTTTAGACATATAAGGCTCTCAACTCTTATGGTGTAAGGGTTGCTCGCATAGAGCTTTGATAGTTCTCGCAGTTGTTTGAACTGTTTATGATTATATATCAAGATCGTCGAGCTCGGCAAGCTCTTTTCGAGACTTTTTAGCGTAATCAGACTCAGAGTCCTCGTTTTCCACAGTCTCATCTGTTGACTCATCCACAGGTGTATCGCTTGACTCTTCCGATACGGCCTCTACACCATCTCTAGAGTCACTGTCGTGCCCTCGCTCATCATCTGTATTTACAATCTTTAAATTGTAGCGTGCATCATTTTTTGTGCCCAGTGCACGGAGTAACGTACGCAGACTCTGAGCCGTACCGCCACGACGACCTATTACACGTCCAAGGTCATCTGGATTAACGGTTAGCGTTAGTAGTACGCCTTTTTCGTCAATCTTGCGCTCTACTACTACATCATCGGGGTTTCCGACAAGTGATTTTACGATATATTCAATGAACTGCTGATCTATACTGGACATGGGGCCCTCCTCTGTCTTTGCGGTCACATTATTATCAGTATCGATTATATAACACTTGCGAGTTTGACGCCACACAGCCCAAATATTGAAAAAACACCCACAAAATACGGCGGGTGTTTAAGTTCTAGAATTACTCTACTCCTCAGTATTCTCTTCTTCGGCTGGAGCCTCCTCTACCGGCTGATTCTTACGTAGTTTTTCGGCGTTCTTCACTGATTTACTCTTCTTGCCATCGTGTTCTTTTACCCACTTTGGCAGCTTTACACCTTCAGCTTTGAGTAGCTTAACTACCCTAGGTGTCGGCTGGGCACCATTGTCTAGATACTTCTGGGCTTGTTCCTTTTGTAGGTTGACTTCTTTTGTGTGAGGGTTGTAGGTGCCAACATAGGCAACCACACGACCACTAGACGGGTGGCGCTGAGCCTCCTGTACAGCTATACGGTAAACTGGGTAATCCTTGCGACCCACACGTTGCAAACGAATTGCGAGCATAAATTAAATAATCCTTTACTCCTAAGATTTGATATATTACTTCTGTAAGATTTTACACCGTTTTAACAGTTTAGTCAATCTGTCTTTTTCTCTGTCTGCTGATATTTTTCCAAGGCAGCCTTTGCAGCCTCTTGCTGCGCCGCCTGTTTAGAGTGCCCGGTCCCATATCCCATCAAATTATTATTCACAAAAACCGCTAAGGTAAATATTTTTTCATGATCTGGGCCTTCTTCTGATGTAACTTTATAGACAGGGGTGGCTCCGTCTATGCGCTGCGACACTTCTTGTAGATGGGATTTTGGATCGCGCCACGAACCAGCCTCCAGAATGGATTCTAGTTTGCTAGTAATATGCACTGAGATGAATTTTTCCGCTTGCTTGTAACCTTTTTCTAGGTAGATAGATCCAATAACAGCCTCGAATGCATTCGCCAATATCTGCTGCCGAGCGCGTTCACTCCCCTGTTTTTCGCCACGACTCATGCGAATAAGTTGCTCATAGCCAAGTTTTTTGCCCGCATCAGAGATACTCTCGGTGCGAACGAGTGCTGCTCGCCAGCTAGTTAAAACACCCTCGGGCTCGCTGTAGTTGCGATACAAAAAATCAGTCACAACTAGCTCCAAAACCGCATCACCCAAAAATTCCAACCGCTCATTGTGCTCATGAGTAGACTTGCGATGCTCGTTTACATAGCTGCGGTGAGTGAGTGCTGTTACGAGTAGCTGAATGTCGTCGTACTCGAAACCTAACTTTTCTCTGGCAAAGTCTTGATATGGCGCCACGGGCATGCCACTCATAGCCTTTCCTCGCGAATTCTAGTTTTAGCCTTTAGCATTAGTTTTGCGATATCTTCGTACTCGATTTTATCCAGCGCATCGTTAAAACTCAACCATTTTATATCCTTCATCCACTCTTCTTTGCGGATCTTATCTGTGTCGCTGGTTGCCTTAACTAGATATATCTGAGTAGTCATCAACACCAACCTGTCTATCCTGCGATAACGAAAGTGTATCTTTCCTAGCCAGCCTAGCATTTCAACTTTTTCTAGACCCGTTTCTTCGGCAATCTCTCGCCTGGCCGTCTGCACGGCCGTTTCACCATCTTCGATATGACCCTTTGGTATAGTCCAGCGGTCCTTGGCGTCTTGTATGAGTAGGATTTCTAGCCCGTTAGCCTCATTGTGTCGGAATATAACACCGCCAGCAGTTGGCTCACGAACAATCTCTTGAATCGATGGCTTGTGATGTTTTGGGCTGCTATTTTTTTGAAAAAATTTCTTTAACCCGCTAGGCTTTGGCTGCTTCTGCATCAGGCTCTTCTCCTTCCACAAGCGTCCTCAATGCTGTGCCAAGCACACCGTTGATAAACTTGCTTGAATTATCAGAACCAAATGATTTCGCCAGCTCGACTGCTTCGTTGATAACAACTTTTGGCGGCACAATTTCTTGCCTATGAAGTAGCTCAAAAAGCCCGAGTCGCAGTATGTTACGATCTATCCTGGCTATCTGAGAAATCGGCCAGCCAGGTGCTATTGGCTGCAAGGCGGCGTCTAGGTCATCTCGACGCTCCAATATGCCATCGACTAGTTCATAGACAAAGGTTTTGTCCTCGACTGCCTTTTCATATCGTGATAAGTTACGCTCGAGAACTTCATTGACAGAAAGTGAGTTATCTTCGACTTCTTGACGAAACTCCACTTCATAGAGTGTCTGAAGTGCAATTATTCTACCTAGGTGTCGGTTTGAAGCCATTGGTTCTTCCTATTTTCTTCCTATTTGTTAATTAGCCCTCCCTTTTGCAAAAGAGGTTTATTTACTCTCTTTTCCTGTTTCGCGCTTAGTTGTAGTCGCCTTCACAGGTGAAGTTGCGTTTACTCGACGAGCAAGCTTGAGTCGCAGGTGTGACCTACGAAGACCAGTCTTGCGGGCGCTGGTCTGTTTCTTGGGCTGTCCCATAGAAATATTCTCCTTTTTTCAGGTTGATAAAAACTTATCTGTAATTGTAGCCTAATTAACAGAAAAACTCAAGAGGACAACTAATATCAAGCAACAATATTGATCAATTTTTCGGGCACATATATGGTTTTCTTTATGTCTGACCCAGAGAGGAATTTTTTAACATTCTCCTCGTTCTTGGCTAATTCGATGGCTTCATTCTCATCAATACCCTTATCAACCTCTAGCCTAGCCCTGACCTTGCCATTTACCTGGACGACAATCGTGACTGTCTCGCTGGCTATCAATTCATCGTCCCACTCGGGCCACGCAACAAAGTCTAGCTGATCATCATGGCCCAGATCTCGCCACAACTCCGCAGCCATATGAGGCGCAAACGGACCAACCAATAAGACTAGGGTCTCGATAACACCACGCCACTGCTCCGTGAAGCCGTCTTGTTTTAGTTTGTACAGAGCATTGACATATTCCATCAAGCTAGCGATTGCCGTATTAAAGTTTAACTTGTAGATATCGGAGGTAACTTTTTTAACGGTGGAATGCTGGAGTGAGCGCAAAGAAACAGACTCTTCGCCACTATCGCCAACACCTGCGTCAATAAACTCCTGTGTAATATTCCATACTCGATTCAAGAATCGATAGACGCCAGCAATGCCGCGACTATTCCATTGTGAATTTTCATTTATCGGACCTAGAAAGAGCTCGAAAGTTCTAAGTGCGTCGGCACCATAGCCGGCATCAATTATTTCGATTGGATCAACTACATTACCCTTGCTCTTACTCATCTTTGTGCCATCTTCAGCATTTATATAGCCATGATAGACCAGTTTTTTAACTGGCTCCTTAGTCGGCACAAGTCCCATGTCATAAAAAACATGACTCCAGAAGCGTACATAAAGCAAGTGTGCCACTGCGTGGTCACCGCCAACATACATGTCAATTGGAGTCCAATAGTTCGCTAAATCTGAGCTCCACGCTTCGTCTTGATTTTTTGGATCTACATAACGAAGCAAGTACCAGCTGCTGCAGGCATAGCCATCCATAGTATCTGTTTCACGCTCTGCTGCCCCGCCGCACTTTGGACATGTTGTACTTATCCAATCTTTTTCCCCAGCCAACACACTTTGACCCTTTGGCTCATAATCCTCTACCTCTGGCAGTAATACCGGCAAGTCGCTCTCTGGGACTGCCACAGGGCCGTCTTTTTCACAATGAATAATTGGAATCGGTGCGCCCCAGTATCTCTGACGACTAATTAGCCAGTCGCGCATCTTGTAGGTAGTCTTTGCCTCGCCGACTTTTTGTTGCTCCAGCCAGGCAACAATCTGCTCACGGGCATCGAAAGTTTCTGTACCGTCAAACTGACCTGAGTTAATTAGAGTGCCCTCATTCACAATCACGCCATCTTTGCTCTTCTTGGAGTCAATCACACTAACTACAGGTAAGTCATACTTTTCAGCAAAAGCTAAATCGCGCTCATCATGAGCAGGTACCGCCATAATTGCGCCCGTGCCATATCCCCAAAGAACATAGTCGGCCACCCAGACTGGGACTTTGTCGCCAGTCGCTGGATTTATTGCATAGCTGCCAGTAAACACGCCCGTCTTGTCTTTACTTTCGCTCATTCGCTCTATTTCAGATTTTTTTATCGAATTAGAAACATAATCATCTACCATCGACCTTGTCTCGTCGGTTGCGATTTTCTTAACTAGCGGATGCTCTGGCGCCAGAATCATAAAAGTAGCTCCGAAAATAGTATCAGGTCTAGTGGTAAATACTTTTATATCCTCATCATGGCCGTCGACGGAAAAAGCTATTTCCGCCCCCTGACTTTTGCCTATCCAGTTTTCTTGAGCAACTTTAATTTTATTCGGCCAGTCAAGCGCGGGAATTTCATCAAGTAACGCATCAGCGTAGTCGGTTATTTTGAAAAACCACTGCTTCATCGATTTTTTCTCGACTTCAGTGCCACAACGCCAGCACTTGCCGCCCTCTACCTGTTCGTTTGCTAACACGGTTTTGTCTATCGGACACCACCACTGATTAGCTTCCTTCTGATAGGCCAAGCCTCGCTCAAAGAACTTAGTAAACACCCACTGTGTCCACTTGTAGTACTCAGGGCTTGATGTGTTTATTTCACGCGACCAGTCTATGCTGGCACCAACTCGCTGGAGCTGATTTGTAAAGTTAGCGATATTTTGCCTAGTAGAATCAGCTGGAGCAGTCCCCGTCTTTATAGCATAGTTTTCCGCAGGTAGGCCAAAAGCATCCCAGCCCATAGGATAAAGAACGTTAAATCCCTGAGATCTGTAAAAACGGGCGACCACGTCAACAATTGAATGTTCGAAAAAATGCCCAGTGTGCATTCCAGCGCCGCTCGGATACGGGAACATACCGGATATGTAGTATTTGGGTTTATCGGTATTTTTTTCTGCCCGATAGCGACTATCGCCAGACCAGATCTTTTGCCACTTAGGTTCTACGTCACTTGGTGAATATCGTTTCATTATAGAGGTAGTATAACAAAATTATTACTATACCGCCATGCTGCTTATTTGTGTCTGTATGCATAGATACTACATTCGACGAGTTGATGGAACAGCGAACTGAGACGGGCTATTAATGGTCGTCGGAGTCGTCATCTCTTTGATTATTTTTTCCACATCTCTATTTAGCTCATCAAAAGTGATTGAGTCTGTCGGCTCTGTTACAGAAATAGGTGCGTTTATGTCAGTGTTTATAACTGTCTTAAGCGCTCCCGGGTTCGCGCTGTCCTTTTGTTCGACAGTTCCCTCTATTCTGGTCAATTGATGACTCCAGCGATCAATCCAAATCTCCAGTCTACCGCTATCGTCATTCTTATCGGTAGTTTTATCGTCTGAGAATAGATCTTCGCTGTTAAATGAATCGTCTTTAATGCTACTATCGCACTTCTTTAGCTCGGCGTAAACCTGAGTAGTTTTTATGCCGTCTACTAGCTTCTTGGCATTATCTTTACTGCCCGCTACCAAGTACCCCAGACTGCCGTCTTTACTTCCAAGCTTTTCCTTCACAACCAGTAGCGGATTATTTGCATACAAGTTGGCCAACTCATCCGACATCTTTCTATCTGTACTTAACTTGTTGAATGTCTTTTGGGCACAGCGCTGAACTTCTTTATCTTTCTCGGACATGTTTGTCATTTTTTCTACGTCAGCTTTTGTAAGCTTAATCCACTTGTTATCCACTTTCCTTATGAGCGCCGTTATAGATGGCGAGATCATCTCATCTGTAGCACCCAGAGCGGTCAATAGCTCCTGAAGCTTACTGACTTTGTAAAAGTAGGTATAGTCTTCGTCAGTCATAGTTCCAGACACTCCAAAGCCCAAGTTAATGTCCTTGCCTTGATACTTTGTCGATATATCTATATTGGCACTAGCTTGACTATTGCTAACCTGTGAGTCAAATTTTACACTTACTTTGTCTGGTATGGGTGTGCCGCTGACGGCTGCTAGTTTCGAAAAGTCCATAGTGCCGTTAATTTTTGCACTCTTGGCACTGATGATGTTGGCAATAGCATCTCCGATAACCTTATCTGGGTGCTGATACCACAAACCATACACGGCTGACGCTCCGCCGATTAAAAGAGCAGCAACCCCAGCGACAATACCACCGATTACTAGCCCCTTTTTTGATTTTGGAGGAGCTGGCTGTTGACCTGCGCCAAAAGATGGCTGGCTACCCACTGGAGTAAGCGGACCTTGCGGGGTGACATCTGGACTGTCGCTACCTGGAGCTGCAGGGCTAGTAGCCGCACCACCAAAACTGCCGCCAGGGCCTGTCGCCAAATCACTAGATGCGCCCGCCACAGGTGCAGCTTGCGTCACATTTTGATCATCTACAGCACCTACCGAAGCTGAAGTAAATCTACCTGAATCATAGCTCTCGGCTCCACCACCTACACTATTTGCAGATGATATTGAATCTTGTGCAGGGCTTTCTACATTATCTAACGATGTATTACCATCTACCGCCTGATCTGAGTCCGCTTGAGGTGCCGTAAAGTCACTAGATTCAAAAGTGTTTAACGACGAAGCGTCTTCATTCGAATTCGGAACGTCTACACTTTCTGTGGTTGGCTCAACCGCTGGATTAAGGTTATTGTCGTCTTTTGGGCTTATTGGATTTAGGTTGTACTCTGGCACTATAGGCTCCGTTTGCTAATTAATTTAATTATTTTAAAACTGTTACGCTTAGGGAGCATTATAGCACTATTATTTTAACTTTTCTAAGAAACTTCTTTTTGTCTCCATCCATTCGGGAGATTGCCGAACCAATTTAGAGTCGTCGCTAGTGTGCTGAAGCAGAATCTTTACAGCCTCTTCGCAAAATATACCGCCCTGAGATCCCTTCACTAGAACTATAGCATTCTCCTCTAATACAGAATTTGCAAAAGCTCCAGCATCTATAGGATTTTGAAACGACCTCACTTGGCAACCCCGAAATTTTGCCACCGATGCAATCCATTTTTCAGCATCTTCGCCAACTGTCACAACCCACGCCAATAAGCCCGGGTCGCACATTTCACCAACCTTCCTATGCTCTGCCTCTGACGAGACCCCCAGCTCATTCATGCTACCCAATATTGCAATCCTTTGCGGAGCCTGCATTGAATATAGGGTCTGCAATGCACTTGCTACGGCCGCCGGACTAGAGTTGTAAGTGTCATCAATAATAATAGAACTCTTCAAGCCAGGCAGTACATTCATGCGACCGGCTACTGCGCGAACTTCAGCTAGCCCATTTACAACCTCCTGAGCGCTCAGGCCGAGCCTTAGAGCCGTCGCCACCGCCGCCATAACAGGTCGCAAGCTATGCTCTCCCAGTACCCGCACACTTGCTGGAATAGGCTGCGCAAGTTCTGGCGCAATAATCCGGCCGCTGTATCCATTTTCTATAGAGAAATCGTCTGTCTCGAACCTATACTCAGCTGCGCTGGTAGTGCCAAACGTCGCTATGTTTGGATTTGTTATGAAATTAGCAAATCTACCGTCTATGTCATCACGATTAATTAACGATAACTCCGAGTAATTCGTTACTGCCAACTCCTCTTCGGCAACACGCTCTATAGTTCCAAAAAATTCCATATGCTCAGGCGTAACAGCCGCAACCACAGCGATATGCGGCCTAAGATAGGTTCCAAAATGAGCTATATCCCCAACAGTATCGGTGCCAAGTTCCTGAATCAAAACGTCTACTGTGGCTGGTTGCTTTATTCGTTTCTTGCATGCACTAAAAACCTGCAGCCACTGCGATATACTCCTAGGGTTTTCTGGATAGCTAATACCCAGAATACCGAGCGGCGCGCTCAAGTGGGTATTATGATTGCTGTCATCCATGCCTACCCTTAACCTTTGGCTCAAAAGAGTAGCAATCATAGTCTTGGTAGTGGTCTTCCCGACGCTACCAGCTACAACGACAAGCTTCACTTCAGGATGAGTTTGAAAATATTTCCGAACGTATTTTTCTAGTCTTTTTTGTACGTATTTCTTAAACATAACCTACAATCAATCATACTTTAAAAAACTCTGTTTGTGAACGCACTTGAAAATCTGCTCCTTTTCGCCTATAATTTTCTGGTAACAACTTGCGGGTATAGCTCAGTTGTTAGAGCGCTTCCTTGCCATGGAAGAGGCCAGGAGTTAGAGTCTCCTTACCCGCACCAAACTTGAGATTTTGAGCCGAAAGGCTCTTTTTTGCCACACAGACTCAGACTTAACGGCGCAGCTCAGCTTATGACACATAAAGGTAGCGTATAAATAAAAAATAATGGGAGCAGACAAAACAGTCCGCCTAGATTTAGACTAATTCAATAACACAAACTTACCATCGCCCCAGTCAATCTGGGGTTTTGTGTTATATTAAAGATGTGAACGACGGTATTTCAGCAGAACAAACATGTGCAATGAACGCCATTGGGGCGCAAGGGGATTTCGAGCATCTATGCAATCCCGATGGTGCAGTCAAAAACCACCCCGAGAATACTACATTTACCCTGCGTGACAATAATGCGATTTCTGCTACCATAAATAACGATCACTTACTTGTCGCTGCTGGTTTAATTATTGTCGCTCTGGCCACACTTAGTGCAATTATCATAAACAGAGTCTGAAAGAAGAAGCCTAGCCCTAGAAAAAAGAAGCTCGGCTCTAAGTAACACATCACACCGACTAGATAGGAGAATACATCGAAATGAGCGAGTATACAAAAACACCCGAAAGACTGCCACAGGATCCAGAATTACTTGAGTGTCAAATTGCCATAAAGGACATTTGCGACACCGTTCTATCTAAAAAGCCAAAGGGCGACATATTCATATTTTGGGATATCGACAACGACAAAGATCCTTATGAAGTACAAGAAAAGCTAATGTCTATTGGCATGGGTGATCTGCTGCTGAAAGATGGCGACTCTCTGTCGTCACACGATAGTGAATACTATCCTGACCTAGACTTACGCGTAGGCAGTGCGAAGTTAATCGGCACAAGCGTGCGAGCATGGGGCTCGGAGTGCCCCAAAAAACGACGCGGAGATGTCGGCCCACCTTATGAAGTTTTCAGCTACCCGGGCGAAAATGACTGGAGAAGGCAGCTAGATATAATCCTCGTGTACTCGAATGGCAAAGAGTTGGCGCAACAAACAATCAGTGTTCAGACTAGCTCATCTCTGGCGGGTAGACTGCCGCACGTATACAGAGACGTATGGGCTGCAGCCTATGCAGAAACGGGCTACGAAGGCCATGACCAGATTTACAGAAATGCAAAAAATGACGAAGAGGTATACGAATTTTTAGCTATAGCTAGCGAGCTAATCTCAAGCAAGACCAAACAAGATAGTTGATGCTAACAAAATCTAGATTCGCCGCAACCCTAGTAGCCACACTGGTGTTTTTTACTGGCATAGCTGTATTTATATGGCAACTAAGCGGCTCTAAATTACCGAACTATCCTAGGGTTGAGGCGACTATAGCTAATGAAAAATTTACACTTTTAGCACCGCAAACTACAAAAGAACGACAGCGCGGCTTAAGCGCCGTGGCCAAGCTGCCAAGTGGCTACGGAATGCTGTTCCCTGGCCACAAATACATTCGCATATGGATGAAAGACATGAAGTATCCCATTGACATAGTCTGGATCGATAAAGATGGCAAGGTGATTCATATAGTCGACAATGCCCGGCCATCGAGTTACCCCAAAACTACTTTTGTAAACCCAGAAAACACTGCCGCAAAATATGCCATAGAGCTAAATTCTGGCGAAGCAAAGCGACTAGGCCTAGGTAGTACCTCGACTATAGATATGGCACTCAGTAAATAGTATGGCTATGTAGATATAGTATTAATCTTTACGCAAAGCTCGCAACATCACACCCGCAAGCGCAAGTAGCGTTGAAGATATGGCAAGTACTGGTACTAGATTTGTATTGTTCTTTG
>JACKGP010000006.1 GCA_020631935.1 Candidatus Nomurabacteria bacterium
AGAAAATAATATAACAAAAATGCAGATATCAAGCGTTGGCCTTTCTGTGGGCGAGTCTGGCGGCAGAGACTCCGTAACAACTAACGCATTCGATATAGAGGTATATTTACGATCATGAACCAGCAAATATCAAGCATGCTACTACCCCTCAGGCCAGTTGGCGTATTTTTTGCGCGATTCCACTATCTTATATTTTTCGTAATAGTTGGCGCCCTGGTTGCAATCGCCATACTGACAATTATCTCAATTACTGGAGGCTCTAGTGGCCCAGGGCAAACTGTAGACCCCGCAGCTCAGAATCCTACATCAGCCACATCAGGCTTCGACAAAGAAACGATTGAAGCGCTAGATCGTCTATCTGCTAAGGATGCCGACACGAACACTTCGCTACCAGGTGGACGAATTAATCCTTTTGTTGAATAAACATAAGTATTAGCTGCTATACTATACACATATGCTATTAGCGGCAACACAACTTATAAATACTCCAATCATGAGTTTGCAAACTGGTGGCCAGTTAGCTATCTCCAAGAGGCTAATCATAGACCCTAGATCACTAAAGTTAATCGCCATAGAGCTAGATGGTCCGACCCTTGATCAGCGACCAAGCTTTCTGCGCATAGAAGATATACGCGAGATATCACAGATGGGTATTATTGTTGATAGCGCGGATGAATTTGTAGGCCCTCAAGATATAATTAAGTTGAAAGAAGTTTTGAACTTTAACTTCGTAATCGATAACATCGCAGTGAAAGACGAAAAAGGGCGCAAACTTGGCAAGCTGGCAGGTTACTCAATGGAAACTATTAGCTTCTTCGTTAAGCAGTTGAGTATTAAGCGTCCACTCTTGAAAAGTCTTACGGATGTAGAGCTACTAATTGATCGTGAACAAATAGTAAATGTTAGCAATGACGCAATAGTGGTAAAAAATGATTCGCGCATGCCTACGGCCGCAAAAAAAGCCGACAAAGCATACGTAAACCCATTTCGTAACACTACACCACAACCAGAGACTATGACGATAAACTTGAACGATAGTCACTAATAGCCTGCTTTATGTCATCGTAGCTAAAACCCTGACGAGCCAGGTAGGCAACTAGCTTATTTTCGTCACTATATTTAGTGTATTTTTTTGATATAATTTTCTGAATCTCGTTACTATCGTCTCGGTCACTTTCGCCTAGGCAGATGTTTATCATGTCTGCATCTATGCCCTTATGTCTCAACTCCATAGTTAACTTACGACTACTAATCCCTTTAGCTCGATTGCGTCTATCTATCCAAAACCTAGCAAACTTCTCATCATCTATATGGCCTTTTTCAACTAAACGAGAAAATACCCTATCTGCCACATCTTGACTTACTCCTGGCCTCTCTTTAATACTGCCGTCACGGGCCCTGTACCTTGTATCTCTAGTTTTTTTCCATAGATAATCACGAACTTCTTTGAGGGAACGTGGGCGAACTAACACATAATCTAGCGCCCTGGCATACAACTTACCAAACTGACTTTCGATCTCTAAGCTTACCAAATATTTTTCAGTAAGCTCACTGCCAATTTTTAAGCCCAGATCACTCAGCTGAAATAAATCTAATGAAAATCTAAACTTACCGTCAACCGATACATTTACCCGGTTTTGATTCCTGGCCTGAACTGATATGTTCGTAATCTTCATCTTGAGCCCTGCATGTCTATCAAAGTCAAGGAGCTTTTAGGTGTGCCCTATTGGCTATCCTAGACAATATAGGCTTCCGGCTACCCCTAGCCTTCGGCCTCTGCTACTTTTTCACGAACAGCCTTTTCAATTTCATCTAAAACTTCCGGGCTGTCTTTCAAGTAAACTTTAGTTTGCTCACGACCCTGGCCAATTTTAGCGTCTTTGTAGTCGTACCACGCCCCAGCCTTGCCTACAATTCCATGCTGAGCAGCCAAGTCTAGCACGTCTCCAGTTTTAGAGATACCTTCGTTGTACATAATGTCGAATTCAGCAACCCTGAAAGGTGGTGCAATCTTATTTTTAACTATCTTCACCTTGGTTCGATTACCAATTATATCTTCGCCGACCTTTAGCTGGCCTATTCGACGAATATCCAAGCGAACACTGGCGTAAAACTTCAGCGCATTACCTCCAGTTGTAGTTTCTGGGTTGCCAAACATTACGCCAATCTTCATGCGAATCTGATTAATGAAAATAACTGTAGCCTTCGACTTATTTATAATTCCTGTTAATTTACGAAGCGCCTGACTCATTAATCTAGCCTGAAGCCCCATGTGGCTATCGCCCATATCCCCGTCAATTTCAGCTTGCGGAACCAACGCCGCCACCGAGTCGACTACGATTAGATCAACTGCATTAGATCGCACTAGTGTCTCGGCGATCTCTAGCGCCTGCTCACCGTTGTCTGGCTGCGAAACTAGCAGATTATCGGTGTCGACACCAAGCTTCTTGGCATAGGCTGGATCGAGCGCGTGCTCGGCATCGATAAACGCCGCCGTTCCACCCTGCTTTTGAATCTCAGCAATTGCATGCAGCGTAAGTGTTGTCTTACCAGAGCTCTCCGGGCCATAGATTTCAATGATACGCCCCTTTGGATAACCGCCACCCAACGCTAGGTCCAAACTCAAAGAGCCACTTGAAAGCAACTCAACATCTACCTTTTTGGCCTCACCGAGCTTCATGATAGATCCGTCACCGAATTGCTTAGTTATCTGATCTAAGGCCAGCCCTAAAGCTTTCGATTTTCCATCATTATCCAATTTTTCAGATGACACAGGGTCTTTTCCTGCCTTTTTTGCCATAGTTCTCCCCTCTTGTTATAGATTTCATTATACAACGTTTGCTATAATAACTCTAATGGCAAGAAAATCTGGATTCACAGTTATTGAGCTACTGAGCATTACTGCTCTACTTATCGTCGTTGGCGCAGTTTTCTTCATCCAGTTTAACGCCGTAAACACAGCCCAAAGGGACGATAGGCGCAGAACTGCGATAAACGCTATGTACTACAATCTTGAAAAAGTTTATGCACCCCGGAACAATAATAAATACCCTAAAAGTCTAAGCGAAAAGATACTTCCTGGTATTGACCCGGCCTTATTTACAGATCCAGATGGCTTTAAGCTTGGTGATAGCAGCAGCAATTATCGCTATGTGCCAGTAGATTGCCAAGAAAACTCGTGCAGCGGCTACACACTGCGAGCCGACCTAGAAGCAGAGGCTGATTTCATAAAAAAATCCTCAGATGACAAATAGCTAAGTATCGTGCGGATCTTCAACCGGGCGTCCATTTTTGAATGCCTCAATACCGTTATTTATAACCGCGACCTGTGAACGCGGGTCTGAAACATAGGCAAATCGATAGGTAGTCTCTTCACCCTCTGTACTTAAGCGAATTTGACCATAATTAAACATTGTTTGCAATATTCCAGTCTGCTTAAAGCTGGCGTCTTCTATGCTACCCAAACTTACGGTTTGCTCATGTTTTGAAAATAGACTGTGCTGTATTTCCTGAATAACACTCTCGTTAGTCATAAAAAATTGATTCTGTAAGTAAACCCAAACGGCAATAAAAGTACCTATACCGACTAAGATCATTATCAATGAACAGATTAACAGTGCAGCTCCAAAATCAGGCAGCCTGCTCATAGATGTATCTGCTGGGTACACTATCAGTGCCAAGGCCAGGGCTACAAGAACTATGCCGCCAGCAAAAACTGGCATGAGCAACCCGATGGGATGTCGTTTTATGTCTAGAATTACATACTCGCCATCAGATAGGTTTAAGTGAGGGTAGCGACGCTTCGACTTGTCGTGTCGATCACGCACTCTGTCTGAAATCTCAAATCCTTTTGGATCAACCCCTCGAGTCTCGTGCACAACCTGCGGCTCGTTGGCATACTGAGTACGAAGGCGTGGATTGAATGCATGACCATCATGAGACTCTGGTGCGGCTGTAACGTGTGAGCTACGGGCTCGCTGGTCAACACTAGGGGCCTCAACCTGACTGGCATCGACAGGATGATTATCTACTGGAGCGGCATATAGGGGCTGTCCGTTTGCATCGTAAGCAACTGGCTTTTGGGGGGTTTGTGACTTTACTCGCGGATTCATTGTTGTTATATTATACCATCCGTAGCCGCTTTGTAAGTAGTAGGCCTATTTATTTAAATGGTTTTTTGCTTTCAAAGTAACCCGACGACCTCTTGGCGTTCGTTCTATAAATCCAATCTGCATCAAGTATGGTTCGTAGTAATCCTCAATAGTGGTTGCCTCGTCACCGGTCAGGGCGGCTATCGTAGTAAGTCCAACAGGATTGTCTCCGTATGTTTCCACAATACTCGTCAGCATATTACGGTCGGCTGGATCCAGACCTAGCTCATCTACTTCCATCATAGATAATGCGCTAGTTGTCATGACGGTGTCTATTATCCCGTCACCGTTAACATCGGCATAATCACGCACTCGCTTTAATAAACGATTAGCAATCCTAGGAGTTAGTCGGGCACGAGACGAAAGCAGCTCGGCCGAGGCTTTGTCAATTTTTGACTCGAGTATTCCCGCAGCGCGAATAATAATCTGAGCTATTTCACCTGGTGTATAAAACTCTAGACGATAAACATGACCAAACCTGTCACGCAGTGGTGCTGCCAAACTTCCAGTTCGTGTAGTAGCGCCGATCACTGTAAATCTCGGTAAATCAAGACGAATAGACCTAGCTGCTGGACCTTTTCCGATAACGATATCGAGTTTGAAATCCTCCATTGCGCTATATAGCACCTCTTCAACAGCACGACTCAAGCGGTGGATTTCATCGATAAACAATATATCGCCGTCTTTCAGATTTGTAAGTATACTGGCAAGGTCCCCAGCCCTCTCTATGGCTGGGCCGCTTGTTACTCTCAGACCCGTGCCCATCTCATGAGCAATCACGCTTGCCATTGTAGTTTTACCCAATCCCGGAGGGCCGTATAGCAAGACATGATCCATGGGCTCTTCACGCTTCTTGGCGGCTGCAATTGCAAGCTTTAAATTCTTTTTTAGTCGTTCTTGCCCAATATACTCATCAAAACTCTGCGGTCGCAAGGTAATTTCAACAATCTGCTCATCGGCATCGTCCTCTTGCATGCCCGCATCGATAATCCGTTCAATAGCCATATACGACCATTATCCCACTTATTTCTACGTAATCCAAATCATACTCAGATATATCGATATCGATCCCACGGCTTCTAGCTAGCGAGATTTAAGATGAATAACATTAGGGGAAGTGCTACAAATAGCAGTATCAATATAGCGACAACTATCCTTGCCACGCTACCAGCAACCCCTCCACTAGTCTGTTCTTCAAGCTGCATCTCGGGATGTTTCTGTACATATAGTTTGTACATTACAGCCACCACTATACCCAAAGTAACGTCAACCACTACTGAGGCTGCTAGTAACCTACCGTAGAAACCAGCCAATAGACTACTTCCTTCGGGAAGATAAATTATGCCCAGTATAAGCATTGCCACAATTAATATAAATGCCGTATTTGCATAGACATACGGCCGAACTTTATCGTAAATAGTAACTACATCAAAGATGCTTTTTGCATGAAGCACTGCAGTCATAATAACTATATATGTCGCATACAGCTTGGTCGTAAGAGTACCGTCTATAACATCCCATATACTAAATACCGATGTAAAGAAGCTCATTATGGCTATGATCATCGCCGTGTTTATTACGATATTTGTGGAGGTTTCCGTTCGCTGATCACCCTTAGATACGGCAGACACAACAGCCAATAGTATGAATATATGCACCATACCTGCAAATAAAGTACCTATAGACTTCCAAGCTATCTCGCCCATGGATCCGGCTAGAATTGCTATCACTGCAACTACTGCAGCCGCAATAACCATACCCAACATAGACTTCACTAGTATAGGCCTAAGTCTTGCCGCTATGGGTGAAACATAGGGCTCTTTTTTTACTTTGGCACCGTCTTCTGCGCTGGTCACTACACCGTTACTGCTCAGTTCGCTACCGCTACTTGTACCTGGTGACTCTTCAGACCTAGTTTGCGGCTTTACATCTTCTGGTTTCATAGCACAAGTATAATGACTTCTATCGTACATGGCAAGCGCATTCACCAGTTACTGCCGAGATTGCACCACCATTTCAAGAAATAGTAGATAGATAAAGACACAAGCCTAAAACTATATATAGCTACGCCTTAAGGGCCTCTCGCACGCGCTGACTAGTAGGTAACTTTGAATCGACACCTTCGAGTGCCTTCGTGGCGTCTGCGAGCGTGTACCCAAGTGCTATCAAAGCTTCAACTGCTTCGTCTGATGTATTCATTTCAATTTGGGTCGAATCTGTTTCTTGATAGTATGTCGGAACACCCACCTTGTCCGCCAGATCCACCACTACACGCTCAGCTGTTTTCTTGCCTACTCCACCAGCTTTAGTAATGAAAGCTGAGTCTGAATTTGCAATCGCATTTCGAACTTCTTCTGCACTACCAAGACTTAAGATAGCTAGTGCCGCTTTTGGTCCAACCCCCTGAACTGTAATTAGCATTTCAAAAAGCTTTTTAGCAGCTAAGCTTGAAAACCCAAACAGCTCCTCTGCTTGCTCGCGAAGATGATGATAAGTATAGAATTTTATTTCATCATCCAAACTAACCGACTCATAGTCTCCAAGCGGTACAGTAATTTCATAGCCAACTCCAGCAACGTCAATAATTATACTGCTGTTAAACTTCTCGGCTACAACTCCTCGAATATGGGCTATCATGTTATTGCCTCCGAAGCTGTCCCGGCGGCACTGGTTCCACAGGATTTGCTGGTGGCTCAGTAGGATCTGTCGAGTCCAGACCACACCCAGACTCATCAACCGCTGCGCCCGGCTCAGTGTTCGGACATTGGTCTGAATCGTCTGGCACACCGTCACCATCCGTATCAACAGGCTCGTCCTCTCTACAGTTTGGGTCATTGGCTGCAAGATTCTCTTTGCCGACCAATGTACACATTTCTTCCTTGCAGTTTGGATCACTAGCCAAAAGCGACTCTTTACCAGCTACGGTACACTTTTCTTCATCCTGTTTGTCATTTTCTTTTGGCTTTTCCGTCTTTTTCTCTTCCTTCTTCTTGTCGTTGCTACATTCTCTTGGTATGTTGGTAGCCAAGAACACGTCTGTACGCGTACCTATATCCGTACATACGCTACGCTTTACAACACCAGCAGGCTGAGAAAACTCTGGGTTTGAGTTTCCTATAAACTCACTCATGGTCTGTTTCCATATTGGACCTGCCATGTCGGAGCCTCCAGAGAGCATTTCTGAATTATCGTTGTTGCCCACCCATACACCAATCGACATATCGGGAGTGTAGCCAATAGTCCAGGCATCACGCGAATCATCAGTGGTCCCTGTCTTTACGGCAACTTTCTTGGCCAACCCGTCGGTTCCATATACAGTCAACGCACCGCCAAACATTCCCGACCTAGCACCAGCATCGCTTAGTATGTCCGAAATTAGATAGGCACCCTCTTGCGTAGTCGCCCTATGTGAATCTTTTTGTGCTACAAAAATCGGCTTGGAATACTTATCCTCTATGGATTCTATATACTGACGCTCTCGATACATTCCGCCGTCAGCAAAGGTTGCATAGGCGCTTGTCATTTCATGCAGCGGAGCCTCGGCTGCACCAAGGGCTAGAGCCAGCCCGTAGTTACTATCCTTTTTTATAGTATTTATGCCTAAATCATTTGCAGCTTTGACTGCACTCTCTACTCCCTCTTTCTGCATAACCCTAACAGCCGGAATATTTAATGACCAGGCTAAAGCTTGTCGCACTGTAACCTTGCCGTTATAGTTTCCAAGTGCATTTCGCGGCCTAAAGTTACCCAAATCGTTAATCGGTGCATCATTGAATACAGTAGCCGGTGTGATTAATCCACGCTCCAAGGCATCCTCATAGTAAATCGGCTTAAAACTAGATCCAGGCTGGCGTGGTGTTATAGCCATATTTACCGTACCGAATTTTTTATCCTTGTAGTTGTAGCTGCCAACCATTGCCCTAACGCCACCAGTCTTTGGATCAATCGCAATCAGTCCAGCATTACTTCCGCCGTTTGCTCTGATATGGTTCATGTTGCCAGAAACCGCCGCGTTGGCTTTTCTCTGCAATCCCAAATCTAGGGATGTCTTTACCTGATACCCTGATCGAGTAACCGTCTCTTCACCATACTTATCATAAATTTGACTCAATATCATCTCTGTATAATGTGGCGCCGCATTGTCTATGGCATCTTTTACGGGTGCATATGCTAGCTTTTGACCTAAGGCAGACTTTTTTTGATCCTCAGATATGTAATTATTTTTTACCATTCGAGTTAAGACAGTCTCTTGACGCTGCTTAGCGTATTTTTGATTGCCGCTTATCGGTGAGTAGGCGCTTGGGGCTGGTAAAACACCCACTAGCATCGCACTTTCCGATAGACTTAGCTGGCTGGGCTTTTTATTAAAATAAGTCTCGGCTGCATCTTCAATTCCAAATGAGTTTTCACCAAAATATACAGAGTTTAGATACATGTTCAGTATCTCGTCCTTACTGTACCGATGCTCTATTGCCATAGCTATTGTTAGCTCCTGGTACTTCCTAAGTACGGTCTGGTTTTTTGATAGAAGTGTATTTTTTGCTAACTGCTGCGTAAGGGTCGATCCACCGCCAGTAATTCCACGTGCAATTATATTGTTATAAAACGCACGAAATATACTTAATACGGAGAATCCATCGTGCTTGTAAAAGTCTTTATCCTCAGCCGCTATGAGTGCATGCTCTAGGTGGTCAGATATCTGATTCAATGGAACACGATGGCGATCACCCGCGCGTCCAGTTCTAAAAAACTCCTTGCCATTTCTATCCAGTAAAACCACGCCTGTGTTGTTGCGGTTCATTAGTCTATCGATATCGCCAATATCGTTATAGTAATAAATGTATGTAAATATGGGTGTAATTATCAAAAACGCTAATATCGGACCCGTCGTATAGAGTAGTTTTTTCTTTTTACTAAGATTTTTCCACCATCTATAGCGCTCATGTGAAAATCGCTTCACTTTCTGCCAAGGGGTTAGCTTTTGGGTATACTTTCCTTTTCTATACATCATATTAATTATAGCAAGCCATGCGTATTCTAGCGACTCATCAAACTGTGAGTTATTGCAGCTGCTAACGCATCGGCTGCATCATCTGGCTTCGGTACCTGATTCAATCCTAGCTGCAAGCGCACCATTTCTTGGATCTGTTTTTTATCAGCCCTTCCATAACCTGTTAGGGTCTGTTTTATTTGTAGCGGTGTATATTCTGCGATACTCAAGCCAGCCTTTTTACAAGTCAGCATAGCCACCCCGCGAGCATGACTAACGCTCATCGCCGTTGTAACATTACGAGCAAAAAACAGTTTTTCTATTGAAGCCGCCTCGGGTTTTGTCTCGGAAATTATTTCATTCAAGCCATCAAATATCTCTTCTAGGCGTTCATCGAGCGGCGTATGCGCAGGCGTTTTTATAACACCCGCAGTCACCATGTTAAATTTACCACCCCCCACATCAATCACTCCAAATCCTAATATTCCAGTCCCCGGATCAATTCCCAAGATACGCATATTTAATTACCTTCTTATAAATTGCTTTAGTTTGCCGATAGATTCACCAATTTCGCTACGCCACTCCCATATTCCATAACCGACGGCCAAGCTTGCAACAACTGAAAATATCAACCATTCACCATACTGCTTAGAGCTGTCGCCATAGGGTTGCACTGGATGAGATGCACTTGCGAACGAAGCGTTGGCAACCTTTCTACAACGATTGGTTTCTGGGTTACGCTCCCAGCCTATTTGGCACGGCTTTAATCCGCTATCAGATGACGTCAGTGACTTGCAGCGATTAGTTTCTGGGTTGCGAAACTGTCCAGCCTTGCAGGGTTTTAGACTCGAGCCTGATACTCCGCCTGAGCTAGTCAATTTGCAACGATTCGTTAGAGGATTTCGGAACTGATTTGGTGCACAGTCTACCAACTTACTGGTACTACTATCTTTCAATTTACATCGGTTAGTAAGAGGATTCCTGTATTGATCGGGACGACAGGGCTTTAATTCACTCACACTATCCATAGCCTGATCTTGACTAGGCATCTCGAAGACTGGAGCCAGGTTTCCAGAACTTAATTTAGATGTCCACTGCCAGTCATTAGTTGCGCTATCGTAAGCCCACGACCAGCCAGTCTTACTGCTAGAACTAGCGCTTGGGTAGTTTATCACGGTACCCGAGAGCGCATCGCCAATACCATGCATATCCTCTAGCCATATCCATCCACCGCTATTTGTTATCGACAGTGCATCACCGTTGGTTTTTGTACTAATCACACCGTAGCCACCTGCTGGCAAACTACCACCCAGCACAATAGCATTGCTACTGGTAACATTTTGCCCAGCATAGCCAATTCTTAATCGTAGTTTTTCCAAAGGCCATACTTCATTTAATGGATTGTAAAGCTTCACATAATCCTGACAGCCCAAGGTGTTTTCTAAAGGTGAACATTCGCGTGAGTGTGGCATTACTTCGACAATTTTAATTGGAGTGTCTTCTAGTGGCCTGTACCACTCTCCTGCAACCAACGTAGACTTTAATTCTTTAAAATCTACCGCGAAGTCACCAGTCCTAGCCGATAACGCACCCGACCTACGCTCGTACGCACCAGACTTTTCGGGCGGAATGGCAATAGCATCATGAACAGACTCTTGCCCAAAGGCATCGCTAGACTTCAATAATATTAAATCTACATTATTAATATTTTGCATACAATTTATTAGTTCATTGTCTACATTTTTATTTGTGCGACTATCAATCACAGATTCCTGAGCGGAAATTACCGACTCACCAGCCAGTATCCAACTATTCAACTCAGCTTTACAAACCAAACTATTAGACGCATATGCGCTCACGCTCCAGTTTGTTAAATTAATATGGCTCGAGCCATTATTTTTCAGCTGAAAAAACTGCAAGCCAACGTCTTGCACAGCTCCGTCACTTGAATTAGTACCAAAAGAGGTTATGTAGACAGGAGAATAATAGGCGTCAGGCGTAGTTGTGCTAACCTCTGCACTAACTACGTGCTGGTCAGCCAGCGGAATAATTAACGTAGCGATAACAAATAATATTCCCCGAAACAATGTCATTTAACACAGTATAAACCTAATTCAGAGAAAACATCAACTTATTTAACTCAATCTTGTAGGTCGGCGTTTGTGTGAACACCTACTACGTCGTCCAGGCCTTCGATCGCATCAATAATCCTCATTATCTTCTCAGATGTTTCTTTGTCGGTAATTTCGACTTCGTTGTTTGCGATATATTGTAGCCCAGCGTCTAACACCTCTAGCCCTGCATCGGCAACCGCCCTTCGCACAGCATCGAAGTCTTTCATGTTTGTGTAAACTATAAGTTCACCATCATCGTCAATCGCATCCTCGGCCCCAGCGTCCAGAACTGTCAGTAGCGCATCCTCACCGCTTGCGTTGACATGAATAACGCCTTTGCGAGTAAACTGAAACATCACACTGCCAGCATCTGCTATTGTGCCGCCATTTTTAGTTAGGGCAGTTTTTACCTCCGGAAAAGTTCGATTACGATTGTCGGTTGCAGTTTCGATAATAATACCTACGCCACCCGGGCCATAACCCTCATAGGTAACCTCTTCCAGCACGGCAGCGTTTTTATCGCTTGCCCTAGCAATAGCCCGATCAATATTGGCGTTTGGCATATTCGCCTGTTTAGCTTTTTCAATCGCTAGTGCCAATGACGGATTCATTGCTGGGTCGGTGCCAGACTTGGCAGCCAGCGCAATCATGTTTCCGATGCGCGTAAATACTGCACCGCGCTTTGCGTCATTCGCACCCTTGTCGCGTTTAATCTTAGCCCATTTACTGTGTCCAGCCATGAAAAATACTCCGTTGTTATCGGTAATAATTTCTACTATTATAGCATTTTATTCAATGACGTTCATCTGCTCTGGACGAAGCTTAGTTTTGCGCCACATCCAAGCACACCATGCACCAAGAGCTAAATATGCAAAACCTACCGTCCAAAAATCTGCCTGAATTTCGCTTTGCGCCCACGATAAATTGGCAAAAAACTGAGCAGTAGATGTCATATATTCTAGCAGGATTTGTGTTGGCCAAGCCAATACACTAGACATAGGTGGAAATATTAGCACCGCCAATCCCGACACAAAAACTAACAACATTGCCAACGGTACTAGCGGCAAAATCAATAAGTTCGCAAAGATTGCCACGTTGCTAACCACACCAAAGGCTACGGCTAAAATTGGCAAAGTCCATAGCCAAGCAGCAAGAGTCTCTCCCAAAATCTGTCGCAATGTCCCAGGTTTTTTATTGCCAAAATAATATGCTTGAATCAGCGGAGCCATGATTATAACGCCAGCAAAAGCCGCAAAGCTAAGTTGCCAGCCAACATCACCCCATGCATAGCTCGGATCAATCAAAACAGTTACCGCCATAGCCAACGGCAACAACACTAGCGGATGAATCGCTCGACCATAGTACCAGGCTGCCAAACTTAGACCCGTTACCAGCCCCGCCCGGCTCATGCTCGGACTAGCGCCAGTGATGACGATAAATCCAATCGTCATGGTGGCGGCACTTAAAGTAGATAGATATTTTGATACCTTAGCAAATAGTCGCCTCGCCAGTCGCACTAAAATTGTTAAATTGTAGCCACTAGCAACCACTATGTGAGTCAGACCTGCTATCTGCAGCGACTGGTCAAGATCAGGCGGTAGGGCCCTTCGCTGCCCAACCAAGTAGCCTACGCCCAGGCTAGCTTGCGGTTCGGCGACTACCTGCCGAACAGCATTTGCAAACCAATTACGCACCCCCAAGGCTACATCGCCTGGCTGGGGGCGCTCAATTTTAATGATTTCTGGCCTATAAATACTCGCGCTAAATGTACCAAATCCAGGCTGTAATTTTCCGCTAAATTCTAATCTGTCGCTCCGTTGAATATTATCCACCCTCTTGCCTAAGCTCAACCAAATTTTACCAGCTATCGGTTCACCCTTTCTAGAAATATCCTTCATGCGCAAGGTTGTATTACCACGTTTATCAACGTCGGCATCCTCGCTTACCACACCGCTCAGTTGAACGGTTTTTTCATATAATGATTGGTAGTTTTTTAGCAGCACCATCTCGCCACCACCGCGCCAAGCACCTAGCATCAACCCACCGATTAAGGCTAGGGCTAAAGTCCAGCGCTTTGCTTTCCAAGTAGCAGTCAAAATTAACACAAAGGCCGTCAAAAACCAGCCTAAGCCACCCAGCCCAAGCCAGCTATAAAAAGCTGTGCCAACTACTACCCCAACGCAAGCTACAGATATCTGCCAACTTACATGAACATCACGAATCAAGAATAATTTCATTAACCCATAGTATACGCTAAATAATATTGCTACCCCACTAAAATAAAAAACTCGCCACAAAGGCGAGGAGTTTACTGTGGAGGGTCCGATGGGGCTTGAACCCATGACACCCTGCTTAAAAGGCAGGTGCTCTAACCAGCTGAGCTACGGACCCGTATACTAGCTCTATAAAATGTAACCCATCAGAGGTGATCTGTCAATATTTAATGTTTTTTATAGGCGCGCTTCGAAGTATGAACGCCTAGAATATCAATCAAGGCCACCATTAGCCCTGTTGTAACTATATAGACCTTATTGGTAATTATAAAGTTATAAATCTCTCTGCCGTCGCCTACCAGAACCAACCCACTACCCAATGGATCAATCAATAAAGCGGCTGCTAATATGGCAAAACAAGCCGCACCGACTACTCGCATTACCTTGTCCTGGTAGCTCGGGCCACTAAAAAGTAGCAAGAGCGCCGGCATCAGCACTAATGCGACGGCGATAACCGTCTGTAATGGCGGAGTTTCAATAACCAGGCCCGCTTCAGAAAAGAATGGAGTTAGTTTTTCCGCCCATAGC
Organism: Candidatus Nomurabacteria bacterium; assembly: GCA_020631935.1. Classification (GTDB taxonomy): domain Bacteria; phylum Patescibacteriota; class Saccharimonadia; order Saccharimonadales; family Saccharimonadaceae; genus JACKGP01. The sequence goes on from JACKGP010000006.1 coordinate 14,057, forward strand.
TCGCTTAGCATTGCGCCTGCCGCCAAAGCCAAGCCAAGCACTCCAAATCGTCGCTTGGTTGCAAAGGCTAAAGCAAATAACAGCACAGTCGCTATAGCAATAGTAATGGCAACATTCATGCTACTGATTATAGCAGGCTAAACTTCTCTTATAAATGTGGCGGTTAAGCGCCAATTTTATCTTTTTTAGGCCGTCTCTTAGCGTTCTGCTCTATGTACTCTATAATCGGCGTTGCCACATCTCTACCGGTGACCTTCTCGATGCCGAAGCCTGGACTAGCATTTACCTCCAGAATCAGCGGCCCACGCTCTGAGCGCATAAAGTCTACGCCGGCCACATTTAGCCCCATGGCTCTAGCAGCCTTTACGCACATCTTGCGCTCTTCATCCGTCAGTTTTACTTTTGTACCCTCACCACCCTTATGAAGATTTGAACGAAAATCATCATCTAGACTCTGGCGTTTCATACTAGCAACAACCCGCCCACCGACTATAAATGCTCGAATATCCACACCAGCCGACTCCTTGACAAACTCCTGAATCAAAATGCTTGTGCCGTCTTCATTCTGCAAGTAAAATGCCTGCAGCACAGACTTTGCCGCCTTCTTGGTGTCGGCCAAAACCACCCCATTTCCATGAGTACCACGCGCAAGCTTAATAATAACTGGAGCACCGCCCAGTTTCTCAAGAAGGTCGTCTATGTCAGCCGAATTTCGGCTAAAAACTGTTTTAGGCATAGAAACACCCGCTTTTGAAAAAAGCTGCATCGAACGAAGCTTATCCCTAGAGCGCGCAATTGCAATTGAGCTCGAAACGGTGTAAATACCCTGCATCTCTAGCTGTCGCACGATTGCCGTACCGTACTTGGTCATATAGCTAGCAATTCGTGGAATTATAACGTCAAATCTACCAAGATCTTTACCCTTGTAGCTAACAGTGGGGTTATTTTTTTCGATACTCGCATAGCAATCCCGGTATCTGACAACCTCCACTTCATGACCGCGAATTTTTGCCACTTCTTTAAGTCGCTTGGTAGAGTAGTTTCCTGGCCCATTTGATAAAATTGCAATTTTCATATTTAATCTCACTCTACTAGTTTACTAACTTTTATGGTATTTCTTAAAAAACTCATACGGATTATGCTGCAGCTCATCATTGAGAGCCCTGCTATCGCTGCGAGGCAGTTCGTTAACGCGACCCTTTCTAACATCTACAATAAATTTACCAGTGAGAGTCCGTCTACCGAGCAATATCGGAAACTTATTATTACTGCGATCAGAGAGGTTAAAGAGTGCGCGAATTCTGCGACCGCCTACTCTAATAATCAGCTCCGTACGATAACGTATTTGCGTATGACCGCTAGAACTCCTAATCTTCGCAACTTTATAGTTCTTTCTAGACAATCTTTCACCAGTATAAAACTCTGATGATTTATCGAATAGGGTAAAGTGAAGCATACCCTCTTGGTCAATTTCTATATCACTTGACCAAATAGCCGAGCTATCTGCACCGGTGTCTACCTTTGCCGGTACATTCTCACTGTAGCCTACGATATCAATCGTACATGTTTTACCAATCACAGAAAGAGGTTTTTTGCTGCTAGTCATAACACCAACTATAGTAAACCATCCCCTAACTCTCCGGCAACAGCAACATGCCTAGGGTTAGACGGGTCAAATTTTCCTTTTGTCAGATAGTCCAATACCTTCTCAACTGTGAATCCTTCGTCAAGCTTACTGGATATAAATTTACCTATTTCTACAAAACCTTTATGGTAGCTTATGTCCTTAGTAAATACCCCTACGTGCTCATTTCCTAGCGAGCCACGATAGATGCGATTTACATGAGCATACACTTCTTTCTGTAAGTCCTCGTCAGATCTATCATCACCAGAGGCTTCGTTTCGCTTTCTGGCACGATCAAGAGCGCGACTCAGCAGCTCCTCCCGTGTATGCTGCCTGCCATCAATTTGCCCTAGCGCAAAGGCTATATCGGTGTAGCGATCAATGTTCTTTGCAGGAATTGAACCGCTAATAGCATATTCAAAGAACACACCTAAGCCCTCCTCCGCATCAAGATAACCTGGCAAACCAGTCTGAAGCTCTTTACTGATTTTTGAGCCATTCAAGCTACGTTGTGCGTGAACTAGTACTTCGTGGGTAAACAGTGGCTTTACCTGATCAGGCCCCATAGCTACTCGCTTCATACCAACTACGATTTTCTTTTCATCAGACAAGACGCTCAATGCGCTCGCATCTTCACTTCTTTCAATGACCCAATCTTTCCAGCCCAAATCGTATCTACTTGCCAAAACCCCCAGACCAGCCTCGAAGCGATCTGCTACCTGGTCTGGTGATACGTCTACTTCTTCGGCAAAATTTTTCTCTAGTGCTTCAAACACCGGCTGATACTTCCTGTCTAGATACTCACGAACTAACTCAGCCGCTTGTTTAAATTCAACATTTGACTCTATTCCACTCTCTAAAGCAATCGCAATCTCGGCGTCAGGACTGCCATAGATTTCGCTAGTAGCCTTCGTATAACGCTCAGACCATATCGAATTAGATTCTGGTGTCATGGATTGCTGGAGTGCTAGCGAGCCCATAAGCATATACTGCATAGCAAGCTGTCGAGCGGCCTCTTCCTCCTCCAAGCTTCCGTGCTCAGCATCCCAAAACCTGTCCATTCTCTTGTATTCGTATGGCTTGTGTTTATTGACGCTCTGATCTAGATTTTCGTACTCCAGAATATCTCTTCTGGCAGACTCTACCGATGGTGCTATAGATTTAAGAACAAGTACTTTTGGTATTTCTGATGACATATAACTTTATATTAACATTATATCAATAAAAAGTCAATAGATGCGGTCTAGAAGAGGCTCCGTTTTTTAGTATTGGCAAACTGCTTCAGTAAATCTTTTTGCTTCTTGTTTAACTTCGTTGGCACATCTACGATTATATTGACTATATGTGCACCGCGCGACTTGCCACTTAAGCTTGGCACGCCATGTCCGGAAAGCTTGAAGTCTGCATCTGGCTGCGTTCCAGCCGGGATCTTCATGCGCACTTTTCCATCAACCGTATCTACATCAATTTCAGTTCCGAGCGCAGCATCGATCATACTAATATGCTCGTCACTCAAAATCAAATCGCCCTCGCGAGTAAACTTTTTATGGGCTTTAACGCGTATATGAACGTACAAGTCGCCTTTCGCTCCATTGCCAACCGCCTCGCCCCGCTCCTTTAGCCTTAGGGTTGCGCCATCATCAATTCCCGCCGGAATCTTTATTGTCAGTGACTGCTCCTTACGCTCAACACCCCTACCACGACAAACGCTGCACTTTTTTTCTGGTATCTTTCCTTTACCATCGCAAGTTTCACAAACAACCGCTTGCTGTATTGCGCCAAACATCGTGTTCATCACTCGCATGCGCTGACCAGCGCCCTTGCAGGTTTCGCAAGTTTTTAAGCTATGGCCAGGCTCAACGGTACTTCCTTTGCAATGACTACATTCATCATCCATAGTAATTTTAAGCTTTTTTTCAGTACCAAAAACTGCCTCTTCAAAAGTCAAAGTAACCCTAGTTTCTACATCACGGCCCCGCACTGGACCACGTCTTCCTGCCGAGGCTCCACCGCCGAAGAACTGACCGAATATGTCACCAAGTCCGCCATCGCCAAAATCAAAGTGTACGTTCTGGCCATTAAAACCGCCAAAACCTTCGAACGGGTTGCCACCAGCGTGCCCGCCACCAGACGCTCCGCCCACGCCCGCATGACCAAACTGATCATAGCGTTGGCGTTTTTGTTTGTCTTTCAGTACCTCGTAGGCTTCGTTTATTTCCTTGAACTTCTCTTCGTTGCCACCCTCCTTGTCAGGGTGATGTTTTACTGCAAGCTTCCGAAAAGCCTTTTTAATCTCATCGTCACTGGCGCTCTTGCCGACGCCGAGTGTTTCATAGTAATCACGTTTACTCATCTAATATATTGTAGTTAATTAGCACTCGATATGCAAGAGTGCTAGGGGCGGCCCTATCCTTGCATTAAAAACATAAGCAGCATATACTGATTTTATGGTAAAAAAGAAGACTACAACAAAACGTGCTAAAGCAAAACAGTGTAACCATGAGACCCTACTAACTGCGTCGTTAACAGCAAACTTGGTGCTGTTCGCAACCGTGGTGGCAATAATGGCCACTTATGCTAGCGAAACTTCTACGCTTTTCGGCTAGACAGAACTAGCCTTAGAAGTCCTTTCGCACATGAGAGAAGCTGTATTCCCATGTGGCGTCAGTTTTCTTATTTGGGTTAAATATATTCTGCGGGTCATAAAGTCCTTTGACGTCTTTCATAAGGCCAAATACTTTCTTGCCGTACATCTCTTCTAGCCACGGTCCACGCACCAATCCGTCATTGTGCTCACCAGAAATTGAACCACCGTACTCCAGCACTAGTTTATTGACCTCTTTTTGGGCTGGGATTAACTTCTTGCGCTCTTTTTCTTTTGTTATATCCATCAATGGAATAACATGGAAGTTGCCGTCACCAAGATGGCCGGCAATTGTTGCCAAGAGTTTATATTTTTTAATAATCTTACGCAACTTAGGAAGGAACTTGGCAAGATTTTCGGGGGGTACGATAAAATCGTCGATAAATGGTGCGGTATGCTTATCCTTTACTTTGCTGCGAAGCAGGTTGAAACTCTCGCGACGCATTAACCAAAATTTACGCGCCTTAGACTCAGTGTCATTTCCTTCTAGGTAGGTAAAGTCTTTAAATCTCTGAAGAGATAGTTTAGCTTTTTTAATTTTGTAGGTCACGTCTTCTTGCGAGTCGCCAGTAAACTCAACTAGTAGTATCATTTTTGGCACGCCGCGACCAAGTGCTAGTCCATTTGGAATTAAGCTTATGCACATCTTTAGCCATGCCCAAAATCCAAGCCTTGGCAAAAATGCAAATATAAACTTGATACTCAGCCACAGTGTTGCATCATCAAAACACTCAAAAGTAGCTGGCTTTTCCTCTAGGACGGTTGGCACAATCTCACCAAGATTTTCAATGCTCTTCATGTAGCAAACCAGCGTGCCAGAATAAGTCTGCTTTTTAACCAGCCTAAACTTTATGTCGGTGATAATACCGAGTGTACCCTGCGAACCAACAAGCAATTTCGTCAAATCAAATATGCCAGTTTCACGATTCCATACATCCCATAAATGATATCCAGTTGAATCTTTAGTGACGTTTGGCTTCGCCGCCTGAATATCGTCGTAATTGGCCTCTAGTAGCTCGAACGTTTTCTTGTAAAGATTACCTTCATAATCCTGTTGGCTCATTTTTTTTATTAGCTCAGTTTTAGTTAACGGCTTGACTCGATATTCATTTCCGTCGGCCAAAACCACACCGAGTTCCGTAACGAAATTATCCGTCTTGCCATACTCAAGTGACTTCTCGCCACCAGCGTTATTAGCCACCATTCCACCAACAGTAGCTAATTCGCGACTGGCTGGGTAGCTTGGCATCAAACTGCCGTGCTCTAGGGTTTTTCGCTCAAAGTGACGATAGTACATACCAGGCTGTACATGAGCGGTCTTGGAGTTAATTCCAAAACTCTTTTTCATGTAGGCAGTCATGTTAATAACAATAGACTCGCCAATTGCTGCACCAGACATATCGGTACCCGCCGAACGAGCAGTTAGTGATAGCTCTGGATGCATTTTCTTGTTTTCGCTGACAAACTTAACGAGCGACTTTATGTCCTCGCTATCCTGAGGGCTAGCTACAATACTAGGCTTTAACTCGAACAAACTAGCATCGTGCGAGAACTCCTCAAGGGTTTTTTCGCGGATATCTAGACCGCCATGAAATATTTTTGCAAGTTCTTTTTTTAGCTCCATAATACTTATACTTTAAAGGTTATTGAGGTAATAAGCAAGATTGACAACATAAAACCACTCCCGAAAGAGTGGCTCTATATTTAATGAAATGGACGACTACTTTTCGTCGACTACTTCACCTTCGACTGGCTCGTCTTTGTCTTTTTTTCCAGACTTCTTATTCCCAGATTCTTCGTCTGCTTTAGACTCTTCGGCAGCCTGCTGATACATTTTTGTGCCAATTGGCATAATTGCATCGTTTAAGGCTTTTAGTGCCGCTTCGAGCTCATCTTTATCGTCGCTAGATTGCTTTTCCTCGGCTGCCTTTACAGCATCTTCGATAGTCTTTTTGTCTTCGTCAGAGATCTTGTCCTTGTATTCATCTGGCATTTTCTTTGCCTGATAGATAGCATTCTCTAGCTGGTTTTTAGCATCGATTGCCTCACGCTTCTTCTTGTCTTCTTCGGCATGAGCCTCAGCATCTTTTTGAGCCTTTTCGATATCCTCTTTGCTCATATTGCCAGATTCCTGAATCGTGATTGACTGCTCTTTACCAGTGCCCTTGTCTTTGGCAGTAACGTTTAACAGCCCGTTGGCGTCAATATTAAACGTAACTTCAATCTGTGGCACACCACGAGGTGCTGGAGCAATGCCATCTAGCACAAATCTACCTAGCGACTTATTGTCATTCGCAAATTCACGCTCACCCTGAAGAACATGTATTTCGACTTGCGGCTGGTTATCGGCAGCTGTGCTGAAAGTTTCAGACTTGCTAGTTGGCACGGTAGTGTTTCGCTCGATTAGCTTAGTAGATACTCCCCCCATAGTCTCGATACCCAGACTCAATGGAGTTACATCTAGAAGCAACACATCCTTTACATCGCCTGCAAGTACACCGCCCTGAATAGCTGCACCAACTGCTACAACCTCATCTGGATTAACGCCCTGCATTGGATCTTTGCCAAAGATTTCCTTAACCTTGTCAACAACTGCTGGCATACGAGTCATACCGCCCACAAGAACCACATTATCAATGTCTTTTGCGGTTAGCTTCGCATCCTTTAGGGCTTTCTCTACCGGGTTAGCTAAACGATTAATCAGCTCGCCGACCATCTCCTCCAGCTTACTACGAGTCAGCTTGTACTCGAAGTGCTTTGGACCATCGGCATCGGCAGTTATAAACGGTAGGTTTACTTCATATTGAGTGGTGGTTGAAAGTTCTTTTTTGGCTTTTTCGGCCTCATCTTTCAGGCGCTGTAGAGCAGCCTTATCTTTTGATAGATCAATTCCCTCTTCTTCTTTGAAGTGTTCGATGAAGCTATCGACAATGCGATTATCAAAGTCTTCACCACCTAGGTGGGTGTCGCCATTTGTGCTCTTTACCTCAAATACACCATCACCAAGCTCCAGAATAGACACATCGAAGGTACCGCCACCAAGGTCGAAAACAGCAATCTTCTCTTCCTTACCTTGATCTAAACCATAGGCAAGGGCTGCAGCGGTCGGTTCATTTATAATACGACGAACCTCTAGGCCAGCAATCTTGCCAGCATCTTTGGTAGCTTTTCGCTGCGATTCATCAAAGTAGGCAGGCACAGTGATCACCGCTTCTGTCACCTTATCGCCAAGATGCTTTTCGGCATCTGACTTGATCTTTGAAAGAATCATTGCTGAAACTTCCTCTGGAGTGTACTTTTCGTCACCCATCTCTACGGCAACACCAGTACCTTTTTTAACAATATCAAACGGCATAATTTTTATGTCGTTCTGAACTTCTTTATCGCTAAATTTACGACCAATTAGGCGCTTTACCCCATAAATTGTGTTTTTAGCGTTTGTGACACGCTGACGCTGCGCCACCTGACCAACCAAACGATCGCCTTTTTTGCTGATAGCCACCACGCTTGGTGTGGTACGGTTTCCTTCAGCATTTGCGATAACTTCTGGCTTGCCAGCTACCATATACGCAAACGCGCTGTTGGTTGTACCTAAGTCGATTCCAATTATTTTACCCATAAAACTTTCGCTTCGCTTATGAGACAAAACTACGTTTTTTCTCATCAAGTCGTGCGCTGAAATAAATTCAGGCGCTCGGTTTGTTTTTTTCTTTGCCTTTTAGCGAAGCCCTCCTTCCTAATATTTAATAATGTGCCTAAAATTTCTATTATATTTTAGCACTCCTCGCTGTACAGTGCCAAAACTATATCTAGTGTACATAAATTAGCACTCTCATGTCAAGAGTGCTAATAAAATTACTTACTGGGGTAGAGCCAAGAATAGGACAGAATCCCTATTTTTCGAGAAAACTTACGTAAAGTTATTTTTTATTCTTCTTAGTGCGCACGGTAGACTGACCGGTGCGGCGAAGGATATAATTAAGTACACAACCAAATATAGCCGAACTAACAGCTACTGCAACGACATTAAGCTGAATGAGATTGCTCTCGACTGCCTGGTCGAGATTTCCTAGAATAAAAGCACCGACAAAATAAATTACGATATAAACTATAGCCGCAAATAATACGAGGAAGGCTACTTCTGAGGCATTTTAAAGGCAAGAAAATCGTTTCATGCTGAAATTATACCACTCTCGCCCTGCGCTATTTTCGCGTCACGCGCACCATGGCATGGCGAATCACTCGATCATTGAGCATGTAGCCGGGCTGAAGCTCTGATTCAATGACTTCTTTTTCACCTTCAGCTTCCTCGTCGAACTGGACTGCCTGATGTAAGTCTGGGTTAAAAACAGCGCCCGACTTGCTATTAATACGCGACACACCAAGCCCAGCTAGTGTTTTATCCAGCTGTTTGATAAGTCCGCCAATTCCTTTGACCCAGGGGTGATCACTGATATCTTCTGGGATGTGAGCGATGGCGCGCTCAACGTTATCAATAACCGGCAGAAGTTCGAGCGTCGCCCGCTCAGCGCCAGCCTTACGTGCGCCGTCGCGTTCGCGCTCGGCTTGCTTGCGATAATTTTCAAAATCAGCTCGAAGTCGCTGTAAATCAGCAGTTAGTTCAGCAATTTTCTCATCTTTTTTATCAATTTTCTTAGCTTTTGTCATAAACTCTCCTCTAGCATTCTCCCTGCTCGGCTTACCAAGTGCATCGTCCGTGCATAATCCTGACGTGTCGGACCAAGTACGCCAATGTAACTATGGTCGCTAAATGGTGAACAGAACTTACTTATAATCAGACTCGCACCAGAGCTTTTCCCGATTGGATTTTCACTTCCAATATAAACATTCAGTGGTTCATTTGGAGCAGCTTCACGTAGCCACGGCTCAAGATTATCGAGCAAGCGGGCTACCTGCTGGGCATGATCGCCTACCAAAAATTCCGGATGACTAAAGAGATTGCCGATACCGTTGATATACAGCTCATCACCGATTGTCGCAAGACCTAGATTCCGCGTCAATTCCACAAGCCCGTCAACTGCACCACGAATGGCACGGTCGGCTCGGCTTTGTTGACTCGAGACACGGGCCTCAATCGCTTTGACGCCCCGATCAAGCTTTGGCATATCCGAAAGCTGCGCATCGGTAATCGTGTTCACGTACACACGGTAGCCTTTGTCAGTAGGGATTCGGCCAGCACTCGTGTGCGGCGCCTTAATGAAGCCAGCCTCTTCAAGCTTGGCCATCTCACTTCGAATAGTTGCACTCGAAACACCAAAAAGCTTCGCAAGCGTCACGCTTCCGACCGGCGAGGCGACTTCTGCATACTGTTCGATAATCGCGGCAAGAATAGCCATCTGGCGTTCTGTCATAGTGCCATTTTAGCATAAAACTAGCACTCAATCAATGCGAGTGCTAGATGCCCCTCTATGCTACAATGTACCTATGCAAATAGATGAAAAAGTTAGTTTTATCAAAAAATGGCTCGGCACAGGCTCAATTAATATATTCGGCCTACCTTATGCTGGAAAGGATACGCATGGTGGTTATTTAGCAGGGCTACTCGATGCATCACTACTGGGCGGCGGCGATATCTTGCGAAATAGCAAAATACCATCTCATGTTCAAAAAATAATCGATTCAGGTGGACTCGCCCCCACGGAAGACTACGTACGAATCGTGCTACCATATCTGTCTGATGGTAAGTTTAAAGACCGACCACTAGTCCTTAGCTCTGTTGGGCGCTGGCACGGCGAAGAAGACGGGGTCATTGCTGCTGCCGAGCAAAGCGGACATCCGCTAAAGGCTGTAATATACCTACATATTACAATCCAAACTGCCAATGAACGTTTTAAAAAATCTAAGCAAAATGGCGATCGCGGCAATCGGGCCGATGATGATCACGACAAATTGATAGTGCGCTTTAGCGAATTTGCAGAAAAAACCTTGCCAGTTATAGACTACTATCGTCAAAAACAAATTTTACTTGATATAGATGGCAACCCACCAGTCGATGAAGTGCGAAAAGTAATCGTAGACCAGCTATACGAGCTAGCTCTGCAATCAAGAAGTGAATAGAGAGCTCTAGACTAGTTGGCAAAATGCTACACAGAACGTGACACCTAGTGTAGACGTGGGTCTAGCTGTCTAATCACGCTTTAGCATGACGGTAAACGCCTCTGATGGAATGTCGACTTTACCAAACCTCTTCATGCGCTTCTTGCCTTTGGCCTGTTTGGCTAGGACTTTCTTTTTGCGCGATACGTCACCTCCATATAGTCCAGTTGTAACATCTTTTCGATAAGCACTCAGGTCTTCACGAGCAATAAATCTACCACCAATTGCAGCCTGAAGTGCAACTTTAAAGTTCTGGCGCGGTATAACATCACGTAATTTTTTCACAATCTCGCGCCCCAAACTTTGCGCCTCAGAACGATGACACATCACACTCAATGCGTCGACTATTTCGCCTGCAACATAAAAATCAACTCGCACTAAATCTTCGGACTGATAGCCAGATAATTCGTAGTTAAAACTACCGTATCCGCTAGTCACCGACTTTAGTTGATCGTAGAAGTCGGTTAGCAGGTTTGCAAGCGGTGCATCAAAACTAATTAAAGCCCTCTCGTCAATATAGCTTAGGTTTTTTTGCTGACCACGCTTCGATACAATCAGCTGAATCACTCCACCGATATACTCATTCGGTACAACAATCTCACCCCTAATCCAAGGTTCGCGAATCTCAATAATCTTTGTGACGTCAGGCAAATCACTTGCGCTTTTTATTCCGATATCTTCACCGTTTACCAATGTTAGCTGATAGTCAGTCGATGGATTCGTAACAACCAAATCTAGATTATATTCCCGCTCCAGTCGCTCGCGAACAATATCCATATGGAGCAAGCCCAAAAAACCAATCCTTACTCCAAACCCTAGAACAGGTGAATTCTCCGGCTCAAACTGCAACGCTGAATCACTCATCGACAGTTTTTCAATGGCGTCCTTTAGGTCATTATAATCTTCGTTTGAAACTGGGAAAAATCCCGCATAGACAAATGGTTGAACATTTTTGTATCCTGGCAGCGGCTCGTCCGTACGACTACGCCCAAGTGTCACCGTATCACCAACTCGCGCATCACGGGTAGTTTTTAGGTTTGTGACTATATAGCCAATCTCGCCAGTATCTAGGGTTTGGTCTGGTACCATATCTGGACTCAAGTGACCGATCTCGAGCGCAATCCCACGAGCTTCAGTGGCCATCATGTATATTTCATCGGATTTGCTAATTTTTCCATCAACGACTCTTACGTACAAGACCACTCCCCGATAGTCATCGTAGTAACTATCGAATATTAACGCACGAGTTGGCGTATCCTTATCTCCAACTGGTCCGGGTACGCGATCAATAATGGCATCAAGAACCTGACCAACATTTTCGCCAGTTTTAGCTGAAATTTTAATGATATCCTCTTCCGAGCAACCAAGTAGATTTATAACTTCTTTTGAGACTCGCGGCACATCGGCAGCTGGCAAATCGACTTTATTCAATACTGGAATAATCGTAAGGTCTTGCTCCAATGCCAAATATACATTAGCCAATGTTTGAGCCTGAATACCCTGAGAAGCGTCAACTACCAAGATTGCACCCTCACAAGCCTGCAAGCTACGCGAAACCTCATAGCTAAAATCTACGTGACCCGGTGTATCTATTAGATTTAGATCGGTGTCACGATAGTTCATTCGAACCGGCTTTAGTTTAATCGTAATGCCTTTTTCACGCTCTAAATCCATACTGTCAAGCAGCTGCGATTTCATATCGCGCTCCTCGACAGTACCCGTCATTTCCATCATACGATCAGCCAGAGTCGATTTTCCGTGATCTATGTGGGCAATAATACAAAAATTTCTAATGTTTTTACTCATCTAACGGAACTTCTTTGCAAATACTAGTGAACTAATTTTCCTCACCACAGGACGAGCCTCACTTAATTTAAATAAATGCGAAAGGCCTAGGTAAACGATGCTGCTAGCAAAGGTAATGAAGCTAAACTTCGGTAAAGTCGAAGCTAGGTTTAGGTCATCGCTCTGCAGCTGCAATATTAGCACTAGACCGTATGCAGCAAACGCCGTGATAACTGCTGCTGCCAGCATGCGACCAACCGCCATAAACCACTCTTTGTCAAATAGGCCGGTCGGCAATCTTATATGAAGCAATGTCAGTAGTATAAATACCTCTATCATTGCCATTATAGACTGAGCCAGTGCCAAACCTGCAGGGCCTAACTTTAGGGAGCTAGTAAACCAAACAGCCAAGACGACGTTTAAGCCGATCGAAAATATCGATACATACATAGGCGTTTTTGTATCTTGCTGAGCATAAAATCCACGAGCTGCTATTTGGTATACGGCACGGAAAAGTATTGCTATAACAAATATGCCCATTAATCCTGCCATCAACTCGTTACCACCATTTTTTATAAAACTAACTACATAACCACGAGCAAAGTACGTAATGACAACAACGGGCAACATTATCCATAGGATAACTCTAATTATCCTTCTTAGCTCTGCACGAAATAGGTCATATCGATCACGAGCTAGATGTTCTGTCATAGTCGGAAAGGCTGCGGTACTAATCGCTACTCCAATAAGATTTACCGGCATCATATAAAGTGTTAAAACCTGTTGATATGCACGAGCAACACCAGCTGCCATGTGGGAAGCTAGGTTCAGTTCAACCATTCCTACGATATAATCTAGAGCTTGATCAATCGACCGAGCTGGAAGAATTCGAATTGTACGACGAAATCCCTTGTTTTTCCAATAAATCTTAAAGCGATAATCGAAGCCAAGGCCTATCAATCCAATAGTACTGACGATTAGTTGCATGACCGAACCAAGTGCTACACCAAGCGCCACGCCCATAATTCCACCAGAAAATATTTCATACCCAAAAATTGTAATTCCATCCGTAAAGTACATCGCACCGATGATAATGCCGATGTTGTAAATCATCGGCGCAAGAGTATAGAACGTAAACCTACCAACCGCCTGCTGGATACTGGCGATTACCGTAGCTATTGCAAACAAGAATGGGTTTATCGCGATTACACGCATCATGCTTACGGCCAATCCATGCCCAGATTCATCCAATCCCGGGCCGATTAATCGCACTAATTGCTCAGCAAATATCATTATCAAAATACTAGCTATCATCGTCACCAGCGCCATGAAGTTGATCATGCTGGTGCTAAGCTCCCACGCAGATTTTTTATTTCCGGTTGCTAAACGCTTGTTGAATATTGGAATAAAAGTAACGCTCAGTGCACCAGAAACCAAGATATAAAACATAAAGTCAGGAATGGTAAATGCGTAAGTATATGCATCCAAACCAGTCTTGTAGGTGTCAAAGTATAGACCGTTTAAATAACGGTCTCTATAAAGCCCGAGTAGGCTAGACAGCAATGTTGCACTTGCCAAAAATATCGCTGCCCACTGAATGGTAAACTTTTGGTTGGCCCGTGCAACAAGTGACTTAACTCGACTCATCGATTTAGTCTATGCTGCGTGGAGCATAGCTTCCTTTGGCAGTTTAGAATCAACAAGTACGTCTTCGACCGCTGTTTCCTCTAGAGTTTCTTCTTCCAATAGTGCTTTAGCTAACTTATGAAGGTTTTCCATATTTGCCTTCAAAACAACTTCAGCTCGCTTCGATGCCTCTTGCATCAATGCGGCAACTTCTTCGTCAATTAACCTTGCGGTATCATCGCTATATGGTCGTTCGTGAGTAATTTTATCAAATACCATACCGCCATTGTCTTCATGAAAAACTTGGTCGCGAAGCTTTTTACCCATGCCCTGTTCTATTACCATATCTCGCGCTATTTCGGTTGCCTTGCGAAGGTCACTTCCGGCACCTGTTGTGATGCCATCGCTTCCATAAATTAACTTTTCAGCAATACGACCACCGAGCGCACGGGCTAGGATGTCTTTAAACTCGTAAACGTTGGTGTAGCTTTTATCTTCGGGTGGCAAGAACCAAGTCACTCCACCGGTGCCGCCACGTGGAATGATAGTTACCTTGTGGACTGGATCTGAATCTGGAAGTATATGACCGACTATTGCGTGACCAGCCTCGTGATACGCCGTTAGCTCTTTTTCTTTTTCATTCATGACTTTAGCTTTTCTCTCAGGACCAATTGCTACCTTTTCAAACGCCTCAGTTAAATCTGCATTAGAGATCTTTTTAGAGTTTCGCCGCGCTGCTATAATAGCTGCTTCGTTGGCAATATTGGCCAAATCTGCACCACTCGAGCCAGCAGTTTTAGCAGCTAATTTATCTATGTTTACAGTATCGTCGGTTGGCTTATTTTTGAAGTGTACATTCAAAATTGCTTCACGATCTTTTCGCTCTGGCAGCATGATATTTGTGCGACGATCGAAACGACCCGGTCGCAGTAAGGCGGGGTCAAGTACGTCTGCACGGTTTGTTGCCGCCAGTACAATTACGTTTGTTTCAGTTTCGAAACCATCCATTTCAACCAAGATTTGGTTTAGAGTCTGCTCGCGCTCATCGTGTCCGCCACCCATTCCAGAGCCACGCTTTCGACCAACTGCATCAATTTCGTCAATAAAGATGATACATGGCGCGTTCTTCTTGGCTTTCGTAAACAAATCGCGCACACGCGAGGCACCTACGCCTACAAACATTTCGACAAACTCTGAACCAGAGATACTAAAGAACGGAACCTCGGCCTCACCAGCTACCGCTCTAGCTAGCATAGTTTTACCCGTACCGGGATTTCCTACCAGCAGTACACCCTTTGGAATCTTAGCACCTAGACTTCGATACTTCTTTGGATGCTTTAAGAAATCTACGACTTCCTCAAGATCTTGCTTGGCGCTATCATTACCGGCAATGTCAGCAAAAACGACTTTCTCTTTGTCGTTGCCATAAAGCTTAGCCTTCGACTTTCCAAAACCCATAGCTTGGTTGTTTTGACCCTGTGCCTGCCGCATCATGAATATGAACAGGGCACCAATCAACAGAACTGGCAGAATTACTAGCATCAAGTTCCATAGCGTATTTCCAGTTTCGCTTGGAGCTTTGTCGCTAACCACCTGCTTGGCCTTTTCATTTAACTGATTTTCACGAAGCAAGGTTGATACGCCACCCTGCAGAAATGCTTTTTCACTAGGCTTCTCTTCACCTTTTACGGTAATAGTTAAATCATTGCCCTGGCCTTCAATCTTAGAAATCTTGCCCTCATTGGCACGCTGAATTACCTGACCAATCGAAACATCTTTTAGGTCTTGCGCAGGCGAGAGATAGTTCATCGCCAAAGTAGTGACTGCCACAACAATCAACCAAAATGCTGCCAAGCGCAGAATATTACTAATTCCCATTTTTGGGGGTTTTGGAGCGCGTTTTTTCGCCATTACAGTATCGGTTCCTTTCTAATAAAGCCTAATTTCAACTCCTACCAGTATATCACCTCTGGCGCTTTTGCACAGTATAGGTTTTCTTTAATAGCCGAATCTCCCAGCCGCTACCTACCTCTAAAACTTTGCCAGCTTTGGCGGTTTTTATCCCTAAAAGCACCGCTCGTAACTGTGGCGTGGTTAACCCGCTACTTGTCTGTCGGCGTAGAATCTCGATAGCAACGCCGTCATCAATCATCGTCATAAAATATCTACTAAATCCATCGGAAAAATTATTCAGTTGTTTTGATATTTCGCCTGATAATTCGCACTGTTTATTTCGCAAATCCGCAATTTCTTTTACAGTTTCTCGATTAAGTTTACCGGTTTGTCGACGTATGCGATTGCGTAGGTAATCATCACTATGATTAGTTTCATCTTCGACAAATTCTAGATTATGCGCAAGAGCATAATCGTAAATGTCTTTTTTGCGCATACCCAGCAGGGGGCGATACACATCTTCTGCCGCCAAAACCGCCAATCCACGCCAGCCCGTACCTCGCCTTATGTTTATAGCCACGGTTTCCACCAAATCATCCATATGATGCGCTGTGACAATTTTCGCTTCATACTTCTTGGCTAAATCACGCAAGAAGCTATAGCGCTTTTCCCTAGCCTCAGATTCACTAGCATATTTACTCAAATTTCCATGTTTAATTTCAAAATTTAATCTGTATTTTTGACTCAATCTTTCAACAAATCTGGCATCCGATTTAGAATTTTCACCACGAATTCCATGCTCAAAATGAGCTACCGCCAATACACTCATCGAGCTTCGAGCCATCATATCAAGCAGAACAACCGAATCGACACCGCCAGATACTGCTACGATATACCTCATCAACTAAGCCTCTTACTCAGCCAAACCCCTAGCCAGATTCCCAGAAAACCACCCACCGTGCTTGATATAATGCTACCAATACCAAACGTATTATAGTCGCCCCACAGAGATGGTAGGAAGCCACCTGCTATCATACCAATAACCGCCCCAAGCATAACTAAACGCCTATTCATAGTCCAATTATAACTCAGGCAAACTTTAAGCCTCTCTGAATATAATTCATAAATAAGAGATATGCCCATGATTCATTTAGGCTTTATTATCCATTTAATAAATTTTTAGCAAATCAATTATAGGTAGCGAGTTGAGCCGAATGGAATCTTTTGTTTCACTGCCCCAGTATTCAAGGTGTCAGCCGAATGAATTGACCGCACGCCATAGCGACTATTTATTTCATCAACTGCACTCGTGATGGCCTTTTCACGAAAAATTTCGTCACCAAAAAGATGAAGCTGACTGTCGTCTGGCTCGCTTAATTCATAGCAAGTTACGCCAATCTCCTTGAGAGGGAAGGGAGCTTCAAGCAAAATCCCCCGGGCAATTCCGTAAATCGCTTGGTTTGAAAAAAATGGCACCGATGCCATATGGCTTTTGTGCCAGTATCCGCCACGCCAACCGCTACCCCTATGTTGATAGCTACGAGCATGCACCCTAACTCCGCGCGCTACTAGCCCCTGAGAGCGCACCTTTTCCCCAACCGATTCGCACAAATTATGTAGACGTTGCAACACTTTATCCAGCGGCATTTTATATTCTTCCAGTACATACTGCCGGCCAGCGCTCTTGAGTGGAAAATCTCGCTTGTCAACTTCCCAGCCGCGAAGACGCCGATGCCACTGCGTACCGCAAACACTCTTGAAAACCACTTTTCTAAGGGTCTCCTCGCTGGCATCTAAAAACTCTAGTGGGGAATAGATACCAACAGAGTTCAGGCGCTTTTCTGTTTGAGCTGCGATTCCGGTTAGATCTGTGAGTTCTAATGTAGAAAATATCTTGCGTATATTTTGCGACGTCAAAACATCCAGCCCATCTGGCTTGTTCAATCCAGCGGCGGTTTTTGCCAAGAAGCGGTTTGTGGCAATCCCAACATTGCAGCGCATCGCTCGACCAACTTCATTTCTTAGGCGATGTTTTATCTCTTGCCCAATTGCTTCCAAGCCCATGTCTCGAATTTTTGAGGTAGTTTCTGAAAAATCTATCACACCTTCATCGATACTCTTCATGCGTACATGCGCCGAATAGCTGTTCATAATTCGCAAAAGTTCACGGTAAACATACCGATACTTGGGTGGATCGCTCTCGACACCAATCAACTCTGGACATATTTTCCGAGCTTCTTTTAGCCTCATCCCCAAGGTCACACCCATAGCTTTTGCCTCATAGCTAGCAGTCACGATCATTGTATTTTCGCTTTGACGGTTTACTACCGCCACTGGTCGACCGCGCAACCTTGGTCGAGCCTGCTGCTCTATGGTTGCAAAACAGCTATTTAAATCTATATGCATCACAGAGGGCGGGGCAGAATTGAGAGATTCGCTCATTCCCCATCTCCTTCCCAGGTTAAATGCCAAGTCAGTCGCTCGGCGTCAAATTCAAGTCGGTAGTCGGTACCTCCATCTGTGACATCAAAAACATGGACCATCCGCCGACCCTTTAATGTCGGATGTCTCAAGCCAACTTCACTAACTTCGACTTCTCTACCACTTGCCCGCTTGAACCTACGCGGCACGCATATATTTAAATTCTCGCCAAAAGTTGCTAAAACATATACGCGCTCGTTCAGTCTAGAATTATCATCCACTAAAATATACCTCGATTATTGTAATTAATTCGAGAAACGCTTTTAGTATTTTGTTGTCCGTTCTATATGTCCGTTTCTAACAAAAGACCGCGAAACAACCTGATGATATATCCATTGGAGAGGGACGCTTACTCGTGAGGAGCAGTGAGTATCACCTGGAGTTAATATACATTATACCACTATAACTCTTGGGGATCTGCCAATTCGTCTGCCCCGAATGCAGCGGGTTTGACTTGCTGCGATTCGCCAAGGCCGCCTTCTTCACCGCTAGACCCATCGTCTTCACCGGCCACAAGCTTATCTATTTTTAAAACTAGCTCAGATGGCGGATATTCGGACTTTACCAAATATTCGGCCACACCCAATTCATATGCGCGCTTTATTCGCCCAGGCTCGGTAAAATCACTCAGTGCGATAATTTTTGTATGCGCTGGGCGATTCGAAAACTTTTCTAAAAATTCTACGCCATTCAGGTTTGGCAGTAGCATATCGAGCAAGATAATATCATACTCAAACTCAGCCACCTTTGCCAAAGCCTGCAAACCATCTGGTACAACTTCAAGTTCATATCCAGCCTGAACTAGTGCATCTTTATAAAACTTTTGTATTACCGGAAAATCTTCTACCATTAATATTTTTGTCACTACCTTGCCCCTTTCATGCGAACAGTCACGACCGTTCCTTGTCCTTCCTTTGATTTTACTTCAATTTCTCCGTCATGTGCGGAAAAAACCTGCCTTGCAACAAACAACCCAAGTCCTAAGCCGCCAACATGCCTTGACCCCAAGCCATTCAGGCTTTCGACATTAAATCTTTCTAGTATATTGGTCAGGTGTTCTCGGCTCATACCAACACCCTCATCACGAATAGTTAGCGTGACTACGCCAGATTCACACCTGATTCCATAGTGTACCAAGGAGCCCTCTGGTGTATGGCGAAAGCTATTGTCAAATATGTTCGTCAAGGCTAGGCGTAGTTTAATTTCATTGCCGCCCACCTTTACAGGTTTAGATGCAGACTCATCTTTTACCAGATCACTGAGTCTCTGGTGGCTTACGGCTACTTTGTGCGCTACTTGCTCAAATAATCGCGTAACGTTAACCTCTTCCGAATGCTCTTCAATTCTGGTGCGCGGTGCCGCCTCCAGCAGGTTGTCTATGAGTCTAATCTGATTCTCGTTCTCTCCCTTTAGCATCTCAAGATGATGCAGGGTCTGCTCTGTGTGAGTGGCAGTCTTGTCGTGGACTATCGCATCGACAATAGTTTTGGTTGCCGAAGCTGGATGCTTTAGCTGGTGAGCTAAGAGTGAAAGAAAGGAGTTGTAGGCCTGTTCACGAATGCCGACAGTTTCTATATCACTCAAGAACTGCGTAATGCGACCAAGCACCAAGAACAGGATAGGATAAAACACCACAGGAACCGCATGAGTAACCCAATCTACAGAGCCGTCAGAAAGCCATGCATGTAGTAATATGGTAAGTGAATATGCCGCTCCACTCATCATTGCTACGGGTACGATTAACCGGCTCGAAAAAGTTAATCCCGAGGCAATAATAGGTATAGCATATAATGCCGTAGTTCTAGATTCTACGCCCCCCTGCACATAGGTGACTACGCTGCAAACTGCTAAATCCAGTGATAGCTGCGCGCCGATTACAATCCTTTGAGTCACTAGATTTGTCTCAAATTTTTTTACTATAAACAACAAGATTGCATTTATTAAATAGGTGACGAGCAGCATTGCGCCGTAGGCAATCACCTGCCTATTAGAGTCCGAAGCCATGACAAGAATTAAGGTTGCATAACCCACCAAAAATGCTATGTAATACCAACGCAAAGATATCAATCGCAAATTGTTTCTTGCAAGTAGTCTAGCTTCATCCTGCGAACCTTGTATATTATAGCCGTGTAAATTCATATTGATGTCCGCTGCTAGTATAACACTTACGTTTTGCATAAGGCATCTGTGGACGCCTGGAAATTATCTAATTTTTTTGCTACAATCTACCAAGAAGTCAATCATGGCACCATAGCTCAGCTGGTTAGAGCGCAGGACTCATAAGCCTGAGGTCGGTGGTTCAAGCCCACCTGGTGCTACCAAAATAATTTTAAATCACGAGTATAGACTCGTGATTTTTTATATACTACAATCACAAAATGAAGAAAAATAATCGACAAAAAACAATAAAAATTTCAAAAAATAAGTACACCGTAGGTATAGCCTCAATAGCAATCAACGCTATCGTAGTTATTGGCCTACTTTTTGCCTGCATCGGCTATAAAAGTGGACTATTTGACTATGCCGTTGTAAATAAGGGTGTAGTTAAGCTCTGCTCTGAAGAGTTTATTAACAAATCTAAAAACGATATGCAACAGGCTCGACACAACTCAACAGATATTGGACTGAGTGAGGCTCAAATCAGATATCAATGCCAGTTCTACGTAGATGGGGACGAAAGCTTACGCGATATATCATTTAATGACTACCTGAAGTCAGTTGGATTGAGCGATCAAGTCCAATAAAAAGCATATCCTTTACTAGTTTGTGATATAGTTGATTTAACCACTAATACGAGGAGGTCTCAACGTGGAAGAAGACAAGCAAACTACAGAAGTACGAACAACAGATTCGCAAGTCGGAGATACAAATGTTCGTCGTAAAACAGTTTCTTAATCAAGCCAAACAAACGGCGTCGTTGTAGCTCAACGAGTTATCTGGTTTTTTGCTGGATTCATAATGGTATTCCTAGGCCTTCGGGTGCTACTTTTGGCACTTGCAGCCAATCAAGGCAACCCCTTTGTTGACTTCGTATATGCAATTGGCGGATTCTTCTCTGCACCATTTACTGGAATCTTCGGATCACCATCCTATGGCCAGTTCTTCTTTGATACAGCCAGTGTAGTAGCAATAGTAGTCTATGCACTAGTTGCCTGGGGATTGGTGAAGCTAGTTACTCTAACTCGCCCACAAGACGAAGTTTAAACGCTAAACACTCAATCTTCTATCTCAATCGGAGCGTAATTAAGCGCCAGACGACGCTCCACAAAGCCCTTGAGCTGCTGGTCGCTACGCTGCCTGTGCCACGAGCTGCCAGTGCTGCTATTTGATATTTCGAAAAGACTCGACACAAGTGCCGATATGAATTTTTGCATAGGACTTTTCCTTTTTTTATATTTTATTGTCTTATGTATCTATTTAAGCATAAAAATAGCTAAAAAGCAATAGCAAAATAGGCCTTTTCTTTACTTAATAACCCCGCTTATGCTATAAATGATTACAGGAAACTATATAAATAAACAAATATATGCCAAGCCTTGAAGTCATCACGTCTCTCGTAATCATCAGCGTTGCTGGATTAATCCATGCTAGCTTTCAAATGAGCGTGAGCATGCTAACACTTCTATCTAGTCACACTATAGGCAGCAAAAGGTCGCAATCCAGATTGGTTTTATTGACAAATGCCTTTGTTTTTGGTGCTGCTGTAGCAATATTCATGATGCTAGCTACTATGGCATTGATTTGGAGCTTGCTAATTACGGTAGTAAACGTCCACCTGTTATGGATTATCTGCTGCGGCTTGTTACTGGGTCTGGGTGTCGCAGTATGGCTGTTTTATTACAGACGCCAAGCTGGCACTACGCTATGGATTCCAAGGAGTCTAGCTCGTTTCTTAGCATCTCGAGCCAAGGCAACCAAACAAACTGCCGAGGCGTTTGCACTTGGATTAACCGGTGTCGTAGCCGAAATACTCTTCATAATCGTACCTGTTGCGTTGGCTAGCTTAGTATTGGTACAGCTATCGGCATTCTGGCAAGCAATCGGCATCATAGTCTACTTAGTTACATCACTACTCTCCCTGTTGATTGTGAATGGCTTGATTGGCAGAGGACACAGCATTGGTCGAATTCAGCGCTGGCGCGAAAATAACAAGCACTTTTTACAATTTGCAGCCGGCAGCGGATTAGTTGTGCTTGGCATCTATGTTTATGTTGAAAAGGTAATGACCATAGCCACCGCAGTGGCGAGGTAAGGTTATATATGACAGAAGTAATAAAAAGAAATGGTAGCCGAAACAGCGAAGAATTCTCGACAGAAAAACTTTGCAATAGTGTATCGGCAGCTTGTTTGGCTGCTCGAACTCCCGAGGGAGAGGCCAGGCAGGTGGCCGATGCCGTATCAGCCTTTGTCAAGGAGTGGTCAAAAGATCGACACGGTGTTACGTCAGACGACATCAGGCGCATAGCACATCAAGGCTTAAGCATATTTAGCCCAGAGGCGGCCTACGAATACAAAAATCATAAGCTAGTACTATAAGGAGAATCTAATGGCGCGAAAACCACAGTTTGACTACGACCTAATTGTCATAGGTAGCGGCGCAGCAGGGAGCCCTGCGGCCACAATCGCTACGCAAAATGGAAAAAAAGTTGCCATAGTTGAAAAAGATATATTTGGCGGTGAATCACCAAACTGGGGAGACATACCTGTAAAATCGCTATTGCACGCTACGCACCTCTATAGTGAAGCAAAGGATGGCGCACGCTTTGGAATACGAAGTAGCACCATAGGCTACAACTTTATGAGTCTAAAGGCATGGAAAGATCTAGCGATTAAGCGAACTGGCGCTGGAAACAACCGCCGCTACTATGAAAAACAGGGTATCTCTACATACGCCTCAACGGCCCACTTCCTTTCTCCGCATGAAATTGCCATAAATCGCCGACACCTAACCGCTGCCAACTTTCTAATTGCTGCCGGATCTTACTGGGAGACACCAGATATAGTCGGCTTAAAAAATATACCGTTCTATACACCCAGAGATATCCTAGATATAACCAGACCACCAAAGAGCCTTCTTATACTAGGTGGAGATAGCGCTGCCGTAGAATACGCTCAGCTATTCGCCGCTTTTGGTACCAAGGTCTATATAGTTGAACGTGCAGGCAGACTATTGCCAAACGAGGACTCAGAGGCCGGCGAGACATTATCATATATACTAAAGCGTAAAAAGGGCGTAGAAATACTAACCGAAACACGAATCTTAAGCGTAGAAAAAAACGGCACCCTAAAAAAGATTATCTATTTGCGTGGAGGTCAAGAAAAGTCACTAAAAGTTGACGAGATACTCGTAACAACAGGACGCACACCCTCTGTGGACATAGGCCTCGAAAACGCCAGTGTTCGCTATACACCAAAGGGGGTAGAGGTTAACGAATTCCTGCAGACCAGCACCAAGCATATATTTGCCGCAGGTGACGTTTTGGGTGCAAAAAAGCAGACTCAAACAGCCCTGATTGAAAGTCGCATAGCAGCCAATAATATATTCAACAAGCAAAAAGTTGCCCCCGACTATAATTCAGTGCCTAACATTACATTTACCAATCCAGGTGTTGCATCAGTCGGGTTAAGCGAGGATGATTGCCTAAAGCGAGATCTTGATATAAATACCGCTATTGCTCCATTAAACATAATCGCCCGCTCAAATACTAGCGACTTTCGTGATGGGTTCGTAAAAATAATTGCCGATAGACATGGAGTAATCCTGGGTGCAACTGTAGTAGCACCGCATGCTGGAGAAATCATCCACGAACTAGCCCTGGCAGTCAAATACGGTATGACCGCTGGCGAACTAGCCGTGACACCCCATGCATTCCTAAGCTGGAGCGAGGCCGTACGCGTAGCCGCCAGCAGGCTTAGCTAATTATAGTTAATAATTCGAGCGTAAGGCACGCCGCCTGCCGGTGACTATGCAGATTATGACCCCTGGCTGACGCTCACCATTTAATTGGGACACCCGATAAAATATAAAGGTCCAATGGCCACAATAATTAGGGTCTGCAGGGATGCTCATCTTGCAGCAAGAACTCATGTGCAAC
Organism: Candidatus Nomurabacteria bacterium; assembly: GCA_020631935.1. Taxonomy (GTDB): domain Bacteria; phylum Patescibacteriota; class Saccharimonadia; order Saccharimonadales; family Saccharimonadaceae; genus JACKGP01. The sequence goes on from JACKGP010000006.1 coordinate 38,322, forward strand.
CTCAAAAACTAAAAAAGACTCCGAAGAACCTTCGAAATCTTTCTTGGTTGCGGGGGCAGGATTTGAACCTACGACCTTGTGGTTATGAGCCACACGAGCTACCAGACTGCTCCACCCCGCGATGCAAATATTATTGTACCAAATAGAGGTGACTACTGCAAGCGTACATGAAATATCGCTAAAGATAGCTGACAATAAACAAAGTTAGCAACTACTGATTTAGCTGCATATTGCGAACATTCGCACCAGTCAATAAATCTATCCATTGTTGGGTATTGCTGGGCTGAACAAAACTTCTTGTCTCCCGAGTGTCACGTTCTTGCTGAGCATCCCAGCGCGAAGCTGCACGACTATTAGGCGGTAATATCAATGATTTTTCGTCTGGAAAAGCCAAGCCCAAACGTTGACGAACCGCCAACTCCTTATACTCATCACTTTGGTGATATTTTGTTTGATACTCTAAGGTGTCTCTCTCTAGCTCAACCAGCTTTAGCTGACGTTCTTTCGTGGCTAGTTCACGTTGTAGATTGTAGTTTCGCTCCATCACACCAACAGCACCCCAAGCCCAGCTAATCGCAAGTAGCAGCGCAAATGCAATAATTGCATTGTTTGTTGAAAATAACTTCGTCTTTAGATAGTAGCCAATCTTTTTTGTATTTATATTTTGCATACTGTACGTAATATTATAGCCGAGACGGCCAATCTGCGCTATAATCAATGTAGCCTCTGGGGGTGTAGCTCAGCGGTTAGAGCAGCGGGCTCATAACCTGTTGGTCGCTGGTTCGATCCCAGCCACCCCCACCAGATTTGAATTTTACTGCAAACGCTTGCGCATATCAGCGCGAGCTTTTGCATTTTCAGGGCCACCCAACTTAGCCATTATCTCTAGCCTCATCTCGGTCTTGGCATTCCACTCAATTTCTTCCCTGTCGTAACCAGCCTGAACAAACTCTTCGACTTTATAAATTTTGGGCAGCAAGGTATGAATTATATATTTATGCCTTTCTCTGGTTCTAGCCTCAACAACTGGAGCTTTTTCTTTATATCTATTTTTAAACTCTGATGTATTATAGCCGCCATTTTCTCCACCTTGATACATGGATAAGTACGAAGCGATATACAAAACCTGCCTTAAATGCTCTTTATGCTCGTCAAGGGTTACGTATACCCCGGCATTCTCGAGGGCTTTTGACGCTATTTCCTGCATACGCAGGTCTCTTAGCCATTCTTCGCCTTCATCTACAAAGTCCTGTTCGCTTTGATGGCCTCCAATACTAAACATCCCCTGAATAATAGACTCATTCGAATCGGGGATACAATCTACCGTCACATCTTGGCTGAAGCGTATGTCACCATCTTCATCAACTATATTAGTGCCGTCTGATGCTTCTCCGCCACCAAGTGTTTCGCGCGCTTTAACCATATACATATATATTACCACAAATGCTTTAAAAGGTCAATCTAGGTTAGTCACGCTAAACAAAAAGCCCCGAGGGCGAGACCTCGGGGAAGGCGCTCAACCGCTCGCGGGCAATTTTTGGCACCTGTTTGTTTTCTATACTTTAGCATTAGCAACTATTAAAGCGCAAGCATTTTGTATTAAAAATAACCTCCGCTTGTAGTGATAATCAAGCGGAGGTTGTTGTAAAAAACTTCTTTAAACTATTTCTTCTTTGAAACAGTCAAAAATCCGTTGCGTGGATTTTCTTTTACGATGCGGTCTGATGGTAGATCGCAAGGCTCACCTTTAGCGTTCTTTGCAACCTTGGCGAAGAAGTAGATTGTCTGTGGCTTGCCGCCACGAAGAGTTACATCCGTTTTGTGCAAGTAGTATGTTACGCCTTTCGAGTTTGTGTGACTGTATCCAGCCATAATCTTGATACCTCCTATTAATAAAGTAGTACTTCTACCCTATCGTCATCTGTCGCCCCTGTCAACACTTTAAAGCACATTAAATTTGTGCATAGTGGCGACGAAGGAGTAGTTTCAAGATGACAAGTGTGATTATTCGTACAATAATTATTATTGTTAAAATCACACACGCTACTAGTGACCAGCCGGCAAAGTCCGGCGTCCAAAATGGCGATAGATATTCGTGTCGGTACATTTCAGAGTTTGGAAATTTTGCTTTTTGAATATTGCTACTGGCAGGATATTTGGCCTGCTCGCTGGCTACACACTGTACATATGCCATCCAGTTACCCGTGTACTGCCGCTTACAGGCCGCATCGGCCTTGTCTAGTACATCATTGGCCCCGATCTGACTATTGGCTCTCTGAGCGTCTTTTATGGCCTTGTCGGTATCTCGGTTGTATGAATGCTGCAGATATATAACCCCGCTGCTGGCATTCATATGCGCTGCGCTATGGCGCTGTAAAGAGAACAAGTTATTTTCTAGATCTGCTGTCGCACCTCGCTCATCTGAAATACGTACAGCATTACGTCGCTCGACCATCTCGATGTTGTTTAGGCGCAAGAACGTCGCGCTGATGAGCGCCGCCAGGATTAGCAAAATAAACAGCTGCCACGTCTTAACGCGCTGGATGTTCTTTATACTTTTTCTAACACTTCTCTTATCCGCCACTGAAGAATCCCCACCTAGATTGGTGTTTTTAGTATAACATCCAGCGACATAGAGCGCACCACTACACCGAAATAAAGCTATTTTTTATATAGCGCGAAGCCGTGCAGTCCAATAATTAAAGTAGCCGCAGCCCCAACCCAGAAGTAGATTATTAATGCTAAAAGTGGAGGCCATATAAGCAAGAATAAAGCTAGTAGTAGTGCTGCTAATGCCGCCCCAACATTTACCGTAATTCTATCATTAATATGTACGCCAACCGATTGCCGCTACGGTCAGCGGTGTCAAATATGCCCCTCAAAAATGGCATAGAGTAGCCAGAAGCAACCACTTCGTTAACAACATTTACCAACCCCAAGCCTACTGGTGTTGTGACAAAAGGACGAACAAGATGCAGGCACGCGTTCGCAACAACGGATATACTTAGCAGCTCCCCTCCGCGTCTGTTGTCGATTACTTTTCCAAACACATAAGAGGCCAGCACCGTTGCAATAACACCAAGAGAGAATAAGACACCAACCTTGGCATATACTTCGTCTCCGCCGCCAGCAAAGACGATTAGAACCATAACAAAACTCCATGCAGTACCAGAGATGAACACATCCATCCCTACGTCTGATTCACCACTAAACTGCGCCGAACTTGACGCCAAGGAAATCCGTGAAATGATATAGTTTGATTAATGCGCAGGTTCTCTGGGGTGCGAAGTAGCGGCACTGCCGCCAGTAGCAATATACCAGATGCTACTAACATCATTGTCTCGGGACCAATCCATAAGGCCAAGAAGCCACCAGCCAACGGACCTACTGCGTTGGCGCTCTTCTCTAAAATTGTCATAAATCCAATCTCTTTACCCGCATGGTCACTGTGTTTCACCTTCGAAAAGCTCACCAGGTACGACAAATCATACAAGCATATTGACGAGGCCTGAAGCACTAGCCGCCCTGCTAGCAACCACAGGCCTCCGGCTTCACTAAAAGACAGTAGCGGAAATGCGGCAACTAATAGTATGTTGCTTTCTTGGGGCCGTACTTTGCCACAATACTAGCTAACGGCCACAAAGCAATCACCTTATACCCATAAAAAGCTACAAAAATAGCAGCAACGGCAGCGGGCGGATGACCCTCTTTTAGTAGGTACACAGATACAAAAGCAGCCGCCATTCGCATAGCAAAAATCCGCATCGTACGCGAGACATAAAGCTCGGCCACTTCTGAAAAAGTAGCATAGCGCCAAAAATGACGCTGCTTCAATAACTGATAAACGATGTATCTAACCATACCTCTGTTTGTTTTATGTTAATCTTTGGCTCATTATACCATAACACGAAGACCCATCGACTGATATACTAGTAGAATAATGAATATTTATTTTTCCGGAATTGGCGGTGTCGGAATCGGGTCTTTGGCAATGATTGCCAAAGATGCTGGTAATTCCGTGTCGGGCTCCGACCCGCACAGCGGCTTGATGGTTGAACAGCTAAAAAAACACTCTGCAAGCATATCAGACGACCAATCTGGTGAGTTTTTACGGTCAAAGCACGCCGATCAATCAATTGACTGGTTTGTGCACACAGCCGCTCTGCCATCCGACCACGCCGAGTTAAAACTAGCCAAGGAATTGGGCATAAAAACAAGCAAGCGCGACGAACTAATAGCTCACATTGTCACCGAAAAAAATCTAAAGCTAATTGCAGTGTCAGGAACACACGGTAAAACAACCACAACAGGCATGCTGATATGGCTGGCAAAATACTTCTCCATTCCAGTTAGCTACTCTATCGGCACAACACTCTCGTGGGCACCTAGCGGCAAGTACACCCCTGGTAGTGAATATTTCATTTACGAGTGTGACGAGTTCGATCGTAACTTTCTAGCTTTCAACCCTTTTATTTCACTCATTACCACTATCGAGCACGACCACGCCGATACCTACCCGACCAAAAGCGAGTACTTTGAAGCATTCAAACAGTTTGCTCATCAGTCAGAGCAGATTATTACCTGGAAAGAATATGATGATTTGATGCCAGCAGAAAAGACCGTATTAGTCGAAGAAACCAGCCCATACCTACGGCTGCCTGGCGAGCACAATCGCCGTAACGCTAGTCTAATCTTAGCTGCACTCGAAAAATTTAATCTTCCCGCTAAATACGCCGCCGACGGCCTGAACAAGTTCCCGGGCACTAATCGTCGCTTTGAAAATTTAGCCAAAAATCTATACAGCGACTACGGCCACACCCCTTCAGAGATCAAAGCAACACTGCAAATGGCGCGTGAGCTAGCCAAAAATGTAACTTTAGTCTATCAGCCACACCAAAATATTCGTCAGCATGAAATTCGCGACCAATACACAGATGAGGTTTTTGAAAATGCCAGCGAAATCTACTGGCTGCCAACCTACCTTAGTCGCGAAAAACCAGGCCTGGAAATTTTAAAACCCGAAGGATTGACTAAGAATCTAAAAAAAGACAATTTGCACCTGTCTGAGATGAACAACGACCTATGGCAGTCTATAGAAATTGCTCGCCAAGAAAATAAACTAGTCCTTTGCATGGGGGCTGGCGATATTGATGACTGGGTAAGGGAAAAGTCTAGGCAGCAAATCTAGTCGCGACAGTATAGGCGCCCAGAACTTGTGGCTATACCTAACGATTGTCGCCGCTACCCGTCTGGACACCTCGAGCTTTGCGCGAAAGTACTTTGTCGAGATTTTTCTGAGCTACCTCTTCCAGATTAGAACCAAGCAGATTTGAAACAGAATTGATATACCACAATATATCGCCAAGTTCTTTTAAAATTTCCTGCTTATCTTCATCAGATAGTTGACCGCCCTTGTCACGGATTAATTTCTTAAACTTTTCAGCAACCTCACCGCTCTCGCCAACCAACCCAAACACCTGAGATATCAACGCTGGACTCATGTCGACCACGTCATGATCGCCCAATAATGTTGATATTGCTTGCCTGGAATAGTCTTCAATCTTCATAATCTTATTCTACCAAGTCCTCAGAGTATTCTTCAAAGAAATATGGATCACGGAAAAAAGTACGTGCTACTATCTGCTCGACCGCCGGCGCTAGGTCATACTGTGACAGCCTGTGCGGCCTAGCCCATACCAAACTTTCACTTTCCTGAATTTTGTCAGTCTCAAAATAAAACACATGAGCAAGTGTGCTCATAATAATCTCATCTTCAGATTTAATGCGGATATAGCACTCACCAGCATGGCTCATTTCTTGGTCTTTTAGGTTTAATTTTTCACTTGCTTCGCGCTGGGCCGCCGATAATATTGTTTCGTCATCAATGTGCAGTTTGCCATATGGCAGAGTCCATAAGTCTACATACGGCTGACGTTTTCGCTTAAAAAGCAGTACGTCGCCATTTGAATTTTGAACTACAAGTATAGTAATAATCTTTGGCTGCGTGCGAATTTTGAGCGACTTCGTACTCACTCGATCAACAAATATCAAACCAGTTTTGCTGAGCGTGTAGCCTTTTTCGGTTTTGGCTACAAAATCATTCTTCTGGAGCAGCTTTAGGTGATAACTATACAGGTTTGTATCGACTCTTGGTGGTCGCATGTCGCGAAAACGAGCGTATTTTTGGTGCATTAAAACATCGATTACGTGTTTTTGTATGCGATGGTTTAGAATTTTCTGCTCAATCATATTTGAGTCAAATTATACTTTCTAGAAAATATTAATACAAGCTTTATACTACTAATTGAATCTGTTGAATAGTAGTTGCAAACAGAAAGGAGTATATGCAAGAAAAATTACAAACAGAAAATATTGAGCAGAATAAACTGCCAAAATTTGAGTATGGCAAGGGTGCTGGTTTTAGCGACTGGAGCAAAGTTGCTCACTCACTTAAAAATACATCCCTGATATCGACACTCGAAAGAATGGAGCCTCAAAATGGTAACCCAAAACTAAATCCTCATCACGCAATTGCAATAAGGCTCGAAGAACTAAGGCTGCCAATTCAGTCATTTATAAGTATGCCGATCAAAGAATTTTTAGAAACCCCAGAGAATCATCTAGGTGAACTTAAGGATGGAGACTACTACTTTGCTTCGATTATACCTGGTACACACCTCGCACACGAAGCGTCATCAGAAAGACTAATAGAGTTCGTAGATTCATTTCACAGAAACAACTCCACTATAAACCCAGAAATCTACATTAGCCACAACGGCATTCCCGTAATGAGCGGTCATGTCATAGTAAAAAATGATAAGTCACCAAATACGATATACGCTGAATTTACCAACGGAAACTTCAATGCTTTCCACAGAGGCATACATAGCCCAGAGATTATAGCCAGAAGATCGTTAGAACATCGAATAGAATGGGAATTTCGCAATACCCTAAAACCAAGAGGTGAAAACTGGCAAACCGACGAGTTATTTGAGTGTAACGGCGGCGTAAAACTAACTCGTGCAGAAATGGCCGAGCGAGCGTACGAAACAATACAAACCATACCAAAAGATGGAGACCACTACTTGCCGGGCTATTATGAAGTGCTGTTAGAAAAAGTTGGCAAAACCGGTACGAGAACAGCCTTTATCGAGGCAATAAACCAGCCCTCACAAACATTGTAGTGCGACCCTCTTTAAGCCAACGTTGTTCGTAGGTTGTCGTTATCTTATAGTCGTCCGACAGGTCCGACTCATGAAGACCAAAGCTAAGCTCAGCGATATGCCACTTTTCTACGACAAGCTGCTCTAAGCTCCAGCTAAAAAACTCTGGATTGTCGTGTTTTAAATAAAAACTACCGCCGGACTTTAGAAGTTTGGCATACTTTCTGAGGAAATTTGGGTGCGTCATGCGACGGCCAGCCGAACGCTTGCGCGGAAATGGATCAGGGAAAGTTAGCCATATTCGATCAACTGATTCTTCGCTAAATAATTGATCTATTTGATCGGCACGCGCCCGCACAAACTGTACATTGTTCACGCCATTTTCAAGCGCTCTATAGGCACCTTTCTGCAGACGATCAGCCTTTACGTCAATTGCCACAAATCTTTTGTCTGGATAACGCTTAGCCAACTCAACCAAAAATAAACCAGTACCTGCACCGACTTCAATTACATCAATCGTCCGCTTTTTCCATTCGTCAAATTCAAAGCAATTATCGGCGTTGGCGAATTTGGCAAATTTATACTTTTTGCGCTTTCTCGTAATAATAAATTCATCAGGATTTAGTTTTTCAGTCATCGCAAATACTCCACTTCGCCCGAGTCGTTTACTTGAAGCAATCTAGATGGTGTATTGTCTTCAACTTCACCGCCATCAACATAAGCATCTACCTTATCTCCAAAGTACTCAAAAGCGTCCTCTATAGTTTTTGCAGGCGTCATGCCTTCGATGTTAGCACTAGGCGCAACCAGCGGACCAACCTTTTCTATTAACATACTCATCCTGTCATCGGCTGGTAACCTGTACGCTACAGAATGATTATCACGACTCAGCCACCGCGGCGCCTTGCTACTGGGTAAAATTACACTAACAGGACCTGGCCAAGCTTCATCAAGTAGGCGGTCAATATCATTTGAAGTCTCGTCAAACAGCATATCCCTGCCCGATATCAAAACAATTGGCGATTTGTTTTGATCGCGTTTTTTCAGTGCATATACTCGCTCAACCGCCTGATCGTCATTAGCCTTAGCAAGAATACCGTATATGGTATCGGTACGGGCTACGACAACCCCGCCAGAGGTCAATATGTCAATAACGTCTTTATCCAGAACAGAGCTAAACACACGCATAGTTCACATGCTATACTACCACAGATGAGTGTAAACGATTTCCTTAGAAGTACAGAAACATGGATGAGCGACCATTGGGGCAAGATGTTATTTGTACTAGTTATTGGACTAGTCGCCTACTATCTGGGCGCAAAGATTGTTAAGCTGGTCGTAAATCGTGCCGTCAAAGTTGGTGGCGAACATAGGGTTTGGCACAGAAAAGATATCGAAAAACGACAAAAAACTCTAGAGAATCTATTCGTAAATATCTGGCGCATCATTGTCACTGTTTCATTAATTTATGCTTTTTTGGCAATATTTATTCCAGACGTAACGTCATTCTTCGCGCCACTGTTTGCCAGTGCAGGAATCATCGGAATCGCCTTAGGTTTTGGCGCTCAGTCGTTAATAAAAGATTTTATATCAGGCATATTCATCATCTCAGAGAACCAGTTTCGAGTTGGCGACGTAGTAGAGCTAGCCACAGGCTCTGGAATGGCAAGCGGAACGGTAGAAAAAATAGGCACACGCTCCACTGTACTTCGTGACATAAACGGAAATGTACACTTTATACCAAACGGATTAATTACGCACGCCATAAACAAAACTATGGGCTTTAGCGTGGCCAGATTCACAATAGCAGTAAAACCAGACTCAGATATAGACACGGCTATCGCCCTAATAGACAAAGTTGGCCTAAATCTAAGCAAAGAAAAGAAATGGAAGCCAAAAATAATTAGCCCACCATCCTACGCAATGATCGGTGAGATAACCGGCAGCTCACTAGAGATGACAGTGTCTGGAAAAACGCAGCCATCTGATCAATGGTCGGTAATTGCAGAAATGCGCAGACGGCTACACTTTGAGTTCGATAAGGCCGGCATAGAGCTTGCCGTTAACCCATTTGCGAATGTAGTTGCAGGCCAAGACAAAAAGAAGTAGTCTACTTTGCACTCAGGGATTCTAGCTTTAAAATATCCGACTTATAGTTGTCGAGGGCTTCTAGTTTCTTAATGCGAGAGTCATAAAGCTCTAAAAATTCTTTCATGTCTTCTTTTGTAATCTCTCCAGAGCCTGTAAAACCGACAAACCCTTCTGTTTTATTAACTTGCGAACGGACTCTATTCATGCCAGGACGACTCAAGTCTAGCTGATCGGCGCCACGATAGTGCAACATCAATGCGATAGAGACCATCACGGTAGCTATCAATATACTACCCCCTACCATCAGCGCAAGTCGATGCATGCCCGATGTTTGTGACTGAGGTTTACTAGTGTCAACCTCATTTATGGGATTATTCTTTTCCGTCATCACTCGCCTCGATCTCAGAATTCACAAAATCGTTAACCCTGTCACGGTATGAAACTATTAGCGACTGTAGGCTACTGACTGAATCTGCCAACTCTAGCCTTTTCTCGCGCGCTATAGAAAGTGCGTCGTAAAATTGTGTCGGCTCATTTTTGCAATCTATACGGATTAGTTTCGTCATAGAATCTTCATAATCACTATAGCTAGCCGAGAAAGAGCGCACGGCTGCATCATAACTAGCCGTCACAGAAACAAGGGCGCTTCCATCTAGGCGACTGTCTGTAACTCTTCTGTTCAATGGAAGCATCAACCGATCCGTTATGTCGGTCTGGTAGATACGACCCCTAATGATGCGTGTAGCTATATCGTCTTGATCTATAGTTTTAAGCTTTGCGATAAGATCATCACACTGCGATACAATCGTAGATTTTATTTTATCCGACAGTACAGGCTCTGTTTTCTCTTCAGCGTTAGTCACCGAACCCGACGCAAGCAATAAAGCAAGCATCATTACTAATCCGATAACCCTTAATCTCATAGTCTTTAGTATATCAACTTGGCTAAATTATTTAGTAGATTTCTTTGCATCTTTACGCAAATCACCCAAAGCCCGCTTGGACTCGTCGGCCACTCGAGTGCCTCGTAATTTAGCCTCCTCGGCCAATCGTCCAGCTTCATCACGAATTACACGCGCTGAATCACCGGCGCTTTTTGCCATTTCCCTGGCTTCGTCGCCAGCAACAGCTGCGCCTTTCCTAAAAGTCTTAACGCCATCGGCTGTAGCTTTTTCAAGCTGCTTTTTCTTTACTCGAGCCTCCTTCTTTACTTTGTCAGCTTGTTTTTCTAGATCCTTGCGTGTATCTTTGCCAGATTTCGGTGCAAACAATAGTCCAGCTACATACCCAGCTGCGGCCGCAATCACTACTTTTCCAAATACTTTTCCCATATAATCTCCTGTACGTTATGAATTAATTATTACGAAAACTGCGAACTGCTCTAGCAGCCTCAGAGAATACTTTAACCGGGCTCAACCACTCAGTAGCCGAGGAAAGGTTGTTTGTAACTGCATCGACGTTTCGTGCAATCTTATTAACCTTTACCACTACTAATGTAGCTGTCGCCAAAAGTGCGACAATGACAACCGAGAGTAGTATAACTGCGATGGTTAGAAGTGTTATGATTGTTGATTCCATGTACTTCCTCGCTTTCCTTTATATAGATATTGTATCATCTGCATCTGATATCGTCGAATAAAAACTCGGCTATTTTTAATAGTTTGCATGGATTATAATAGCCGTATGTCTAGTAGAGTAAATGTTTTTAGAGCCATATCAGCCAGTGTAGCCAGGCGAATTTTTTGGGTTGCTGTTACCATTTTGATAATCATATTTTCCGTACTGCTTGCAATCATGTGGCTATTGGCGCATTTTATCAGCCCCTGGTGGTGGATATTTTTAATAGTTTACATTCCGCTTTTTGTAGCATGTGCGCTCGTTGTCCTTATTGCTAATTTTTTGATCAAAAAACTATATCCACAAAAATTGAACAAGGAGCAGAAGTCTCAGCTAGACGACTTTACCCAAAAGCTCCAGCGTCTGGTTGAGACAAGGGGTATGGGTTGGCCGCTTTTTGCACTATTAAACTTCAAGGATTTGATACTTCATCGCGAACTTCGCACCACAAAACATGTGGTATCAGATGCAAGTAGCCTTAAAAAAGATTTTGCAGACTTAGAACGCAACTTAAATCTATAGCTGCTAGCTAAAAAGGCCTAGTTCTTTTTTCTGAGCTTCATCGACAAGCGACGGCGAGTTCATCATAACATCGACACCCGAACCGTTTTTTGGGAAAGCCACTACTTCGCGAATGTTGTCCTCTCCCATAAGCTCCATGAACATGCGATCAACACCGAATGCGCAACCTGCGTGCGGCGGTGCGCCATACTTAAAGGCATTTATCATAGCACCGAACTTTTCTTCGACGTATTCTTTAGAGAAGCCAAGCACAGCAAACACCTCATACAAAGTTTCTGGGCTATGATTCCTGACGCCTCCAGAGCAAATCTCATAACCATTCATCACCATGTCGTATTGATCGGCAACGATTGAAAGTTTCTCTTCGTCAGTCTTAGCCTCTCGAACCGTACCGATTCCGCCCTTTGGCATGCTAAATGGATTGTGGCCAAAATCTAACTTACTGCCAGATTCACTCCATTCGTAAAATGGAAAATCAACAACCCATAGAAGCGCAATTATATTCGGGTCTTTCATGTCAAAGTGTGTAGCAAATTCATTCCTCAGACGACCCAGAACTGCATTCACAACTGAGCGCCTATCTGCACCGAAAAATACGGTATCGCCATCTTCGGCACCTGTTTTTTCCTTCAATTCGGAAATTTCAGATTCAGACAAAAACTTAGCAATTGGCGATTTTACTTCGCTGTTTTCAAATGTAATATATGCCAAACCACCAGCACCTTCGTTCTTGGCTATTTCTGTAAAGCTATCGATTTGTTTACGGCTTAAGCTGGCTCCATTTTTAACACAAATAGCCTTCACGCACTCGGCATTTTTAAATACACCAAATTCAGTTGAACTAAACACTTCAGTTAGCTCAACAAGCTCCATCCCAAAGCGAAGGTCTGGCTTATCGGTGCCGAATCGCTCCATGGCTTCGTTGTAGGAAATCCGTGGGATATCTTCCGAGAGTAGTTTTTTACCAGCAAATTCAGTTGAAAGTTTCTTGATCAATGGATCAAAAGTTGCACGAACTACCTCTCCATCATCAACAAAACTCATCTCAGCATCAAGCTGATAAAACTCGCCATACAGGCGATCGGCTCGCGGGTCTTCATCGCGAAAACAAGCCGCCAGCTGATAATAGCGCGGCACACCGCCAACCATCAAGAGCTGCTTGAATTGCTGTGGCGCTTGCGGCAAAGCGTAATATTTATCTTCATGTAGACGTGATGGAATCAAAAAATCGCGCGCACCTTCGGGGCTAGAGTTTGCCAAAATTGGCGTAGTAACTTCAGTAAAATCCTTCGACTCCATAAATTCACGAATTATCGAAAACATCTCGGCACGACGCTCCAGGGTGCGTTGCATTTTCGGACGACGAATATCTAGGTAACGATACCTTAAGCGCAAATCCTCGCTAGCCTGGGCATCAGAAAACGGCTGAATCGGCAACGTTTCGGATCGATTCAAAACTTCAATGTTATTAGCAACAATCTCTATGCTTCCACTATCGATATTCGGATTTGCTAAACCTTCTGCACGAGCCTTTACTTCACCCTCAACTCTCACGACAAACTCGTCACGCAAGTGTTCGGCAACACCAAAAACATCTATGTTATCAGGGTTAAAGACTAATTGGACTAACCCAGTATGATCGCGCATATCCACAAATATAAGACCGCCGTGATCACGCCTAGTGTGAACCCAGCCACTAACAGAAATTGTTTCGCCAACGTGCTTTGGCGTATCTATAGCAAAAATTCGTTCCATACGTTAGTTAATTATACCGTATTTCATCTGTTTTTACTTGTGAATACAATATTTTTTTGACATAATAGTAACAATAACCTTTAAAGATAAACAATGCATAATCAAGAAATATTCGCCGAACTGGCCATAGTCTTAGTCATCGTCGCAATCGTTGCGGCAATTATGCGCGTCTTGCGACAGCCTCTGATATTAGGCTACATTTTGACTGGAATTATCGTCGGACCGTTTATGCTCGACTTAATAAATTCAAAAGAAGCTTTTGAAGGATTCTCGGAAATTGGAATTGCCCTGCTGCTGTTTATTATCGGCTTGGGCATGAACATAAATGTCATCAAGAACTTAGGAAAAGTATCCGTTGCTACCGCTGGCTCAATTCTAGTGCTAGTGGGTGGCGCAAGCAGTGCTGCTGTCCTGGCAATGGGCTACGATGTAACCACGGCAATAATCGTAGGACTAGCTGCATTTTTTAGCTCAACTATCGTTATTCTAAAGGTTCTGGGAGATAAAGGAGAGGCAAACCGCCTTCACGGACAGGTTGCTATCGGTGTCGTTTTAGTTGATGACGTAGTCGCTACTCTTGCAATATTGGCCGTATCTGCCATATCACAAAGTGATGGCGGCAGCCTAGGTGGATTTGACATGCTATGGCTAGCCACAAAGGCTTTTCTGCTGGCAGGCGGCCTAATAATCATGAGTACGTATATAGTGCCGAAATATGCGAAACGCTTAGCCAAAAGTCAGGAGCTGCTGTTTCTATTTGCCATAGCATGGGCGTTTGGAGTTGCTCATCTATTTAGCGTTGCCGGATTTAGTCATGAAGTCGGTGCTTTGTTTGCTGGCGTTAGCTTGGCCGGATTGCCGTATGCGGTGGAGACCGCATCTCGACTAAAGCCACTTCGAGACTTCTTCATAGTCCTATTCTTTGTTTACCTGGGAGAGATATTTGTCTTTGATGATGTTCAGGGCGTGATAGTACCAGCGATAATTCTCTCTCTAATAACGCTTATCGGAAAACCTTTGTTTGTAATGAGCGCACTTGGAGCGCTAGGATACACAAAGTTCACAAGCTTCAAGACAGCCATACACCTCAGTCAGATAAGTGAATTCTCTATAGTACTGGTGGTGTTTGCCGCCACTAATGGAATCATAGATGAAACCGTGGTCAGTATTATTACGCTGGTGGCGCTAATAACAATTGCTATTAGCAGCTACTTGATGCAATATGATGATATTTTATTCAAGAAATACTCCCATCTACTAAACATATTTGAACGTGAAAATATAAAAGAGAAGAAACAGAGCCGTCAACCATATTCTGCAGTTTTATTTGGCTACCACCATGGCGGCCATGAATTTCTAAAGCTTTTCCGTGAACTAAAAAAACGCTACCTGGTCATAGATTTCAACCCTGAAATTATTGAACACCTTGACTCGCGAGGTATCAGAAATGCCTATGGTGATGTCACCGACCCAGAATTTTTAGAAGAGATAGATGCCAGTAGTGCCAAGTTGGCCGCCAGTACAATAGCCGACATGGAAACAAATCGTCTTCTACTGACCCACCTAAGGCGCCACAACCCTGACATTGTGTTTATCTGCCACGCCTCAACTCACCAAGAGGCACTAGAGCTGTATGAGCTTGGGGCTAGCTATGTAATACTGCCTAGGTTTATCGGATCGCACCACATCTCTACGCACTTAATAAAGAATGGAATCAATAACGCATCATTTAAGCGTTATCGACAGAAGCATATTATTGACATCGGGCGCAGCGCAATAAAGCAGTCTAAATAGTCTGAGACTTCCTAGCTCGCTGTTCTTTGCCGGCCTTGCGCCTTGCCACCTCGCGCAAATCATCATGTCTATCAAACTCATCGATTATCTTTCGACCCAAAAGAGCCTCTACTGTATCCTCTAGAGTTAGCAATCCGACCGTTTCCTGATATTCGTTAACAACGACAAACATATGATAATGTGTGCGCAAAAAAGCAGCCAATGCGTTATCCAAGGTTTGCTTTTCGTTTATATAGTAGACCTTGCTATCCATTGCAGTCTCCACCTTGGCCGTATGGCGGCGCTTAGTGTCCAGCTGTAGGATATTTTTGACATGAAGTATTCCAATAATATTATCCACGTCGTCATCAACAACTGGATAGCGACTATGCCCTCTATTGTGCAGGTCATCCAGTACCACCGGCCCAAGTATTTCACCCTTTTTTATACTTTCAATAACCGAACGTGGAGTCATAATACTTTCAACGGTTTTCTCTCTAAAGCTTAGTGCGTGCCGAATCAGCTGCTGTTCATCTTTTTCAAGTATTCCATCAGCTCCGTCAACAACGTGGACAAACTCCTCTCTAGAGCCTAGTTTTGTTCCAGAAGAATAAGTGTTTACAGAGCGCAATACGCTAGTCAGCTTCGGGTATCTTTCTATAAAATCTAGAATGAATTTCTCATACTTTTCATATAAACCCTGAGAAAATCTCTGCACAAACGACAGCTTTGCCAGTGTGCCATAAAATAGTGCAACAGCCACCGAAATAATACCTCCTGTCACCCAGCCAGAAGCTAAAATCGCAAATATAACAGCCAGAACAAGCAGTATCGATATGCCAATCCTCTGTAGCGATATCAACTCTACAATATTATTTGCTCTGCGAATATAAACAGAGACTTCGCCTTTTTCTTCCTTGCGCCGACGCTCAAACTGACTATCCTGACCTATGTCAAAAGTTACGCTCGTTAGCATTACAAGTAAAATTACGAAGATAAGCAATAGTATGATCATAGTTTGTATTGTATACTAGATATGAATAAAAAGGAGTAGTTTTTGTGAGTAAAAATGCGTGGATTATGTTTACTGCCATCTGTGTAATAGCCTTTGGCGCACTGGCTTGGTATTCAAAGAAGGATGCAGTGGATGTGTCAAATGTAGATACATCAAAAATACAAACAGCCAGCGATCAGTTCCCAATCGGGGATCATGTTTTCGGAAATAAAGACTCAAAAGTCATGCTTGTAGAGTACGGAGACTACCAGTGTCCTGGCTGCGAACAGGCCAATGGACCCGTTAAGGCGGCCGCAGAAAACGTCAAAGAAGATATTGCTTTCGTATTTCGTCACTACCCATTAATCAGTGCGCACCCGAATGCTAAGGCCGCAGCCGCAGCCGCAGAGTCAGCTGGATTGCAGGGCAAGTTCTGGGAAATGCACGATATTCTATTTGATAAACAGTCTGAATGGTCAACCGCCAGTGCGACCGAACGAACCGAGGTGTTTAAGGGCTACGCCAAAGAACTTGGCCTAGACGAAGCCAAGTTCACGAATGACCTGGTGTCAGATAAAGTACTACTTAAAATCGCAGCTGACTCTGCTATGGGCAGGAAAGATGGCGTGACTGGTACTCCATCTTTTATGCTGAATGGTAAAGCCGTAGATCAGTACGTAAAAGATGGTAAGATTGTTCAAAAAGGAACCGAAGGATCTATCCAGGCATGGTCAGACGCAAGTGCTCTGGAGAATCTCATCTTAAGGCCAGCCATAAAAGAAGCAAAAAGCGAGTAGGTCTAAACAATAAAATAAGCCCCACTATTTGGGGCTTATTTTATTGTTCGATATAACGTCGCCAGCTATCTGGAATAACGTCGACCGAAATTTTTGCTGCTCTACTAGACGCAGCATTTACCGAAATCAACATCGATTTTCTACTCCTGTTAATTCACCATGTTGCGAGCTAGCTCGCTTGGCGCACAATGGCTACAATACTCCCTTTAAAAGTAGAGTGCAAGCATTAGCAAAAAAATAAGTCTCTAAAAAACTTTTGTCTTTCGACCTACGAAATATACTATAGCGACCAAGATGATCGAAAAAACTACTATAAATACGTACGCCAAAGGATTCTCGGCTATTGGCAATTTAACATTCATGCCATACATTCCAAATATAACGTTCGGTAGAGTTATCAACACAGTCAGTACAGTCAGCGTCTTGACGCGAATATTCATTGTATTGTTACTCACGGTTGTATAGGCATTCCGTATGCTATCAACTCGACCCGTATAACTTTCGACTGCCACTAGAAGTTGCTCAATCTCTAGCTGAACATCATCCAGAGCTTCTTCGTCACGCAAATTCATGGATTCGTGGGTGGTTTCACGAACCCTTCGTAGCATCGCCTGCATTGCACTTAGATTCATCCGGCATGCCATAAGGTTATCTTCAACAGTAACAAAATGCACAAAATCCTTATTTGTTATATCGTGCGAATGAAGCTTCAGCGCCGTATCGTTGATGCTTCTAGATGTCCGCTGCAATAACCCCTGGTAACTAGCCGTACAGGCTGCGACTACGCCGACCAATAGATCGAACGTATTACGAATCGTAGAAGGTTGCACAATAGAAGCAATAAGCTCGGGCGAAACAGTGTCTCTGGCGCCGATTGTCAGGAAGGTATCACCTTTAATCACACACAAAGCAGGCGAAGTCGTAATACGACCTGAATTTGATCGTCGCGGTATCCTTATAAAAACATACGCATCGCTGCCGCTAAACTCTATACGGGGCAGTTCATTGCGGTCTTGTACGTCATATAGTATGTTTCTATCTAGGCCATATTCATTGCTGATAAGGTCAAGTTCTGAAGCGGTTACAAAAGGGGCATTTACCCATACATTATTCTTGAGTGGTCGAGATTGACGCTCGAATGATTCACCCTTAGATCGCTTAGTAAAATACTCCACCATTACCGACATAGTATAGCATAAGAGCTATCGCAGGATTGATCGTCTAGCGCTTGCGCAAAAAATAGAAACCGATTAGGGCGGCTATGATTGCACTCACCCCCAATATTTCCCAAAAAGCCAACGGCGAATTAGCAAAAGGTATCGGTACGTTCATTCCGAACAGTCCAGCAATCATGGTTGGAATGGTCAACGATACGGTAATAACCGTCAGCAGACGAATTGTTTCATTCAATCTTGTATCCATTACAGCACGATAGCTATCGCGAACATTGGTAATAGTTCGAAGTAGACTCTTACATCGCGCACTAACCTGCTCGATATCGATAGTCACATCCTCGACAAGATCTCGATCTGTTTCCTGAAGCGGGATTACCTTTCCACTCAGTATCTTCTGTAGGGCCGCAGTAGTAGGAACCAGTGCATCAAGGTAGTCGTTTAGCTTGCGCTCATAATCTGTCAATACGGCTATATCCTTCGATCCTAGGTTCTGTACATCGCTTATAGCAGCACGCATTTGACGATTGATAGTTGCTACGCGACGCTGATACTGGGTAGTGATGGCATCTATCATATGCGCAAAAAGCTGAGTCTGGTCTCCCGTAGATATATGCACCGTATCCATAAACGGCTGCCACAGCCTGCTCAAATTATCACGACTTACTGTTGCTACGTACTTGTGATGAATTGCAAATAAAATCGGTGTCGTAAAATCGTTAAAGTCATCGTCTGTATCGGGCAATCGAGTAATGAAATAGGTCCAGCCATCATCTTGCTCGACACGCGGAACCTCATGAGGATCTAATGCGTCTTGAACGATATCTATATCTAGACCGATCTCTGCCAGGCTAGCCACTTCAGATTCATCAGGCCTCTCGCAGCGCACCCAGCTACCGCTGGACAGTGCATCAGAAGGCTCAATCTGCTGCTGGTATTTGGTTGAACGCAAGAATTGTATCATCTGTAGACATTGTACCACTGCTCCTGCTGGCTGTGTTTCGATGCAGCGGAAATAGTATCCAAAACTAGTTCACATTTAGCTAATGTTGAATATTTTACTACACACGATTTTATCTGTTAAACATTGCTTATGTTAAAAAAGGGTTGACGTTATGGTTTATTTTTTCTATGCTCGTCATTGTGTTTTTCAAAGCCTTGGCTGTGTGGGGAGGTGTAAGAATAAGCACAATTCGGGGTATGCGTCAGTCTAATCACCAAAATAGAAGCATTAGACAAAGCGCATAATTAAGGAGAAGAAATCGAATGACAATCAAATCTAGTTTTGTGGCGCTTGGCGCCATGACTCTACTTGCGCTGACTTTTAGTCAGACAACACTAGCTAAAAGTGATAGCGACAATAAAAAACCCGCTGTCAAAAAGGAAAAAGTTATTAAAGTAAAGGTAAAGGCTGGCGACACTCTAACCAGCATTGCCACAAAGTACAAAAC
Source organism: Candidatus Nomurabacteria bacterium (assembly GCA_020631935.1). Lineage (GTDB taxonomy): Bacteria > Patescibacteriota > Saccharimonadia > Saccharimonadales > Saccharimonadaceae > JACKGP01. The sequence continues at coordinate 57,657 of JACKGP010000006.1, forward strand.
TAATTACGTTCGCCTTTTCAATGCCAACAAAGGCCTAATCAACCCAGACATCCTAGAAATTGGTGACGTAGTGAGAATACCTGGCGCCAAAGAAAAGCTACCGAATCGTCACGCTGAATTTGCAAGCCAGGTAGCGGCTGCTAGCTACGCTAGCACGCCAACAAACTATAACTATAACTATAGTTACGCCCCTGCACAAAACTACAGCTACAACTACAGCAATAGCGGTACGTACACAGCTGGATCTACCGCTGGTAATACTTACTACCAAGGCTACTGTACTTGGTATGCAAAAGATAAGCGCCCTGACTTACCAAATATGCTAGGCAACGGTGGCCAGTGGACTGCCAATGCTGCACGGCAAGGTTTCTCAACTGGAACTACACCACGAGCTGGTGCAATCGTTGAGACACCAGGTCACGTCGCCTATGTAGAGCGCGTAAATGCCGACGGCAGCTACCTAATTTCAGAAATGAACGGTAGCGCAGGATTTGGAAACGTAGGAACCCGCACATACTCTAAGTCAACTGGTGCCACATTTATATATAAATAGTAAAGACCCCTATAAAAATAGACCGCTCTACCCCGCGGTCTATTTTTACAGGTTGATGATTTGAGCTACCTTAAAAGTACGCGACCAATTACATCTGCTAGCTTAGTCTCGCCATACTTCCTGCCGTCACTACTTTCGTTTAAATTATCACCGACCAAAAAAACGCTATCACTAGATAGCCTAGCAACTCGCTTTATAACTTCCCGCCCATTCTGGCTGGCCAGCACTATGTCACCTTGCCTAATTTTTAGCATTGGCAGAGCAACGATTATATCGCCAGGCTTGATGGCTGGAATCATACTTCTACCAACCACACGCCTAATATAAACTAGTCTATGATTTTTTAGTTTCTGCGAATATCTCTGCAATTTCATCAATCATCTCTAGCAGCTTATCGGCAGCGGCTACATCACTGTGATGCTTACATTCGCCAGCCTGCTTGATTGCTTTCCAAAATTTATCGTGCAAATCAGGATGATTCTCTAAGTGCTCAGGCTTAAAATAATCAGCCCATAGTACCATCAAGTGATGCTTAGCTAATTCCGAACGTTGCTCTTTAATGACAACCGCACGTATGCGATCATCGCCCTCCATGCTTTGCATTTTTTCTAGGATCATCTTTACGCTCTGAGCCTCAATTCGCGCCTGCGCAGGATCGTATACGCCACACGGTAAATCACAGTGTGCATAAGCTGGTTTTATAAATATCATAAGCTACCTCCCTGTTTAGTTACTCTGTTGTTGCGCCATCAAAGTCTTCTTCATTAGCCATCGCTTCTTCGCGAGTAGAC
>JACKGP010000007.1 GCA_020631935.1 Candidatus Nomurabacteria bacterium
TGCCTATGGTAGTCGGATCTGTCACGCGCCCAATTCTTGCTTCTATCAACCAGCCCCCTGCCCGAGTTGTTTGTCATACCAGCGATTCTACCCAGTAAACCACCACTAAACTGTATTAAGAACGGTGTAATGACAAGTGGCACCACCTGCACAACTAAGCCCAATATCAATACGGCTAGTGTAGGGGCATTCTGCATGATAATGCTAGAGGCGAGCTGCGAGCCGCCAAACAGTATTCCGAATACTGGAAATACCATCAAGATTGTAATAAACCCTTTTCGCCATTTGCTAAACCAATCTTCGGTATTGGGTAGTATATAGGCAGCAATAGCTATAGGTGCTATGACAATCATTACCGTGATAAGTGCCTGCCGGGCGGCCAATATTATTAGCGCCACCAGCACTGCAAAAGCTGCCCCGATAAGAGCTGCAAATATAAGGAACGTTAGCGAAGCAATACTACCGCCTGCTACGACTAAGAAGGCTATGCCGCCAGCAGCTACTGCACCGCCGGACAATATATAAGCCGTAAGTTCACTCCAGCGAATTGTGGTATTTTCTTCCGTACCTATAGCTGAGTCTCGAATGGACATGAATAGGTCATTAAATGCGACGCCGGCTATGTTTGTAATATCTACAAGTACGGCACATATCCAGTAGGATATGTTTATCATAATTGCTGCCAAGATTACCCTCGGTAGAATCTTTTTTAGACTGTAGTTGTCTAGTAGGCCGCCAGTTATATATGAGTAGATGATTACCAAAAAGCCGATAATAAATAGTACGTTGGCTATATCTCGCATGACATCCCAGACCCGGTAGAGGCTGTTGTTCCCATCCGTTAATGGGTGGACTATAAAGAAATCTTTTAGCGCATCGAATATGTTATCTACCTGTTCGGCAAGCCAGTTTGAAACTGGACATATTATCCAGCCAATACCCTTGACGTCACATTCCCCTGATGTTCCAGGACTAGTTCCACCCGGTGGTAGTGACGATGCGGGCTCTATAGTTACATTCTGTGGTGGTGATAAATTGCTAAATCTCCCAGATACTGGGTCATAGTCTGAGGATATAAAGAACGCCTCGGTGGCATTTTTTGGGTTCTCACCGTTCTTGAAGTAAATTAGGTAACCCTTGTTACCCTCGTTCGCCGAGAAGTAGATAGTGCCCTGCTGTAGGCCAGAATCATCATTGGCTGTCGCGGTGGTTGGTCCCGTGTAATCACGAGAATTATAAGATATAGTGTTGTCGTCTACCCATGTAACGTCTGCTGCAAAAGCGGTAGAAGAGCTTACTATAAGGTTTACGAATATAGCCACCAACAGTGAGGTAGCCAAAACAATAAGTTTCCGCGTCGATACTCTACCGCGCGGGGCTCTGACGAGTCCTTCCCACATATCACTTATAAAAATAGCATTTTTTAATAGAAAAGTCAAGTATATAACAGATTGGATCTAGGTTATACTTCGACTACTAGTTGCTCTATCGCCTAGCTATTGTCAAATGAGGTATGATGTACTATCGTAGTGGTAGCTATGAATAAAATAAAAACATATTTTTATGCTGGTTTCGGTCTGGCGGCATTGGCGGTAGTGTATTCCGCTACAGCCCCACAATCCGTTTCTGCTGCAAGGTGTGGTGGAGTGGAAACCTCTATCGTTAGCTGTCCACAGGACAATTCTGGTGGAGTGGAGACTAATGGTATATGGGGGATATTATTAATTGCAGTGAGGATTATGGTTGGGGCTATAGCGATAGTGGCGGTAGGGGGCATTATCTATGGGTCAATTCTCTACACTACTGCCGGAGATAACGGACAGCAGGTTGAAAAAGCTATAAAAACCATATTAAATGTGGTTGTTGGGATAGCGTTGTTTGCTGGTATGTGGGCTATTTCAGAATGGCTAATACCTGGGGGGATATTCAAATGATAAGAGCAATTATCGTGGTTCTCGGATTGAGCGGACTATTGTCTATCGCATCTCCGACTCAGCCTGTGTATGCCGCAGATAAGCCCGACTGCGATAAATCTATCATCGGTATACCGCCCTGGTATAAAGGACTTACTGACGATAAATGTAATATAAAAAAGCCTGATAGTGGCAACAAAGGAGTAGATAGATTCATACTCAGGATAGCTGCCAATATCTTAAACATAATGCTCGTCCTAGTTGTTTATATCGCTACTGGATTCATTATTTATGGTGGTTACTACTACCTAATAAGTGCTGGCAACGCAAGTCGAATAGCAAAGGCTAAAAGTTTAATACTGAACGCTGTAGTGGGGCTTATAATAGCTGCACTGGCAGCGGCAATAGTTGGGTTCGTTGCAGGACAGATAGTAGTATGATGAAAGAGGTGTTATATTTATTAGCAACAAAGATAACCACCGGTGATGTGGGTATACCGAAAGTAGGAGCGAATGCAGTTCTTTCTGGTGTGCTAAACATCGTTTATATAGTTGCCGGTGTAGTGGCGGTTGTTGTTATTGTAGTCTCTGGCTTGATGTATATTGCCTCAAACGGTGACAGTAACCGCATTCAAGCCGCAAAAAATGCCCTACTCTACTCGATTATTGGCTTAGTCGTTGTAGTTATGGCTTTTGCAATAACAGGCTTTGTAATAGGAGGAGTTAAGTAGTGAAAAATATACTCGTAAAATTAAGCGTCATTTTAACAATAGTACTAGGTGTGGTTTTAGTACCGTCTGGAGCTGCTGCAATCGACTTGAAATGTTCCGATGGCGGAAGTGGCGGCGTTGTTTGTAATAAGATAAATAGCGATAGAACAAGATTGCCAGAACTAGTCACCAGTATCGTCAATATATTGTTTTATATAGTTGGAGTGGTGGCGGTGATTATGATAATCGTCAGTGGCATAAAGTATACTACAGCGAATGGCGACGCAAACAAGATACAGTCTGCTAAAAATACGCTGATGTATTCAGTAGTTGGCTTAATAGTTGCGTTTTTATCATTCGCAATAGTAAACTATGTAATAAATAACATATAAATGTAACAAGGATACGATACATGAAAATATCAAAACTAATCATAATAGCGCTAACTGTATTTAGCTTTGCAGCAGGACTATACACATCAACTCCTGCGGCGGCATCGCTTGACTGTGAGCAGTATAAAGTATCTGACGGTAGTTGGAAGGTTGGCGTAACTATACCTACTGCATGCAAGATCAGTGCTGGATCAGACAAGGCCGGTGGAAATAATACAAGCTGTACAGATGCTGACGGCAAACCTGTAGAATGTACCCTAGAGAGGACTATCGCCAACATAGTCGGTGTACTCCTCTTCATTATCGGTACTCTAGCGGTAATCATGCTAATAATTGGTGGTATTCGCTATACTACATCAAATGGAAACCCAGAACAGATTAAAGCTGCTAAAAATACCCTTATGTATGCGGTAATAGGATTAATAGTAGCGCTGCTGGCGTTTGCGATAGTAAACTTTGTAGTATCAAGTCTTTAAGGAGGTGAAGCAATGAAATCAAGGATAATCACAAGCGTCATAGTGGCGGTGTTTGGGATAGGTATACTGGCGCCCAGTCTAGCGAGCAGCGATACTGCCCATGCCGTTAATCCAAAAGCTAAAATAAAAGAAGGATTCAAGGCTGCAGGCGATGACGTGCAGGATAACCCTCAGAACAGTCTGAAGAGTCGTATTGCAGATATTGTCAACGTACTCCTCTTCATTATCGGTACTCTAGCGGTAATCATGCTAATAATTGGTGGTATTCGCTATACTACATCAAATGGAAACCCAGAACAGATTAAAGCTGCTAAAAATACCATTATGTATGCGGTAATAGGATTAATAGTAGCGCTGCTGGCGTTTGCGATAGTAAACTTTGTAGTGAATTCACTAGCTAACTGATGATATTAACAGAGTGTAAGATCTAGAATGTAGGGTAATAGCTTAACAAATATCACCAAGTCTGCTATAAAAGAAGTATACAAATGAAAGGAATAGTAAAACAATGAAAAGTAGAATATTGAAATCAATAAAAGGTACCGTGGTTGTATTGGCCCTTGCTCTTGGTTTAGCGTCTTTTATGACCGCACCGGTGACGCATGCGCAGGACTACACCCTTCGCGACGGAATTGCCGGAGCTAGGAGTGATGAGCAACCAACAAGCCTTGATGGAAATGATGGTGTATTTAAGACAATTGTAAATATCCTCCTATTTATCATAGGTGCGATTGCAGTGATAATGCTAGTAATTGGTGGTATTCGCTATACTATATCAAATGGTGACAGTAACCAGGTTACCTCTGCTAAAAACACAATACTATATGCGGTTATAGGTTTGATAGTAGCTATACTGGCCTACGCCATAGTAAACTTTGTTGTTAGTGGTATCTCGGGCTCAGAATAAGATATAGCCTTATATACTTAAAGCAGTCGCTATGTACGCGGCTGCTTTAATATGCGGGTCAAATAAAAACCACCGTCAAATTGCGGTGGTTTTTAGCGTCAGCGAGACCGATTTAACTATTGAATCGTGATTCGCTTTGCCTGCTCCTGTTGGATCTTTGGGAAGCTGATGGTTAGTACGCCATCTTTTAGGTTTGCCTCTGCTTCATCTTCTTTTACTGCTACAGGCAGGGCTACTGTGCGGCTAAATTCTCCCCAGTAACATTCCTGGATGTGCCAGTTGTTGGCTTCTGTGTCGTCTCCGCTAGATAGAGTTCCAGAGATGGTTAGTATCCCGTCGGAGATGCTAACATCTAGGTCTTCCTTGTTTACACCAGCGGTGCGTGCTTTTACAACTAGCCGCTCCTCTGTTTCATATACGTCGACTGCTAGCTGGCCTGGAAGTTCATCTTCTTCGTCGTTCCAGCTTTCATCACGCTTATCTTGTTCTTGTGGCTGAGCTGCAGTTTGAACTTGCTGTTGTGAATCATCGTCATTCAAAAATGCTGCTGCCAACTCGTCTTCGATCAGTAGATCGTCATTTTGTTGCTTTCGAGCCATGATTGTTTCCTCCACTTCCTCTTGGCTATTGACAGTTAGTCCCCTTCAGTATAGCCGAGTAATGAGCTATAATCAACAAAACTAGAGGTAAAAACGTAAAAAACACAATGATCGAGGCACTACTAGAATTAATCGCTCCACACCACTGTTATGAATGCCAAGAAATTGGCAGCGCATTATGCGATAGTTGTAAATACAACATCGGTAGTGATGCTTTTTCTGGGTGTATTGTCTGCGGTAAGCCTTGCCGCAATGGAGTGTGCCGATCCTGTAAAACATACTACGAAGCGGCCTACTGTGTCGGCGAAAGAAGTGATACATTACGACAGTTAGTTGACGACCTAAAGTTCGAGAGACAAAAATCGGCGGCAGTTTCTCTGGCTAGTTTGTTAAGTTCGGTTACGCCAATATTCCCCGCTGGCACTGCAATCGTCCCTGTACCCACTATATCGTCCCATGTTCGACTTCGCGGCTATGACCAGGTAAAGTTAACTGCAAAGTCGTTTGCGCAGATGAAAACTGGATGCGAATACTACCCCGCCCTAGCAAGGAATACAAAAACTGTTCAAAGGGGGGCTTCGAAGTCAGTGCGCAGAAAGCAGGCCAAGGAGGCGTTTTTGTGCAGGCGTAGGTTGAGTGGCGATAGATTATACGTAATCATAGACGACGTGGTGACTACTGGCTCAACCATAGAGTACGCTGCCAAGTGCCTATACGACGCGGGCGCTCGCAACATTGCAGTTGCAGTAATTTCACGTCAACCGATGAAAAAATAACACACCTCTGGTATAATCGTACAAGTAATCCCCTTTGGGATCTAAATATGGAGAGGTGACCGAGTGGTTGATGGTACCGGTCTTGAAAACCGGCAAGGTGTAAAAGCCTTCGAGGGTTCGAATCCCTCCCTCTCCGCCAATAGCAAACTTTTTTGGAATTTGTCGCCCGCAAGGGCGGCTTTTTCTTTGCTCTCACTCAGTGCCAGCCAGATGTTTTCTTGGGGGGAATGAGATTTTGCACGCGGCAGGAGCCGCGCCTTTTTGTCTGTCAAAAACAGGTTCAACCCGTCCATTTGTAAAAATGCCTGTTTTATCATTGCCAGCTCGCCAGTTTTTGTAATGTTACTGAGGTCAGTTGCTTTCTTCAGCCACTCACGCATAGGTTCAACCCAGGCATTACTCGCCAGCGTCAATGTGCTTATTTGTTCTTCTAGCGTCTTTCTTATAGACATCAGTTCAGCTTGTTTTGTCCGATATGTTGGCTGGTCAATATCTTGGTCAAGGTAACTGTCGAGTAGTCGTTGGAGTTTAATTTGTAAGCTCTGTACTTTAGTCTGTGCGTCAGCGATAAACACCGCAGAACTTTGCTCTGCTTTCTTTTCATCTATTGCGAGCATTGCCTCTAGTTCCATCGCCCATGACTTCGGCAGGGTATAACTTTGCAGGATTTCGGACAGTTGCGCCACAAGTTCGAGTTCGGTAATGGTTGGTTCTATGCAGACAATCGTTTTATGTTTCCGAGAGCAACGGTAATACACATACTCGTGAACGTTGCCGTTTTTCTGGTGCTTCACTTTCTTCTCAGCCGTAATCGCCATATTGCACCTGCCGCACGCCAGTAGTCCGCACAGGGCTTGCGGTTTGTTCATACCTTTGCGTTTGTGTCCTCGACGCTCTAGCGTCGTCTGTACGCGGTCAAATAGCCCCTTCGTGATAATTGCCGTATGTTTGCCCTCATGTACCTCGCCAGCGTACCGAAAGTGTCCATAATACAGAGGATTCGTCAGCATTTTCTTTATGCGGTCTTTCTTGAGCGGTAAACCGCCCTTTGTTTTTACACCCTTACTCGCCAGAAACTCAGCAATATCTACCAGTCGTTTACCTCCTTGTGAGTACAGCTCAAACGCTTGTCTCACGAGAGGCGCACGACGTTTGTCGACAATAATCGTATGGATTCGCACGTCGTTGATATACCCGATAGGCGCAAGCCCAGGAAACTCGCCCCGCCGTATTTTCTGACGCAAACCGCGCTTGGTGTTCTCTGCAAGATTGTCGATATAGTATTTGCTCTGCCCAAACGCGATGGACAACATAAACTTACCCTGTGAAGTATTCTCAAACCAAAATGTCGGAAACTTGAGCGATTGTAGGCGCGTTTGATCGAGTAAATAGACAATTTGTCCGCCGTCAATGGAGTTGCGGGCAAGCCTGTCGGGGTGCCACGAGATAATTCCACTGGCTTCACCAGCCTCAATGCGAGCAAGCATTGCACCGAACTTCGGTCTGCCCGGAACTTTAGCGGATTTCTTTTCAATAATAGTATCGACAACAAATAGTCCATTATCTCTGGCATACTTCCGAAGTTCGGCTATCTGCGCCTCAATGGACAAAACCTGTTTGTCCTCGACGTCGGTGCTCTTACGAGCATAGATGAGGTATTTTTCTCTCTGTTGCATAGCTTGCCCCCTACAACTTAAATAGCCGCCCTGTTGCACACAAACTAGGCAAACCCAATTTGTACAGGACGGCTATATAAGCCCAAATAAAATAGGTTGCCGAATTAGTTTGTGTGCATTTCTATTTTACCAGAAAACAAAAAAGCCGTTTGCTCCACAAACGGCAAAATCTCATTCCCCCCAAGAAAACATCTGGCTGGCACTGAGTGAGAGCAAAGAAAAAGCCGCCCTTGCGGGCGACAAATTCCAAAAAAGTTTGCTATTGGCGCGATTCTACGCCCGCGCTCGAACCTATTTTAGCGCAAATACCTGACCCGTGCGCCCGCGCCTGCCAGAAACACCCCCACACCTTTCCATTTTTTGAGATTTCCCCCGCCGAGATTTCCCAAAGGAAGTTGCAAAAGGTGTTGGGGTTTTCGGGACACTCGCGACAGGTCGCGAGTTTTGTCGCAAGAGACATGTAAATAAGTAGTTACTGCGTAACTTGGGCTTGTTTCTGCGCGAGGAAGATACCATACGGAACACTTCTTCCACTACGCTCGTATCCGTCATACAGGTCAGCGTCTACAAGAGAAAAGCCAGACTCATCGAGAAGTCGCTTTACTTCTTCTGGCGAGTGGCGGTACACGGTTATATCGAGTTCAGGGTAGTGGGTCTGTGGTTGTGGGTCGTAGTCCTCGATTAACTCAGAAGTAAAAACAAACACCCCATTATCTTTGAGGCTTTTGTGAACTTGCTCGAACACGCTCGGCAAATCTTCAGCAAACTCTAGCACGCCGACCGCTTGAGCGACATCGACAGAGTTTTTAAGGTCGGCAATCGGGAGTTCTTTGTTGATATCTGCTTGTCTGAGAGAGCCGTTTTCACCAACTACTGATTGAGCGGTATTGAGCATAGCCGGGTCATGATCGAGCCCGATGACGGTCGCACCTTTGTCAGCATAGCCACTGACGGCTTGTCCCGTACCAATTCCAATGTCTAATACTTTTGCGCCAGATACGATAAACGGTTCGACTAATTTCTGCGCTCGTTCTGGAGAGTCCCAGCCCGCTTCTTTGGAGTCAGTGTCGTAAGTGAGTGTTTCGGAGTTTTGAGACATAACCATTACTAAGCAGCGCCTGCAAGCTTGGCATCCCAATCCCATTTCTCGCCGCCAGCCAATGGGTGTACTTCAAGTTCTCCCGCATAGAGATACTTGAACTGACTCGGTAAAATTCCGAACTGCTCCGATATCTGATCTTCTATCGCTTGTTTTTCTTGCTTGTATTCTTCTCGTTGCTTTTCTGTGGCGCTAGCTAGATCATCCAGTTGTTTCCTCAAGAACTCTGCTTGTCTCGATTCCATATCTACGCTCTCGAGCTTATCTTCAAGTAGCTGCACCTGCTCAGCAATGGCTGTTTCCGAGAATTCCTGCAATTCATTCACAGGTCGCTGTTTTTCGTGTAGTTCTTGTGTGAACTTTCCTTGAACAGATTCTACCCTTTCATTGAGCTTTACCGCATCGTCGCCATATATATCAGCTAGGTCACTCACAAGCTGGACTAAATCACCCGTTTCCCGCGCCGTAGTAAAAATTTCGGGTTCCTCAATCATGAGCTTAAACAAACCATCTCCGTTATCAGCCATGTCCATACTTTGCTGATCGGCAATAGGTACTTCATATCCACCCTTTGTCTTTGCGCCAAACGTATTTATACGCTGATAGCGTTTTACGGTTTCCTGGTCATCCCAATTTTTAGAAACTGCACCGCCATTTAGCTCATGGAGTCGCTGTAGTGTGCCATTCACATCACTTGAGGTTACTCGGTCATAGAAATCATTACGTTCTTTTTTACCTGGAATCAGCTCTCGATACAGAGCATCAGCAGTGAGCTGTCCGCCGTAGCCACGTCCATGTGGAGCTTCGGCTGATGTGCGTAAAAGTGCGTCAAAAAACTTATCCGCTCCGTATTCGTTAACAGCCTCTTGAAAACCACCCACAAGAATCCCTTCTTCCAATTGGCGAGTAGCAATACCGATAGCCTTCACTCGATCTGACTCATATTTCACATCATCAATGTCACTTTTTTCAATAGTTTTCTCTTGTTCCGCAAGCATTAGCCCAGTTTCGGCGGGCGTAGTCCGTTCGACCATAGCGGTGGGATTCTCTTTGTACAAGCCACTAAAATCTTCTTCGTCTGGCGATCGTTCGTACTCATGATTGCTTTTGAAGGATTCTTTCATTTCGGTGGTGTCCTTTGTTTGTTTTCTTTTTGTGATTTAACTGTATTCATACTAGCACATTTTGTGCTTACTGTCAACTTGTCGTCGATTCAATTAGTCATGCAGGCTAATTATTTTGGCATTAGAAACGTCAACTTTGCCTTTGTGGACAATATGTGGCACAAACTGGTAATTAAATACTGGCTCGCCCGTGCCAATCATACTTTTGTAATACTCCACCGTTGCAGGCGGAACATCTTGCAGTTTGTCTAAATTGACATCAGCAAGCCATTTGACAGTAACATTCTCTTCGCCAGGGGCGGTCTTGAAATAAACGACTGTTTTGTTCGAGTCGAGCTGACCCAAGTCAATCTGGTAATAGCGATAATCAGGAATTGCCTCAACTATGCCAAGCTGTTGTTGCAATTCAAACAACTTTTTAGGGGGAAGGGGCAATAATTGCACAACATCGTTCCACGAACAGTCGAGCAACGGAATCTTCCGCTCTAGGATTTCTTCTCGTCCTTTGTACTTTTCAAGATACTTAGCCCGCAATTCAGGGTCTACTTCGAGCATTTTGCTGAGAGGGATTAACTCGCTCCCTTTCATATCTTCTGGTATGCCGTGATAGAAATACATATTGCTTATGATTGTATCAAACTTCAGTCATCTTCTTTCGGCGTAAGCTTTGCCAGTGACAGCAGCTTTGCCTCATCATCAGGGTCTACTTTTAGCCATATCTTATCAGTTGGCTTTGTCGCTTCTTCAAACTGCTTTCGTGTCGTCGTCGCAAACACCAGATCATCGTCCCATGCATCATTGAGAATCCGTTTCATCTGTCGATTAAGCTTCTTCTGGGTGTAAGCGTCTTCGCATATCGCAAGGATTGCGGGGTACGGCTCATCTTCTTGCCAATCACCGCTTTCTTTGAAGTTCACATAGTTCCTCGTTTTTCTGACACTGACGAAAAACGGTTTCGTACCGTCCCACATATCAACGAAATAGTGTTTTGCTGGTGCTTCGCCTCTCTTTGGTATCTTGAGATGTAAGTCCGGCGTCCACTTTGGGTAAAAGCTGTAGTTTACCATATAGCTTTTTGGCAGAATCCATAGCTTGTCACCATAGATAGCTCTCGTGTGTTGAGCGGTATCTGTAGCGGCAACGGTATGCTTCAAGAAGTCGTCCGATACCGTCTTGTTTTTATACAGGCTCTTTGTCGCCCATTGGTTCGTACTGTCGGGTTTTCGTTTTTCAAGCTCACGCGCACCCTTTGGCGTGATGTAGTACTCAGCAGGGCGACCCGCCAGCTTGTAGCTTTTGTCGTAGCGTTTCCCGATGAAGCCTTGTTCTTCGAGTATCTGCAATTTGTTCTGAATCACTTTCGGACTTGATCGCTCCAACGAGCGTGCTAGTTGTTTGCTGGTGCAGAAGCGATACCAATACAACCGATACAATACCCCTAACTGTTGCTTGTTCAACGGTCTTCGATACTTAACCTTATCTACAACTTCACTCATATCTCATCACCAATATTCACCAAACCAATACTCAAGCTACAAACCAAATCACTCAAAACAACATCCACACAACCAACTCTACAATTCACTACAGCTATACCTACAAACCAATCCATAACTACTCATCACTCACATCATATCTTCTTCTCTATATTTATATAGAAAGAGAGGGAGAAAAGAAAGAAGAAAAAGCTAAAACGAGAAAAAGAAATAACAGAGGCTAGAAAATGCACATAGCGAGAACTAAAAAATAAGATAGCTTGGGTGTCGGTGTATAAGTTTAGTGAAGATAAAACATGTTCATAAATATCCCTCTATTCATGGAACTTTCAAGGGATAAAAGGTATAATAGGTGTATATGCAAGATATTGATGAAATTAGCAAGCAGCGAGCCGTCAAGCTGTTCGATAGTATCGAGCTTTCATCATTTGAAGTTGGTACAATTAAGGGTTTGCAGCAGATTCACGAGTATTTGTTTGGTGGGCTCTATGACTTTGCTGGGAGGATTCGTTCAAAAAACATAAGCAAGGGTGGATTTACGTTTGCTTCTGCTATTTATCTCGAGGGCGCATTATCTGAAGTAGAAAAACTACCTGAAGCGACCTTTGAAGAAATTGTCAGGAAATATGTCGAGATGAATATTGCGCACCCTTTTATGGAGGGCAACGGTCGAAGCACCCGCATCTGGCTTGATTTAATCTTAAAAAAGAGCCTCAAGCAATGTGTGGATTGGCAGAAAATTGACAAGAATGATTATTTTAATGCCATGGAGCGTAGCCCAGTGAACGATCTTGAACTTCGCGAACTATTGCGTGGAGCCCTCACTGACAAGATCAGTGACCGTGAAGTATTTATGAAGGGTATTGAGCAATCGTATTATTACGAAGAGCCCGACGACTACAAAGGCTAGATGTTTGTTTTGATAGAGTTCTAAGCCATACGATAAATTTACGTCCCGAAAACCCCCACACCTTTTGCAACTTCTTTGGGAAATCTCGGCGGGGGAAATCTCAAAAAATGGAAAGGTGTGGGGGTGTTTCTGGCAGGCGCGGGCGCACGGGTCAGGTATTTGCGCTAAAATAGGTTCGAGCGCGGGCGTAGAATCGCGCCATGCAAATACCCCACGAGTGTGGGGTATTTGCATAGAGAAAATAAATTGAATTAGCGGAGGGCTATTACTAAACGTTGGTTCCACCTGTGCCGCCGCCTGTGAATGCGCCAAGCACGAAGTTTATAATGGCGTACGAAAGAAGTGCTATAACTACACCAACAATTGCGTACAGGATTGTATTTTTCGCTGCCGTAACATTTGCCGAGTTGCCTCCGCTAATAACGTATCGCAGACCGCCGATTATGATCATTATTACAGAGATAGCTCCGAGTATGAATAGTAAAACGTTCGTTATGGTAGAAAAGACGCCTGCATTACCAAACAATTCAGCTGTTTGCCCTTCTCCGCGTGCCGAGTCGGCGCCGCTTTGCATTGGGGCTTTTGCTAAAACTGCAGCTGGAGTTAAGGCCACGGCAAATGCGACTAAAAGAGCTGGAACGAAGTTTTTTGCGAGATTTTTCATTCAATCTTCCTTTGTAAATTACTAGGTTTTTCATAATTAACTATAGCAAATTTATGGCAAATGTCTATTATCCGCCCCTGTATTGTGGTACAATTTATCAAGCCGAAGCTTTGTAGAAGTGCGAAGCCTCAGTTCATGGAGGAGTACCCAAGTGGCTGAAGGGGACGGTTTGCTAAATCGTTAGTACGGGGAAACCTGTAGCGGGAGTTCGAATCTCCCCTCCTCCGCCAAGAGAAAATAGAGTCCATTCGGGCTCGTTTTTTGTTTCGAGGTGTGCGCCTGTAGTGTGTCGCCGTCACTACTCATGCTATACTATTTTTATGCAACCAGATAGCAGTAATGATCAGGACATTAATATACCCACTACTGGAGTCGAGCCGGTGGAGTTTGGTGCCGTCGCAGTAGATAGCACTTTGCAGCAGGATGAGCCAGTAGAGTCACAAGACGGCCCAGCCAATCGCCCAGAGGTTGATACTGTGCAGTGGCAGGCAGCAGAGTATAGTCAGTATGCAAAGCAGCCTATTTGGTATGTTGGATTTGGTGTAGTTGTGGTAGCGCTTATAGCGGTTGCGTTACTGATGAGTGCTTGGACTTTCGCCGTATTGATACCAGTGATGGCTGCTGCCCTACTGGTTTATGCTCATCGTCCACCGGCTATAGTGAATTACACTGCAGGCCAACAGGGTCTGACCATAAATGGCAAGCTTCACCCCCTCGGCGAGTTTCGTGCCTTTGGTGTTCGCCAAGAGGGTGACAACAACCTACTGATGTTAATACCGGTAAAGAGGTTTAGGCCTGGTGTTGTGGTGAATTTTCCGCGTGAAGTTGGCGAGCAGCTAGTTGATTCTTTGGGTGCATATTTGCCAATGCAAGAGGTTCCAGCGGATTTCTTCGATCGTTTAATTCGCAAGCTCAATATCTAGATACTTGCAGCACTTACCTCTGTTGTGTTACACTTATCTCTGTTCGCTTTTCTTTTTAAAGTGAAGGCACCTTATAGTTACACTACAGTGCTACGTTTAAAACGTAACGCTGTATACGCACCCGTAGCTCAGCTGGATAGAGCGTTGGCTTGCGGAGCCAAAGGTCATAGGTTCAAATCCTGTCGGGTGTACCATAGTGAAATTACAGATTGAGACTGAATTACGTTCAGTCTCCTTTAATATTTTCGGACTACCTGCATATCGAATGAGAGGATCTCGTGTGGCATAGCCCTGGCTCGCTTGATTGACACAGGCTTATGTTGTAACATAAGCGTATTATCTAATGATACAAATAATACAATAATAAACAGGCTTTAGTTACGTAGCCAAGAATGTAAAACACCAATATGGGGCTAAGGATAAAAAACAATTTCGATGGAAAATAATTGCCCTACCGGTAATTTCACTGACGCTACTTCTTGGCGGACTTTATACGCTGGCAATCACGCTTAGTCCAGCGTTAACACCCATAGACACTGAAGAGCTGGCTCGCCAGTTAGAGAAACCTCCAGATAGCAAGAAAAACTTTCTATATATTGAGAAAATCGGAGTAAAAGTACAGGTTAACGAAATAATAAATGGCGATGAAGAGTCTGCATTTCTTGGCGGGTCAGCCCACAGGGCGCCAAAGAGCGGCAACCCGGAAAGCGGCAGTAATTTTGTAATAGCCGCACACAGGTTTTCCTTAGGTGTAACGCCAGAAAATACCATTAAGCGCTCACCGCTTTATCATATTGAAAAATTAGAAATTGGAGATGAGTTTTATGTCGATTGGTCTGGAAAGAGGTACACCTATGACATATCTGAAATAAAGACGGTAAAGCCTACCGCCGTAGAGATAGAATACCCCACAAAAGACAATCGATTAACATTGTATACCTGTAGCTTGGGGGGGGGCGATAAGGCGGATCGTGTAGTTGTGGTGGCTAAGCCAAAGGAAATCACTGCCTGGAGTGATGGCGGGCGAATCGCTTCCGCTTACTCGACAAAATTTGCTAGTGATACAAGGAGCTAGCACCGACAGCGACTTGTCTACAAAAATGACTGAACCCCCGGCGAACCGAAGCTCCAGCCAGGGGTTGTGTGGTGCTCGTCTTTGACGAGCTTGGATAATGTGCCGAACACTAGGCCGAGTGCTTCCCTAGACTTTCTACGAAAGCTGGACCCTGGCGCTCTTCAGGTGCAAAGGTGCGGTTAAAGGCGTTGAGACGCCTAACCACAGCCCCGCATTCATTGCGAGTGTCCTCGAACAGGCTCTTGGCGCTAGCTCTCGAGTCTGGCGAGTAAAGGTCGATTGCGTCGAAAACTGGCAAGCCGTTGTTGTCGACCGGGAGTGTTCCCAGCAGTACGTCGACGGCGCGTAGTGTCCTCTTCTCGACCAGTTCTCCGAGGGTTGGGTTCTTCTCGTCATCACGTACCACGTCGTGGAGTGTGAATACAGAGCGGAACGCACTTTCCTCATCGTCTAGAACATGCCATTCGATTTCTAGATCGAAGTGGATATTCTTGCCATGAAAGACACCCCGACAGCTGGCTGTTTCGACCTGTAGTCGAGTACTCGCCACAACGATATCGTGAATGATCGGAATAATCATCACGCGATCGCCGGGATAGTAGACAATACGCTGGCCGCGCCTTTTACGCCACCACGGGTAGTGTACTGGCTTGCCGTACTTGACCCTGAAGCCGACCTCTCCCACCTCGATAACCTCGAGGTGGACCAGCTTCTTGTTGGCGATGAACCAAATGACACCACCAATTACCGCCAGTATACTACTGAGCTTGATTACCTCAGAGTTTGCTCTGAAAGCCATCTTGACTCCAGAAACGTCAGGCAGTCCAGCTAGGATGCTGGTCGCAACAAGCGCAGCGGTTGCACTCATTACGACAATCTTTCCCTTGCTCGGTATGTTCACTGTGGTTCACCTCCTTCGGGATGTTGTAGGCCACAGATATCTTGAGCTTATCATGATTTCGAATAGCCTTAAAGCACATAGATAATAAATAGCCTATAATGTACATATGAAACCAAGTATTTTTACAAAGATTATCAACGGTGAAATACCAAGCCATAAGGTATACGAAGATGAAAAAACTCTAGCTTTTTTGGACATTCACCCTGTTCAGCCGGGGCACACACTGGTAATTCCTAAAAGCCAAGTCGAGTTTTTGTGGGATCTAGAGAGCGATGATTATGCGGCAGTAATGGCAACGACTAAAGTGGTCGCTACCCGCCTACGCGATGTTTTTGGTGTTCCTTATGTAGGTGCAAAAGTAGAGGGTGTCGAGATTCCGCATGCTCATGTTCATCTAATTCCCTTCTCTGCAGCCGAGGAATATAAGGCAGTGGCCGACATGACCACAGAGCCCGATCATGAATTTTTAGCCAGTATCGCTGAAAAAATACGCTTTCAATGATTAGAGTAGTTGCGGTTGGTAGAAAGCATGAGGACTGGGTTGAGCCCGGCATTTCTAGATATGAAAAACGACTAAGGCAGCCATGGAATGTCAGATGGGATTTAGTGCCGCACTCATCACTACGAGAGGATTTGGCTCGCAGTCACGAATCTGAGGCGCTGCTGTCCCGACTAAATAGTGATGATTTTGTGATTCTTTTGGATGAAATCGGAAAAAGTCTAGACTCCCCTGCTCTATCAAATCTTATAGAAGATCAGTTTAACCACAGTAAAACACCTTGCTTTGTTGTTGGTGGCGCCTATGGCGTGGACGAGAGGTTGCATAAAAGGGCAGATATGGTGTTATCTCTATCAAAACTAGTGCTGCCGCATCAGCTAGTACGACTAGTGTTAATTGAGCAGATTTATCGTGCCGAACAGATAGCAAAAGGAAGCGATTATCACCATAAATAAAACACATACTTGACATAATACAAAGCTTATGCTAATATGATGACTGTAATAAAATTTAAGTTTATAAAAATAAAAACATGTCATTATCCACCACAAAACTTACTTCAATCATGGTTGCTACCGTACTACTGATTGGTATCGTAGTGCACGAGGCCAAGGTAGACTCAATGCTGAAAGCAACAATCATACCTGTTGTCGCATTTACGGCCGAGCTTTCAATGAGTCTAATGCGCGGTGAAGCGCATACTCACGTACACTCAGTGTCACTAAAAGAGATTAGCAGTCAAACCACCCAGCTGTATAAGCGCAGATCATTAGCTGACAGGTATATGTCCAAGAAGAACCTGCGTGGTCGTCGACCAAATGAAGACTACAGCTTGTCGATTGCGGCCTAGTGATTAATTACTTCGATTTCTGCCTGGAGGCGCCCTACAAGCGCCTCTTTTTCCGCTAGTTGCTGGCGCGTTTCTTCTACTAGGTGTTCCGGGGCTCTGTCTAGGTAGCTCGGTGTGTTAAGGCGCTCTTGTAGCCGCTTGATCTCTTTGTGTGTCTCGCTTAGGCGAATTTCAAGGTTTGAGCTGTATTCATCGAGGGTGGATTTATCAATATCAAGCCAGGCCTCCCTGCTATAGCTAGCTAAACGTACCCCACTAGCGTTCTCGGACTGCTCTGCGCCCTTTAGCTTGCCAAGATGAGTAATTAGTTCAGTATTGTCGGCAATTAGTGTATCGACTCCGTAAAGCAGTGTGTACTTCTTGTTGCCAGGCATATTGCCAGTTACGATGCGAATTTCACCTATTAACGACTGCAGCTGTTCAAATTGCCCAGCGCTAATCTCGCTGTAATCAATAGGCTTAGGCCACTTTTCTAATGTTAGTAGAGTACCATTTGAATACCACGGCAATGCCTGCCAGATGGTTTCGGTCACAAATGGTGCAAATGGATGGGTAATTTTTAGACTAGTATCTAGCACCCAAGCCAGCATATCTGGATTAGTGTCTACCTTGCTAGCTTCAATATACCAGTCTGCAACGCTTGTCCAGATGGTTTGATAGACCACTTCGCTAGCTTCACTGAAACGATATTTATCCAGGTGGGCAGTTACCCTATCTGCGGCACTTAGGAGCTCGCTAATAACCCAGTGGTCGGCTGTGGTCTTTGGTTTCGGCGGTTGAAATTTGTACGCAGAACCTAACTTCCCTTCTATGTAGCGGGCCATATTCCAAAGCTTGTTGCAAAAGTTTCGGCCAGCTACTACGCTTGATGGGCTAAATGCCTGATTAGCCGCAGGCGAGCGATTGGCGATGATGCCCATTCTGAAGGCGTCGGAGCCGTATTTACTAACCATTTCCATCGGGTTTATTACATTGCCCTTCGACTTGCTCATTTTCTGGTTGTGCTCGTCGTTAACCATACCGTGGAAGTACACATCCTTAAACGGCACTTGATTAGTTCGGTAGACGCTGAGCATTATCATTCGACTTACCCATTGGCGCAATAGATCTGAGCCTGTCTCCATTACTGCCGTCGGGAAGAAGCGGCTTAGCTCACCTTCATTCAGTGCGTCGGTAACTACATACGGCCACTGTCCACTCGAGAACCAGGTGTCAAAAGTGTCTTCTTCTCGTTTGAATGTTGTGCCATTTACAATTATGGTATTTTCTTCAACCCTAGTATCAAATATCCAGTCATTGCTGTCATTTATGTTTACGAAGGCTGGGATAGGTATTCCCCAGGCAATTTGCCGGCTAATATTCCAGTCACGAAGTTGCTTTAAGTAGTTTACAACCTCTTTCTTTTTGCTTGCTGGATAGAATTTAATCTCGCCTGCCTCAAGGCGCTCAATTGCTTTGTCTGCCAGTGGTCGTGTCCTAATAAACCATTGATCCATCAATAGAGGCTGGATTACCGTTTTACACTTGTAGCAGTGTGCCACAGAATGTTCGATAGGCTCCTCGCCCCGTAGCAGTTCAGAGGCCTCTAGCGCTGCTAGCACCCTCTTCCGTGCTGTGGCTATATCTAACCCTGCAAATTGACTTGCTTCATTGGTCATATGGCCGTCTGTGCCGATAACCTGAATGGTATCTAAGTCATGGCGCTGACCCATGTCGTAGTCGTTCGGGTCGTGTGCTGGAGTTACCTTCACTGCCCCGGTGCCGAAGTCTTTGTCTACGTAGCTGTCGGCTATAATTTTAATTTCGCGACCTATCAACGGCAGCTGCACGTGCGAGCCAACTAGGTGCTTATAGCGCTTATCATCCGGATGAACGGCAATTGCGGTATCTCCAAGCATAGTCTCCGGTCGAGTTGTAGCGACAATGATTTCACCAACGTTCTCTAGTAGCGGGTATGCGATTTTGTAGAGCTTGCCTTTTACGGTTTCATGCTCAACTTCTATATCAGCAAAGCTCGTTTGATGTTCGGTGCAGTAGTTTACCAGTCGCTCACCTCTGTAGATTAGGTCATCATTCCACATCTTCTCGAATGTTTGATAGGTTATATCGATTACCTTCTTGTCTAGTGTGAATACGCTGTGCTGCCAGCTAGCGCCCACTCCTAGGGCCCGAAGCTGAAGCTCCATGTCTCCCCTTCTGGCCGCCACAAAGTCCCAGACCTGAGCGTATAGCTGCTCACGACTGAAATCGAAACGGTTCTTCCCCTCTTTGGTTAGTTTCTTTTCGTAGACAACCCAAGTTTCAAATCCAGCATGATCGGCTCCGGGTATAAAAATAGCATCATCACCTTTCATGCGTCGGTGGCGAACTAAAATATCCTTCAGCGTCATATCTAGGCCGTGGCCTATATGTAGGTCACCATTCGCATTTGGTGGCGGCATCACTACCCCATATGGCCTACCTTCACCAGTGGGAGCAAAAGCTTCGGCCGTCTCCCATAAAGCATATGTCATTGGTTCGTATTGATTTGGAGTGTAGGTTTTTGCTAGGTTCATAAAATATAAGATTACGCGAGGTTAAGTCCTTGATAATTTTTCACGTGAAATCGAGACAATTGACACCTAGGGTTTTTCACGCGAAATACCCTCACATTTTCGACCTCACGTGTTTGTGTTCTTATCTAGTATAGCACACTAACGTAATTTTCTATAAAGCTTGCGAGCTGCCGAATATAATTGGTAGCGGGCTGGCGACATTACCAGCTCGAAGGTCTGATTGTAGCGGTGTTCGTAGCCGCCAAATGATTTTTTAAAGCGAGTAAAGCCAGCCTGGGGATGACTAGGGTCGTCTGTCGGTGCGATACCGTAAAAATCAAAGGTTTTGTATCCGTTATTTTTTGCCCATTTTATGATTTCTCCAAGCAGGGCAGTGCTCGCCCCTAATTTACGGTGCTCGTAATCAGCGGCAGCGTGCGCATAGTACACAGTTTCATCAGACATATAGGTGAGCGCTGCAGCGATTGGTTGGTTGTCAAAGTAAATGAAGTGAAGCATGCAGCTCTTATCTAGTAGAAGGGACTTGGCCTGTGCTTCCAGGTAGTCGTGACTGTGAACTGTTATATTGTTGTGACTGGCGACTCCAGCCAATAAGTTGGTTAAAATGCCTATATCCTTTGGACTGCTGCTTGATCGGTAGGACATACCTTTTTTATGATAATTTCGACAAATATTACGAGTATTTTGTTTCATGTTTGCATGCATATCTTCAAGGGTGGGGGATAGGTCAAGTCGCCAAGTAACAGTTGGCTGAGAATAGTCGACAGGTATTAGCTTAAGAGAGTCTGCTGTGGATTTATCAATCCTTACTCCGTTTGGCTGCAGACGAACGACATGCACGCCAAGCTTGCGAGCGTCGGATTTTAGTGAGGATAGAGCAGATTTTAGTGAATCTTGCGATGCTACCGTTGGGCCGTATGGGCAGTACAGGCGCCTCAGGGACTTTGAGCCCTCTATTATCGCAAGGTAGCTCCAGTCTTTTTCGCTGCGCTGGATCGTTTTTTTACCAAGTGAATTTTGAAACTTTTTCCAATGCAATGATTGTAGAAAATGTTGTTTTTCTAACGACATTATGATTGACTCCAAGCTGTTTTATCCATGCTGATACTCGGTACTACCTCTAAGGCATACGGGTCGGCTGGCGGCTGTTTTTGGCTGAAGAAATAGCCAAGGCTAGCAATCATTGCGGCATTGTCGGTGCAGAGCGATGGGGGCGCATACTCGATAGCTACAGGTATGCGAGCTGACAATTCACGACGAAGTTCTTGGTTGGCGGCAACTCCTCCGGCGATGACTACTGAAGCTGGTGAATAGTCATTGAATGCAGCTTCAGTTTTATCAACTAGTGTTTCAACTGCAGTGTGCTGGAAGCTAGCAGCAAAATCATTGCACTGTTCGGGCGTTAGAAGCCCTGAGAGCTCGTGGGAGGGGAAAGTGTAGTCTTTACCAACATTTTTCTGGACAGACCGCAGAACGGCTGTCTTAAGGCCGGAGAAGCTAAAGTCATATTTATTTTCTAGCCGAGCTTTTGGCAATTTATACTTTTTGCCGTCGCCAGCCTTTGCGGCCTCAGATACAGACGGGCCACCAGGGTAGGGAAGGCCGAGAATTTTTGCTACTTTGTCAAAAGCTTCGCCAACGGCATCGTCTTGAGTCTGTCCGAGCAGTTCGTAGTCTCCGTGGTCTCGAAACAAAACTAGTTGCGAGTGTCCACCACTAACAATTAACGCCAGTAGCGGGAAGTTTGGTTGAGATTCTGGAAGTTCTAGCTGTATAGTATCTGATTTATCTGTAATGAAATTGGCATAAACGTGGCCCTCTACATGATGAACGGGGTAGAGTGGCTTGCCGTGAACAATAGCCAAAGTTCGTGCGGCCAGAGTGCCAACCAGCAGCGAACCAACCAGTCCCGGGGCATAAGTAACAGATATGGCATCGATGTCATTCCAGGTGCATCGAGCCTCGGACAGGGCGCGACTAATGACGGGG
>JACKGP010000008.1 GCA_020631935.1 Candidatus Nomurabacteria bacterium
GCGAAGCGCGGGGCAATGGTGCTGACAAGGAGATGTCTGCTCTCATGGACATCCAGCGCTCCGTCGACTCCAGCCCGACGCTACGTAACAAGCGCGATCTCATCCTCGACTTCGTCGACCGCGTCTCTGCGTCGGGCGAGATCGATGAGGAGTGGCGCGCCTACGTCGCTGCCCAGCGCACTGCCGAGCTAGACGCCATCATCAGTGAGGAGAGTCTCAAGCCCGAAGCGACTCAGGCGTTCATCGATCACGCCTTCCGCGACGGCTCAATTCCTACTACCGGCACCGCGGTTACCAAGATCCTTCCGCCAGCATCTCGCTTCTCGGCAGGTGGCAGTCACGGGGAGAAGAAGCGGCGCGTGCTCACTCGACTCGGTGAGTTCTTCGACCGGTTCTTTGGGCTGAGCACTGGATCAGGTGAGGTGTGACTGTGGGCCAGGCAGGGTCACCTGACGTCAGCGATGAGCCAGTACCTCAAGCAATGCATCTTGAGAACATCCGGATCCAAGGCTTCCGATCATGTCGCGATGTCGTGGTCCCTTTGCAGCCAACGTTGACGTTGCTGGTGGGGGAGAACAACGCTGGCAAGTCGAACGTAATTGAAGCTCTGCGCCTTGCAACTTCGCCGCTGAGCGGTCGGCGTAGCAGATACTTCGAGCCGGAGGATACGAACCGGAGCTGGGAGGGTCCCGTCACTTTCACGATGACGTTCAAGGGGGCGACCAGCTTCCAACAAGCGCAATTTATTAGTGGCCTCGATTTGGCCACCGGGGATGTGACCCACGCCGTTCGGTTCCATGCGCCTACCGAAGAAGAACCACGAGGACGCTCTGAGCGCCTAGCAGGTCTCCCGATGGCTGCTGATCCGGAGCCCGAGAAGCGCGAGCACATCAACCACGTGTATCTTGCTCCACTGCGCGACGCTCAACGCGAACTTGACTCGGGCTCGGGTACTCGCCTCGCGTCCATTATCCGATACCTGGTGCCCGAGCTACAGCGCGAAGCGTTTGTTGCGAAGGCTCAGCAGGCGATGAAGGCGCTGGCCGGGCACGAAACGATTCAGACGGTCAATAAGAATCTGCAAATGCATCTGAGCGGGTTGACAGACGGATCACGGGAGCAGCTGGTTTCCGCAGGATTTGACCCACCAGAGCTTTCCAGGCTCGCTCGCAGCTTGCGCCTTAAAATGGCCGAACACGATGTCGAATTCGCAGACTTGGCCGCCTCCGGGCTTGGATACACCAACCTACTTTTCATGGCAACGGTGATCGTGGAGCTTCAGAATGCGAAGAACTCGGAGCTCACGGTGTTCTTGGTCGAGGAACCCGAAGCGCATCTGCACCCACAGCTGCAGGCGGTCCTGCTCGACTTCCTGCTTGAGCAAGCAGAAAAGTCGGTTCGTGATGATTCTCAAGGTCCGGCAGGACGTATCCAGGTCGTCGCGACAACGCACTCACCAAACCTCGCGAGCGCCGTCGGATCAGCCAATGTGGTTGTTATGCGCACGGCTAATCCGGGGAGCGCAACCAAGGCGCCCGAGTCTGTGGCTCTTCCGCTGAGCAAGATTGGCCTCGATCAAACAGAACGGCGCAAGATCGACCAATATCTAGACGCCACCCGGTCTGAGCTGCTATTTGCCCGACGAGTGATCCTCGTTGAGGGAATTGCGGAAGCTGTCCTTTTTCCTGCCATCGCTCGTACTTGTGTATTCGCTGGCGATGATCCGGCCGCTGCTAAGGCTCGACGAAGGCTTCGTGGTGTATCGACTATCAACATCGGGTCCGTTGACTTCGCTCCCTATCTCAAGCTGCTGCTATCCCCGGTCGACGGGCATCGCCTCGTCGACTCAGTTCTGGTCGTCACGGACGCAGATCCGGGCATCGCAGGTGATCCTGAGGTCGACGCTGACGACTCGGCGGCGGACGAGGTGGAGTCGAGCGATCCAGTTGCCGACACTGTTCGCTACAACCGAGCGAGTGCGCTGCTGGCTCTTGCAGCGGAACTTGGCGTGGGTAATGAGTTGCTGATAGCGGAGGCACCTCACACACTGGAAGCCGATCTACTGGTTCCCGGATCAACCAACGCTGAGGTGTTGAAGGAGGCATACTTACGTCAGCACCCGAGGTCAAAAAAGAAGTGGGAGACTATTTCGACTGCTGAGGATCCCGCCGCGAAGTTCTACGAGTTGCTGCAGAAGAACAAGAAGCTGATCAGTAAGGGTCAGTTTGCGCATGATGTTGCGGATCAACTGTATGACGGCGTCAACTTCAAAAGCCCGGAGTACATTCTGACTGGACTGGAGTGGCTGGTAGGCGAGCCGAAATGACCGGTGGGGCCCCGCTTGAATTTACAGATGCGCAGCGTGCTCTCATTGAGACATCAGAGTCGACATACGTTGAGGCATGTCCCGGTGCTGGCAAGACCCACGCGATTGTCGAGCGTTTCGTTGCCCGTCAGGCAATGTCTGATAGGCGGCGCGGTGTCGCACTACTCTCATTTACCAACGCTGCCGTCGATGAAGCACGGCGGCGATGCTCCGGAGCTCCGGACCTAATGCGAGTCCCGAATTTCGTGGGCACCATCGATGCGTTCATCAATAGGTTTATCGTCAGTCCTGTGTACATCGCGCGTACCGGAGGTGTTCCGACCTTTCGTGATACGTGGGCGTCTGTTCCCGGGACGCGCATCACTGTCAAGGGTGTTCCGGGAACGTTTGGCCTCCAGTGGTTTGACGTAGCGCTGGACGGTAGCGCAACTCTCGTCTTGCAGAGAGTTCCGCCTGACAGACGCGCTGGAATCGGGAAACTTCCTGATGATCAGCTTGAGCGAGTTTTAGCTGCAGCCAGTGCGAAGTGGAAACTGATGATCAGCCGGGGCGTAATCGATTCGGCGACCTCACGACTACTGATGGTTAGGTACCTCGGGGATGAGGGGATCAGTCATCGTATTCGAGAACTAGTCGGCGCAAGGTTTGCTGAAGTCATTGTCGACGAAGTCCAAGACTGTACGGCAGCTGACGTCCTGCTTCTGAATACCCTCAAGGGCGCAGGGCTGAGAATGATTTGTGTTGGTGACCCGGATCAGGCGATCTATGGATTTCGAGGTTCAGGATCTTCAAGCCTTCAAGAATTTCTCTCGGGACTCGCTCTCGGTCAGCGGCTAAACGGCAACTTTCGAAGCTCTCCGGCAATTAGTGCCATCGTCGGCAGTATGCGTTACGGCGCCGAGTCAGACGCCGCGATCGGTGTCGCTGCTAGCATCACCGAGCCAGTCCTGGTCACGGTGTTTCGGAAGCCGGGACAGGTTCGGTCTGCTGTTGCGTCGATTCTTCAGGATCGCGGAATCCCAGAGTCTGACGCCATCGTCCTGGCCCACGCATTGGCCACTAGCCGCGGGTGCGCCGGAGCGGGTGGGGCCACGCGTTCGACTGATAGTCGGCTGGTCTCGCTTGCGTTGGCTGTTCATCGATTCCATGCAGCATCCAGCCCGCCTGCCTCCCGGCGTGACGCGGCGCGCCAGTTTGAGAAGCTGATATATGAGCTGGGTGCAGGTGAGCAGTCGATTTCCGATTACCTTGCCGATCGCGGGATCACGGAACGGTCGTTCCAATATCGTTGCCTGCGAATCTTGACCGGATTGAATGCGCCGTTTGATCAAGCGCCCTCGCTTTTTAGGGCTGCCTTGATAGGACTGCTCGGCTCCCACCAAGTCTTGGGCGTCAAGGTCTCGATGCTTCGTACGCCTAATGGTGATAAATGGCCGCAACGTCCTAGCCAGGACGCCACGGCCCTGGCGCATGCAACTATCCACGGGTTCAAGGGCCTTCAGCATAGGGCCGTTGTGCTGATACTTCCCCAAACACAGGGGGAATCGAGCGCTGATGATGGGGTCGAGCAGTGGCTATCTGGCCGGATGGGAGAGTCTCGCCGAGTGCTTTACGTGGGTGCTTCACGAGCCGAGGAGCTCCTTATTTTGGCGACACACGAGTCGAGTAAGGACCGTGTTCTAGAGCGGTTGGCGAAAGATGGTGTTGAGTATGTCGTCCACGACTGACCGCTCCAAGGTCGATCTAGGCCTTCGACAAGGTCGACTATCGGTCCCGTCCGTGCGTATCTCTAAGTGGAATGCCCTTCGCCCGCAGATAGTTCAACACTGACTTTGGCGAGAACCGCGTCTTGTCTGCCACGCCGACCAGCGACAGGCCGGAGACGTAGAGCTCTACGACCTGGGTTATCTCGTCGGGGCTGGCTGGCTGGTTGCGCATCATGACGCCGTGAGCCTTGAGCCGGAGGGCTACCGTCTGCCTCGCACAGCCGAACTCAGCCGCCAGCTCGTTGACGGTGGCGCCATTGGCATAGCGTCCTGCCATCGCAACGACCTGATCATGGGTCAAGCGGCTCTGCCGTTGGCGAAGCGGGCCGTTGCCTGTGTGGCCGGGGCTGGGGTGGGCCTGCATGTTGGACCCCCACTCCCGCGCCAACAGGGATGCCCATTTGTTTGTATCAAGGTTCGATAGGGCCACCACAGTGTATTTGAAAATTGTGACAGACAGAGGTTGCCGTGTTATTATTAGGGAATGTAAGGAGCCTATAATATGGCTTTTATTTTATGAAACCAGAATTTATACGAAACATTGCTATCATTGCGCACGTTGACCATGGTAAGACTACCATGGTTGATGGCTTGTTAAAACAAAGTCATACCTTCCGCAATAATCAGGCCGAGATGAGCCAGGATTTAATTATGGATAGTGGTGATCAGGAGCACGAGCGAGGCATAACTATTACCGCCAAGCAAACCAGTGTCTACCACGGTGACTACAAGATCAATATCATCGATACGCCAGGACATGCTGATTTTAGCGGTGAGGTTGAGCGAACCCTAAATATGGCGGATGGTGTATTGCTGATTGTTGATGCCCAAGAGGGTCCGATGCCGCAGACGAAATTTGTGCTATCGAAAGCTCTTGAACTTGGTCTGAAACCAGTTGTCGTTATCAATAAAATAGATAAACCGGCGCGCAGAATCGATGAAGTTGAAAACGAGCTGGCTGACCTATTTTTAGAACTTGCTACTGATGATTCGCAGCTGCACTATCCAACCTATTATGCAATTGGTCGTGATGGAAAAGCGTGGTCGGAAATTCCAAATGATCCAACCGCTCAGGCGGATCTGGCGCCGATATTTAATGCCATAATCAATGACATACCTGCACCTGACGTGGATGAATCTGGAGCGCTGCAGCTGCTGGTAACTAGCTTGCAGCACGATTCATTTTTAGGTAAATATTCTATCGGTCGAGTCTCGCGGGGGGCTGCAAAGAAGGGCCAGGCTGTCAGTTTGATCAACCGAAGTGGCGAAGAGATTTCGGCCCGTATAGATAAGTTGTTTAGTTATCGCGGCCTGAGTCGTGAAGAGATTAGCGAGGCTTGTGCAGGGGATATTGTGGCGATTACGGGAATAGCCGATGCGAAAATCGGAGACACAATTGCCGATAAAAGTAACCCAGAAGCCCTGCCGGCGATTGATATTGAAGCGCCAACCATTCGAATGTACCTTGGCCCAAATACCAGTCCAATGAAGGGCAAAGAGGGCGAGTTTACGACTAGTCGTCAGATTGGTGATCGTTTACAGAAAGAGCTAGAGACTAACGTAAGCTTGCGGGTTGAAGAAAATGGAATTGGATTCACAGTTAGCGGTCGAGGTGAGCTTCATTTGAGTGTTTTAATTGAAGCGATGCGTCGTGAAGGTTACGAGTTTGAAGTGGGTCGCCCTCAGGTAGTCACCATCGAAAAGGACGGCGTTGAGCTAGAGCCAATGGAAGAGTTGTTTATTGAAGTTGGTTCGGAGTTTGTTGGTGTCGTAAGCCAGGAATTGGGAGTTCGACGAGCTGAGATGAAAGGACAGGAGAGCCTGAGCAGTGGTGATGTGCGAATGTCCTACATGCTGCCAACCCGTGCGTTGATTGGTCTGAGGAATATACTGTTAACTGCTACGCGTGGTACTGTTATCATGAACAGCTTGCCGCACGGCTATCAGCCAGCTGGCGCTAGGCTGGTAAAAGTTCGAAATGGTGTCCTGATTGCGTTTGAGGCTGGGACTACTACCCCATATGCACTGCAGGCTGCCGAGGATCGTGGCGAGCTCTTGGTCGGACCAGGCATAGAGGTTTATGCTGGTATGATAGTCGGTATCTATAATCGACACGAAGATCTAGAAATAAATGTTTGCAAAGCCAAGCACCTTACCAATATGCGATCAAAGAGCTCTGACGGTACAGTACAGCTAACTCCATATACTCAGTTTAGTCTAGAGCAGTGTATTGATTTTCTAGAAGATGACGAACTGCTTGAAGTCACCCCCAAGAACTTGCGATTACGCAAGCGCTATCTGGATCCCAATGAACGCAAGCGCGCAGCCAAGATATAATTTTGTCTGGCCTAATCAGCTTATGCTATTCTATACAGAGTATGTTGTTTTTGCGAACAAAAAAAGCCTTTACTGTAGTTGAACTACTTTTAGTTGTCGTGGTGATTGTTATACTAAGTAGTATAATACTAGTTTCGTGGCAATCTTCACGAGAAAAGGCAGAGAATAGTCAGACGGCTGCGGCTGTGAGAGTATTCAAGGATGCCCTGGAGATGTATGCCCTAGACCATGGTAGATATCCAGATGTAGCAGACGCAAGTAAAAAAGCCTGTCTAGGGCTGGAGTATAGTATAGATAGGTGCTGGAGGTCAGGTTCTGAGTATGTGCTTAGAGATAATGCATTCAATAATAGCCTGCAGTCTGTCTATAAAGACAAGTTACTGATGCCATCAACTAAAGCTAAGGCACGCGAGGGTGCAATATTTGAGGGAGTTAGAGACACCGCCCCGAATACCGTAGATGGAAAAGTAGTTCCAGTGATAGCTTATTCAATAAAAGGAAATGGGGCGTGCCCAGTTGGCCCAGTATTGTCTCGGCCGGATCAGTCTGCGCTGCTGACATTTAGTAGCCAGCCTCCGGTTGGTGGGGTGACTCGTCCTGCCACCGCTACTGAGCCTGCGCTTTGTTATATTTCTCTACCTGCCATTGATTAGTTTGATAAAGTAAAAAACCACTCGCTTTTGCGAGTGGTTTTTTTGGCTAGCCAAGGTAGGTTACTGTAATTCGCTTTCGCTTCATAGAGCTGCTCCTCTCTTGGTTTTTGTTGTGTGATTTTTGTTTTTATTAAATCACTATTTATATATTAGCATAAGCTATATAAAATGTCAATAGTATCGTATAAATATAGTGCTTAACAATGAAAACCATAATCGCTATACTAGATTAAATGACTAAGTTTAAACTACCAGTTCCACGCAATGAACGACTAAAGAGCGCACTAGTGGCTACTGCTGGCACGCTGGTTCGTACCGGCAAGAGTCCCGATGAAAGTCTGGGTGACTTATTTAGCGAGGTTCAGAGAAGAAAAATATATGATGATGGAAAGACCTTTGCAGATCTTGTTCCGCGGGCACGTATGCGTGCAATTTTGGATGAGTACCGCTTGGCTCATAATGATCCAGATTTTGACCTAAGAGAGTTTGTGAATCGTCACTTTTACGAGTTCACTCCACACAGAGACCACCTAGAGTTTAAGGCGGATGCCAGTATTCCAGTCACCAAGCACATATCATTATTGTGGGATGAGCTAAAGCGCAGCAACAGGCTTAACCGTGGATCGTTGTTGGCTCTGCCACACCCCTATATAGTGCCGGGCGGTCGTTTTTCTGAGCAATTCTACTGGGACTCATACTTTATCATGCTCGGTCTAGCGGCTGATGATCGCTGGGATATGATTGAGGGTATGATGAAAAACTTTACTTTTATGATTCGTAAGTTTGGGTATATACCTACAGCAAATCGCACCTATTTTTTAAGTCGTTCGCAACCGCCTTTTTTTAGTCACATGGTAAAACTACTTTCTCATCACAAGGGTAGGGGGCGAACACACGCAGAGTACTTGCCTTACATGTTGGCAGAGTATCGCTTTTGGATGAAGGGTAGACTAAAGTTACAGAAACGTGAACATAAAGCATTTGCTAGAGTGGTTGAAATGCCGGATGGTTCAAATATGAACCGTTATTATGACAACAAAACTACACCTAGGCCAGAAAGTTTACGTGAAGATATAGAAACCGTAGAGAGCTCAAACGGTCGACAGGCAGATAGGGTGTATCTGCACCTGCGTGCCGGTGCAGAGAGTGGCTGGGATTTCAGTTCGCGGTGGCTGCTGAATGACGATGATATTTCTAGTATTCACACCGCAGATGTTATTCCCGTGGATTTAAACTGCCTGCTTTATCATTTGGAGTCGACGATAGCAGAAAGTTATCGCTTAGTTAAAAATCCATTACTGGCCAGCAAATTTCAGAAACTTGCAAATACGCGAAAAAGAGCGATCCTACACTATAGCTGGAACGAAAAATCTAAGTTTTTTGAAGATTATAACTTTCACCACGGTACGTTTACTGGCCGTCTGTCGATTGCAGGAATATTTCCTCTATATGTTGGGATTGCTTCAAAAAAGCAAGCCGATTTTGTAGCAAAGAGAATTGAGCGCGATTTTCTAAAGCCTGGTGGTTTGGTTACTACGCTAGAAAAAACAGGCCAGCAGTGGGATTCGCCTAATGGTTGGGCGCCATTGCAATGGGTAGCAATTTGCGGATTAAAAAATTATGGCTATTACGATTTAGCGAATCATATTAAAAATCGCTGGGTAAAGTTAAATACCAGAGTTTACCTAAAAAAGCATAAATTAGTAGAAAAATACAATGTTGAGGGCAGGGCTAGTGGACTAGGTGGAGGCGGTGAATATCCGCTACAGGACGGTTTCGGATGGACTAACGGCGTATTGGCGGCGTTAATGGAGAGCGACGACTTTATTTTGTAATATGGTCTGAGAGTATTCGCAGACCTTTTTTAAACAATAGTTTTTTCTGTTGAGACTTAGTAGGCTTATCTAGCACGATAGATCGTAAGACCGTATCGTAACCATCAATCATTTTTTTGATAGAAAAATTATCTACTACGTGCTTTCGACAATCGCTGCGTTTTATCTGTGAAATCTTTTCGATAGCCAGTATCATTTCGGCACTGTTGTCGACAATAAAGCCAGTTTTGCCGTTAGCAATGACCTCGGGTACAGAACCTCGCCCAAAAGCTATGACAGGCGTTCCGCAAGATCCAGCCTCGGCCATGGCTAGCCCAAAAGGCTCTTGCCATTGGATTGGCATTAGTAATGCTGAAGCTTTGCAGTAGTATTTCACAAGTTGACTGCGGTCGAGCATACCTAGAAACAGTATGCGATCGTTCAGGTGAGGCTTTACGTGCTCATCAAAATACCAGCTATCGGTTTTTGAAAGGGAGCCTGCTATATATAGACGCTTTCCTGTCTGTTGGGCAATTTGAACAGCCTCTTTTATTCCCTTAGACGGTGTTATGCGGCCAGACACCATTAAATACTCTTCTGGGTCGCCATCCGGTTTAAACATTTCAGTGTCGATACCGTTATAGACAGTTCCAGAGTATGCTAAGTCTGGCGCATCACGTCGCTGGCTGTCGGAGATTGATATAAAATGTATATTTGGCGAGGCGTGAAGTTCGAGCATTTCGCGACGATTTTCGTCTATAAAATCATGCAATATACAAACTACAGGAACCTTTGGAAATAGACTGGCTAGAGGAAGTATAGACTCAAAATGATGAAATAGTAGACAGTCTAATTCACCTCGATCGGCAGCTTCGAGCATCTTCTTTGCCATGTGGGTGTCGTAAAGACTGGGTCTGTATTCTTCGAATAGGTCGGTCGTACCTACGAACTCATCGAATTGGTCAGCAGTCTTTACGGCTGGTCGAATAGACAGAGTTTCAACTTTGGATACCTTTAAGTCGGTTCCCTCGGGGCCATAGAAGGTGATTTCATGTCCATTCTCCTCTAGTCCCTCGGCAAGCGTTTGGGCAATAGTAGCAGGCGAGTAAGCTATTTTACTAGGAACGGGAGTCGCTAGGAACCCGCGCACCATCATGCCAATCCTCATATTAAACCCATTGTATCACATGCTATGATAGAAGTTATGAAGGTGTGGCAAGACAAAAACGCAATTATGCAAATATACCCCCGTAGCTATTACGATAGTAATGGTGACGGTGTTGGCGACTTAGCCGGTATACGTGAAAAGTTATCCTACTTAAAAGGCGACGATTCATCGCTTGGAGTTGATGCCATATGGATATCCCCATTTTATCCGTCGCCAATGAAGGATTTTGGTTATGACGTGGCTAACTATACGGATGTTGATCCGATATTTGGCAGCCTAGAAGATCTTGATGCGCTAATTGCTGATGCGCACGAGCGCGGAATGGCCGTGATGATTGATTTTGTGCCAAATCATAGCTCTAATGAACATAAATGGTTTAAAGCAGCCCTAGAAAACCCTGACAGTCCAGAGCGCGATTATTATATCTTTCGTGACGCTGCACCAGACGGAAGCGCTCCAAATAATTGGCTAAGTGTTTTTGGCGGATCGGCCTGGGAGCTTGACGAAAGGTCGGGGCAGTATTATCTGCATAGCTTTTTGCCAGAGCAGCCAGATTTGAATTGGTCGAATCCCGAGTTGAGATCTCACATGCAAGATTATATTCGCTTTTGGTTTGACAGAGGGGCTGACGGCCTTCGTGTCGATGCCATTCGCTGGATGGCAAAAGATCCAGAGTTTCGAGACGATCCACCAAATGAGAATTTCAAAGATGGGCAGGATCCATACAATAAGCTTCGACATGTCTATAGCCGATATTCTAAAGAGCTAGACGATTACCTTCGGAGTATTACTGAAGTGGCTCGCGAATACAAAGATCGTCTAATAGTTTTCGAAGATCATTTAGATGAAATAACACCCGTGGCAGATCAAATTAGGCGAATGTTTAACGTTGACAATACGCTTTCGGCAGCATTTAATTTTCAGGCTATGCACATTCCTTTTTCTACGTGGGAATTTGCCGAGATGGTTGAGCGCTATCAGTCGGCATTGCCAGACGGAGCTTTGCCATTTTATTGCTTTAGCAACCACGATGAATCTCGCGTAGCAACACGCTTTGGTCAGACGGAAGCCCGAATGTTAACAGTTTTGCAGTTGATGCTTCCGGGAATTCCGGTTTTATACTATGGTCAGGAAATTGGCATGACCGATACCTATATCGAGCCAGGTCTAGTGCGCGATCCATTTGAGTTAAGGGTTCCTGGAAAAGGTCTGGGTCGCGATCCGCAGCGCACTCCAATGCAGTGGAATGCATCAAGCAACGCCGGGTTTAGCTCGTCGGATGAAACGTGGCTTCCGATAAATGACAATTACTCTGAAGTAAATGTCGAAAATCAACTATCAGATTCACGCTCGGCTTTGTTCATCACAAAACAGCTGCTGTCTCTGAGGAGTAAATATGCAGAGTTGCGAAATGCGGATAATTATCGTCGCGAGTATTGCGATGAATCTGTATTTTCGTTTAGCAGATCATGTGGTATCGAATCTTTTTTGACTATATGTAACTTCTCAGATAATCCCGTAGACTACAGTCTGCCTTATGATGGTCTTGATTGGAGCGTGTTAATTTCAGCACAGGGCTGCGACTACAGTATATCGGATAAAATAACCATACAGCCAAAAGACGGAGTCGTGTTGAAGTTCTCGAGATTTATAGCAGATATAATTTGATTTGTACTATAAAGCATAAGCTGTTACAATTAAATCACAATGAAACTACGGTCCACCACACCGTCAATATTTTCGGTTTCGCTAGTGCCATGGTTTGTTATTTTGGCAATGCTAGCGGTCGTATTTATTGGCTGCTTCTATCAGGTGCAGGCAACTAGTGCTACTTCGACCAAGACCACAGAGCAAAAGATCGCCGATCTTAATAAGCAGATTGATATATCTAACAAAAAAGTCCGCACTGTTGGGGATAAAAGCGGTACTCTGACGGATAAAATAGCCGATCTAAAAAAGAAACGTCAAGACCTAGAGAACTCTATAAGCGAGGGTCAGCGAGATCAAAGCAGCCTTATACGCTCAATATCTAAGACAAAAATAGAGCTAGAGCATAGCAAGCGCGCGCTGGGTGCGATTATGGCTGACATGTATGTGGAGTCGAGTATTTCTCCGATAGAAATGCTTGCGGGCAGTGACTCTATCGGTGAATATATGGATCGTCAGATGCACTATGACTCCATCAATGACGCCCTTTCAGAACGTGTAGACACTATGAAAAATACGCAAAAAAAATTAGCAAATCAGGAATCTAGGCTTGCCAAAATGCTAGCCAGTCAGCACAAGGAAGTATCTCGCGTAGTTGCAACCCAAAATTCGCACACTGGTCAATTAGTTGCTTTGGAGGGTGAATCTGGAAAACTAACAAAGCTAACAAAAAAGATGATAGCCGAGCGCAAGAAACTACAGGATCAACAGCAGGGGCTGATTGCATCTTCACTTGCTGGTGCGGAAATGGTGTCGCCAGGAACATTAGCTTTGACGGATAGCCTGGCGGAGTCTGTTGAGACTCCAAGTCCACAGCCTAGCCTAGCGCCAGCTCCAAAGACTGACGATACGCCAAAATCAATAGAATCGCCAAAGCCAAAACCGAAGGATCCAGCACCTGCACCTGCGCCAGCTCCAAAGCCAAAACCTAAGCCAAAGCCAAAACCTGTGGTTTTGCCAAATGGAGGTTATCCAGCGCACTTAATGAACTGTCGCGTTGATGCAAATGCCTTTAGCTATGGCTATGACGCTTGGGGTTATGGATGCAGACAGTGTGTTAGCTATGCGGCTTGGAAGATGCTAGAAAAAACTGGCAGGGCACCAATGTATTGGGGCAATGCTAATCAGTGGCCGGGAAAAGCTCGCGCAAATGGATACAAGACGGGTACAAAACCAAGAGCAAAATCTATTGGTGTAATGAATATAGGCTACTACGGGCATGTTGTCTGGGTAGAGAGTATCAATGCGAACGGCACGCTAAACATTAGCCAGTACAATGCCTGGCTGCCAAACAAGCCAAATGGTGGCTGGGGTTGGTATAGCGAATATCGCGGGGTAAGCCCCAGCTCTTATCAGACGTACATATACGTCTAGCCAATGTCTTTAGGCAGGAAACCCTCTTTGTGTTTAAACCCAGGCTTCCATTGGTAGTTCTTGCCGTATCCTAGATCCTTCATGAGATTTGTTGGAGCATTTCGAATATGTAGCGGTACTAGTGAATTTGGGTATTTTTTAGCTAAAGCTTTTGACTCTGTCATTAAATCAGTAATCTCGCGCGATTTTTCACTACGCGCCAAAGCTACGGCACAGTGGTACAGGCTATAGTTTGCTTCGGGTAAGCCTATCCGCTCAACGGCTTGAAAAGTTGCCACGGCTAGACTTAGCGCTCCATTTCCGGCTAGGCCGATGTCTTCAGATGCAAATATTATCATCCGTCTAGCAATAAACTTTGGATCTTCGCCAGCATCAATCATACGAGACAGATAGTAGAGCGTAGCTTTGACATCATTGCCGCGCATGCTTTTTATAAATGCAGACACGACGTTGTAGTGCATGTCACCCTTCTTGTCGTAACCAGGTAACTTCTTTTGGGCGGCTGCTTTAACTATTTCCGGCGTCACTTTTTTGCTGAAAGTTAGTGCTAGCTCTAAGTTTCCAAGCGCTACTCGCGCATCGCCACCAGATAGTTCGGCTAAATAGTCCAAGGCCTTCGGTGTGATGTCTTTAGATTTCCCGAGTTTTTTCAAGACACTTTTTAGAATTTTTGTAATGTCGTTTTTTGCAATTGGTTGCAAAACTAGCACGCGCGTACGACTAAGAAGGGGCGTAATTACCTCAAAGCTTGGATTTTCGGTGGTTGCGCCAATCAGTGTAATTAATCCAGACTCTACATGAGGCAGAAAGGCGTCCTGTTGAGCTTTGTTAAATCGATGAATTTCATCCACAAAAAGAATTGTGCGAAGCTTTAAATTCCAGTTTTGCCTAGCGTGTTCAATAACTTTTTCGACGTCCTTTTTGCCACTAGTTACTGCCGATAATTCTATGAACTCAGCTTCAACTTCTTGGGCTATAATTCGCGCCAAAGTAGTTTTGCCAGTTCCTGGCGGCCCCCAAAGAATGAGACTAACTGGCTCTTTATTGGCGACAATTTTTTGTAAAATCTCAGAATCGCCAAGTAAATGATCTTGGCCAATAACATCCCTTAGACTCTGCGGCCTCATTTGCTCGGCTAGCGGTACACGACTCATGAGTGTAGTATACTAGGTATTACTATGAGCCGTAAAACTGTTTTACTACTTTTCGGCGGTCAGTCACCTGAGCATGACGTCTCGATTATGAGTGCACGAAATGTCTATGCGGCAATGGATAATGAGAAGTATCACGTACTGCTTGGCTACATAGATAGTCACGGTAAATGGTGGATGATGAAATCTTGGAATGACGATTTGTCTCAACATGGTGGAAAGCAGCTCGTGGCTGTGCCTGGCATGGGTAGCTTTGTGACTTATCCAGGTAGCGATGTGGTTCATGTCGATGTCATATTTCCGGTGCTTCATGGCGAGAATGGTGAAGATGGTTCTATTCAGGGCCTAGCAAAGCTGCTACATATACCAGTAGTTGGCTGTGGGGTTGCAGCCAGTGCGGTTTGTATGGATAAAGTTCTAGCAAAGCAGATTTTGTGCGGTAAGGACATCATGGTGACGCCTTGGGTAGAGCTAAGAAGAGGTGACGCCATCGATAAGATTCTAATTGAGCGAGAGCTCGGTAATGATATTTTTGTAAAACCAGTTTCAGGTGGCAGCTCGGTGGGTGTTAGTCATGTTACTGATTTTAGTGAATTGGAATCGGCTTGCGAGAAGGCGTGGAAGTACAGTGATGGGTTGCTTTTAGAAAAAACTATTTATGGTCGTGAGCTTGAAGTGGCTGTATTGGGCGAGAATAACCATGCCAAAGCTAGCGACGTAGGAGAGATAGTATCTTCCGACGATAAATTTTATGACTACGACGAAAAGTATACCGACAATAGCTCGGCGAGAATAAACACCGAGGCCGATTTACCGAATGAAATACGAGAATCTATCAGAGATTCTGCATTGACTATATATCGCACATTGGGTTGCTCAGGAATGGCTCGAGTAGATTTTCTGTACGACGGCGAGACGGTGTACTTCAATGAAGTAAATACCATTCCAGGATTCACGAGTGTCAGCATGTATCCAAAGCTGTGGCAAGCCGAGGGTGTAAAGTACCCGGAATTAATCGACAAGTTGATCAAATTTGCGGTATAGTTAAAGTATAGATATTTAGAGGAGGATTTATGGAATTATTTGCATGGTTAATTGCTATAGCGATTGTGATTGTTTTAGCCAGTATAAAAATCGTTAAACAATACGAGCGTGGCGTAGTTTTGACGCTAGGTAAATATACGGGCACTCGTGAGCCAGGATTGCGTTTGGTGGTGCCGATAATTCAGCAAATGATTACCGTAGATGTACGCTCGACGCCCATAGACGTGCCGAAGCAAGAGATCATGACTCGTGATAACGTGCCAGCAAATGTGGATGCAGTTGTGTATTTGCGCGCCGTTGATGCGGCAAAGGCTGTGCTAGAGACTACAAATTATATCTATGCCACTAGTCAGTTTGCTCAAGCTGCCCTGCGTGATGTAGCTGGCAACGTAGACCTTGACGATTTATTGGCGAAACGAGATGAAGTCAGCCAGCAGATAAAGGAGATCGTTGACCGTCAAACAGATCAATGGGGAATTGATGTTGAGGCGGTAAAAGTTCAAAATATTGAACTTCCGACAGATATGAAGCGAGCTATGGCCAAGCAAGCCGAGGCCGAGCGTGAGCGTCGTGCGGTAGTTATTAGTGCCGATGGTGAAAAGCAGGCTGCACAGGCGGTTGCTGATGCGGCAGCGATGCTTAGCAAGGTAAAGGGCGGAATTAATATTCGTACACTCCAGACTCTAGAGAAAATCTCTGTTGAGCCAAGCCAGAAGACCTTGGTTGTATTGCCTAGTGAGCTCACCGACCTGAAAAGTATAATAAAGTAAAAGTCTTTACTACTGTCTAGAAAAGCAAAACATCCTACTAAAAAGTAGGATGTTTAATTTTCGTATTTGGTGGCTCCTACTGGACTTGAACCAGTGACACAAGGCTCTTCAGGCCTCTGCTCTACCAACTGAGCTAAAGAGCCACGCTAGTGTTGCTACTTGAGGCATTGTAGCAGATTTGTTGTTTTGCTACAACTTACAGAAGTCTTGAAACATTCAAATCATACAGGGCCTATCTTTAGCTATTGCAATCCCTATCCAGCTCATGCTAAAATCACCTTGTGATTAGCTGCGTGAGGTGCGGCAACGTATAAACATAAAAACAAGTACGTTTTTATAGGGAGGAACATAAATACC
>JACKGP010000009.1 GCA_020631935.1 Candidatus Nomurabacteria bacterium
TGCTTAGTTAAGAAAAATTTTACACTATCAAAGAAGAGCGTACAATTACGCTCATGAGTAAACATAGAAAAATAACCTTAACAACCGAAGAAAGAACAAGTTTAACCAGCATCATCAGAAGTGGGCAAACGGCGGCTCGTACCCAAACACGAGCACGCATCCTCTTGCTAACAGATTACAGTCAAGGGGAGCATTGGACAAATGCCAGGATAGCTGAGGCCATGCAGGTGAGTAAGAAAACAGTGGCCAATATTAGGAAACGCTACTTGGATGAAGGGATGGAAGCCACCTTATATGACAAACCTCGGTCAGGGTCTCCCCCAAAACTAACAGGGGAGGTAGAAGCGCAATTAACGCTTTTGGCCTGTAGCGACCCACCAGAGGGAGTGAGTAAGTGGACAATGAGATTGTTAGCCGAGCAGCTGGTAGAACTAGAAGTCATAGAGAGCATTAGCCACGTAGCCGTCTGGGAACGGTTAAAAAAAACGACCTCAAGCCATGGCGAGTGAAAAGCTGGTGTATCGGTAAACCCTCAGCCCAGTACGTGGCTAAGATGGAAGATGTTTTGGAAGTGTATCAACGACCTTTTGACCCCAAGCGACCCCAAGTTTGCCTGGATGAACAAAGTGTGACCTTGCATGAAACGCCTCGGGGCCATTTACCGATGACCCCTGGTGAGGTAGTTCGTCAGGATTATCAGTACACACGTAACGGGACTGTCAACCTTTTTATCAAGGTACAACCTTTGACAGGCTGGCGCAGGGTTCATGTCACCAACCGACGCACAAGTCTGGATATGGCTCAAGAGCTACGCCTTTTGGTGGATGAGGACTTTCCTGAGGCGGAGAAGATTGTCCTTATCACCGACAATCTCAATACTCACTCCCCTGCCTGCCTTTATGCAGCCTTCCCCCCTCAAGAAGCCAGACGCATTGCGGCCAAGTTAGAATGGCATTACACGCCTGAACACGGCTCTTGGCTTAATGTGGCCGAATGTGAACTTTCCGTTCTCACCCGTCAATGTCTTAATCGTCGCTTGCCGAACAAGGAGACTGTCGCTCAGGAAGTTGCCGCTTGGCAGCTTCGGCGCAATTCCCTACAGGCTAAGATTCATTGGCAATTCACGGCTGAGGATGCTCGTATCAAACTGAGAAAACTTTATCCGGTTGTTAAAGAACAATGAACGACGATTTTGGCTATT